>JAKSOA010000001.1 GCA_024405875.1 Paludibacteraceae bacterium
TCTTGAACTTACTTAACGCGACGCTCAGGAATACGTGCCTTTTTACCGGTCAAATCACGCAGGTAATACAACTTAGCGCGACGAACTTTGTCTGTTAGCCCCCGTTTTTGCTGGTTCACAAGGTTGTGGTTCACAAGGTTGTGAACCAACAGGCGTTGACGGATTAAATATCCGTACTACCCTGCGGGGGCTCCCTAACGGTGGAGTGGCGTTGACGGATTACTTCGCTTCGCTCAGTGAACCGTCTACGCCCATGCAAATTGAAGCATATGGCTACGCCATTATGCTCTTTTTTGTGTCCGCCCATATCCAAGTGAGCAAGCTCCCTTGTCTATGTGCAAACACAAAAAAAGCATCTGCAACGCAGATGCTTCAATTTGTCAGTGGTGGGCGTTGACGGATTCGAACCGCCGACCCTCTGCTTGTAAGGCAGATGCTCTAAACCAGCTGAGCTAAACGCCCTTTTCAAAAGCGGTACAAAATTACAGCAAAATTTTTATACCACCAAATTTTTGCACCGCTTTTTTTTAATTTAATGTAATTTTATATGCTTTTAGTCTATATCACTGTCAACTGTCCACTGTCAACTGTCCACTATCTCTACTTCAACCTCGCCTGTATAGCCTTTGACTCTGCCTCGTAGCCTGGTTTGTTAAGCAGGGCGAACATATTCTTCTTGTAAGCCTCAACTCCTGGCTGGTTGAATGGATTTACATCAAGCAGGTAACCGCTTATGCCGCAGGCTATCTCAAAGAAGTAGATTAACTCACCTATATAGTATGCGTTAAGTTCAGGCATCTCAATAAGAATGTTTGGAACACCGCCATCAACGTGAGCAAGGCGTGTACCAAGTTCTGCCATCTTATTAACATCATCTACACGCTTGCCTGCAAGGAAGTTAAGTCCGTCAAGATTCTCAGCATCCATAGGAACCTCAAGTTTCTTATTAGCCTTCTTAACAGAAATAACGGTCTCAAAAATTGAACGCTCACCCTCTTGAATCCACTGACCCATAGAATGAAGGTCAGTTGTAAAATCAACAGAGGCATTGAAAATACCCTTGTTCTCCTTACCCTCGCTCTCTCCGTAAAGTTGTTTCCACCACTCTGCTATAAAGTGAAGTTTTGGTTGGAAGTTGGCAAGAATCTCTATCTTTTTACCATTACGATACAATTCATTGCGGGTAGCGGCATAAACAGCGGCAGGATTCTCAGCAAACGGAGTCTCAAGACCGCAAACCTTCTCCATACGCTGAGCACCCTCAACAAGAGCGTCAACATCAAGACCTGCAACAGCAATAGGAAGCAAACCAACAGGAGTAAGAACAGAGAATCGGCCACCAACATTATCAGGAATAACGTATGTCTTGTAGCCCTCCTTTGTAGAAAGAGTACGCAGAGCACCCTTAGCCTTGTCTGTAATAGCCACGATACGCTTGCAAGCCTCAGCCTTGCCCATTTGTTTCTCAAGTTGAGTCTTAAGCAGACGGAAAGCAAGAGCAGTTTCAGTAGTAGTACCTGATTTAGAGATATTTATAATACCGAACTTCTTGTCAGAGAGATACTCTGTAAGTTCAGCCAAATAGTCTTCCCCGATGTTATTACCAGCAAAAACAATTACAGGTTTCTTAGCATATAGCCAAGAGAAACTGTTTGACAGAGAGTCAATAACAGCCTTAGCACCCAAATAACTTCCACCGATACCTGCAACAACCACAACATCACAGTTTGCACGCAGATAGGCGGCAGTCTCCTTAACGTCAGCAAGAAACTCCTTGGTGATTGATGACGGCAAATGCAGCCAACCCAAAAAGTCATTACCCTTACCCGTGCCGTTTTCAAGTGTCTCAGCACATTTTCTAACTTGAGCTTCATAGCCCATTACCTTGTCCTCAGACACAAAGTCCAAGCAACTTTTGATTGATAGTTTAATATCTTCCATAATTTATTCAGTTGATAGTTGACAGTTGACAGTGATAATTGTCCACTGTCCACTAATATTTAATTAAGTTTCTCCGTCAGCACATTAATCTCTATATTTGGAGCAATACGCTCATAAAGAATATTATAGCACGCCTCTAAGATAGGCATATCAACATTATAGTTTTCATTAATCTCGTGTATGCACTTAGTGCCGTAATAACCCTCAGCAATCATCTCCATCTCAAGTTGCGATGATTTTACAGAGTATCCCTTGCCTATCATTGTACCAAACATACGGTTACGGCTGAACTTTGAGTAGGCTGTAACCAGAAGGTCACCAAGATATGCGGCGTCACCTATGTTGCGTTCCTTGTCAGGAGCCACCTCATCAACAAACCTACTCATCTCCCTTATTGAGTTTGATACAAGAATAGCCTGAAAGTTATCACCATATTTTAATCCGTGACATATCCCCGATGCAATGGCATAGACATTCTTAAGAACCGATGCATACTCCATACCCCTTACATCAGTACCAATGTAAGTTTTAAGGAAAGGACTTGATATGCGGTTGGCGAACCAATTTGACAAAGCCTTGTTATGGCTGGCAATGGTGAGATATGAGAGACGCTCCAAAGCAACCTCCTCTGCGTGACAAGGACCCGCTATAACGCCCATATTGTAAATACTTACATCGTAGTACTTTTGGAAATAGTCTGTCACTATCATATTCTCATCAGGCACAATACCCTTGATGGCTGTAATTATATACTTTTCTGAAAGGTTTACTTTTACCTTTGCAAGATGAGCCTTGAGGAAAGGAGACGGCATTGCAAAAACAAGCACATCAGAGTATCTGATTGCCCTGTTTATATCAGAATAGAACTTGATTCTCTTCACATCAAACCTTACTGAACTAAGGTATGACGGGTTAAATCCAGTCTCCTGAATTTGCTGAATCTGCTCAGGGCGACGCATATACCAATTTATATGCCTGCCACCAGACATAGCCATCTTGGCGATAGCGGTTGCCCAACTACCACCACCCATAATACATATTTTACTTTTTTCAGTTATCTCCTTCATAATTCATCTCAGAATGACGGGCTGCAAGTGGTTTCATTTGCGGGAACAACAAAACTTCCTGAATAGTGGTCTGACCTGTCATAAGCATAACCAAGCGGTCAATACCTATACCCATACCTGATGTTGGCGGCATACCGTACTCAAGGGCACGCACAAAATCCATATCTATGAACATAGCCTCATCATCGCCCTTCTGGCTGAGTTTCAGTTGCTCCTGGAAACGCTCATATTGGTCAATCGGGTCATTAAGTTCTGAATATGCGTTACAAAGTTCCTTACCGTTAACCATAAGTTCAAAACGCTCAGTAAGTTCAGGGTTACCACGATGACGCTTGCACAGAGGCGACATCTCAATAGGATAATCCGTTATGAATGTAGGCTGAATGTAGTTGCCCTCACATTTCTCGCCAAAAATCTCATCTATCAGTTTGCCCTTTCCAAAAGAGTCATCAACCTCAATATGAAGTTGCTTGCAAACCCCACGCAGGGCATCTTCATCCATGCCTGTAATATCAATACCCGTAAACTCCTTAATGGAATCAATCATGGTAATACGCTTGAACGGACGCTTGAAAGATACAATGTTATCACCAACCTTAACCTCTGTGGTGCCGTTTACATCGATGCAAATCTTCTCAAGCATAGCCTCTGTAAAGTCCATCATCCAGTTGTAATCCTTGTAAGAGATATAAATCTCCATACAGGTGAACTCAGGATTATGAGTGCGGTCCATACCCTCATTACGGAAATTCTTTGAGAACTCATAAACACCCTCAAAACCACCCACGATAAGGCGTTTCAAATAGAGTTCATCAGCAATACGCAGATAAAGAGGAATATCAAGAGCATTATGGTGTGTAATAAACGGCCTTGCCGATGCACCACCAGGAATAGATTGCAGAATAGGTGTCTCAACCTCCATATAACCCTTTGAGTCAAAGAACTCACGCATTGACTTGTAAACCTTGTTACGCTTTACAAAAATATCTTTCACACCCTCATTAACCACGAGGTCAACATAGCGCTGACGGTAACGTTGCTCAGGGTCAGAGAAATCATCATACTTCACGCCGTCCTTCTCCTTGACAATAGGCAGTGGCTTTAATGATTTGCTAAGCAAGGTAAGTTCAGAAACGTGAACAGAAATCTCACCCGTCTGTGTGCGGAACACATAACCCTTGATGCCAATGAAATCACCTATGTCCATAAGTTTTTTGAACACAGTGTTATATAGTTCCTTGTCTTCTCCCGGACAAATCTCATCACGTGAAATATAGAGTTGTATGCGTCCCTTTGAATCCTTCAAATCAGCGAACGACGCCTTGCCCATAATACGGCGGCTCATAAGCCTTCCCGCCATTGATACCTGACGCTGTTCACACTCATCACTGAAATTTGCCTTAACCTCATCAGAATAGGCATTTACAACATACTCTGCCGCTGGGTACGGGTTAACACCCATCTCCCTTAATTTCCCCAGACTCTCACGTCTGAATTGTTCCTGGTCACTTAGTTCCATAATATCTTTAATTTTTCCAAATCCCTAGTTGACAGTTGACAATTGACAGTTGACAGTGTAATAATTGTCCACTATCCACTATCCACTGTCCACTAATTAGAACTCCATTAAATAAGCCTTAATAAACTCCCCTATATCCCCGTCCATAACTTTGTAACTTCGCCTAAAGGCTCGTTAAAAGTTACAATTCCTTGTTTTATAGGGGCTTTGCCCCTAACCCCACGTGCTCCGCACGGCACGCAGAAGCGTGCTTCCCCACTAATTAGAACTCCATTAAATACGCCTTAATAAACTCTCCTATATCCCCGTCCATTACTCCTTGTACGTCAGAGGTTTGGTAATTGGTGCGGTGGTCTTTAACGCGGCGGTCATCAAATACGTATGAACGGATTTGTGAACCCCACTCAATCTTCTTCTTGTCCGCCTCTATTTTAGCCTTCTCTGCATTGCGGTGTTGCAACTCACGCTCATAAAGTTGGCTCTTAAGCAAACGCAGAGCGTTCTCACGGTTCTTTGGCTGGTCACGAGTCTCAGTATTCTCAATAAGAATCTCCTCCTCCTCACCTGTATAAGGGTCTTTAAACTGATAACGCAGACGCACACCAGATTCAACCTTATTCACATTCTGACCACCGGCGCCGCCACTGCGGAATGTATCCCACGACATAAGGGCAGGGTCAATCTTAACCTCTATACTGTCATCAATCAAAGGAATAACAAAGACCGATGCGAATGAAGTCATACGCTTGCCCTGTGCGTTATATGGTGACACTCTCACCAAACGGTGCACGCCGTTCTCACTCTTCAAGTATCCGTATGCAAAGTCACCCTCTATAGTAAGTGAAGCCGTCTTAATACCAGCCTCATCACCCTCCTGATAGTTACTCATAGTAACCTTATATCCAACCCTCTCACAGTAACGTTGATACATTCTAAGAAGCATTGATGCCCAATCCTGGCTCTCAGTGCCACCTGCACCTGAGACTATCTTCAATGAACAACCCATATTGTCCTCTTCAGAAGACAACATATTCTTCATTTCCAAATCCTCAGTTAATTTTGACGCCGCAGCGTATGCCGCGTCCACCTCAGCCTCAGTGGAGACACCCTCCTTGAAGAAATCCAAAGAGAGAGCAAGTTCATCAACCGATGCCTTAACAGCATTATAGCCGTCAACCCACTTCTTAAGGTCTTTCACCTTCTTCATTTGGGCGTGGGCTTCATCTATATTATCCCAAAAATCAGGAGCCTGCGTACGCAGTTCCTCTTCCTCTATCTGTACTAACTTCCCTTCTATGTCAAAGATACCTCCTTAGAGCGTCGGTACGTTCTTGAAGAGCTTTAAGTTGTTCTGCTGTAATCATTAGGTTAATTTTTTAGTCCTGCAAAAGTAATAATAATAATTGAAATTTGATTTGGTGATTCGGTCTTTTTTTCGTCATATCGAACGTAGTAAGATGACGGTAGGTTACTTGACTTCCACCGCTTTCCAACTCTCTATGGTGCGGGATTCCGTGGTGAAGTTTATGCCCACCTTGAGTTTGCGGCGTGGGTCTGCAAGGTATGGGTCTGCGTAGTGCTGGTCATCTATCTGTTTTAACGCCTCTTCCACAGACTTATCAACCTTGTACTCTATTATATAGATTGTGTTTGCTGTCTCAAGAACAGCGTCTGTACGTCCTACGGCATTGTTCACCTCCACCCTTATGTATTGACCCATAAGTGACAGCACAAGGTACATTATAGTCTGGAACGCAGGCTCAGTCTTGTTCTCATAGTAGTAAGGAATGCCGGCGATGTATGCTTTAAGAGCGGTGAGAGCGGTGTCTATGTCATCGGCACGGAGAGCGATTGTCATATCCTCAAGCAAATCATTGCAACGCACCTCCGACTCATTTGTCAGCACGGGAATGAAAGAGTTTAGGAATCCGAACTTAACCTCTCTGTTTGGGAAACCGAGGGTGTATTTCTGGAAATCATCCTCATACTTCTTTATTGTAAGGTAACCTGCCTGATATAGTACGGGCAACGGAGAGCGTGCCACCTCTGGTGATACATTGAAACTCTCCTCCTTCACCCTCTGACCGTCAACGCTTGTAAGCCCTGTCTTGAACATCTTCAGTTGCTCAAACAGGAACGTAGGCGTGCCTGAACTATACCAGTACTGACCCAGCAAACCGTCATTGAAGGCGTTTATAAGGCTGAATGGGTTAAAGACATCTGTCATAACTCCGTCAACACCTGAAGAGAAGTGATAGCCGTCATAATTCTCAGTGAGTTTTGACACAGCGTCATCATAACGTATTTTCTGTTTATCTGCAAATGCCTGTATGTCTGGCTTGCACTGCGTCATCAGTTCATCTTTGGTTATACCGCAGATGCCATCATACTCAGGCAGCATACTTATTGTCTTCAGATTGTTTATCTCAGAGAATATGCTCAGTTGTGAGAACTTTGTTATACCCGTTATGAAGCCGAAACGCAACATTGCGTCACATATTTTTATGGGTCCGTAGAAGTTGCGGAGCATATCCCTCAGTTCCTCAAACACAGGCTTGTTGTGCATAACTTTAAGCAGTGCGGAGTCATACTCGTCTATGAGAAGCACAACCTTTTGACCTGTCTGTGCATACGCTCTGCCTATTATGCCCTCAAGCCTTTTGCCGAGTGTCACCTCATCATCTGCCTTACCGTATAAACGTTCATATTTTCCAAGCATCTGGCTCAAGTCCGCCCTTACATCATCAACTTTCATTGACTTTATAGAACTCATATCAAACCTGAGCACAGGGTACTTAGCCCAATCCTTCTCAAGAGCATCTGCCTTCAAGCCTGCAAACAACCCCTTCCTGCCCTCAAAATAGCACTGCAATGTATCTACAAGCAGAGACTTTCCAAAACGGCGGGGACGGCTCAGGAACACATACCTGTATTTGTTGGCTATATTATGCACATAACCAGTCTTATCCATATAAAAGTAACCGCCTTCAACTATATCTTTGAAAGTGTATATCCCTAACGGGTAATTCCTTAGTTTTGTCTCCATAATTCAACTGCCTGCTAAACACATCACAAAATACCTTCACCTTGCAAAAATACTATTTTTTTATAAATTCACAAAATCACAACAAGAAAGGGTCAAAGGAGCGTTTATGCTCCCTTGACCCTTATTATGGTCTGTACCGTGCCTCCTGAAGGAATCTCTGTGAATCTGTGAAATCCATAAGAGTCTGAAGCGTGGCGTCTGTGTTGGCGTTCATATATGACTCCACTATTTTGAAACCTATATATACGCCTATACGTCCTGGTGACTCCTGACTGAGCCCCGATGTAAACGGAGCGGGAGAGAGATATTTAGTTGCAGTCTTCCAATCTGTTGAGAAGAGTTCCCGATTCTCCATTATGTAGCCCCACACCTCCTTTTCATACCTCTCACACCACCTGTACTGAGCCTCTGTATATGACAAAAGAGACCAAAGTGTGGCATCGGGGTAGAAGACTTTGAGCAGATATATAATCTTGCCTTGAAAAAGCATCTGGTCAAGAAGGCGGTCTCCTATGAGAGACTCAGGAAATGAGGCTGTGAGCCAGCCGTTCATCATATCCACAGGCAGTTGCTCACGTGTCATAAAAGGAATCTCATAGCCGTAGGCAATAGAGTTATACGGCTCATAATCAGAACCTAAGTATTGGTCAATGCTGGCTGAGAGAAAGCCGTCAGCGGCGACTATTGACTGATTGAAACCCGATATATGGAACAGCACACGAGGCACCTCCTTGTCAGGGAAGTAGTGATGAAAATATTTGAAAGCGTTATCAACCTTTCTCTCTATATCAGAATGAGATTCATAAATACGCTGTACATCTGTGTTAAGTTGCACAATACCGCTGTCTGAGGTAAACAGTGGCAACTCCCCGGTTGAGTGCAGTCGCAGGACTCCGAACGCATAGACATTCATAAAATCCCCGTATTTCTCTGCAAGAGAGGCGCTGTCAAGCGTAAAGATGTCACGGTCAAAACGCTCAATGGTTACAAGAGAGGGCTCACGCTCAATATCATCATCATAAAAACGGGTTCTGCCACCGCACGATGTCAGTAGCAGAACCGTAAATGATATTAACAACAAGTAGTTAAAACGCATTACTTTTTCAAATTAAGCAACCACGCTGACTGATACTCTTCTTTGATTTGAGATAAAACCTTGCGAGCCTCCGCCTCATCATTTGAAGAGAAATAGAAGACTCTGAACTTGCCGTCAGGAGCGATGGCTATTGATGGGGAGCCCTCTCCTTTCTGCATAATCCGGTCAACTAAATTCTGAGCGTTCAGTTTCTCTTGAAAACTACCCACAACAATGTGGTATTGAAGACTCAACGCCTTACCATTCTCATCTTTATACTCACTTTTCACTGGTATTGGAGCGGCTACAACCTCTACTATTACCGGTTTTTGCTTCTCAGCCACCACCATTGCTGTATCATTCACAACTACCGTATCTCGTACAGCAACCGTGTCTCTTACAACCACAGTGTCACGTATTACTATGGTATCACGCACAACAACAGTTTTCTCAACCACGACTGTGTCTGGTTCAATGGCTCTCTCATACATTTGAGGTGTGTATTTACTGCCTGCAAATGATATTGCAGGCAGTAATGCCAAAGCCATCAATATAGTTTTTCTTACCACTGTGCCGGATATTTTGTCGGAATATTGAATGAGAGGATAATCTCGTGAGTGTTAGATGAGTACTGACGCAGATTCTTGCCCACACTCATATCATAGCAGTAACCAATACGCAGCCAACGCCACTCAGCACCAATCATAAAGGCAAGCATATCACTTGAGAAAGGATAGTCCTTAAGACCTGTGTAACCACCTTTGTAACCTATACCAAACCAATATTTACCCTTATACATAGCGGTAACACTGAAGTTAAGGATATTGTCCTGCTCCAGAGTCTGACCCTCAGTAGCCTTGCTAAGACCTCCAACATTCATATAAGCGAACGCAGGTATAAGGCTGAACTGCTTTGGAAGTGGCACATTACCTCTAACATAAAGGTTAATGTGTGAAGGTGCCACACAGGTTGATACCTCACGTCCAATGTTACGCATATGGGTCATTGAGAAACCTCCCATAAGGTATTTCCAAGAGAGTTCAAAACCAAAGTCAAGGTCAAAGTTTGTGGTCTGCTCAACCTCAGTTGGTCTGGTTGGGTCTGACGGGTCTTTCCAAACGTGACGCTGCGGGTCAAAACGCTTATTGATGACACCTGCGGCAAGACCAAGAGAGAGAAGCATATCATCTGTCAAGTCTATGTTATAAGCGTAACAGATTTTAGCGTCAATGGTCTGGTTTGCAAGACCTAACTCATCATAAACAAAACTAAGACCGAAACCTGAACTAAGTTTGTCATTATAGTAGTGAGCGTTCAGCAATGCTGATGTAGGAGTTGTCTCCAATCCCTGTGAAGCCCATTGCAGGCGGGTTGAAGTGAACAACTGAATATTCTCATTATTACCTATGGCGGCAGGGTTCTGGTTTATACGGGAGAACATCTGCTCTGTCATAGTAAAGTCACTTTGAGCAAATAACGCAGTGCCCAAAAACAATAGTGAAATTAAAACTAGACTTTTCTTCATGGCATTCATTATTTAGCATCATCTTTTAATATATCAACAACTACACGACGGTTCTGATAGAACTCCTCCTCATTCTGAGGATCCGCAATTACAGGACGACGTTTACCATAACCCTTAGCTATAAGAATATCCGGGTTAACACCCTTCTCTATAAGTTTGTCTCTTACTGTATTAGCACGCTCAAGAGACAATTTGTCATTATATGCGTCACTACCACGTTGGTCTGTGTGTCCCTCAATAATAAACTTAGTTCCGGCAGGCAGTTGCTTCATAGCCTCAACCATAGCGTCAATCTCACGCAGGAAACGCTCTGTCAAATCAGACTTGTCAAAGTCAAAGAGGTAGAACGCCCAAGGGAATGTAATTACAATTGGCTCCAACTCAGGGATAATAATCTCTGGCTCAGGCTCTGGTTCAGGTAGTTTAACCCAAGCCCAAATATCATCACTTCCACCACGATTTGATATAATGAAAGGAGTACCATCCTTTACAATTATATTATAATCCTCTGATTGTCCGTTGTAAGGATTATCCATAATCTCAACAGCAGCCCAAGTGTTGCCATTGGCGTCACCTTTGAAAATATCTGTTCCTACACCAGCCTTTGTCCTTGATACATAAATAATCTCATCATTCTCAACAAAGGCGAAATCCTCATCCTCCTCTGTGTTGATTGTCTCACCTGCATTAACCGGATATTGCCATTTCTCAGCATCACGCGGCTCAATCCACCAAATATCCTTTCCACCCTTGCCACCTTCAATATCGGCACTTGTGAAATATATACGGTTGCCAGATTTTGCTATAGTCGGGTTAAGCATAACAAGTTGCGGTTTCTTAGCATAGTTCCAACCTGCATTGGCAAGGAAATAACTGCGTCCGCGCTCCTTCTCAAGGCCCTCAATAACAAGACGTTTTGGCTTGCTCCACTTCTCTCCGTCAAATGTTGACTCATAGAGCCACTCACACGCCTCAGATTCCTTAAGGGTGAAGTAGATTTTGTTTTTTGCGGCATCGTAGGCTACAGTACCGTGAACACCAAGGTCTGTAAGAGCCTTTGACTCAGCAACATTGTTAATACCTGTAGCCGCAGTGTCAATCTCACCTGCATAAACGGTTTTGTCTTTCAGGAAAATCATTTTATTGCCATCAAGCAAAGACATACTGTGCTCTTTCTCTGAGGTGTTAACCTCCAAAGATTTAAATTCATAACTCTCTTCGTTAAACTTCTTATCTATTGCACTGAAAGCAGTAGAAGAGGCTATCAAAAGAGCCATTGGTAAAAGAATTCTTTTCATTTAATTAAAGATTTTATGGTTATTATTATTTGTTATCTTTTGACTTGAAAATCTCTACAGTTCCCTTCTTAATGGTATCATCATTAAGTGTAGCCACATAGAAATAGACTCCTGGCATTGCCATATTGCCTGATGACGAACCTGTGTTACAATAACCGTCCCAAGTGTTGCCTTGAATGTCGGCAATCATATTACCGTTACGGTCAAATATCTTCATACTCTTGACGCACACCTCAAACAAACCATTTGTGCTACCTGATGTGTATGGAGTGAATACCGTAGGCCAAACCAAATCAACATTGACAGGCACCTCCGCCTCACAACCCTGGTTTCTAACTACGAATGTCGTTGATGAATACAAAGGACCTGTAGAACAACTATTCCCCTGACCCTCATAGATGGCACTTGACTCACCTTTTTTGTAGAATGAGTATATACCCAGACTCATTGGTGTCATTGTGGCTGTCAACTGAGCGTCCGCTCCGCAGGTTTCAATCTTCTCTGGGTCCGCCTTTAGTGCAAGCGAATAATATGTGAGCGTATTTTCCTCTGAGTAGAATTCACCGAATTTAGCCCTTACAATAACATCCTCTGTTATATCCATAACATACTCAGCCTTACCCTCTGAACCTGGAATATCAACCCCGTTTTTCTGCCATACAACGGTACCCTCACCCTCTGTTATTGCTTTAAGAGTATATGTATTACAACTATTAGTGTAACTCATTGATACTGAACCAACCATAACACTAACTTCATTTGACTGGCAACCATCTTCTGTCTTTGCGTAATAAGAGGCTGTAACCTCCGGAGAATAACTCCAAGTGTTGTTTGGCTCATAAATTCTATTGCCCACTTTACCACCGTTCACCTTATATAATTCAGTACCTACATCGGTAAGCCAGTCACCCTCATTTGGTGTTACCGTAAAGGTAACCACTTCACCCTTTTCTATTTTCTTAGGGTCTGCGTCAAGTGTTATAGAGTGTCCGAACACCTCATCCTGAGTACCCGCACCTCCGTAAGTCGCCATTACAACACCATCTTGAGGTGCGTCAAACTCTATTTCAAGTTTGCCGTCTGTACCAGGAATCTTTACAGGAGGATTTTGTGATAAATCATCAAAGAACCACTCTATAGTACCCTCTCCCTTAACTTCCGCTTTGAATGAATAGTGGCTACAAACACTTGTATATGTGAAAGAGACCTCTGGTTTAACCACAACCTTTATTGTACCTGTCTGACAACCATTAACCTTAATATAATATTCTCCTGATTTCTGTGCATTAAATGTGTATTCAGCAACAGGGCTGGCTGACTGCGGTTTAAATTGAACATCCTTTTCATCAACAAGAGTACCGTCCGCTGTAAAGAACTGAGCCTTACCCTCATCACCTATGTATGAATTCTGTGAGATTGACAATGTAACCTCACCATCATAATCCACAGTTATTGTCTCACCCTCAGCGTAAGTCTCATCAACGTATTTTCCCTCCATTTTCAAATTATAGAGAGGCTCATACAACTCATCAGAATAGACTATTGACGCCCCTGAACCTATGGAGGCCTTTATCGCACTTACTTCTTCTGTTATTACGTATGTAAATGTGTTTGACGCTGGTTGAGGTTCTCCAACCGGCACAGGAGCACCTGAGGCATCCAAATAGTACCACTGAACTTCAGGCGCAAGAGTAACGGCTTTGAATACGGCGGTATTACAATCTCTGCTTACAAGTTCTATATCAACAGTTCCCAATATGCTTACAGCAACACTGTTTGACTGACATCCGTCATATTCCGCATAATAGGTGACAGCTTTCTCTATATCGCATATCTCCTTATTATTATCTGTTATATTTATCTCAGATTGAGAGCCGTCACTTCCTACTATTTTAGCCTTATCAACAGTAGTAGGTGTAATATCATATCCTGTATATTGAGGATAGAGATACGCACAACCACCTTTGCTTATCTCTATAGTTGTGGTTTCAGGGGTTGTGACAGGTGTAGCCTTATCTGTCACCGTCAATTTAATGTTATGGAAAGTGACAACTTCTGTATTGGCATCAGTCTTAATACCCCCCTCTCCCACTGTCTCTATCTTAAACTGCGTATCTTTTGTAATATCCACAATTTTCTTTAGGGAAATATCCTTTGCAGAGGCTGTCTGCTTGCCAATCTCATCCCAAGATATGCCGCCGTTCTCTGACTTAAACCAAGTGACCACATCACCTGGATTTATTAAAGCCTCAAGTGTAATCTTATCACACTCACGCGTATATTCAAGTGACGGAATAGAGCAGACTACTGCCATTGTATCTGTTACTGAGACAGGTGAGCATCCTATATCCTCCCCGTTGAAATACTTGGTTGCAGTAGTCTCATCTTGAGCAAGAATAACGTATGTGGAGTATTTTTTATCTTCTGTAGGAGTGAATTTACCCAAATTAATGTTTGCACCTGAACGCGTGGCATCAGGCTTAAACTCACCGCTGTTCTCTCTAACAACCCACAAATAATATGGGTCATTTATACCTGCGGCATCAGCATCTGCCTGTAGTGTAACTTCTGTACCACACTCCGCCACAACACGCTTGCCTACAACCGCACCAGGACTGCTTGCCTCTTTATCAAGTGAAACTTCTGTAGTACAAATTGCGAAAGCCAGATTATCAAGAAGCAGGTCATTACCATTACTTCCTGCGGCGGCATAGTTTACTACACGGATTTCAAAAGTGGTACTGCTACCTGTATTAAACTGCATTGAACCAGCCTTCCAACCATCATCCTTTGTAAGCGTACCTGAATCATACTCCTCACTTGCTATAACTACATCTCCTGCAACAAGTTGTACTTGGAAACGTACAGCCGATTGAGCACTCTTTGAGGCTTGTGCCACAAAGAATGAGAAAGTTACTGTAGTATTAGGGCAGTTCACACTTACCTCACGCTTATAAAGAATATCATTAGGACCGCCATCCTTGCAGTTAAGCAGAAGCATACCACCATTCACTTCACCACCCACAGAACGCAAGTCATCACGGAACCAATAGTTTTCTGCATCTTCACGGCAAGCGTCGCCCTCTCCTTCACCTTCCTTTGTACAGCCAGCCCACTTGGCATTTGCCACCACGGCATACTCACCTCCGTTTTTCAGAGCCTTACATTTTGCCATAAAATTATAACCCGATGGAACGTATTGGCAACTCTTGTGGTCTTTCTCATCTGCCACAGTACCAAAGTTTTCAAAGAACAGTTGGTTGCTCAGTTTGCCGTCACACGCTTGAATACGGGTGACACTAACCTCATTTGAATAGACCCACTCTGTTTCTGTTTGCGGATTATCAGCACCGTTATATTTTGCACGATATAGCGTTATGCCAGCCTTCTTAGGAGCATCAACCAATGTCAAACCCTTATAGTTAAGTTCTGTCCAAGAGGCTTCTGTAACAGATTTTGACTCCCAAAGCACATCATTATCTTCAATACCTTCCGCGGCTGAAGCCTGTATGGTAACCTTTGAGCCAAGGAAAGAGCCCTCATCATCTGTTATGGCTATGGAGACACCAGAAACCACTTTAGCCTTACCCGTCATAAGAATTTCTGAGAAAGCAAGTACAAGGCCATCGGCTCCCGCATTAGTGTCTGTTCTACGCAAAGACAAGGTAAATTTATTTGAAAGCTTTTCCTTAGGGATACCTATCTGAAGATAATTCATTGTTACTCCGCTACTTACCTCCACACTGCCTATATTATCAGAGCCAATGAACAGTGAGTACCCGGCGCTGCCGCTTCCACTGTTTGAAACCTCATCAATAACAATATTTAATGAGACAGAGTCTGTTGACTCCTTATCATAATTCTTGATATTGAATGTAAGAATATCTTTGCCCGATGCCACATTATTCATCACCAATCTATTGAGGTCTTGCCCCATATAATCAACATCAGTAATATCAGTCAATTGTGAATTAAGATTTTTAGGATTCCCCACAATTGCATATTGTGTGCCTGTCAGACTGAAATTACCATTTGTAGTCTCTGAATACCCCGATGGAAGTACTATAGACATATTCTGCCTATATACTTGAGACATTGGAATGTTCTCATAGCCAGAATCCTCTCCCTGCACGTCATTTGTGGAGAATGTGGTACCGAACTGACCGTTCAAGCCCCAGTAATTAACTTGCATATTCTCCATTGACTGATTTACAAGATTAGCGGCAAACAATGTTGAGACGCACAAGCAAGAAACAGTCAGACAAAGAAGTGCCTTAAGGTTAATATTGTGAAGTATTTGTCTATTCATAGTATTTCACTTTTCATTATTTGGCTACAAATATAACAAATTTTCCACAAAAAGCACACAACAACCACACTTTTTCAAACGACAAATGATTTTTCACAGAATTTATGCGTACCTTAGTTCCGCATTTGTCCAAACTGTGAACACAATAGCCCAAATAACAGAAGGAATTTTCAAAGACAAGGGGAGCAAATTCCTTGCCTTCGCACACCACGTTGAGAGCGTGGACGAGGCAAAAACTATTGTGGCTAAATACAAAAAAGAGCACCACAAGGCTCGTCACGTCTGCTTTGCCTACCGCATTGGTGAGAACGCCGAGGTATATCGTGGCTGTGATGACGGAGAACCGTCAGGCACTGCCGGAAAGCCCATTCTACGTCAACTTGAAATAGCCAACCTTACAAATTCAATGGTTGTTGTAGTAAGATACTTCGGAGGAACACTATTAGGCACGGGCGGACTGGTACGCGCCTATAGAGAGGCTACGGCAGACGCTCTTAAAGATTTGTGTAAGTGACAACCATACGCATCGGGGATTTCTCATTCCTTCCGCTGCGCACTCTTATGCCGTAGGCGTCATAGAGATGACGTACGGTGGCGTTTGTTCCCGCTATATCATTAGTACCTGTGACAGGTATAATCAGGTATGGATTCAACCCGGCAAAATAGTTTTCCCTTTCAGCGTCACTACCCAACCCTCTGGCGTGTTTCATAACATCCTCAAGGTAACTTCCTGAATTACTGAAAGTATATCTACCTGCATTTGAATAAAAATCATACACTCCCAATATTGTATTTATTCCATCTACAGGATAGAGGCTTTGCACAAAGAATTTATCAACATCGGCCTTTCTGATAAAAATGAAGTATGTGGGGAACAGTGTTCTAAGACTGGTCTCCGCCATCTGGGCAGGCTCAACAAGAAGAGAGTAGTAGTTAAAGTTAAGCATACCGTCATTCTTGGTCTCATTAGCCTCAACAACCCTCTTATATATGGACATATACGGAACATTAACCTCAACAAAGGTTCCTCCGGGAGCGGATATATACTCCAGACTATCAGGTATTGACTCTATGTCAACAGGTTTGCTCTCAGCAACGTGGATAACCTCTGTAGTCTCTTTGTTTGCAGGGAACAACGCCATTTTATATCGTGTAACAACAGAGTCTCTTTTGCCTGAAATCTTTGACACAAGTGTGTCATTATAGTGATACTTCATCTCAAGGTTTACGGAGTCAATCCTAAGTACTGTCTGCTGACCAAATGTATTTGTCACATAAACACCCTTGAGATATTCAACAAACGCATCTTGTGACTTGTAGATATCTGTCCTGCCAATCATCTCATCAAGCATCTGCTTAGGCATTGAGACCTTAACCTTATTACAATAGTCCGGCAATGACCTTGTACTGTCATTCACCGTCTCATCATACGCCACATACCTCTGTTTGCCTAGAACTATGTTCATAGAGCAGAACCTGCTGACGTCTATATCACATTTATAGTTCTCAGAGAATTTAAGAGGTTGCTTGTCAAGTTGATATACCGTAGCCTCCTGAACAGCCGACTCATCACCGAAGAAAGATTTGTAATACATAACCACAAAAAGAGAGTCTCCCTTTGTGCCACTTGGGAACGTCAAACCCCTCACATACCTGAACTCAGAGAGAAAATCAACCTTGAATGAGCCGAATATATTATCAGAATAAGAACCTAAGACTAATTTGTCTGACTCAGAATAGAGGCTGCCTGACTCCACCGTTTTGGTATCAAGACGGAAAGTGTCAGTTATTACAGTTAGATTGTCTTCAGTGGGACGAACCTTGACTCCTATGTTACTCTCCTCACAAGAGAGAAGGAGAGTGGCTGCCAGAATACTACAAGCCAAGTATTTTATCGTAGAAAGAGTTATATGCCTGAACATAATTATCTTTATCAACATATTCAAGTAGCGGCTTTTTAGACTTCTTAGCATACCCGGCCACCTCTGAATTAATTTTAGGACTTCCTTGAATTACACCGTCACTGTAATCAATAGCGAATTTACAGAGATTCTGGAAGTTACAATCCTCTTTGATTTTTTCAACATCACTCTCAGTGATGCCGTCAACCATTATCTTTGAGGCAAGACGCCCGTTCATAGATATCTTGAACTCCTTGTCATACAGGGAGGTTATAACCTTAGCGTTTGAGAAGAACGGGTCATCTTTATAAACCTTCTTAATTAAAATAGGGAGCACTGCTGTAAACCACCCGTGACAGTGTATGATATCAGGGGTCCAACGCAGTTTCTTGACGGTCTCCAGCACACTGCGGGCAAAGAATATGGCACGTTCCGCATTATCATCAAACTCCTTGCCAAAGGCGTCAACAAGAATATTCTTGCGGCGGAAATAGTCATCATTGTCTATGAAATAGACCTGCATACGAGCGGTCTGGATAGACGCCACCTTTATAATCAACTGATGGTCAGTGTCATCAATTATTATATTCATTCCTGAAAGGCGGATAACCTCGTGGAGTTGGTTACGACGCTCATTTATGAGGCCGTACTTTGGCATAAAAGTACGTATCTCACGGCCGAGTTCCTGAATTGCCTGTGGCAGTCTTCTACTTATATCCGCCATCTCAGAGGTAGGCAGATACGGGAACATCTCCTGTGTTACGTATAAAATCTTCTTTGCTTCCATAGTTTACAGATTATCGCCTTTGCAAAGATATAAAAAAAAATTCAATATTTTGCAAATTATCTGCCGGCAAAATTTAAAAAAAGAGCGTCCGCAATGAACGCTCTATCATATAAATATCTAATTATTAGATTATTGCAATTTATTATTAATAGGATGAATAACTGTCGGCTTAAAGTTACGAGCCTCATCAGGAGTCATCTGGGCGTATGCCGTTATTATAAGAATGTCACCCGGCTGTACAAGACGTGCCGCCGCTCCGTTTGTACAAATCACACCACTGCCGCGCTCACCTTTTATAACGTATGTCTCAAACCTCGCGCCATTATTGTTATTGACCACAGCAACCTTCTCATACTCAATGATGTTAGCCGCGTCCATCAAATCCTCATCAATGGTAATGCTGCCAATGTAGTTCAAGTTGGCGTCAGTAACACTGACTCTGTGAATCTTTGATTTTAGTACCTCTATAGTCATTTCTTATATTTAATATTGTCAATAAGTCTTATCTTACCAAGATATATGGCTATGCAGCCTACTATATAGTTACTGTCGCCCCAATCTGATATGTCTTGGAGAGAGTCTCCGTCCACAATTGAATAGTAATCCATACGGAATTCAGAATCGTCTTTAAACTGTTCCTCTACCCATTCAATGGTCTCCTTCACACTCTTAACGCCCACAAAGTTAACACTTTCTTTTAAAACACGAGATATTTTCGCCGCTTTTACTCTCTGCGCCTCTGTAAGCAGTGTGTTACGGCTGCTCTTTGCAAGACCGCTCTCCTCCCTCACTATCGGGCAGGGAACAATCTCCACGATTCCGCCTATCTGACGGTTCATCTCCTTTATGACAGCAATCTGCTGAAAATCCTTCTCACCAAAGTACGCCCTTGTAGGCTTTACAGCATAGAAAAGTTTACTTACTATCTGAGCCACGCCGTTGAAGTGCCCCGGACGGAACGCCCCCTCCATAACAGCCGCCACACCGCCAAGTTCAAACACACGGGTATCAGGCTCAGGGTACATCTCCTCAACTGACGGCATAAAGACAATGTTGCAACCGTTCTGTTCCAAAAGCGCGGCGTCAGCCTCAGGAGTGCGTGGATAACGCTCCAAATCCCCCTTGTCATTAAACTGTGTAGGATTGACAAAGACACTTACAACACAAATGTCATTCTCACTCACGCAACGCCTTACAAGTGATATGTGACCCTCGTGCAGAGCGCCCATCGTGGGAACAAGCCCCACCTGAGAGGCTCCGTTTGCCTCTATGGCGTTCTGTAATTCAGTTATTGTTTTAGCAATAATCATATTAATTTAACTTTGAGGGTGCAAAGTTAAATTAATAATTAACAATTAACAATTAATAATTAAAAAAATCAAGCGAACAGTGTGCGGAAGGCAGTTTCAACCTTTGAGGCGGTGAGTATCTCTATCTCAGGTTTTTTGAGTTCCAACCCCTTAAAGTTCGCCTCAGGGATTATTATTTTCTTGAAACCAAGTTTCTGAGCCTCTGAAATACGGCTTGAGATACGGTTCACAGGGCGAATCTCACCAGATAGCCCCACCTCACCTGTCAGGCATATATCTCTGCTAATTGAGATATCAAGGCTTGATGAGAGAATTGATGAGATAACGGCAAGGTCAATGGCTGGGTCATTCACCTTTATTCCACCGGCAATATTCAAGAAGACATCTTTTTTATCAACCTTGAACCCCGCTCTTTTCTCAAGAACGGCAAGCAGCATATTCATTCTCCTAAGGTCAAAACCTGTGGCTGAGCGTTGCGGTGTGCCGTATGCGGCAGTTCCCGTAAGTGCTTGAACCTCAATAAGGAACGGGCGTATACCCTCAATGGCGGAAGCAATAGCAACTCCGCTCATATCGGTCTGCTCAGTACTAATAAGCAGTTCAGACGGGTTCATCACCTCACGCAGTCCGTCCTGGCGCATCTCAAAAATGCCAAGTTCACTTGTACTGCCAAAGCGGTTCTTAACGGAACGCAGTATGCGGTATAGGTAGTGTTGGTCACCCTCAAACTGAAGCACGGTATCAACTATATGCTCCAGGGTCTTAGGGCCTGCTATTGTGCCGTCCTTTGTAATGTGACCTACTATGAACACGGGGATATTAGTCTCCTTCGCAAACTTCAGCAGTAGTGCCGAACACTCCCTCACCTGTGTCAGACTGCCCGGTATTGAATCAGTTGTCTCAGTACTTATGGTCTGAATGGAATCAATTACCACTATATCAGGAGCAATATCCTTTATGTGGGAGAATATAGTCTCAAGGTTGGTCTCACTTACAATGTAACACTCCCCCGATGATGGGTTTATACGGTCGGCACGCATCTTTAGTTGAGAGGCACTCTCCTCACCTGAGACATACAAAACTTTTTTACCCTTAAGAGAGAGTGCTGTTTGCAGCATCAATGTGGACTTACCTATGCCAGGCTCACCACCTATTAAAACAAGCGAGCCTTTCACCAATCCTCCGCCAAGCACACGGTTCAACTCACCCACACCCATATCAATACGTTCCTCTGCGTGAGCCTCAATATCCCTGACCAGTACAGGACGGCTCTTTTCAGTGGCAAAGCCCGTCTCTCTTGCAGCCTTTCCCCCCGATGAAGCCACAGAAATCTCCTTGCAGGTATTCCACTCCCCGCAAACAGAGCATCTTCCAAACCATTTAGGTTGTTCCGCCCCACAATTAGAACATATGTATGCTACCTTACTTTTCACTAAACTACTTCCCTCCCCCAAGCGCCTGATACAAATCAACATCCGCCATAAGAATGCTTGCGGCATTGCCGATGGCTGACATTTGAGCGACAAGCAAATCCTTTTGTGCGGTCAGCACCTCCAGATAAGTTCCTTTACCAAGACTCATTTTAGTGAATGTGGCATCGTAGGCTCTGGCAAGAGAATTAACCTGATTCTCATAATCGGGCTGTTGGCTACGATATGATTTCTTGGCGGCAAGAGCGTCATTAACCTCCTTGCCAGCCTTGAACAACACATTACTATATGCATACTCAGCGGCACGCAACGCATGCTTTGAACTTCTCACCTCCGCTATATTCTTACCTGAATTAAAGATTGGTTGCAACAGAGAACCCACAGCACTGAAGATAAGACCTCCGTTCCACCCTATGTTTCCTGAAATGGAGATGCTTGGGCAACAGTTTGCACGAGCAAGATTCATTGAGTAGAAGGCACGCTCAAGTTGATGTTCAACAGCCTTTACATCAGGACGCACCCTAAGTACCTGAAGATTAACGGCATCAATATCGTTGCCGTTAATTACCGATGAATAAAGCCCGTCTCTGTCAATTGTAAGTTCATCTTTACATAAAAGCAGACGCATAGCGTTTTCAGCCTTAATGCGTGACAGTCTCAACTCCTTTGACTGTGCCACTGCTGAATAGTAACTTGCCTCAAATTGTGCTACGGCAGCCTCGTCGGTCATACCTGCAATCTTCATACTCTTCATAGTCTCAACAGCCTCAGCCCTGTTTGTAACAGCCTCATCTGTTGTCTTGATTTGAGCGTCAACCATTAACAACGTGTAGTAGGTGGTTGCCACTGATGATATTAATTCAACCCTTGCAGCCTGCTCATAATCCTCCATCTCCTTTTTTGAGGCATTGGCTATACGCTTCTTATTTGTGGTCCTGCCAAAAATATCCAACTCCCACGATGCCTGCCCGAATCCGTATGAAAGAGACGGCTGCATACCTCCTACTGACGTACCGTAAGTAACGGAAGGTGCGGCATATATGCTTGGCAGATATGCAAGTTTGGCACCTAAAAGCACCGCCTTCGCCTGCTCCACATTCTCGTGGGCTATTTTCAAATCCAAGTTGCTTGCCATTGCCGTATCAATGAGAGCCAACAAGTACTTATCAGTAAAAATATCTGTATAAGAAGGTATCTTCAATGTGTCAACAGACTCATCGGTCTTTGACTTGAACTTACCGTAAATGCCGCAGGAACTCAAACCCACTGATAGCACTATGGCACTAAATGCTAATATTATATATCTTTTCATAACTATTCACTATTCTTTATTCACTTTTCACTATCTAACGGTTTAATCTTCTCCTGCAGCCCCTCAAACACTACATACAATGCAGGAACCAGGAACAACAATCCTATACAGCCGAACAACATACCAAACACGGTACCTGTTCCAAGGCTTATATTACCAATGGCACCGGCACCACTTGAAGTTACAAGCGGAAGCAGACCTACAACCATTGTACCTGCCGTCATCAAAATAGGACGCAGACGCAGTTTTGCCGCATTCAGCGCCGAATCCACAATACTTTGCCCGCTCTTTCTAAGTTGCACCGCAAACTCAGTAATAAGAATACCCGTTTTTGACAGCAAACCTATAAGCATTACAACACCCACCTGTAGATAAATGTTGTTGTCCAATCCAAATATTTTTGTAAACAGGAACGCAAAGGCGATACCTGCGGGAACTGTTAGCATAATTGAGAACGGCAATAGGTAACTTTCATACAAAGCGGCAAGAATCAGATATATCAGCAATGCTGAAATACCGAATATTATTCCCATTGAGCTGCCACCGCTCTGCTCTCTTGTCATACCGCCGTATTCGTATGCGTAATCTTTTGTAAGCACCTCTTTTGCGGTCTCATCAACAGCCTTGATTACGTCACCTGATGAATATCCTTCAGCCTGTGACGCTATGACCTTAATTGAGGTAAGCATATTGAATCTGTTAAGATACGCCACACCAAACATACGCGTAAGTGTTATGAATGAACTAAGCGGAGCCATCTTCCCTGACGGTGTCCTTACAAACATTGAACTCAAAGAGTTTTCTGTTCTACGGGCATCAGGCTTTGCCTGAACCATAACCTTATAAACCCTTCCATACAAGTTAATATCATTTACATACGCACTACCATAGTAAACAGCCAGAGCGTCAAGCACCTCCTTTGAAGAGAGACCCGCCTTACGGCATTTAGCCACATCAACCTGCACCAGATACTGTGGGTCTGACATTGAGAACGGAGTGTAGGCGGTTCCTACCTCAGGTCTCTTGTTCAACTCCTCAATAAACTGCTCTGATATTGCAAAAAACTCATTCATTGGAACACCCGTCTTGTTCTGAAGATTTATCTCAGCATCGGAGGAAGTGCCGTAACCAGGAATCATAGGCATCAGGAACGGAATAATTGTAACGTCCTTATACTTGGCGTTCAACTCACCTATCCGCTGCGCCACTTTCATTACTGACATAAACTCACGCTCATCCCAATCCTTCAAATTCATAATGAAGCAAGCGGCATTTGAAAGGTTTCCAGCGGTAAATCCAAATCCGTTAATCTGACCTGTAATCCTTATGTCTTCTATGGTTGCAATATCTCTGTATATTTCAGCCATATACTCAGCAGTTGACTTATTTGACGTGCCAGGGGGCAGAATTACGTCACACATAAGCTGACAAGTATCCTCCTGCGGCACAAAACCTGTAGGAGTGGTCTTCATAACCCAAAGCATAAGAACCACCATACCCGCAAACATAACAAATGATATCCAAGGATGCTTGATAAGCGGACGTATTCCGTTCTGATATTTCTCTGACATCTTTACAAACGCCCCGTCAAAAGATTTTGCAAAACGTGCGTTCAACTCTCCAAGTCTGCTCTTCTTATCCTTATTGCCAGCCTTAGGCTTAATAAGCAACGCACACAACGCAGGAGAAAGCGTAAGTGCGTTAATAGCGGAGATACCTACAGCCACCGCCATTGTAAGACCAAACTGACGGAAGAAAGTACCTGACGTTCCCCCCATAAAACTTACAGGAATGAACACCGCCATAAAGACAAGTGATGAAGTTATTACGGCAGTTGTAATCTCACCCATAGCGTCTATAGCCGCCTTCAGTGAAGAGGTGTAGCCGGCATCTAATTTCTCGTGCACAGCCTCCACCACCACTATGGAGTCATCAACCACAGTACCAATTACAAGCACAAGAGCGAACAATGTAATAAGGTTTATTGAGAAACCCGCCACAAGCATAAATGCGAAAGTACCTATCAATGATACCATAATACCCACAAACGGTATAATGGTTGAACGCAAATCGTGTAGGAAAAGCCAGACAATAATGATGACAAGCAGAATAGCCTCAATCAAAGTCTTAATAACCTCGTGCATTGACGCATACAAGAAAGTGTTACTACTCTGAAGCACCTCAATCTTACAACCTTCAGGCAGGTCAGGCTTTATGCTCTCAATCAAAGCGGATATGTTATTGTTAACCTCAGTGGCGTTTGAGCCTGAAAGCTGATAGCAAAGACATACGGCTCCGGGGTGTCCGTTAACCTTACTGTCAAACTTATAGTACTCACTACCTAACTCAATATCGGCGATATCTTTCAAATAGAGGACCTCACCGTCTTCGTTAACCCTGACAATTATTCTCTCAAACTCCTCCACGCTCTTCAAACGTCCGCTATACACCATAGTATATTGGTATTGCTCCGATGAGTTCTCACCCAAAGAACCGGTGGCTGATTCAATGTTTTGCTCTGCAAGAGCGTTCAACACGTCACTTGGGGTAAGATTATAGCCCAGAAGCACCTCAGGTTTAAGCCAGACTCTCATTGAATACTCCGCTCCGAACATTGAGAACTTACCAACACCGTGAATACGCATTATTTTTGGTTTGACATTTATATTCAAGTAGTTACACAAGAACTTACTGTCATATCTGTCATCGGGTGAGTAAATGGCGAAAATCTGTAGAATTGAGTTCATCTGCTTCTCAGTTGTAACACCGTAGGTCTTAACCTCGGCAGGAAGCAGTGATGTAGCCTTAGAGACACGGTTCTGCACATTTACCGCATTCATATCAGGGTTTGTACCCTGCTCAAAATATATGGTTATTTCCGCGCCACCTGAATTATCCGACGTTGATACCATATATGTCATGTTATCCACACCATTTATGGCATCTTCAAGAGGCGCAAGCACCGCATTTTGAATTGTTTGAGCGGAAGCGCCATAGTAATTCGTTGATACTGAGACAGTTGGTGGGGCTATACTAGGATACTGCTCAATAGGTAACGACACTAATGAGACAAGACCTGCCACAACTATTATGATACTTATAACAGAACTGAGTACAGGTTTTTCTATAAAAGACTTAAGTTGCATATCTTAATCCTCCTCTTTTGCTTCTGTTACAGGCTTAATCTTCATACCGCTGTACATCTTGCTAACACCCTCAACAGCAATTACATCGCCGTCTTCCAAGCCCTCATAAACGGCATAATCCTTGTCATTCAACCTTACAACCGCAATTTCAGCACTCTCAACAGTATATACTGAATCATTTTGTACAACTTTGTAAGCAAAAGTCTTATCCTGAATATCAAACGTTGCGGTTTTTGGAATTACAATAGCCTTTGACTTCATAGGAATCACAACAGTAGCGCTACCACCTGATGTAAGAATGCCGTCAGGATTCTTAAATGCCGCACGAATACTGATTGCACCCGTCTCCTTGTCAACAATACCTGATATTGTGACAATCCTACCCTTGGTGTTATATTCTGAACCGTCATTGAAAACAAGCTTACAGTCAGGCAACTTGTCTATAAGGTTTTGTTTTGAGCCTACAGCCGATACCAAATACATATAATTTAATTCATTAATTGAAATATATGCGATAATCACACTATTATCAGATACAATGGTCAGATATTTTGACTGAGGACCCACAAGCGCACCCTGTCTGTAGGTGATGTTACCCACGACTCCATCGTATGGGGCTTTGATTATTGTATGATTAAAGTCATTCTGAGCGTGCAATTCTCCCGCCTTAGCCTCTGAAAGAGTGGCTTTTGCCATAAGATACTCATTATATGTAACCTTATATTGATGCTCTGATACAATGTTCTTCTCCAACAACTCCTTTTGAGCCTGAACCTCAAGTTCCATTGTCTTAACCTGTGCCTCCGCACTCTCAACCTTTGCCTTTGCATTGTCCAAAATTGAGGCAAACTCCGTCTGGTTCAGCACAAACATAACTTGTCCTTTCTTAACAGACTGACCTTCAACTACTAATAACTCCTCAAGAGTAGCAGTAACCTGCGGACGCATCTCTACATCCTGACGTCCTCTTAACTGGGCTGGTAACCTGTAATCAACAGTACAGGAATCTGAATATACCGTCATAACCCTTCTTGGCTGGGCGGGAGCCTCTGTCTCCTCTCCGTTTGAGCCACACGATGCAAACATTGGCACCATTGCCAACATCACCAAAAATTTTAGTGTACTTTTCATATTAAAATAGATTATCTGTTTTTTTACTTAATCAAATCCGCCAATTTTGTTTGTAATGCCTCACCCCTCAGTGATATGGCTACTATCTTTCCGTCCGGACCAATCAGAACTGAGAAAGGAATTGAATTAACCCTCCAAGCCTTTGCAATAGGACAATTCCAGCGCTTGAACGTGCAAACGTGGTTCTTCCAAGCAAGCCCGTCAGCCTCAATGGCGTTTTTCCACGCACCTGCATCTGAATCAAGAGATACGCTGAACACATCAAACTTCTTACCTTTATACTTATTATAGGCGGCAACCACATTTGGATTTTCTCCCCTGCAAGGACGGCACCACGATGCCCAGAAATCCACTAACACATACTTTCCCTTGAGACTTGAGAGTTTTATTGTCTTACCATCGGGGGTGACACTCTCTATCTCAGGAGCGGGATTACCAACCTCAATTGGATTGACAATCTTCTCTCCAATCTCTCTCATAACAAGCGTATTTCCGTATTTTGGCTGCAAGGCGGTATAGAGAGTTCTGAAAGTGGCTTTGTGAGCGCTGAAATCATTATTGAACTCAGCAAACTCAATAAGGATTGATGCCGGCAATGTCTTATTTGCAATCAACATCTTCTCAAGTTCCTGTGAATAGACCTGATAGCGAGTGTAAAACTTTTGCTGGACAGCGGGACGGTCTATAGCCTCCGCCTTGTCATACTCATTCTGAATAGCCTTTAAATCATCTTGCAGAGGCAGGTTTTTGTCATAATAACTCTTTATAAGGGTCATATCAGCCGAACCTTTCACCTCTTTTATAATGTTTGCGGCGTATGTGCTCTCAAACACTATGTCAATATTGTCACCTGGTGACAGAACCGCGATAATCTGTCTCTTTAAACCGTTGGTACCCTTAAAGAGCAGATAGAATGATTCTGTAGCGGAAATATCCGCCGTAAGATTGAATTTTCCGTCAGGTGAGACCGGGGCGGTGGTAACAAAATCATTATTTATATAGTACAGACTCACGTTTTGGAAAAAATTTTTTCCAGTAATGACACCATTAACCTTTACCTCTCCGGCATAAGATGCCGCAGCCACAAACAACAACGCCACTAACACAAACACTCTGTTCTTCATATTATGTTAATTATTAATTGTTAATTATTAATTATCAAAGAACTGTCCCCGTATGAGAGAAATCTATACCCGTTATCCATCGCAAATTTATATATTTTTCTCCACTCACTACCCACAAACGCTGAGATAAGCAGAAGCAGGGTGCTTTTAGGTTGATGGAAATTTGTTACCAAACCTTTGACTATGTGCAACTTATACCCTGGCACTATTATAATTTGGGTGGAGCCGTGCAGCATATCCATATTGTTTTTTTGCAGATATGCCATTATGGCGTCCAACGCATCCTCAGCACTTACATTATACTCTTCTGAGTATGGTTCCCACTGGCTTACAAACATCTCCTTATTCCCCTTCAACAGCCTGCATCCCATAAAGTAGAGGCTCTCCAGTGTTCTTACGCTTGTGGTTCCCACCGCTATTACATGTCCTATGGACTCTCTTATTCTTTTAATTGTATCTAATGGCACCGCTATAACCTCAGTGTGCATATCGTGACCGCCTATCTCATCACTTTTTACGGGATAGAACGTGCCCGCACCCACGTGCAGTGTAAGTTCCGCTCTGCCTATCCCTTTGGCGTCAAGGTCTTTAAGCACCTGTTCTGTAAAATGCAACCCTGCCGTAGGGGCGGCTACGGAACCCTTGATTTTTGAATAAACTGTCTGATATGTGCTTTTATCACTCTCCTCACTCTTGCGGTTAAGATATGGCGGAATAGGTAGTTCACCCAAGGAATCCAATATCTCAGCAAAACTCACATTGTCACCATTCCAAGAGAACTCAACATTATGCACCATACCGGCACTATTAAGTTTGACGGCAGAAAGCGTTATAAGTTTACCATCTATGACACATTGTTTGTGCAAAGCCCCGCTTTTCCAAAGTTTCAGTCTGCCTATCATACAACGCCACACGCATCTGCCTGTAGCGGAAAAAGATAGTTGGTGTTCTGACGGTTCTATAGGGTCAAGGCAGAAGACCTCCACAACTCCCCCGCTCTCTTTCTTGAAATGAAGTCTTGCCTGAATGACCTTCGTATTGTTAAACACTAACAAAGTGTCAGCAGGCAGGAGTTCAGGCAACTCCTTGAAAACATTTGTTGAAATGGAACCACCTTTATATAAAAGAAGTTTTGACTCATCACGTTTTGGCAGGGGATATTTTGCAATCCGCTCATCGGGGAGGTCATAGGAATAGTCCTCCATACGTATCTCTCTTACGTCACTCATTCCGTTACATCCTTTCCACTTCTTCTTGCCTCACGTTTTGCGGCTCGTTCCTCTTTTCTTGCGGCACGTTTGGCGGCATGCTCCTCTTTTCTCGCCTCTCGCTTAACAGCCTTCTCATCTCTTCTTGCCTTACGCATAGACTCTCTCTCCGCTTTCCTCTCCTCATAAGTACCTTTAACCTCTTCCTTGCGGAAGAACGGAGCCAATAGTGTAACCTCAAAACCTCTGAACATAGGTGTCAGCATATATACAACGTATGGCTTGTAGAGGTTTCTCTCTCCTGATACATTGTAAGTCTTAGGATTCTGACCCGCTCTTTCAGGATTGGAGTGTGGCACAACTATCTTTATGGCTCCATTGACCAATTTACTTGCCTTGTTCAACTGCTTTATAGGAGATGTCCCCTTGATTATTTTGGCGTCAAGGTCCTTATACTCCATAACAAATGTTCCTGTGGCGTTCATTGTATCGCCCTGTGCCTTGACCTCCAATCTATTCAACTCTCCTGATACCTGAGCGCCTGCGAGTTTTCCGAGAAAACCGTTGTATGCCTTGAAATCCCCGTTCTCCACAAGAATGTGCTCATTCCACGTACTCTCCTTATCTTTAACAAGATTCATAGTGGCTGACATACGGCCTCCGCCACCATCAACATTACACTTCAAATCAATAACCACATCACGGGTGTCAATATTGCCAAGATTCTTTATTTTAACATTCATACTATTCATATTCAGCGTTGAAGGCGGGAATATGCCTGCGGTGAATGTGTAGTGAAAGCGGTCAAGACTCACCGTTACCAACTTAAGGTCTAACGGTAGTGTAACCTTTGCGAGCAGTGACTGAATTGGTCTCTGAACCGTTGTGTGAGGATAAGTCAAATCCTGATATATGTCAGCGTACCCGCCCCTGACGGTAATTGAATCAAGTTTTATGCTCTCACTGACTATTGAACGCACTATGTTTACACGGGAAGTTTTCACCTCTTTTATATGCAGGTCTGTCCAAGTGGCAGGTTTCTTGCCCAGCACATCAGTAAGTGTCGCCTTGTTCAGAGTACAAGTGTGTCTGATACCCTTTATGGTTATATTCTCAGTATTCTTTGAACTAACCTCATCAACTTTGAGAATATATCTGGCATCGGGCTGTATGAACTTTATATGTTTTAAACTGAGACTGTAGATTGAGTCATTGTAAAAAATGCTGTCATTCTCCAAATCATATCCAAGATTCTGAACAGAGACATAGAGGCTGTCAAACTCAGCGTAAAGAGAGGTACTGAGACTCTTTAATTTAAGAGAGGCGTTATTTACGTCCACCTTATTCACATTAATAGCGGCAATGAATTTCAAAAGATTCTTTGATATGTCCATCTGGTCAGGCGATTTATCCTCATCTCTCTTCTTCTTAAAATGGACAATGGTTGAAATATCATTTATCTCAACGCTTCCTATATGAATATTCTTTCTAATCATATAGTACAGAAGCATAGGGAAATAGAACTTTGTCTCAGCAGACTCCACTATGAATCCCTGTTCCTCCTCTTCCAACCTGTTTTTTGCGTTTGAGCAGTAACGCAGACCTGTCACGGTAACGGAACTGCGGAACACACTTACATCAATGCTGTCGTATGTCACAGTAACCTCCTTTATACCACGCACCTGTTCAAACAGTCTCTGCCTCACCTTGTTTGAGAGTTGGTTATTCAGATATGAGACTCCGTATGAAACCGCAAACGCTACCACTATTATTAAAGCGGCGGTGAGAAAAATCTTTATTCCTGTACTTTTCTTCATCTATCTCTTTTTTTCTTTTATCTCCTTATGCAGATAGAACGGAGCGAGCAGGGTCTCCTGCAAGCCGTTGAACATAGGACTTAACATATATATCATATAAGGTTTATACAAATCTCTCTTGCCTTTGACTCTATACGCCTTGGGCTTGTCACCCGGTTTTGCCGGATTTGCGGGAGGCAGCAGAATCTTGACAAGTCCGTTTAACGCCTTGCTGTTCTCATTTAGTTGCTTTATAGGAGATTTCCCCTTTATAATCTTTGCGTCAAGACCGCTATATTCCATAACGAATGTTCCTCCTGCACTTGCAGAGTCTCCTTTGGCGTAACACTCCATCTTGCGTACACGTCCGCTCACCTCAGCACCCGCTATACTGCCTAAGAAACCGTTGAACGCCTTTAGGTTGGCATTTTCAAGTATTATACGCTCACGCCAGGAGCATATATCATCCTTAAGCAGACGCAGATTCATCACCATATAACCACCGCCACCGTTAATAGAGCATTTTAGCAGAACCACCAAATCCCTGAGGTCAGTATTGCTGATGCGTATGACAGAGGCGTCAATGTTGTTCATACGTATTGTTGACGGAGGGAATATCCCCGATGTGTAGGTGTAGTTGAATTTGTCAAGTCTCAGTTTCACCTTTTTGACATCCAAAGGCATATTAACCTTCTTAAGCATAGCCTGGAACGGCCTTTGCACCGTGGTGTAAGGATATGTCATATCCTGATACAAATCCACCGAGCCACCCGTAACTGTCACTGAGTCAATATTTATATTCTCATTTATTACTGAGCGTACTATATTCACCCTTGATGTCTGAACCTCATCTATATTAAGGTCACTCCAAATTGCCGGCACCTTTCCGTTAACCACGGCAAGTCTCTCTTTTGGCACATTGCAAGTATGTCTTATACCCTTTATTGTAAGATTTTCAGTATCCTTTGAATAGAGTTCGCCCACGGTGAGAGTGTATTTGCCGTCAGGCTGCACAAACTTTATGTTCTTTATGGAACAGTAATAGACTGAGTCATTATAGAAGATGCTGTCTCTGCTGAAGTCATATCCTATATTCTTAACATTCAGATAGAGACTGTCACAATCAGCCTCCAACGGGGAGTTTATATCCTTGAAACGCAGTGAGCCGTTATTTATGGCTACATTCCTTACATTTATTGAAACCAGATACTTTAGAACAGACTTTGATATCTCCATCTTAGTCTTAGCGTTAACAGTATCACCACCGGCAACAGGAATTGTGTCTTTATGCGAGGCGTAGTTCGCAATTGCTGATACGTCATTGGCTACCACCTTGCCTATCTTAACCTCCTTATTCCTGACGTATGACAGATAACTGAGGAATTGGAATTGAGTCATCTTTGACTCCACGATAAAACCAGGCACTGAGTCAACCAGAATATTATCGGGGTTAGAGCAGTAACGCAGATTGCTTACGTATGCCGAACCGTGCCACAAATCCACCTTTATGCTCTCATAACTGACACTTACATTATCCATAGCCTTAACCTGCTCGGTCAGTTGTTTGTTAACCATCTCTGTGAGCAAATCATTGGCATACTCAACACTGGCGAACAGCAACCCTGACACAATGACCAGCACGCCAAGTGTGACCCACCATTTTATCTTCCTATTCTTTTTCTTTTCCATACAAATTTACTTATTAAGCATTGACTCCACCTCATCAACTGTCTCAGTAAGAGTTTTCTTACAAAATTCAACCAACTCCTTAGCCTCTTTTATTCTGGCTGTAAGTTCAGATAGCGGCATCTCTCCGCTCTTAAGTTGAGCCAATATGGTCTCAAGTTTCTTTATCGCTTCCTCGTAGTTCATTTCAATTAGTAATTAGTAATTAGCAATTAAGAACTGGTCTTTATTAGTTTACGATGGAGTTAACTGTACCATCAGAGAAAAGTGTTGTAAGTGTGTCACCCGCTTTCAACCCCGATGCCTTTGTTATGACCTTTCCACCGCTCATTGCCATTGAATAGCCCTTTTTAAGCACATTCTCAGGAGATGTTAGTTCTATGGTCTGACCGGCAATCTCCAATGCGTGTCTCTTATTGTCAAAATATGCCCTGACACTTGCCCTCAAGTCACTGCCAAACAGGTTCAGCATTCCCATCTGACGCTCAAGCCCTACCTTTACCGCAGTAACTATACCGTTCCCTAAAAAATCAACTTTGCTCTGACACTCAAGAATATACTGCTTTACATAATCATTAAGGCATTGTGTTATATCAGCAAGACGCTGCTCCGCCTCAACACTGCACTCCACAATAAACGCCGCTACAGCCGTCGGGGTTTTCAAATGCACACACGCCACCTCATCTACCACAGAAACATCTCTATCGTGGCCTATACCAGAGAGAATAGGGAGCGGGAACTGAGCCACGACTGACGCCACCCCGTACCTGTCAAAACAGTTCAAATCAGAGACCGCGCCTCCGCCTCGTAATATTGCCACCACATCAAACTCACCAGCCCTCTCCGCTATTGCGTCAAATGCCTTAATAATTGAATCCTCAGCACTATCGCCCTGCATTACCGTCTCAAACAACTCCGTCTTGTACTTGTAACCGCCACCATTTGCCTTGAGTTGATTAATGAAGTCACCATACCCGGCGGCACCACTTGCAGAGACTACGGCAATCCGCTTTATAAGCATAGGCAACTCTAACTCCCGGTTACAGTCATAAACACCCTCATCCTTCAGTTTCTGAACCACGACTGCACGTCTGACCGCCGCATCACCAAGCGTATATGACGGGTCTATGTCAATAATGTTCAGTGAATAACCGTATTGCGGATGAAAATTGGGTTTAACCTTCACAAGCACCTTCATACCTGTTCTCAACGGTGAGCCCGTGAGTTTCACAAAGGTCATACGCATTGTAATGTAGGCTGAACGCCATATAGTCGCCTGCGCCTTCGCCACAATGGCGTCACTCTCAGTATCCTTCTCTATAAGTTCCAGATAGCAGTGCCCCCTCTCCTGCAGACTGTTAATCTCAGCCGTAACCCAAATCCCGTACGGGAAGGCACCACCTACAACACCACTGACCGTCTCTCCTAACTGACGAAGGGTGATAGCGTTATTTGCCCCCTTCACAGCCATTACTGTATTGACTCAAATGACGGTTCTGCAATATGACGGTCTATATCAGCCTCAGCACTCTCCTTTTTCAAAAATGCCTCATATTTCTTGCAATGACCATTCTTGAACTTATACTCAGTGACAGAGCCATCATTATCATAGAATCTCCATACGCCGTCTCTCAAGCCCACGGAGAATGTACCCTCCACAACCTTGCTTCCGTCATCAGAGAATGAGATGTAAGCGCCATCTAAAACTCCAGCCCTATAATTGATGACAGCCTGTTTCTGTCCGTTGGTAAAACACTTGACACGCTCCCCGTCAATTTTATCAGCACTGTAATTCATACTGTCAAGCGCCACTCCGTTATCAAAATATTCCATATACTGTCCGTCCTTTACTCCGTTATTATATGTGATGAGAATAACTGGATGACCGTCCTTTGGAGAGAAGAATCTCCAGACACCGTCCCTCTTCTTGCCTTTGTAAGCACCTTCAGCATAAGGAGTCGCACCAACTGTGTAGATTACAATGGTAGAGTTTCCGTCAGCGTCAAACTGCTGTACCGATGAAATTCTTCCATCTTCAAAATATCTTGTAATGCTTACGGGCTTATCTCCAATGAAATAGCCGTCATACATCAACCCACCACCGTCAGGGTAGTTCTTTGCTCTATACTCAGGCTCCTGAGCCATTACGGCACACGCCTGAACCAGAAGCAGAAACATTAATGTTTTTACACGAAACATACCAATTAATAATTAATAATTAACAATTAACACATCACCGATTCACCTAACTTGAACGGAACAGGCACGGAGAATGCCATAAGCCTGTCCGTTACGGGGTGCTTGAATTTCAGCGTCTCCGCGTGAAGGCAGACACGGTTCCAACGGCACCTCTTTCCACCATATTTTATATCTCCGGCAACTGAATGCCCTATACTTTGCAAATGCACACGAATCTGGTTCTTACGTCCTGTCTCCAGATTAAGTTTTACAAGAGAATATCTTTTATTACTCTCCAGAACCTTGTAGTTAGTTACAGAGAACTGACCTCCGTTATCTGTCAGCGATGAGTGCATCACTTTCTTGTAATCCTCTGTAAGATAACTCTCTATCTTACCCTCTGTCTGCTCAAAAACGCCCTCCGCTATGGCAATGTAGGTACGTTCCACAACATATTTCCTCCAGTCATCACGCAACTCCTGTTGAACCTCCTTCTTTTTGGCGAACATCATAACCCCCGATGTCTCCCTGTCCAACCTGTGCACGGCAAAAACATAGTGGTCACGCCCAAGCGGACGCAGATATTGGTTAAGAATATGTGTGGCTGACTCCTCTGTTGTGTTAGGACCCTTGACTGATAGCAACCCCTCTCTCTTATCCACCACTATAATGTCATCATCTTCATAAAGAATTCTCAACTGAGGGTGTCCCAAAGCGCCACGTCCGTGTTGCGAACCGCTCAAAACATCAACAACATCACCCTTATGCAAAGGATGGTCGTGTTTTGTTATGGAGATGCTGCCGTTAAGCATCAACTGACGGTGCTTGAGAAGTGATTTAAGCGTTGTGTTGCTGTAATCCTTCAGTTTACTCTTAAGGAACTCCATCAGCGGAGCATCTTCAGTAACCCTTATTGAAAACTTCTTCTGTCCCTGTTCCATATTTACCAATGAACCTTAAAGCCCAATGTACAGCAATATCTCATATTTCTTGCACCCACAGTATATGTCTGTCCCTCGTGAGTGACATCGTGCCTTGCTGACGGCAACTGACCGCCGTCCCAAAGGAACTCGCACCCTACTACAAGTGACAGCAGTTTATAGATTCCAACCTCTAACGTCGCGTCAACGGAAACCTGTGGCAAAGGTTTTGTATTGAATAGCCCAGCAAATTCCGGATAATATGCTCTCAGGTCATCTTCCAGTTCAGGAGTAGTATCAAACGGTTCCTTGAAAGGTTGCAGCACAAGTGTATAGATGTTAAACGCTACCTTGTCCCACTCTCCCATAAAATTTATACCCACGCCTAAACTTGGGTCTATCTGCCAGGCGTAACCCGCAGGGTCCAATGTCAGGTAATGTCTCAGCATAGGTGGTGAATCATTAAAATAATTCCTCAATGTCGCAAGTTCAGGTTTCCCAAGCACATTCCAATACTGGAAATCAGCCACGATTCCCACTGACGGTTCTATGCACAGATGGTCGTGATACCTTAAAGGCTGGAATGTCAACATAAAGCCTCCGAACACACGAGCCGTCAAATCACGGCAAAAGTCATACTGGGCACCTCCGATAGCACTGAAATAGAGCAGGTTTTTTGACCTCTCGCCATTCTCATAAACCTTTTTCTTTGTAACCTTATCCCTTATCTCATATTGATAGAAATCACCTGAAATAAAGGCAAAACCCTTGTTACCATTATCTAACTGATTTATGAAGTTAAACGCCACATTAGCGGCAAAACGCAATTTATGCCTCTTGAAAGGAACCATACCCTCAAAGGCGGCGTCAAGTTCAAACTTGAAGTTGTCTGTCTGCTCCACCTTACCTGAGAGAGACGCCTCTCCGTGGAATTTGCCAACCTTCAAGGAGTCCAATCTGGTCTTTGTAGCCATATAGCCCTGTGCCGATGCCGTACAAGCAAGCAACGATAGCAGTAGCAGTATGTAAAATTTATGTTCCACTATCCTACGTGTAGGTTCTCATTTACAAGTTTCATTATCTTCTTTGTATCATCGCCCAACTCTTTACGCAGGTTGGCGTCATTGAAATTATTGAGATACTTTATCAGATAGTCAATTATTCCATCTGAGAAGACTCCCTTTGATGTGTAAATCAAACGGTCTTTCTCTAACTCCTTTGCGGCGGCTACGCAAGAGTCAGGCAACTGCTCCAGAGCCTCCTGCACAGCCTTGTTAGAGGCATCGTGGATATTGACACCAAGACCTACGTATGTCTTCTCCGCTATGTCAAGTGCGTTTGGAAGTTCAAATCCGTGACGTGCGGCTGCACAAAGTGAAGCCATAAGCATATAGATGTCCGCACAACCGTCTGACGCTCTCCACTCAAAGGTCTGCTTACTGCTGAAATCCTTGCCTGACGCCTTCTCAAGCGGGTTGCAGTCAGCAGCCATATCCTTGCCACCATTAATCCAGCCAAGAGGGACACGCACAAGGGCGCTACGGTTTGAGAATGACCAGCAAAGTGACGTAGGAGCCTCCTGATGTGGCACAAGACGCATAAATGAGAGCGGATTAGGATTGCCGAACGCCGGAAGTGAAGTACCTGCCTCCATATATCCTGCAATGGCTTTCTTACACTCATCTGTAAGTTCTCCGTTCCTTACCATTACAGACTCACCGTCTTTTGTAAACTTGCAGTGTACGTGAAGTCCTGAGCCCGCCTTACCCACAGTTATCTTAGGAGCGAAAGTGAGGGTTACGCCGTACTCGTATGCCAACTGACGCATAATCCACTTAGCCACGACAAGTTGGTCCGCCGCGTCCTCAATATTCACTGGTGTGAACTCAATCTCATTCTGCTCATAAACCTTACCGTCCTGTGTAAAGTTGCCAACCTCAGAGTGTCCGTATTTAATGAATCCGCCCGCCTGTGCTATAAGTCTCATAGCCTCAAGACGGTAATCTGTGAATTTATTGAACGGGGCGCTCTCGTGATAACCCTTCTGGTCCGGCACAGGATAGAGTTCCTCCGCATCGGCTATAATGTAGTATTCAAGTTCACCCATTGTCTCCATCTGCAAGCCTGTTGTCTCCTGGAACGCCTTGTGAGCCTTTTTCAAGATATATTCAGGAGAACTCTCAAACGGTTCTCCGTCACGATTATAGAATGAGCAGAGAATATCAAGTGTAGGTATCTCTGTAAACGGATTCAGGAATGCGGTCTTATACTTAGGCACAACATAGAGGTCACTCTTGCCCGCCTCTATGAACGGGAAGAGGCTTGAGCCGTCAACACGTTCACCTGCCGACAATATGCTCTCAAGATGCTCGGCGCTGTTTATAACAAAATTGAGAGTCTTCAACCTGCCGTCCCATCCGCAGTAATGGAAGTTGATGAATTGTATCTCATTCTCAACGCAGTAGCGTACTATGTCGGCACGTGTGAATTCAGATGCCGGCTTCTTTAGAAACTGAACCAACTTATTAGGGCTCATTGCAATGTTAGCATTCATTTTATTCAATTAATAATTAATAATTAACAATTAATAATTTATTTCCTTCAACTCGTTACAAAATTGCAAATTTAATGATTTTTCGGGAGAAAATACATATCTTTGCACAAAAAATAGACGATATTATGCATTTCAGACTTCTATATCATTACATCAGGGCTGTTCACAGTATGTACTACCGTCATATAGACATTGAGGGTAAGGAGAACATACCCGGGAAAGACGAGGCTGTGATAATAGCCGCCAACCACCAGAACGCCATAAATGACCCTCTGGCTCTTGAGTTCGCCTTTCCAAACCGCACAATAAACCTATTTGCCCACGGCAATCTGTTTAAGAGCAAGATAATCAATTGGTTCCTCCGCTCCATTCACGTTATTCCCGCATACCGTATGCGTACTGACGGAGAGGAGAGCCTCAGCAAGAACTATGATGAGTTCTCAAAAGTTAGCGAATTGCTTTTCAAGGGGGAATGGGCGGGCATATTCCCTGAGGCGACAAATATGACCGGACACTGGCTCGGAGAGTTCTCATTAGGTTATATGAGAATGGCGTTTTCCGCCGCTGAAACCGCAGGTTTTGAGAAGGAGATAAAGATTCTTCCGGTAAGCATACACTATGACAACTATCACCGTTTCCGTCATAACATTCTGATAAGAATCTCGCCCGCGGTGAGCCTCAGCCAATTCTATGAACTCTATAAGACCAAGCCACGCACGGCACAGAGAAACGCCAATGCCTTAGTGCGTGAGAGCATTGAGAGAAATATGCTGAATGTCAAGGATTTGGAAAACTATGAGGCTATTGACTACCTGCGTGAGACCTACGGCATAAAATACTGTGCCTCAAAAGGCGATTACTTCAAGATACTCTCTCAAAAGTTAGATACTGACCAGGAACTTGTAAAAGGTCTGGAAGAGGCATCGGGGAAAGAGAAGGAGAAGATGGACGGAATTTACAGCAAAGCCCTTGAGTTGAAACGCCTGACCCGTGACGCCGGCATACGTGACTGGGTGCTGACAAACACTATGAGCAAGGGCTGGATTGCATTCTACGGCATACTATACGCTATTTTCCTATGGCCGTTTCTAATGTACGGCTGGCAGAACATAATAGCCTATATAGCACCCATACCGTTTTACCGCAAACTTGACGGGATTGGCGGTCCGTTTGTGATGTTCAAAGGCGGGGTGAACATTGTGCTCAACGCCCTTGTAGTTATTCCTCTAATACATTTAGTCCCGTTCATAGTAATGCTCTGCCTTGCCGCCTGCACTAAAGACTACCTGATGGCTACGGCGTGGTTCCTGGCACAGCCGGCACTTCTGGTTTTGGGATGGGAATACTACAACAATGTTCGCAAACTGATTTCACTAATACGCTACAGAAGGCTGTCAAGCACCGCCACGATGACTGGAATTTTAGCCTTACGCACAAAATTATGGCGTGAATTAGACAATTTATTCTCTAAAAATTGCAAATAATCAAATAATTCATTACATTTGTAGAGTTAAACTAAAAACACAATAAGATTATGAAAGCAAGTTCAGTTTTCGCATTTATCGCAGGCATAGCCGTAGGTGCTGCCGCAGGTCTTCTTATGGCACCTGAGAAGGGTGACAAGACAAGAGCGCGTATCATAGCGATACTTGAGGAGAAAGGTATTTCAAAGGACAGGTTTGAAGACCTTGTAGCAAAAGTAAAGGCAAAGATAAACGAGTACACAGATATGTCTGACATTGAGATGGCTATTGATGAGTCACTCAAAGAGGACGCTGAGGAGGCATAACAAAAGTCACCAATCAAACAATGGACAACGAGTATCAGAGATTGCTTAATGAGACCAAAGAGTATGCCAAGTTGCGTTATGACATGCTCAGGCTTGAGTTACTTGAGAAGACCACTAAAGTAGTCTCCACAATCATCGTAGCCATCATAAGTACCGTATTAGGATTAACTGCACTTGTATATTTCTCATTCGCAATAATATTCTATATAGATGACTTCATAGGAGGCACCGAATGGGGGTTCTGTATTTTCGGCTGCATATTCCTGTTATTGGTCCTGATTTTGGCTATATTCAGCAAGCAACTGATTTTAAATCCTTTAATCAAGCACCTCAGCGGTGTCTTATTCACTCCTGAAGATAAAGACGATGAGTCTGAAACCAAAAAATAGATTTGAAAAGATGGATTACAGCAAAATTCAAAATCTGAATCAGATTCAGGCTGAAAAGGCTAAACTTGAAAGTAAGCTTAAGAAGCAGGAGAAGAGGATTGACACCTCATTCATCATTGCCAAAAAGCACACTAAGGATATTTTCTCAATTCCTATCATTCTAAAGAATATAGCCTGCAGAATAATATCGATAGACACGCTTCTCGCCCATCCAGCCACACTTTTCAAAGTGGGAGGCTTAATAGGCAGACGCTTGTTTGCAAAGAAAAAAATATGATGAGCTTGGGCTGCCACGCAAGGCGTGGCGGCTCATTTTCTTTTTTAATAACACTATAAATCAAATACAAATGGCAAAAATTGTCACAAAACTATTGTTTATGGCCACAGTCTTAGCCTGCTCCGCACAACTGACATACGCGGCTTCAGGGTTCAGGGCGTACACCAGTTCAACAGCAAACGCAAAATGTGCTTACAGCACTGACGGTGAGGCTATTGTCACCATTGATGGCGGAGAGAGATTCCTATCCGGTGACTGGTTCACAGTAAAACTACTCCGAAACAATGTGGAATACATAGCCGTCAAAGAGTTCAGCAGCACCACCGCAGGTGTCACCAATCTCAAACTTACAGAATTAGGCACCGGTTACTATTTTATAACACTGACCGACAAGAATGATGAGACCGCTACGGCGGCGTTTACAATTGAGAGTCCGTCAGAGATTGTTGTAACTGTGGCGTCAATAACAGACATTAACTGTAGCGGAGATGAGACAGGCACCGCCACTTTGGTAGTGACGGGTGGCAAGGAGCCATACAGCGTTGTCTGCACTGATGCGTCAACAGGTACCGCCGCAGGTGAGATAAGTGTCATTAACAACAATGTCAGGATAACCAAACTATACAAGGGAGAGTTCTCCATTGCAGTTACCGACTTCAACGGATGCACATCTGAAACAGCAAAGAGCATTGAAATAAAATCTCCTTTCAGTCCTATTGAATACACTCCGTCAAGTAATAATGTAACCTGCTTTGGCGGAAACACAGGAAAAATATTCGGCGAGGCTAAAGGTGGCAAACTGCCGTTTATGTACACAATAAAAAACAATACACAGCCTTATACAGCAGGAAACAGCACAGGCACGTTTGAAGGTCTGCCTGTCGGCGTCTATACAGCCACCGCCACTGACGCATTCGGCTGCAAGGTTACAGTGGAAGACCTCATCGTGGGCACTCCTGAAGAGATAATAGTACAAGACATAGCCACCAAACCGGCAGCCACAGTTGTATGCGCCGAGCATAAGACAGCGTCAATAAAATTCACGGTAAAGGGACGTATTGAGGTTGTGGCTCCGTCTGACACCGCCATATACTACTCCGCAAAACTATTCAACATTACGGAACAGCAACCGGTGGCGGTCACTGATTTCAAGCAGTCAAACAAGTTCCACCCTGTATTCACACAGCCGGTGTACTGTGACTCAGTTAGATATGTTATAGACCCCGTAACAGGTGACACAGTAGAAATTATCCCTGTCCACTATGTATGTGGCAAGGACACATTGTTTGACAAAGGTTGCCACGAACCTACAAAAGACCGTGGCGGTTATGAATACCCTGAAGAGCAGAAGGGCTATGACTGTGATGACTACATCACTATATCAGGGCTTGGCAAGGGAGCGTACAGAATAGAGTTCTATCGTGGAAACTGCCAGATGGGAACCTATAAGGAGTTTACGGTTGAGCAGACGGGAGACCTGCCTGAAAAGGTTTACATAAATGAACTTAACAATGTTTGTGATGGGTCAGAGATTACAATAACACCGGATATAACAACCAACCCTGCCATTACGGCGTATAAATGGACATTGGGTGGCATTGTAACAGGCACAAGCAAAGAGTTGACGCACACATTCCCTATGGCTGAGGATAAACGGATACTCCAACTTGAGGCTACCAACGCCTGTGGAACAACAGCGTCAAACACAGTTCAGGTCACAGTTATCCCACGTCCTACCGCAACAGTCAAGGCGGCGGACAAATTCCTCTGCGCAGGCAATAAGACTCAGATAACATTAGAGTTCAAGGGCACAGCACCTTTCTACTACACTCTGACAGGAGAGGAAGAGGCCTCAACATTTGAAGCGGTTGCTACAACCGATGTAATTCCTGAGCAATCAGCCGCTTATACACTTACAAGTCTGTATGACGCAAACTGCACGGCAATAATAGGGAAAGACGTGACACCAACATACATAACAATATATCCTAAACAGACAGCGGACCTGCAAGTGACAGTCCCGGAGCCAATGGTGAGCGGCAGATATGTGACTGTAACAGCCACACCAGGTTTCGTAGCCTACAAATTAACTATGGGTGATGATGAAATAGCGTCTTCAGAACAGGCTAACATATTTAAAATACGCAATTTCCCATACGGCGAGACAAACCCTGAATTCCACCTGACAGCAACAGACAGCAACGGTTGCAATTGGACAGCCGATGCAGGCGCCACAGTAAAAATAGAGACATTCCCTAACATATTCACCCCGAATGAAGATGGTGTTAATGACATTTTCCTTGAGGGTTGGGATATTGAGGTGTTTGACCGCTGGGGTACTGTAATGTACACTGGAAATGGTGGTTGGGACGGAAAACACAATGGTGTCTATGTCAATCCAGGCGTTTACCTTTATGTGGTTAAACTAACCGACCAGGCGGGAGAGCCTGTGGTAGTCAAGAAAACAGTAACTGTTGAAAGATAAAAAAGAGAACAACTATGAGAAGATACAAATATATAGCACTTTCAGTTGCATTGAGCGTTTGCCTCACAACAATGGCAAGCAACAGTTCCGGTGACGCCAAATACTTGAAGCACGACTACGCAGGTGCCATCGTGGAATACCAGAAGAGTTTGAAAGACAGCACAAAGACCTCAGAAAAGGCTAAGAAGAAGGTTGCGTACGCTAAGTACAGAATAGGCGAATGCCACTCTTTCCTTAATGAGCCTGAAGAGGCTGTGGAGTATATAAGTGACGCCATAATATCAGGCTATGACAACGCTGAGGCATACCTCACATACGGCAAGAACCTACAGAAAATGGGTGAGTACAAACGAGCGAAAGCGGCATTTGATGAGTACGGCAGACTGAATCCGGGCGACAAACGTACCAAAAACCTACAGAAATCATGCGAATTTGCAATGCGTCACAGTGCCAAAAACCCTATATCACCTGAGCAGGCTCTTGACGGCATAAACACAAGTGGTATGGAGTATGGAATAGGATACTACCAGAACGGATTAATGTATTCAACCAACACTCAAACGCCTAAAAAGGTTATTACAAATATGTACTACACTGATTCCAATGACGGATACGCCTCTTCACGCCCCGTTGACAATATGATAAAGCAGAAGAGGGGGCAGAACATAGGCACATTTGCGGTGGATTCAGCAAACAACACTCTGTATTACAGCCGTTGTTTGAGCAACGATGAGGAGAACTACTTCATTTATAAATCAGTTTATGATGACAAAAAGGGCAAGTGGAAGAGTAAAGGTGTGCTGCACATAGGCAACCGTCACACTAACGCCACTCACCCCGCCCTCTCACCTGACGGACGCAGACTCTACTTCACCTCAAACTGCAAAGGTGGTTACGGAGGCACTGACATCTGGTATATAGAGAAGAAAGCGAACGGCAAATGGAACCGCAAACCAGTGAACGCCGGCGCCATTGTGAACACTCCTGGTAATGAGGCGTTCCCTTACATCGTGGAAAACACCCTCATATTCGCATCAGATAATCAGGTGGGATTTGGAGGATATGACCTCTACTCAGCACAAATTGACGGAGCGGCAATCTCAGGCGTGCAGAACCTGATGCGTCCTGTGAACTCATCATTTGATGATATTAACCTTATTGTATCTGAGAAGGCTAATGAGGCTTTCCTTGTGAGCAGCCGCAATCCTCAGAATAATGATGACATATACCGTTTTGAAGGCATATTCAGCAGTATGATGGTATCAGGACACGTTTATAACAAAAAGACAAACGAACCTATAGGCGACGCTCAGATTATAATAAACGGTATGGGCAAGAGCCAGACAGTGACAACAGATGTTGACGGCTACTACTACGCATTCATTGAGGCGGGTGACTTCTACAAACTTATGGCAAGCGCCACAGGCTATCTCTCTGATATATCAATGATAAAGACAGAAAAGAGCACCATAGGCACATTCCCTGTTGAGGAGGATTTCTACCTCTCTCAGGCGGCTATGTCAATAAGCGGGCGTGTCTATGACCTTGAGACTAACGAGCCGTTCATAAATGAAGATGTATTCCTTCTTAAGAACGGCAATGTGATACAACAGACAAAGACAGATATAACAGGCCGCTACTTGTTCACTGACCTTGAGAACGGTCAGGAGTATCAAGTCAAGGTAAACAAACCTAACTTCCTCACTATCAGTAGCAAGCCTTTCATTTATACAGAAGGTGACGGCAATAATAACAACTTTGACCTTGCATCAATAAGTTACAGCAAGGCGGCGGAGAAGGGTTATAAGTCAGATGAGACAGACGGCTTCCAAAGCGGACGAGAGATAGTTCTGAATGAGATTTACTACAACTTTGACAGTGCCACTCTTACCGCGGCGTCAAAGACCTCACTTGACCGCATAATAATGCTGCTTACATCTAATCCGTCTCTGAAACTTGAGTTTGGCTCTCATACTGACCTGCGTGGAACAGATGAGTACAACCTGAAACTCTCTGAAGAGAGAGCAAAGAGCGTGGTTACATATCTAGTCTCTAACGGCATAAGCGGAGCAAGATTAAGTTGGAAAGGATACGGAAAGAGCAAACCTATAATCAGCAACGCAGTTACTGAGGAGGAGCACAGGCTCAACCGAAGGACAACCTTCAAGATAATTAGTAATTAGTAATTAGTAATTAACAATTAACAATTCACCGATTAACCGATTAACCAATTCACCAATTAACAACATACTAAGATGATAAAAAGGTTTAGCAAAATAGTATTGACATTATTAATAGTTCCGGCATCACTGCTGGCTCAAAGTGATGTACAAATAAGTAACTACCAACTTATTCGCACTTACTACAACCCTGCGTCAACAGGAGCGTCAATATTCGGTAACGTTACGGCACTCGCCCGTCATCAGTTTCTTGGATTTGAAGGAGCCCCTACAACCGGGCTTGTGACATTTGATATGCTTGCGCCAAGCATCAACTCCGGTTTCGGACTGTCATTGACTTACGATAAATTCGGACCGCTGCGTTCTTACAACGCCGTCATAAACTACGCCTACCACCTGAAGACTGGTGAGAACCAATCACTCTCATTTGGCATAGCCGCAGGAGCACAGATACGCCAATATGACGCATCGGGGAACATATATGAGAACGCAGGTGACCCTACTGAGTATTATGACAAGGATACAAAGGTTAGACCTACATTCAACTTTGGTTTGGAGTATTGCCTTCAGAACTGGATTATAGGAGCGTCACTCACTAACATTCAAAGTTATTTCTACAAACAGGATTTAAGATTCCCGAATGTTAACTACTACCTCTACACCAAATATAAATTTGAGGTGGGACGCTATTGGGACATTATCCCCGGAATTGCGGCGCACTATGACCACTGTACTGTGAATGAAGAGATTAACCTTACCATTCAATACACAAAACTTCTCTGGTTTGGAGCCGCTTACAGAATGAGTGACTGTTTCAAATCTGAGAGCATTGTGCCTTACATTGGTTTCAATATAACAGATTACGTACGTCTTGGATATGCCTACGACTACAACCTTACACAACTGAACAAATACAACAAAGGTTCCCACGAGTTGTTCCTGACCATCAGATTCAAGACAACAGGAGACACATTCAAAACCCCAAGATTTGCAGAGTGGTAATGAAGGAGAACGCAGAGATAGAGGCAAGATTCCAGCAACTGCTTGATGAGTATATGGCTTCACGCCATAGCAAGAAGCAGGATATTATAATCAAGGCATTCAATTTTGCGAAAAAGGCTCACGAGGGCATACGCCGTATGTCAGGGGAGCCCTATATATGCCACCCTCTTGAAGTGGCTATGATTTGCTGCAAGGAGATTGGTTTAGGTTCCACATCTATTTGTGCCGCCCTTCTCCACGATGTTACTGAAGACACGGAATACACAGTTGAGGATATAGGCAACCTCTTTGGCAAGAAGGTTGGAGAGATAGTTGCGGGTATGGAGAAAATTTCCGGTGGCATATTCGGAGAGAAGGCGCAGGAGCAGTCTGAGAATATGAGCAAATTTGTAATCTCTATGTCAGAGGACATAAGAGTGATACTCATTAAAATTGCAGACCGGCTCAACAATATGCGTGAACTTGACGAGCAACCCACAAACAAACAATATAAGATTGTGGGTGAGACTGAGTTTATTTATGCCCCACTTGCCCATAGATTAGGACTATTCTCCATTAAGAATGAACTTGAGAATCTCTGTTTCAAGTACAACTTCCCGAATGAGTATAAGGCTATAGAGGAGAGGCTGATTGCCGAGACTGACAAACGCATTGAGTTCTACAATAAATTCACACAACCCATAATTGAGGGTCTGAATGAGGCTGGCATAGTATATAACCTGAAAAAGAGGATTAAGTCACCCCACTCCATTTTCAAAAAGATGCAGGTTAAGAACATTCCTTTTGAAGAGGTCTATGATATTATGGGCTCACGCATAGTGTTTGACCCTGCTCCCGGCGAGGACGAGAAACTTGAGTGCTGGAAGCTATACAACATAATAACAAACATCTACAAACCACACCCTAACCGCACCAGAGACTGGGTGAGCAATCCTAAAGCAACTGGATATGAGGCTCTGCACGTAACAGTTATGGGTCCTGAGGGCTATTGGATTGAGGTTCAGATACGCAGCCGCCGTATGGATGACATAGCGGAGAAGGGACTTGCAGCACACTGGAACTACAAAAAAGACTACTCATCATCTGAGAACATTATTGAGGAGTGGCTCAACACCGTAAATGAGTTGCTTAAGAACCCCGATACGGACGCAATGCACTTTCTTGACAACTTCAAGATAACGCAATATGAGTCTGAGTTCTTTGTATTCACCCCTAAAGGTGACATTAAATCTGTTATAGCACACTCAACAGCACTTGACTTTGCCTTTGCCATACATTCTGACATAGGCTACCACGCCATCGGGGCTAAAGTAAACGGCAAACTTGTTCCGTTGAACTATGAACTGCACAGCGGAGACCAGGTTGAGATTCTTACCGCTGAGAACCAATTTCCTAAAGAGGAGTGGCTCAAATATGTGCTCACGGCACGTGCCAAAGATAAGATTATAACCGCCCTGAAACACACGCAAAACCAGAAACAAGAGAGTACAAGCCTTTTGAAATGGGTTCCTTGGATTGGCAAAAGCAAGAACAGCGGTGGAAATGAGGAACTTTTTGTAACACACATAGATATAAAAGGTATAGAACGCAAGAAACTACTGCTTGATATAATTAAAAAGATTACCGACACGCTTGACGCCAACATTGAGAAGATGAGTGTTGAGTCAAGTGACGGAATCCTTAACGCAAGCGTCAGCATCTACTTCAAAAAGGCTGATGACATAACTAAACTGTTTGATGACCTCAAGAAAATTGACGGAGTTGAGAGCGTTACAAGCATCGGGGCAAAATAAATGAACAGACACATTTTAATAACACTATTTTTAAGTTTAAGTATGAGTATGGTTGGCAACCCTATTCTCAAAGAGGGTTTTATTGAGTTTTCAAAAATAAAGACGGAGGATTACACAGACGCCTTTGAACGTGGGTTGAAAGAGCAGGATAAGAACATTGCAGACATCGTGGGACAGAAGGAGCCGCCTACATTTGAGAATACAATAGTGGCTCTTGAATACTCGGCAGAGACGCTTGACAAGGTTTGCAACATACTCTTCAACCTTACAGAGGCGAATACAAATGACGCACTTGACGCACTTGCACAAAAATACAGCCCAATACTAACAAAGAAGAACAGTGAGATAATGCAGAATGAGGCTCTGTTCAAGCGTGTCAAAAGCGTCTATGACTCAAGAGAGAGCCTGAACCTTGACGCAGAGGAGAGAAAACTGCTTGAAGAGACCTATATCTCTTTTGTGCGTTCCGGAGCGAACCTCAATGCTGATGACAAGGCTCGCTTCGCCGAACTGTCAACAGAACTGAGCACGCTGACACTTCAGTTCAGCCAGAATGTGCTGAAAGAGACAAACTCATTCTCAATGCAATTCAAAAATGCCTCAGAACTTGCCGGGTTACCAGATTATGAACTTGACGCCGCGGCACATAGAGCAAAAGAGATAGGAGAAGATGGATATGTTGTAAATCTTACAATGCCAAGTTACTTCGCCTTTATGAAATTTGCCGACAACAGGGAACTACGCAAGAAACTATATATAAAATATAGTGGCAAGGGTAACAGAGGCGGAGAGAATGACAACACACACATAGTTGAGCAAATTGTATGCAAGCGTTTGGAGAAGGCACGCATAATGGGCAATGAGTGTTTCGCAGACCAGAAACTGGAACGCACAATGGCTGAGAACAAGGAGAGTGTTTACAATCTTCTTGACAACCTCTATGACAACTATATGCCCAAAGCACGTGAGGAGATGGATGAACTCACACAGTACGCCCGCCGCATATCAGGCGACAGCACATTTGTCATAGAACCGTGGGACTGGGCATACTACAGTGAGAAACTCAAAGAGGAGAAATATGATTTGAATGAAGGAATGGTCAAGCCCTATTTTGAACTTGGCAGAGTTAAGAAGGGAGTATTCTCACTTGCCGGCAAACTATACGGTCTGCACTTCACCTTAAATAATAATATAGACCGTTATCACCCCGATGTAGAGGTGTATGATGTTACAGACAACGATGGCAACTATATAGCCACATTCTACGCTGACTTTTTTCCACGAGCGTCAAAGCAGGGAGGAGCCTGGATGACAGAGTTCCGTGGCGAACGCACGGTAAACGGCGTAAGTGAGCGTCCGTACATATCAATAGTCACAAACTTCAGCATTCCTACAGACACAACACCTTCACTGCTCACATTCGGGGAGGTTACAACACTGCTTCACGAATTCGGGCACGCTCTACACGGAATGCTCGCCAACACAAAATACCGCTCACTAAGCGGAACAAACGTCTATCGGGACTTTGTGGAACTGCCGTCACAAATTATGGAGAACTTTGCCTACGAGCAGTGTTTCCTTGATGAGGTGGCTATACACTACCAGACAGGAGAGAAGATACCCGCTGAACTTATACAGAAGTTACGTGATACAGAGAACTACCACATAGCATACGCCTGCATAAGGCAACTTAACTTCGGATACCTTGATATGGCTTGGCACACAATAACAGAACCCTGGCACATTTCAGGTAACGCCACCGTTGAATCATTTGAGCGCAAGGCGTGTGAGAAGACATCACTGATGGAACCCCTTGAAGGCACCTGTGTAAGCACCGCATTCGGTCACATATTCTCAGGCGGCTATGCTGCCGGCTACTACAGTTATAAGTGGGCGGAAGTACTTGACGCTGACGCATTTGCGCTATTCAAAGAGAACGGGGTTCTAAACCCTGAGACAGCACTGAAATTCAAGAGACTGCTTCAGGCTGGAGGTACCGTTCACCCTATGACACTATACCTTCAGTTCCGCGGACAAAAACCCACAGTAGAAGCACTTTTGAAACGAAACGGAATAAGATATTAACAATTATCTCATTTTTTGGGAAATGTTAGCGTCTATTTCTCAAAAAAAAATTACCTTTGCGTTCGTGCAATTTTTGAGGCACCTGATAAGAATCAACTTAAACTAACTTAATAAGAGATGAAACTACAAGTAAGCAATGCCAACTATCCTAATTGGCGTCCCGTAACAGTGAAGTTCCAGATTCCTAAGGCTTTTGACAAGTTATTGGAACTTAGTAACAACCTATGGTGGGTTTGGAATGATGATGCAATTGACCTCTTCACAGAGATGAACCCACAACTATGGAATGAGTGTCAGGGCAACCCTGTACTGCTAATCCAGAAACTTAAGAGTGAGGATTTCAACGCTCTTGCAAAGAACACCGCCTTTATGGCTAAACTGGATCAGGTTTACACTGAGTTTAAGGCTTATATGGCTGTAAAACCAACTAAATCAGTACCATCTGTAGCATACTTCTCAATGGAGTATGGACTTACATCAGTAATTAAAATATACTCTGGCGGTCTTGGCGTTCTTGCCGGTGACTATTTGAAAGAGGCAAGTGACTGTGCTGTTGATATGACAGCAATAGGCTTCCTGTACCGCTACGGTTACTTCACACAGTCACTCTCAATGAACGGTGAGCAGATTGCAGTTTATGACGCACAGGCTTTTGACACACTTCCAATGGAGCGTGTGACAGACAAGGCTGGCAACATTGTAAAGATTGCGGTTCCTTATCCGGGACGCAACATCATAGCACAACTATGGAGAGTTAAGGTAGGCCGTGTTGACCTCATTCTTCTTGACACAGACATAGAGGAGAACAGTGAGCAAGACCGCACTCTTACATATCACCTCTATGGTGGTGACAATGAGCACCGCTTGAAACAGGAGATTCTTCTTGGTATTGGCGGTATCTACGCTCTTAACGCTCTTGGCATTAAGAAAGATATCTACCACTGCAATGAGGGTCACGCCGCATTCCTTAATGTTCAACGTCTGCTTGACCTTATGAAGGGAGAGGGCTTGAACTTCAATGAGGCTCTTGAGGTTGTACGCGCATCAGGACTCTTCACAACTCACACTCCTGTTCCTGCAGGTCACGACAAATTTGACGAGCAGATGTTCCAACACTATATGAACGGTTTCGCAAATGAACTCGGACTCTCTTGGTCAGACTTTATGAATATGGGTCGTGAGGTTCCAGGAGACCTTACAGAGAAGTTCTCTGTTACAGTATTCGCTTGCAACACCTGTCAAGAGGTTAACGGCGTAAGTTGGCTCCACGGCAAAGTTTCACAAAAGATGTTCAAGAAGATTTGGGACGGTTACTTCCCAGATGAACTACACGTAAGTTGGGTTACCAACGGCGTTCACTACCCAACTTGGGCAAGAAAAGAGTGGAAGGAACTTCACAAGAAATACTTTGGAGAGAAATTCCTCTCAGACCAATCAAATCTCGCACATTGGGAAGGCATCTACAATGTACCCGATGAAGAGATTTGGAAAATACGCACACAACTTAAGAGCGGTCTCATAGACTACATTAAGACAAGATTCGCCCAAAGTTGGCTTCAAAATCAAGGAGACCCTTCACGTATTGTTAAGATTATGGGTAAAATCAACCCTAACGCTCTTACAATTGGTTTCGGTCGTAGATTTGCAACATACAAGCGCGCACACCTTCTGTTCACAGACCTTGAGCGTCTTGAGAAGATTGTGAACAACCCTGCCCGTCCAGTTCAATTCATATTCACAGGTAAGGCTCACCCGGCAGACGCAGGTGGTCAGAAACTTATCCAGAACATTATTGAGATTTCACGTCGTCCTGAGTTCCTTGGCAAGATTATATTCCTTGAGAACTATGATATGGCTCTTGCAAAGAGACTTATCTCTGGTGTTGATATTTGGTTGAACACACCTACACGTCCGCTTGAGGCATCAGGTACATCTGGTGAGAAGGCTCAGATGAACGGTGTCCTTAACTTCTCAGTACTTGACGGCTGGTGGTATGAGGGTTACAAGAAAGACGCAGGCTGGGCTCTTACAGATAAGCGCACCTACACATATCAGCCACACCAAGACCAACTTGACGCCGCTACAATCTACTCAATGCTTGAGAATGAGATTATTCCTCTATACTTTGATTTCAACTCATCTGGTTTCTCACCACGTTGGATTCAATTCATAAAGAACTCATTTGCTAAGATTACTCCTACATACACCACAAAGCGTATGCTTGATGACTACATTGAGCGTTTCTACAGCAAGCAAGGCAAGCGTGTCAAAGCTCTTAAGGCTTCTAACTATGCCAAGGCTAAAGAGATTGTCGCTTGGAAGGAGAAAGTGGCATCTGTATGGGACGACATAGAGATTACAGATGTACAGCTCTCTGAGCAGTTCACAAATGTAGTCTCATCTGCAAACAAGTACAACAGCACAGTTACAATTGATGTTAAAGATCCAACGTTGGTTAACAGTTTTGGTGTTGAGTATGTATGCACACAGATGGTTGACGGTGTTGACCAACTGTACCGTACACTTGAGTATGACCAGGTAAAGGTTGAGGGAACAAAGGTTACATTCCAACTCGTTGACTCTCCTATGAGCAGCGGTTCATTCAAATGCGCCTTCCGTCTCTTCCCAAAGAACGCAGACCTTCCACACCGTATGGACTTCTGCTATGTTCGCTGGTTTTAATTGCTGACGCAATTAAAACATATTCAATAAGAAATAAGCATAAAATACCCCGATGTCAATAATGGCATCGGGGTATTTTGCGTTATAACCCCCGCTACAGCCTTAAAAGTGTGAACTAATAGTTCACTGTGAACGCCTTGTTCACGCACATTTCAAAAGTCTCCACTCTGTATTAGTTAAATTTGCACCCATACTTTGAATGAATACATAATAATCACAAATAATAACTTAAATCAATCAAAAATGAAAAACAAAAACTACACCGCTCCACATCTGGAGCAACTGAGAATGGAGGCTGAAATGCCTGTAATCTGCGCAAGCGGAGGACCTTCAAACATTGAGAGTTTAACTGCCTCAGCCGGCTCATTGTATTAACCTAAAAAAACAAGAGTTATGAAATTTAGCAAAATTACACTATTCGCATTTGCATCAATATTTGCAATTGCCACAACATCTTGTAAGAAAGATGAAGTCAAAACACTTGAACAATCTCAAAATGAACAGGCTGGTACTATGACATTCCATTGCGTATCTGACCCTCAGAGTTCACTAAAGACAACTGTAAAAGCCGACGGAGTGACACCCATCTGGAGTGAGAATGACCAGATTAGAATTACTAACGCTACCAATCTGGATATGCTTGCCACCAATGTTTACTCCATATCAAATGGTGCGGGCACAACCTACGCTGAATTTACAGGTTCAAGTTTCACAGGACCATATTACGCCATATACCCAGCCAGAGCAAAAGGCGCAATGTTCCCGTCTTTTACCTCTAATGGTGAAATAGCATTTGAGATTCCCAATGTTCAATTATACAGAGAGGGCTCTTTTGCGGAGCAGACAGCACCAGTTGTCGCTTACTCTGAGACAACAGACCTCAACTTCAAGCAAGTTTGCGGATACCTTAAATTAGGACTTAACGGAAGCGGCACCATAAGTCATATAAGGCTAACAGACACAAGCGGTTTTGCCATTAGCGGTACATTTGTTGTAAAGCCAGCCGATGAGACACCAATTGCAACTGTAGCAACTCTGGACAATAAAGGATGTTGGAACGGTAAGTCTTATGCAGCAGGCAACAACACAATTACAATTGACTGCGGCGACGGCTTGACATTGTCCGGCACTGACAAATATGTTTGGTTTGTACTGCCTGTAGGTGCTCTTGAACACGGGTTCCGCCTGCTTGCATACACCACAGACGGAAGGGTTGCTGAGATAAACGCCACGGCAAACAATAAGATTACAAGAGGTAATGTAAAGATAATTAAAAACATAACCCTTACTAATTTTGAAAGCCTTATGCAAACATCTGATGCCTGCGGTGAGATATATCCGCTTGTACAGATTGGCGAACAGATTTGGACGCAGGAGAATATGAGATGCCACTTATATGATATGAGGGGTGAGAGGAAGTATGATGCCACCCCTACCACTAATACAGCACGTTTATTAAACGCAGGATATATGTCCAAACCTAATAGTTATTCTACTCAACCTATTTACTATGATTTTAGAGAATGCGGTGTGTCTCCATATACTGCTAATCTTACACCTGAACTAAGAAAAAAACTGGGATTAAGTTATAGTTACGCTGCCGCTATGGGAGGATGCAGTGGAATGGATGATTATCAAAATCTTCCTCAATACCCAAGCACAACACCGCGTCAGGGAATATGCCCATACGGATTCAGAGTCCCCACTATTCAAGATTTTGATGTGTTACTTGAATCTATTGGTGCTGATCGTGATATACACGGACAGTCTGGTGCGGAGAAACTTAAAACAGAAGAGGGCTGGTATGCTGGCAATTTTCCACGTTACAGTAGTGAGTGGCCATCTTTTAATGGCACTAATGAGTTCGGATTCTCTCTTCTTCCTTCAGGATTTAGACGCCAAAATCATCTTGAAACAACTGATGCCACTATCGGTTATGGTGTAGGCTTAGCTGCATCAATGATTATAGGCAATTCAGGTTCTTATAACAAAACCAGCAATCGTAATACTAGAAGATTTGAAACAGTTGTAACCGAACACAACACACAAGAGACTCAATATATCCAATATGTAAGTCAGAATTACGATGAGCCTGGATATATGTGTGCTGTACGTTGCATAAAAAATTAAGAGGCTTAAAAAACCTGATAACACCTTAAGTTTTTGAAGAGTAAAAAGTGGCATCAAATTTGGTGTCACTTTTTTTATTATCTTTGCACCAATAATTTATTAAACTGAGCATTAGCTCTTATTCTCCATATCGCAAACGACCAAATTGAGCAGGACGAGAATAGGCGGCGAATGGTTCACGCTTTAGGCGTGGGCTGATTCGTGCTTATTTCCTGCAAGGCTTTGGTCGGCCCGCGATATGAATAAGAAACGGACAGCAAACGCCTTTTTTTATGAACCAGGAAGACCAAACGCCACACATTGGAGCACTTATTAAAGCGGAACTGAAACGCCAGGGACGCACAACTGTGTGGTTTGCCTCTCAATTAGGCTTCACCCGTGAGAATTGCTACAAAATATACCGCCACTCCTGGATTCAGACAGACACTCTGGTAAACATCTCCAAAATACTCCACCACGATTTCTTCAAGGATATATCAAACTACCTGAATCTCTAAATTTGGAAAAACGGAAAAAATCACCTAATTTTGTAACTGAAAAACCAACAACCCATTAAATAACTATAATATGAAGAAAACCAGTTTAATTTTATCTGCATTGCTGATTATGGCAATGACAGTGCTTACCTCTTGTAAAAAAGAAGAGGATTTATCCTTCCTGACAGGAGAGTGGAAACTTGAGGCAGCATCAGTGCTTGGTCAGAAAATGACCGTTGATGAGATTAAGGCAAATCCGCTTTACTCCGGTCTAGTACCGTATATTGATAAAACCGGAGGTATAATAAACGCAGACAAGACATTTTCTGTTGTACTTCCTACGGACGGATCTACTAAAACAGGTACCTGGTCATATAATAAAGGTACCGTCTCATTTACAGCAGAGGGGATAACGGTTGACGCCACATACTCAGAGGGTGTTCTATCCGCGTCATATGCCCTTAAGTTTCCAAAAATTTCAATCACTGCTACAGGTTATTTCAAGAAGTTGAAATAGATAATTGCAAAAGGTACTTCTACATTGCTGTTGCGCGCCGTGCAGTGCCGCCATACTGGAGTGGATGCTTAATAACGGCATCCACCCCACTTTGTTTTTCTATAACCCTAACATATATCCACGTGAGGAGTATGAGATTCGCAAGGGTGAGATTATGAGATATGCCGCAAAACTTGGCGTGGAGATTATTGACGGTGACTATGACCATAGTGAGTGGAGAGCCTGCATAGCAGGACACGAGGGTGACAAGGAGCGTGGAGGCAGATGCCTTCTCTGCTTTGAGATGCGTTTGAAACGCACCGCTCAAATTGCCGCCACACGCGGGTTTGACACCATTGCAACAACCCTTGCCTCATCACGCTGGAAGAGCCTTGAGCAGATTGAGGAGGCTGGCAACCGTGCCGTATCGGGGTATGAAGGATTAACATTCTGGGCTAAGAACTGGCGCAAGGACGGACTGCAACAACGCCGCTCTGAACTACTTAAAGAGAACGGATTTTACAATCAACTCTACTGCGGTTGCGAATTTTCAAGACAAAATTGAAAATTGAAAATTATTTGCTAAATTTGCACTTGCTATTGAGAGCAGGAATACTGAAACAAATATTTAAATACATAAACATACAACTATGAATAACAAAAGCGCGTTGCAAATAGCAAGGGCTGCATATCAGCCAAAGCTACCTAAGGCACTTAAAGGTGCTGTCGCCATTAAAGAGGGTGAGGCTACAGAGTCTGTAGCAGACCAGGCGGAGATTAAGAAACTGTTCCCTAACACTTACGGAATGCCTGTTGTAACATTTGCAAAGACTTGCAGAGCGAAGTCTCTTCCTGCAATGAATGTAGGTGTCATACTTTCAGGTGGTCAGGCTCCTGGCGGTCACAATGTGATTTCAGGTTTGTTTGACGGTCTAAAGGCAATGAACAAGAGTAACAAGCTCTATGGATTCCTTGGTGGTCCAAGCGGACTTATTGAGCACAAATATATTGAACTTACATCAGATATTATAGATGATTACCGTAACACAGGTGGTTTTGACATAATTGGCTCAGGCAGAACAAAACTTGAGAAGCAAGACCAGTTTGACAGTGGTATAGAGATTTGCAACCAATTGGGTATCAAGGCTCTTGTAATCATAGGCGGTGATGACTCTAACACAAACGCCTGCGTGCTTGCAGAGTACTATCTGCAAAAACAGTGCGGTATTCAGGTAATAGGCTGCCCTAAGACTATTGACGGTGACCTTAAGAACAGCCAGATTGAGACATCATTTGGTTTTGACACCGCTTGCAAGGTATATTCAGAGGTTATTGGCAACATTATGCGTGACGCCAACTCCGCTAAGAAATATTGGCACTTCATTAAGGTTATGGGTCGTAGTGCATCACACATTGCACTTGAGTGCGGATTGCAGACTCAACCTAACGTATGTATAGTTTCAGAAGAGGTTGAGGCTAAGAAGATGACTCTTGCCCAGATTGTAAATGATATTGCCGACAAGGTTGCCGCTCGTGCCGCTCGTGGTAACAACTTTGGTGTTGCCATAATACCTGAGGGCTTGATAGAGTTTATTCCTGAGATGAACATTCTTATCTCTGAACTCAATGACCTGCTTGCAAAAGAGAGTGATGTTAAGAAGGCTGTGGCTCAACTTTCTGCCGCAAGTGCCGCTGTTTATGCTTCACTTCCAGAGGCTATTGCAAAACAATTGACACTTGAGCGTGACCCTCACGGCAATGTTCAGGTTTCACTTATTGAGACTGAGAAACTTCTTATAGAGATGGTTAAGAAACGCCTTGCCGCTATGAAAGAAGAGGGCAAATATGATGGCAAGTTCTCTGCTTTGGGTCACTTCTTTGGTTATGAGGGACGCTGCGCCGCTCCTTCAAACTTTGACGCTGACTATTGCTACAGTCTTGGCTACAACGCAGCCCAACTTATCGGCTCAGGCAAGACAGGTTATATGTCTCTTATCAAGAACACTACAAAGTCATCTGATGAGTGGATTGCCGCTGGTGTTCCTATCACTATGATGATGAATATGGAACGCCGCCACGGTGAGATGAAACCTGTAATACGTAAAGCCCTTGTTGAACTTGACGGCGCGCCATTCAAGTTCTTTGCCGCAAACCGTGACAAGTGGGCTATTGAAACAGCATACATCTATCCAGGTCCAATACAATACTTTGGTCCATCAGAAGTCTGTGACCAACCAACAAAAACATTACTTTTGGAACAAAGTTCCAAGTAATGTTTTTGTTGGAAATCCTTATTTAATGAAAGCCTCCGGCTTTCCATACGCCCTCCAGGCGGTATTTTCAAAACCATCATCCCTATCAATGAGGTGATGGTTTTTAAAACTAAGAGTTTTATGCGTTATTGTTTTGGGTAACAAGAGCGCAATTTGGAAGCGACCACAAAAAAGTTCGTAGCTTTGGAGGACAAAAACGAGTGTCTGAGCGAAGCGAGTTGCGTTTTTGCCGCAACAAATCTTGAACTTTTTTGGGGAAACAAAGCTTCCGTATGGAGCGATTTGTTATCCCAAAACAATGACATAAGCTTTACTGAAAATTTATGATAGTCTGTATAGCTGAGAAACCATCAGTTGCAAGAGAGATAGCGGCTGTCTTAGGGGCAACCCAAAAGCGTGACGGCTATATGGAGGGGAACGGATACCAAGTTACCTGGACATACGGACATTTGTGCTCACTAAAGGAGCCTCACGAGTACAATGAGCGTTGGAAAGCGTGGCGTATGAGTGAGATACCTATGATACCAGATAAGTTTGGTATCAAGGTAATGGATGACGCAGGCGTGCAGAAGCAGTTCAAAGTAATTGAGAAGCTCTTTAATGAGGCAGATGAGATTATAAACTGCGGTGATGCCGGGCAAGAGGGTGAGGTTATACAACGATGGGTACTGCAATGCACCAAAGCAAAGAAACCCGTAAAACGCCTTTGGATTTCATCACTTACAGAGGAGGCTATAAAAGAGGGGTTCAACAACCTCTATGACTCATCAAAATTTGATACACTATTTGCGGCGGGCTGTGCCAGAGCCATTGGAGATTGGCTTCTTGGCATAAACGCAACACGCTTATATACAATTAAATACGGAAACGGCAAAGGCGTTTTGAGCGTGGGCAGGGTGCAAACCCCTACCCTTGCACTTGTTGTAAAAAGGCAAAAGGAGATAGACAACTTTGTACCACAACCATATTGGGAACTTAAAACCGTTTACCGCAATGCCACATTCAGCGTAAAACAAGGCAGATTTGACAAGAAAGAGGATGCTGAAAAGGCTCTACAAGATATTGAGGGAAAGGAATTTGAGGTGACATCTGTTGAAAAGAAAAACGGTAAGGAACTTGCTCCTCGCCTGTTTGACCTTACATCACTGCAAGTGGAGTGCAACAAACGGTTTGGTTATAGTGCTGAAAAGACTTTACAGATAATACAAAGCCTTTATGAAAAGAAACTTGCCACTTACCCAAGAGTGGACACCACATATCTTCCAAACGATGTATATCCTAAAGTACCGCAGATACTTGCAGGTCTGACACCGTATCAGAAATTTACTGAACCGCTAAAAGGCGTTAAACTCAGAAAGGACTCCACAGTCTTTAATGACAAGAAGGTGACAGACCACCACGCCATAATACCTACAGGCAAGTTCTTTAACAATTTCACACCTGATGAGAAATGGGTGTATGACATTATTGTCCGCAGGTTTATTGCTGTTTTCTACCCTGACTGTAAAGTCGCTAACACTGTGGTTGAAGGCAAAAGCGCCGATGTGGAGTTCCGAGTATCGGGGAAGGTTATACTTGAGCCAGGTTGGAGAGCCCTCTTCCCAAATGACAAGGCGGAGAAAAAAGATGATGAGGCGGACGTGTTACCGGATTTTACAAAAGGTGAGAAAGGACCTCACACACCATCGTTGGCAGAGAAAATGACACAGCCGCCAAAGTACTATTCTGAGGCAAGCCTGCTACGTGCGATGGAGACCGCAGGCAAGAGTGTTGATGATGATGAGTTGCGTGACCTTATGAAAGAGAACGGCATAGGACGTCCGTCAACACGTGCAGCCATTATTGAAACCTTGTTCAAGAGAAACTACATTGTCAGGGACAAAAAACGAATTGTGGCAACCAGAACAGGCATTGAACTTATTGACACCATTGAGAATGAACTACTTAAAAGTGCCACACTTACAGGTATGTGGGAAAAGAAGATGCGTGACATCGAGCACGGCACATACTCAATGGAGACTTTTATGGGAGAACTTAAGAGTATGGTGCAGGAGGTTTCATCAGAAGTAAAAAACTCTCAAGGCAAAAAGATTGATATTTAGAAAAAAAATCTTAATTTTGTATTCTGTACATCAAAGACTTATGATGAATAGAAATTTATATATACCCATAACAGTGCGTCTGCACCCACGCAGTCGTATAGTGGGAGGGACCCGTAGGTTCACAGAACCGTTGCGGGAGGGCCGAATACCTTCACAGAAGGTATGAGCCACTGGAATGGGTATATATAAATTTCTACTAACAATAAAACTAATAACTAAAATAAACCATATACTATGAGAAAATTTACTTTATTCCTAACCTCTCTTCTTGCATCTGCAACATTGTTTGCGCAGTCATTCACACCAGACCAGGTGAACCAATGTTACAGTGATTTTGGAGACAACGTTACATTCATCTTTGATGAAGGTCTCTATAATATGACTCCGCAGAGAGTCTTTGTAACAGGTGAGTTCCGTGGCTGGGACGCCTCTACAACTGAGACCAAATGGGATTTGAAGAAAGTTGGCAACCAATGGGTACTCTCATTTGACAACACCGATGAGGCTATTATCAAGAGCAACTCACAATTCAAGTTCCGCATAAATGACGGCGACTGGATTGACCCGTGGAGCGGAGCACCTAATCAAAAGAACGGAAACCTTGTATTCAAGCCTCAGGCTGAGGTGTTCCAAATGAAGGCTGAACTGCTTCAATCAGGAGCCATCTGGGCTGAGATTGGAGAGGGACGCACTACAAAGGTTGAGGATTACAGACTTACAAACGCAGAGGGCAAGGAGATAAAGATTGCAGGTGTAATGCCTAACGGAGCAAGGACAACACTCATATCTACGGCGGAGCCTATTGACATACGCCGTGTCTATTATCTTGAGTTCCTTCCACTTAAGCAAAAAGCAATATGCTCATACGATGGCTGGTTCCGCACACTCTACTCAACCAAAGAGTTGGGTGCCAATGTTGATGACAGCGTTACAACATTCCGTGTGTTCGCACCTCGTGCCACAAATGTTGTCCTCTATCTGTACAATGATAAGAATGATTCTATTCCTACCATCGGGGAATATGAGATGACCAAAGACAACGATGGCGTATGGGAATATAAGTTTGAGCAAGACCTTGCCGGTGTTTGGTATGACTTTACCGTTCACGGCTTCAAAGACCCGGGCAACCGCTTCTATGAGACACACCCTGTGCATATAAATGACCCTTACGCACGTGTGAGTGATGACACCTTTGGCAAATGCCGAGTATGGCACCGCACCGTACCTGCCACACCGCTCAAAAACGGTATCCCCGCTATGAAAGATGTTATCTCATACGAGGTTCACGTACAGGATTTCACAGACAAACTGCCTTTGCCAGACAGTCTGAAGGGTACAATGACAGGTATGATTACCAGAGGGTTGGTCAATAAGAACAAAGAGAAAGTTGGTTTTGACTATCTGCTTGAACTTGGCATAAACACAATTCACCTGCAGCCTATGCAGGAGTATCTGCACATTCCTGACGATGAGTGGAAAGAGGCTTTCCAGAATGATTCATTTATGATTGCACAGGGTATGTCAGAGGAGAACTACCAATGGGGCTACCGCACGTCATTCGCTATGGCTGTTGAGAGCCGTTACAGAGTGAAGGGTTCAGAGAACGGAGCGGAGCGTGACCAGTTCCGTGACCTTGTACAGGCCTTCCACGATGCCGGCATAGCCGTAATCATTGACCTTGTTCCTAACCACACCGCAGAGGATATGGAGGGACACGATTGGAACTTCAACTTCAACGGTTTTGACAAGCAATATTACTACCGCACTAAGAATTTTGAACATATAGGAGGCTACGGCAATGAGGTTAAGACAGAGAACCGTCCTATGACCCAACGCTGGCTCATAGACCAATGTATGTACTACATAAATGAGTTCGGTATTGATGGTTTCAGAATTGACCTTGCAGGTCAGATGGACCAGCAGACTCTTCTGAAACTTAGAGAGACCATTGGATATGACAAGATTCTCTACGGAGAGCCCTGGATTGGCTCAAATGACCCTGAGTATGAAAACAATCCTGATTGGGATTGGTATAAAGAAGACGCTCCTATCTGTTACTTCCAAGATGAGAGCCGCAACGCTTACAAAGGTGCCACATTTGAACTCAAAGACCCAAAGACAGACCGTGGCTGGGCAGGTGGCAAATTCTCTGAGAGAGACAATGTAATGAAGGGTCTGACCTGCACCTATAAAGATGACAAGAACCCTTGCAGCGGTATAACATACCTTGACATTCACGATAACTTCGCTCTTGCAGACCAATTTGGTGGAGCGGACTTTGACGGACGTTTCCACGTTGACCAGAAGGAGTACAAGATTGCGGCACTGCTTATGTTCACAACAACAGGTCCTATTGTACTGCACGGAGGTTCAGAGTTTATGAGAAGCAAGGCTTACGCCCCTATGATGGAGATAGTTAAACACACAAAGAACTTTAACGTATATATTCACGGTTACCGTGACTCCTACAACTGCCGTGAGGCTAATGACTACCATTGGGAACTTGTAGGTCAGAAACCCAACAAGGAGAACAAGAATGACTACAAAAATATGCTTGCATATTGGAAAGGACTTGCGGCACTGCGTAACTCTGAGTACGGCAAGGTATTCCGCACCTGTGACGCAGTACCTGAAGGCTATTACAAGTTCTTTGCTCCGGAAGATGAGCAGAGCGTTCTGGGTTATCTTGTTGATGACAAGGTTCTTGTACTTATCAACGCCGGTGACTTTGGGTATAATCTCAACTTCAACCTGCCTGAAGGTAATTGGGAACTTGTAGGAGATATAAATGAAATTAACCTTGAAGAGGGGTTGAAAGTCAAGAAGAACACACCAGTAGCCGTATCAGGAGAAAACAGTATTATGTTAGGCGGCAAGAGTGCGTATATATTCATCAATGCACCAGAGGAATAATTAACAATTAACAATTAATAATTAATAATTAATAATTAACAATTAACAAGTGGCGATTAGGAATGGGTAAGATTATTTTAACGGGAGACCGCCCTACAGGAAAGTTACATATAGGGCATTATGTAGGGTCACTACGTCGCAGAGTTACGCTGCAAAATTCAGGAGAGTATGATAAAGTGCTTATAATGATTGCTGACGCACAGGCACTTACAGATAATGCGGATAATCCGGGCAAGGTTAGGGACAATATTATTGAGGTTGCCCTTGATTATCTTGCCTGCGGGCTTGACCCAAACAAAAGCACGCTCTTCATACAGTCAATGATTCCGGAACTTTGCGAACTTACATTCTACTATATGAACCTTGTATCTGTAGCACGTCTGCAACGCAACCCTACCGTAAAGACGGAGATTAAATTGCGCGGATTTGCTGATGAGAGCATACCTGTAGGTTTCTTTACCTACCCTATATCCCAAGCCGCAGACATAACCGCTTTCAAGGCAACCACAGTTCCTGTTGGAATAGACCAAGCCCCTATGATTGAGCAGTGTGTGGAGATTGTACGCCGCTTTAATAACGCCTACGGAGAAACACTTGTTGAGCCAAAGATATTACTTCCTGATAATCAGGCTTGTATGCGTCTGCCTGGAATTGACGGCAAGGCAAAGATGAGTAAATCTCTTGGAAACTGCATCTATCTTAGCGAGGAGGCTGACACACTCTCACAGAAAGTGCGTTCAATGTACACCGACCCTACTCACATTAAGATTACCGACCCAGGCAAACTGGAGGGCAATGTTGTATTCACATACCTTGACGCTTTCTGCCGTGATGAGCATTTTGCAGCATATCTTCCGGAATACAGCAATCTTCAGGAACTAAAAGACCACTACACACGTGGCGGTCTGGGCGATATGAAGGTTAAGAAATTCCTTGGATGCATTCTTGAAGAGGAACTCGCTCCCATACGTGAGTGTAGAAAGGAGTTTGCAAAAGACCCTGCTGCTGTTTATGAAATACTGCGTAAAGGAAGTATCGCCGCTCGTGAGATTGCGGCAAAAACCCTTGATGAGGTCAAGGACGCTATGCGCATAAACTACTTCAAGTGAGCGGCTTTTGCCTTTTTGTGCTTGTATAACTGCCAGGCGTTCATATTGTTATGCCATATACAGTAGAGGCCTCCCGCAACGGCGTTTACCGGTGCCATAAATGTGTATGCAACCCAGATTATAAAGCCAGTGTTCTTCTGCCCTAACGCCTGACCTGTTGTAACCCTGTCTCCATAGTGTACTCCTATCTTGTGCCCGATATGAAACTGGACAAGGCAACAACCAAGTGAAACCACAGCAACCCCGATGAATGTCCATAGAGTTATGTTGCTATGGAACAGAGCCTTCGTGGCAATTATTATTGCTATAGGAAGCGCTATCAGCCATAAGTAGAACGCCCACTCCTTTTGCTTAAGCAGCCAACTGTTAAACCTTGGCATTGTGTAGCGTATAAGCCAGGCAAGGAGCAGCGGACCTATCAGAAGCGGAAAAAACTTTGCGGTAAGTTGAAGAAACATACTCATAAATGTCAGTCCTTCAACAGGGTTCAGCAGCGGCACAAAAAGCGGAATAAGAATTGAAGCAAGCAGATTGCTTATTATTACGTATGTTGAGCAATCCGCTATACTGCCGTCAAGTTTGGACGTAATTATGGCGGAGGCTGTTGCCGTAGGACATATTATGCAGCAAAACGCCGCCTCAACTATTATTTTCCAATCACCTGTAAGATGTAACGCCGCAATGGCGAAAACAGAAGAGGCGACGGTCTGTATCAGCAGCAGCCACCAATGCCACCTCTTAATCTTCATATCGCGTACCGATACGTGGCAGAAGGCAAGAAAGAGCATTAAAAAGATTAGTATCGGTTGCAGTACGGCTATTCCAAGTTCAGCGGCATAATGCACCTCTGGAGAGAATCCGGCATAGTGGAACGCTAGGTATGAGCCTATTCCCACAACAATTGCTACTGGCAGCGTCCAGTCCTTCAAAAAACCTATAACTCTCTGATATGGAAACATTTTTGCAACAAGATATTCCACTCTAATGGTCATAAACCACTTGAGGAATGACAAAATTACTAAAAAATTTTGCTTTTCGCTCACTTAATCGTAACTTTACAAGATATTAATGGCTTCATAATAAATGGGCTTTTCAAAAAGAATATTACTGTCAGTTCTCCTTTGTGTTACCGCCGCATTCTCTTATGCGGAGACATACATTGGTTTAGTTACTGACTCCATTTCCGGAGAGACTCTTCCCGGCATCTCAATACAAATTGAGGGCACAATGTTCGGAGACATCACTGATTTTGACGGAAACTTCTCCATTAACGCCAACCCTGACCAAAATCTTATCTTCTCATTCTTAGGATACAATTCACGCACTATATCCCTGAAAAAGTACCCGTTGGGAAGAAAAATCAACATTAAACTGCAACCTACCGACTACCAACTTGAAGAGGTGCAGGTTACAGCAAAGAACTCCTACTCAAAAAAGAACAACCCCGCTGTTGACTTAATCAGACGCATCATAGCAGAAAAGAATGACAACCGTATGGAGGGCTGCAAATATTACCAGCGTGACACGTATGAGAAACAGGTGATGGGCTTTACAGATTTCTCAAAAAAAGTCTCAAATGCGTTGGGAATCAATGATATAACCCAACAATCAGACACATCAATAATCAGTGGTAAAACAACTCTGCTTGTCTCACTCAAAGAGTGGAGTATGACGCAATACTACAGGCAAAACCCAAAGGATTTCAAAAAAATAATAAAGGGCAGGACAAGCCAAGGTATTGATGATGAGATTGTTGCCGAAGGGTGGTTGGATGCGTTTACAGAGGAACTGTTCAAGGATATGGACATATACAGCAACTCTGTAATGATAGGTTTCAAACCTTTTGTGGGACCGCTCTCAAAAATGTCACCTGACTTCTACAAGTTCTTCATTAAAGACACCATAGCGGTTGACAGCACCAAATACATAAGGCTTGGATTCACTCCGTTCAACTCTGCAAACTACGGGTTTATGGGATTCATATCGGTGGATTCAGCCACACTTGCCATTAAAGATGTCTGCCTTGACATTCCCAAAAACACAAACATAAACTATATTGATGGTCTCCACATTGAGCAGACGTATGAGAAGGGCGCTCAAGGTATTATGGAACTCAAAAATGATAAGTTAGTGACAGAACTTGCTGTTGTCAAGGGCACACAAAGTGTATATCTGGAACGTACAAGGAACTTCTCAAACTATAAGTTCAATGTTCCTAATGACTCTGTAATGCGTTCCATTGCCGGTGATGTGCTGGAACTTAAAGAGGCGGTTGAGAAAGACAGCACTTTCTGGGCGTCACAGCGTCCCGACTCACTCTCATTCAATGAGTCAAAGATGGCGTCATTGATTTCAAAATTACAGAAGCACCCCGTAGTCAAAGGTATTCTGTGGATAGCGGAGACTCTTATCAAGGGCTATATAAGAACTGCCAAGGTTAGCAAATTTGACATAGGTCCCGTCTATACAATGTTCTCTTCAAACGCCATAGAGGGATTCCGTTTGAAAGTGTGCGGCGAGACCACGGCTAATCTATTTCCTAATTTCTTTGCAAACGGTTATATGGCTTTCGGATTCGGGGATAACAGAATAAAATACGGCGGCACTCTTGAATACTCATTCAATGAAAAGAAGTATCACCCACGTGAGTTCCCTATACACTCAATACAACTCTCTGCGGCGTCAGATATTAGGACTGTGGGTGAGCAGCCAGGCTCAACGCTCTCAGATAACCTCTTCTACTCTATCAAGCGTATGCCTGTTTACAATATGATGTACTATACTCAAGGCAAATTGACATATACGTTTGAGAGCCGTACAGGTTTCTCCGTGCAACCTTGGATTCTTTATGAACTTGAGGAGAGTACAGGTAGTCTGATTTTCAAAAGAGAGACATCAGGGGCATTGGAGACACCTAAATATGAGAATCTGCAATATCTGCACAATAATGAGGTGGGTATTAAACTGCGCTACGCGCCTAAGGAGAAGTTCGCTCAAGGACGCATATACCGTTTTAACCTGAAGAACCCGCATCCTGTATTTGAACTGACGCACAAGGCAAGTTTCGCCGGACTTCTTAAAGCGGAGTACGGTTATCAGAAGACTGAGTTCAAGTATCTGCAACGTTTCTTCCTCAACGCCTACGGACGTATTGACCTTACAATAAAGGCTGGTAAAATATGGACAGGCGACTGTGCCTATCCATATCTGGATATGCCTAACTCAAACACCTCATTTACTGTTATGGATGAGTCATTCAGCCAGGTTAACCCTCTTGAGTTTGTGGCGGACAACTTCGCATCGCTTGATTTAGGTCTTCATACAAATTTGATTTTCAACTCAATTCCGGGTGTCAAGAAGGCGCAACTGCGTGAGGTGTTCGGATTCAAACTCTATTGGGGTCACCTTTCAGAGAAGAACAACCCTATGTACAATAAGAACCTGCTTGCATTCCCTGAGGGTACATACGCAATGAATTGGAGAGACCCTTATATGGAGTTCAGCGTGGGTATAGATAATATTCTTAAGATATTACGCATTGACTATGTTCGCCGTCTCACACAAACAGGCCATAAGAACATCTGGGTGAACGGAGTGAGGGTTTCACTTAGTTTCCAATTCTAAATAATTAGCAATTAGTAGTTAACATTATGAAAAATAGGCATTTATTAACAATTGTAGTCTTTATGATGGCGTTGGCGTCTTGTACGGCAAAGCAGGGGTACTACATTAAAATATCTTCAAATGATTTGAAGGGTGATACAGTAACTCTTGCCCATTACAAGATGGGGGCATTGATTAACAATGACTCAATTATTGTTGACCAGAATGGCAACGGTGTTTTCAAAGGGAGCGAGCCTCTTAAAGAGGGCAATTATGTGCTATATTTGAAGGACGGCAACTATGTTGATGTACTTATGGGCAAAGACCAGCGTTTCAGCGTTACTCTTGACACCCTTAATATGCCCGCAAATGTTAAGTTCCGTGGCGCTAAGGAGACTGAGGATTTCTTTGAATATACTTTGCTCTTCTTTAAGAACAAAAAAGAGATTGAGAAGATAGTCTCTGACGCTCAAGCAAACCCCAATGCTGACATAGAGGCTGTAAGAAAAGAGATTGAGGCAAAACAGAACATTGTTGTCTCTAAAAAGGAGGAACTTGTAAAAAAATATGAGGGAGAGATGCTCTCTGTTTTCCTGAATGGCTATGACATACCACAACCTGATGAGATGACTGTACCTGACGGATGCTCAAACCCGGACTCTGTACGAGCCTCAATGTACTATGCTTTTTTCCGTGACAACTATCTTGCCAACATAGACTTTGCCGATGAGCGTTCATACTACACGCCCTATGTACGGCAAAGAATTGACACATACCTGAACAAGGTGTTGGTTCAGCAGTATGACTCCATTATCCCACAAGCCATAAAACTTGTTGAACGCAGTACTCCTAATGATTCAGCGTTTAAGATTATGGCAAGTTATATGCTTAAATACGCCACCAATTATGACCTGCCAGGATTCCTTGATATGCGTCATATTATGGGTATTGACAATCTTATTGTGGAACTTGCAGACCGCTACTACCTAAACGGCAAGGCGTTCTGGGCTGACTCAACTCAGTTGGCGTCACTGAAGAAAAAAGCGGACAAAATACGCTACTGTCAGATAGGAAAACCTGCCGTAAACATTCCTATAGCCAATATTACAGGTGAATATGATTCCCTCTACAACAAATGCGGAACTGTTTTCACCGTACTTGTATTCTACGAGCCTGATTGCGGGCATTGTCAGAAAAGACTTCCTGTCATCGCTGACTTTTACAAGCAATATGAGAATGATGAGCGTGTAAATGTAATTGCCTTTTGTATGAAGGACACAAAGAATGAGTGGATTGATTTCATTAAGACATACAACACAGGTAATCTTATAAATGTCTGGGACCCTGAACGTAAGTCAAACTATTGGACAAACTTTGACACATCAGAGACCCCGATGATATACATTCTTGATTCAGAGAAAAGAATTGAGGCGAAGAATCTTGAACCGGAACAACTTTACGGAGTAGCGTCATATAAAAAAGTGAAAAGTGAATAAAGAAAAGTGAAAAGTTGATAGTTTTGAAAAGCAGACCACTTAAAATAGGACTTTTTAATGAGTGTTTCCCGCCTATTCAGGACGGGGTGTCACAAGTAGTTGAGAACTACGCACGTTTGTTGACGGAGAGAGGTAATGATGTTACGGTTGCAACGGCTAAAGTTCCATTCTTTGACTATCCGCAAACATACGATGTCAAAAACATTGCCTCTGTTCCTATGCTTTTCCGTCTTCCATACAGGGTAGGATTACCTACCTGGATGGTTCCCTTACAACCTATTATGAGGTATAAATGTGACATACTTCACTTACACTCCCCATTTACAGCCGGAAGGATTGCGCTGAAACTTGGCAAAAAAAACAACACCCCTGTAATAGCCACTTTTCACTCCAAATACCGAGATGACTTCAAACGCTCAGTTAAATTTGATTGGGCGGCTGACTTTATGGTGAGGCATATTATGGAGGTTTTTGAAGCGGCTGATGAGGTTTGGGTTCCTCAAAAGGCTGTCCTTGAGGTTATGAGAAGTTACGGATATAAAGGAAAGGCAGAAATAGTACCGAATGCTGTTGATTATGACCTCACAGACCTTGATTTACCTGAATTAAGAGTTCAGGCAAGGCATATGATAGGGCTTACAGACGAGGTTCCCTGTTTGCTCTTTGTTGGTCAGATAATTAAGGAGAAGCGGGTGGACTTTATTCTGGAGGCATTGCAACTGCTTAAGAAGAGAGGATTCAAATTCCGTGCGTTTTTCATTGGGAAAGGCTATTGGGCAGATGAGTTGAGACTTGGCATTATAACAAAAAGACTTAGAGACTGTGTTGAGTACAAAGGTCAGTTACACGACCGTTCCGCACTGCAACTATACTATGCGGCGGCAGACCTGTTCCTGTTCCCGTCACTATATGACAACGCTCCGCTTGTAGTACGTGAGGCTGCGGTTCATCATACGGCGTCAATACTTACAGAAGGCTGTACAAGTGCCGAGGTTATTGACCCCGATGTCAACGGATTCCTGGCACCAAACAAAACAACAGATGAGTTCGCCGAGACCATAATCAACATATTATCTGACAAGGAGAGACTTGACAAGGTGTCAGCAGGTGCCGCCGCAACCTTAGGTCTTACTTGGAAACAACTGATGCCGGAGGTTGAGGACAGATACAGACACTTAATCAAAAGAAAAGTGAATAGTTAACTTTCAACAAATTAATTGTGAGTAGCACAGAGAACATAGTACAATCAAAATTAAAGACCAAGCACATAGTACTTCCTGTTGTGTTCGGGCTGATTGGCGTTGTGTGGATGTTTGTCTCTGAGTTCAAGTCATTCGGTGAGGTATGGCTGCCCGACTATATAAACGGGTTCTCCATACTGTTCCTTGTCTGTGCCATTCTGATGGTTGTCATAAAAGACGGAGCCGGAATGTGGAGGTTGTGGTTTCTAAGTGACAAGAGAATTGGTCTAAAAGGACTTTTCAGAGTCAGAATGCTCTATGAATTCACATCGGCTGTCACACCCTCGGCAGCAGGTGGCTCAACTCTTGAGATGCTCTTCATTAACAAAGAGGGGGTTCATTTCGGTGAGAGTACCGCTATCAGCATTATTTCACTATTCTGTGATGAGTTGTTCTTTGTTGTAGCATTCCCCGTAATGCTTATCTTCATTCCAATACAGGAGTTGTTCGCCATATCAGGAGGTGTCGCCACGGTTTTGTCTCTCTTTCTCATAGGCTATGTTTTGAAAGCCATCTGGGTGTCTATACTCTTTGTTGGTATTTTCATAAAGCCTGAGGCTCTCGCCTGGATTATAAAACAGATATTCAGAATAAAATTCCTGCGCAAATGGCAGTACGGAGCAATGCGTACGGCGGCGGAGATAAGAACATGCTCACGCAAGATAAAGCACAAATCCATCTCTTTCTGGGTTACAACGCTTTGTCTCAGCGCTGCCATCTGGCTCGCTCGTTTCAGCATAGTGAACTTTCTTATTATGGCGTTCAGCACAGGTGAGGGAGCGGAGTTCCTCTCTTTCCACGACAACATTATAGTTTTATGCCGTCAAATTATCACGATGGTTGTTATGATGATAGCGCCGACACCTGGCGGTAGCGGATTCATAGAGGTTCTTTTTGAAAACTATCTTGGAGAATTTCTTCCTGCCACAGGTATTGTCCTAGTACTTATCACCGCAATATGGCGTCTGCTAACCTACTATTACTATCTGGTAATAGGAGCCATCATAGCACCTAAATGGGTGGCTAAAAACTTTGGCTCAAAAAAGTTGGAAGGTTGATAAGATTTTGTGCTTAGCAGCCTATCTTAGACCAAATGTGTACCTCAAATATGTTGTTGATATGCAAAAGATTATTGTTCTTGATTTTGGCGGGCAATACGCCCACCTTATAGCAAACAGAGTACGCCGTTTAGGCGTTTTCACAGAGATACACTCCCCTGCCGCCCCTGTTGAGGAACTACAGGGTGCAAGCGGTATCATCTACAGCGGAGGTCCGTCAAGCGTATATGATGAGAACGCACCTGAATATAACCCCGATATAATAAACATTCCTGTACCTAAATTAGGTATATGTTACGGTCACCAACTTCTTGCATCTCAGAAAGGCGGCACCGTAAAGGCTGGCAAGGTTAAGGAGTATGGAATTGCAATGCTTGAGGTCAAGGAGTCTGGGCATCCACTGTTAAAGGATATTCCCGCAGAATCTCAGATGTGGATGAGCCATGGTGATGTGGTTGAGAACCTGCCATCGGGGTATAGGATAATAGCATCAACAAAAGACTGCCCAACTGCCGCAGTAGCACTTGACAGTGAGAAGATTTACGGTATTCAGTTCCACCCTGAGGTAACACACAGCAAGTTTGGAATGAAACTGCTGGATAACTTCATAAATATATGCGGCTGCAAGCGTGAGTGGGATATGAAGAGTTACCTACCTATTATTACAGAGAAGATACGCAGTGAGGTGCGTGACCGCAAGGTATTCCTTCTTGTATCGGGCGGGGTTGACAGCACAGTGGCGTTCGTGCTACTGAACCGTGTACTTGGTGCTGACAGGGTTCTTGGTCTGCATATTGACAACGGAATGATGCGTCTTGGAGAGAGCAGCCAGATTATGGAGTTTCTGAAGGCTGAAGGTATGAACAATTTGAGGGTTGTTGACGCGTCAAATGAGTTTCTTGGCGATTTGGTTGGGATTACCGCACCTGAGCAGAAACGTAAACTTATAGGCGCCCGTTTTATTAAGGTTAAAGATGAGGAGATGAAGAAACTGAACCTCAATCCTTCTGAATGGATGATGGCTCAAGGCACTATCTACCCCGATACCATAGAGAGTGGCGGAACAAAGAACGCCGACCTTATAAAGACTCACCATAACCGCGTTAAGGAGGTAATGGATTTGATGGCGGCTGGAATGCTTCTTGAGCCGCTTGCTGATTTATATAAAGATGAAGTGCGTATGCTTGGTGAGGAACTTGGCATTCCAAAGAGTTTGGTATGGCGTCACCCGTTCCCAGGTCCCGGACTTGGGGTGAGAATGCTTTGCAGTGACGGCACCGGCTCCTTTGCAAAGAACTCTGATATTCAGGGTCTTGACAAATACCTATCAGACAACGGCATATCAGGCGTAGCCTTGCCTATAAAGAGTGTGGGTGTACAGGGAGACGGACGCACATACGCCCAGCCAATTCTCATAACAACACCCGGACTAAGTTGGAAGCAGTGTGAGAAATACAGCACAGAGATTACAAACCACTTTAAGGAGATAAACCGTGCTGTATGGCAAATTGGCGCTGTAAGTGCGGCGGAACCCGTGGGCATTGCACAATATGCTGAACGCAAGAATTTTGACGCACTGCGTATTTTTGACAATATCTGCACCAAATTCATTCAAGAGAATAACCTCTACCAATCAATTTGGCAGATGCCTGTAGTGCTTGTACCTCTTACTGTAGATAACAAGCCTTGCGTGGTTATGCGTCCTGTAAACAGCAATGAGGCAATGACAGCAAACTTCGCTGAACTTGACCCGGAGAAATTGCAGACACTATGGAGTGAACTCAAAGCCGCTGGTGCCGGGGCACTCTGGTATGACATAACCCACAAACCACCAGGTACTATAGAATGGGAGTAAACTCCCATTCTATAGCACCTATAGCAGAGTCTGACCCCACCCCAAACCCCGCCCTCAGGGCAGGGCTTAGTCGCTTCGCTCCATAAGAGTGGGAGTAAACTCCCACTCTATAGCACCTTTTTTTTAAAAAAACATACACCTTATAAACTTTTTACTTACCTTTGTGTCTAATTGATTGAAATTAAAAATTAACAACTAATAAAAAACAACTGAAATGAAAGCAAAAATTCTATTTTTAGGTATTCTTATGGCTATTTCAGCAACTGTGTTTGCTCAAGATAACCAAAACATTGAGTTTGTTGAGCGTGTTCACGACTTTGGTCAGATTCCAGAGGAGGGAGGCAAAGTTATAACCACATTTGAGTTCACCAACACAAGCAAACAGGCTATAACACTTGATAATGTTCAAGCCTCTTGCGGTTGCACAACCCCACAATGGTCAAAAGAGCCTATCGCTCCTAAGAAGAAGGGATTCATTAATGTTACATATAATCCTGCAGGCCGTCCTGGCAACTTCTCTAAGAGCATAACAGTTAAGTATCACAACGCTTCTGATGAGGCAAAGGTTGTTGTTCTTAACATTAAGGGTGAGGTTATCCCTAAGGCAAAACCAGCCAACTAATTACGGCAGTTAAATATAACTCATAAAAAACTGGCTGCTGACAGAAAAGCAGTCAGTTTTTTTCTATCTGATTTGAAAAAGTCATTTACCATATTACTGTTTCTGACCTCTATGATTATGACATCGTGGGGACAGAATATTGTATTTACAGTTGACAGTGCAGACTATTCATTAGGCACGCTTACTCAGAATGACACAATTATAACGCACACTTTTGAGTTTTGCAATGAGGGTACTGACTCGGTACTTATAAAGAGGATTGAGCCAACCTGCCTGTACACAATAACAGAATGGTCAAGTGAGCCCGTAGCGCCTGATATGACCGGATTCATTACAGTTGAACTTGACAGCAGGGATTTATACGGGCCATTCAATAAGGATTTGTATGTTTATGGCAATATGCCTACTATAAAATTATCATTAAACGGAAAAAGGAATGGAACACCCGGAGAACAATGAGGAATATAAAGGATTGACGGTTAATAAAGGAATTGTCCAACCGCCGTCTGTAAATCCGTATCTGGTTAAGAGGGTTAAGAGACGTGACTACTCTGTAGCCGAATATGTTGAAGGTATTGCAAAAGGTAATATCTCAATGCTCTCGCAAGCCGTGACTATGGTTGAGAGCACTAACCCGGCTCATTATGAGACAGCGCAGGAGATAATAGAGAAATGCCTTCCTCTTGCCGGAAAATCTATTAGAATAGGTATTACAGGTGTACCAGGTGCTGGTAAGAGTACTTTTATTGAGGCATTGGGTATGCACCTTGTAGATAAAGGGGAGAAACTTGCGGTACTTGCCATTGACCCAAGCAGCGGACTTTCAAAAGGTTCCATCTTGGGCGATAAAACCCGTATGGAGGAGTTGTCTGTTAGTGACAAGGCGTTTATTCGCCCTTCACCATCGGCAGGCTCTCTTGGTGGCGTGGCTCGCAAGACCCGTGAGTCAATAGTTCTTTGTGAGGCGGCTGGATTTAACAACATATTCATTGAGACAGTTGGCGTAGGTCAGTCAGAGACAGCCGTACACTCAATGGTTGATTTCTTTCTGCTTATTCAGATTACAGGTGCCGGTGATGAATTACAGGGTATCAAGCGTGGCATTATGGAGATGGCGGACTCTATAATAATCAACAAGGCTGAAGGGAATAATTTGGAGAAGGCGAAACTTGCACAGGCTCAATTCAAGAACGCCCTGCACTTGTTTCCCGCTCACGAGAGTGGCTGGATACCAGAGGTGCTGCTCTGCTCAGCCTTCCACAAGATAGGCATACCTGAAGTATGGGATATGATTGACCGTTATATCAAACATTGCAAAGGGAACGGCTATTTTGACATTAAACGCCGTCGTCAGACACAATATTGGATGACAGAGACCATTGATGAGGCACTACGGAACAGTTTTTATCAAAGCCCTGACATAGAGCCACTTATTGAGAAATACAAAGAGATGGTTGTCAATGATGAGATAAGTTCATTCATAGCGGCACGCAGATTACTTGACATCTACTTTAATAAGACCAAACAATGATTAAAGATAACTTAGACAGTCTTGACGTAAGAATACTTGAGATTCTATCAAAGAACGCAAAGACACCGTTCCTTGAGATAGCGCGTATATGCAATGTTTCTGGTGCCGCCATTCACCAGCATATACAGCAACTTACGGCTAACGGGGTTATTAAAGGCAGCGTCTTTATGCTAAATGCTGAGAAGGTGGGGCTTACCACCTGTGCTATTGTTGGTCTGACTCTCAGCACTGACGCTGACACAGAAGAGGTTGTGAACGGACTGAAAAAAATTCCGGAAGTTGTGGAGTGCCACCTTACTTCCGGAAAATTTCCTATAACAATAAAGATGTACGCTAAAAACAACTCTGTGTTTCTCTCTCTTCTGAAATCATCGGTTCTTCAGATTAGCGGAGTGATAGGTGCTGAAAGCACTATATCTCTACAGGAGTGTTTCACTCGCCAGATATCACTTTAATACCTTATTATGGTCTGTTCTCTATCAGGACCAACTGAGACTATCTTGATTGGAACGCCAAGGAAATCCTCAAGAAAATCAAGGTAGGCGTTGAACTCCTCCGGGAACTCATCTTCTGATGACATCTTTGTCATATCTGTCTGCCAACCGTCAAGTTCCTCATAGACAGGTTCAATCTTCTTATCACAAATCTCATACGGGAAATAATCTATCTCCTCTCCGTCTATCTTATATGCAACACAAGCCTTTATCGTAGGGAATGTGTCCATAACATCACTCTTCATCATAATAAGTTTTGTGACACCGTTAATCATAACGGCATATTTCAAAGCCACCAAATCTATCCACCCGCAACGACGACGACGACCTGTCACAGCACCAAACTCGTGCCCTTTCTCACATAGTATCTCGCCTGTCCTGTCAAACAACTCCGTAGGGAACGGACCTCCGCCAACACGCGTGCAGTAAGCCTTGAATATTCCGTACACATCACCTATTCTGTTAGGTGCTATACCCAAACCGCTGCAAGCACCGGCGCAAATTGTATTTGAAGAGGTTACATAAGGATATGAGCCAAAGTCAACATCAAGCATAGTGCCCTGCGCCCCTTCGCACAAAATGCTCTTATCATCATCAAGAACAGCATTCACATAGTGCTCACTATCAATAAATGTGAACTTCTTAAGATACTCTATACCCTCAAACCACGCCTTCTCAGCCTCTGTAATGTCAAATTCAAAATTCATTCCGGCAAGCATCTGGCAGTGACGCGCCTTAGCCTTCTCATACTTCTCCGCAAAATTATTATTGATATCACCTACACGCAAACCGTTACGGCTAACCTTGTCTGTGTAAGTGGGACCAATGCCCTTACCTGTTGTTCCAACTTTGGAATCTCCCTTAGCAGCCTCATTAGCGGCGTCAAGCACACGGTGTGTAGGCATAATAAGGTGTGCCTTCTTTGAAATGAGCAGACGTTTTGTCAAATCATGCCCCGATGCCGCCAAAGCCTCAGCCTCAGCCTTGAAAAGAGCGGGGTCAAGAACAACACCGTTACCTATTATATTTATCTTATCACCTTGGAATATTCCTGAAGGGATTGAACGAAGAACGTACTTCTGCCCGTCAAACTCAAGTGTGTGCCCGGCGTTGGGACCGCCTTGGCATCTTGTTACAACATCATAATCAGGGGTACGCACATCTATAACCTTCCCTTTCCCCTCATCGCCCCATTGGAGCCCTAATAATACATCAGCTTTTGCCATCATTATAAAGGGGACGCATTCGCTCCCCCATTGTTAAAAAATTAATAATATTTCAGACTACGAAGTTAGTGATATTTCATATCAAAAGCAAAAAAAACTTATAAACATTTGAAAATTTCTCATTTCTCATTTCTCATTTCTCATTTTTTTACTACTTTTGCAAAAGTTATAGAACCAATTAAAACTTTAACATTATGGCATACGTAATTAAAGACACTTGTATTGCTTGTGGAACTTGTATCAGCGAGTGCCCTAATGAGGCTATCTCAGAGGGTGATATCTACTCAATTGACCCTGAAAAGTGCGTTGACTGCGGCACTTGTGCGGCGGCTTGTCCTACAGAGTCTATTGAGCAGGCTTAATTAACAAACAAGCACAAAAAAACTCCACTACCTTAAGGCGGTGGAGTTTTTTATTTTCAGTCAGTAAAATCAAGCCTCTTCTGTTGGTTCTGCAGGTGCCTCAGCCTCAGCGACGGGAGCCTCCTCTTCAGGAGTCTCTACAGCCGGCATTGCACTGCGCATATAACTGAGCACCTCAGTCATTGCCTCTTCAAACTTGTCAAAATCCTCTTTGTACAGGAATATCTTATGCTTCTCAAAAATAAACTGACCATCTTCTGAAACTGATTTGCGCTTGCTTTCTGTAATTGAAAGGAACAAATCAGAACGGCGGTCTTTCTTTACATCAAGATAATAAACACGCTTTCCTGCCTTCACTGTCTTGGAAAAGACAATCTCTTTGTCTTCCCGCTCTTCTCTCTGAACCTTTTGCGGTTCCTCTTTTGATCTGTTAAAAAAACTAATCATCTCTCCATATTTTAAGATTAAACGTTACAAAAATCTTAAATTTTAATCAAATCACAAAATAAAAGACCACTCTTTTGCATTTTTTATGTAAAAAAATAAATCGGGGCGCATCGTGGTGAGAAAAAAAGAGTAAATTTGCACTATAAAAAATGAAAAAGAATCATAACGATGATTAACAGAGCATTAATCCGAACCAAGACAGTACAGTTGATGTACTCTTGGCAAAGCAACCCGCAACCTGACTCCGAACAAGCGCTTCTGCAACAGAGGCTCAGCCTTCAGAAAACATTTGAACTATACCATTGGCTGCTGTTACTCTCTATTGAGATAACAAAGTATGCGATAAAGCGGATTGAGATAGGATTGAACAAAATGCGTCCTACGGCAGAAGAGAGCAACCCCAACAAGAGATTCATAAACAACAAGTTCTACAAGCAGTTGCTTGAGAACATATCTCTTAATGACTTTGCAAAGGAGAACGGGATTGGCTGGACCGATGATGACGAGGAGTTCATAAAAGAGATATACGGAGTTGTAATCAACAGCGATGTATATAAAGAGTATATGGCGGCGCCTGAAGTGACATACGAAGATGACAAGATGCTATGGCGCAAACTATACCGCAAGGTATTGGCTCTTTCACCTGCTCTTGAGAATTATCTTGAGGATATGGACCTCTATTGGAATGATGATATAGAGACCGTGCTCAGTTTCATTGAGAAGACCATAAAGCACTTCACTCCTGAAAGTGACGCCACTGAGTTGCTTCTGCCAATGTACCGTGATGAGACAGACCGCGACTTTGCCGAGGAATTGATTCAAAAGACGGTTGAGCACCAAGATGAGTATAGGCAGATGATTGTGGAGACCGCTAAGAATTGGGAACAGGACAGAATAGCCACGATGGATATGGTAATTATGATTGTAGCCATTGCTGAGATTGTCAACTTTCCGGCAATACCTCTCAGTGTCTCAATAAATGAGTACCTTGAGATAGCCAAAGTCTATAGCACAGAAAAGAGCAAGACATTTATAAACGGAGTTCTTGACGCCATAGCGGAGAGACTCAAAAAGAGCGGCAAACTGCTGAAGGTTGCCATAGTTAAATGAGAAATAAATAAAATTTAAAAATTAAAAATTATGAACTACACAATTCTTTTACAAGCGGCAGCCCCTGCAGCAGGAGGCTCAGGTACTTACAGCACACTCATTATGCTTGTGCTGATTTTTGTTGTTTTCTATTTCTTTATGATTCGTCCGCAGATGAAAAAGCAGAAGGAGATTAAGAAATTCCGTGACAGCATATCTGTTGGTGACAAGGTAATAACAGCGGGTGGTATCTATGGCAAAGTCAGAGATGTAAAGGAGACAACCATTATCCTTGAGATTTCTGACGGAGTTAAGATAACAATAGACAAAGGTTCTGTATATGCCTCAGCGTCAGATTCAGTAGCCGACGCCACCAACACCGCAAATGAGAAGAAATGACCAAAGAGGAGGTTCGGCAAATATTCAATAATCTGGGGGAGAGAGCAAAGTCATTCTTCTTTTCAAAAGATGTAATAGCCTTTCTTTTTTTTCTGATAGTATCAGCACTCTTCTGGGTAATAATGTCATTGAATAAAACCAGTGACAGTTATTTTAGTGTCAACATAAAATACATTAATGTTCCTAAAGATATTGAATTCTCAGCAGAACTTCCATCCTCAATTTCCATAAAATTAAAAGACAGGGGTATTGTGCTGTGGACATTGTTCAAAAATTCGCAAGACTCCCTTGTCTTTGATTTTGAGAAACACCCCGAAATTCACAACAACGGGAAAATAACCATAAGAACCGCCACAGAATTTGAGGGGCAGATTAAAGAGAGGATTCCCAACACAACCACAATTCTTGACTACGAGCCTAACTTCATAAACATTGAGAAGGGTGCTCTGAAATCAAAGAAAGTGGTGGTGTCTCTTGTACGTAGCATAACCTGCGATGACCAATTCTGCTTCAGTGACTCCGCATCAATATCCCCTAAGAAAATAACAATTTTCGCACCTTCTGATATTATTGACTACATAGACACTGTACGCACTGAGGTTCTGCGTGCCAGAGACTTGACTGACACACTTGTCCAAAAGGTTAAAGTAGTGATGCCTAACCGGTGTAAGACAGACAATCCAACAGTTGAGGTTACTGTTCCAGTTGAAATCTACATAGAAGGTTTATTGATGGTGCCAGTTAAAGTAATCAACGTACCACCGCACTATAACGTAAAGACTATTCCGAACGAGGTATCTGTAAAATACAATATTGGCAAAAGCAAGTTCGGCACTATAAGACCAAGTTCATTCCAACTTTACATTGATTACAACGATATAATTGGAAGCAACAGCAAACGGCAGTTCATTACCGTTGACCGGTCTCCGTCAGGCGTCATAAACTACAAACTCTCTCCTGAGAGTGTTGAATACTTAATACAATAATGGTAATAGGGGTTACAGGCGGCATTGGAAGCGGCAAGTCATACGTATGCAGACTGCTGGAGATTGCGTCATTGCCCGTATTCTACAGTGACGATGTGGCAAAGCGTCTTGTCAATGATGACCCCGATATCAAAAAATCAATAACAGAGCTCTTTGGAGAGGGGGCTTACATAGAGTTACGTTCCATTGATGAGAAAAAGACAGAAGAGAGAGTAAGACGCTTTATTCTTGACCGCAAATTCATTTCTGAAAAAATATTCAATGACTCCACTCTGAGGGAGAAGATGAACGCAATTGTACACCCTGCCGTTTTCAAGGCATTTGAGCATTGGAAAGAGGAACAGAATTCAAATGTAGTTGTAGTGGAGAGCGCTCTCCTTTTTGAGAGCGGAATGAGCAAATATGTTGACAAGGTCATAGTTGTCTCCGCACCTGAAGAGGTGAAAATAGCACGTCTGCAAAAACGTGACTCACTGAGCGAGGCTGAGATAAGGCAGAGAATGAAGAGCCAGTGCAGTGACGCGGAGAGACTGCGGCAAGCCGACTACATAATCACAAACGGTCTGAGAGATGATATAAACGCTCAAGTTTTCAAAGTACTTGTCAGCATACAGAACCAGATATTTGACAAGTCACCAGACTCCGCAGATGACTCTACAAGCGTGTCTTATACGCACAATCAAACTTCCCCTTTGAAATAGCCACAAGTTTTTTTGATATCAACTGCTTGCGTATAAGAGAGATACGGTCTGTATAGACGTGTCCCTCAAGGTGGTCATATTCGTGCTGAATTGCACGAGCGGGGAATTTTGAATACACCTCAACGTGCTCAACCCAATTCTCATCAAAATAGCGGATTCTTATTGATACTGAACGGCGGACATTCTCAGATAAGCCAGGAATACTCAGACAACCTTCAGACGCCGTCTCCTCATCTTCACTGAACTCCTCTATGACAGGGTTTATAAACGTCTTCTTGAAATTCTTAAAATCAGGCAAATCATCAGCAAGCGGTGACAAGTCAATAATAAACAGTCTTATGGAGAGTCCTATCTGTGGTGCCGCAAGCCCCACTCCCTCAGACTTCTGTAATGTTCTGTACATATCAGAGATAAGGGTCTGAAGCTCAGGGTAATCTTTTCCTATTGGCAGGGCAACCTTCTTCAGCACCGGGTTGCCGTAAACTACTATCGGGTAAATCATATTCAGTTAAAAGTTGATAGTTGACAGTTGATAGTTGACAGTGATAATTCATTGTCCACTGTCCACTCTCCACTGTCCACTCATTAAGTAATCTTGCAATATTATTGTGGCGCTAATCTTATCAACAAGCGCCTTGTTTGCTCTGTCAGATTTCTTCAAACCTGCGTCTATCATTGCTTTATGCGCAAGCACAGATGTGAAACGCTCATCAAAGAAATCTATCCTCATGTTTGGCAACCTCTTTTTCAGATTACCTACAAAAGGATTTATATAATTCATTGATTCAGACGGCTTGCCATTAACCTGCTTTGGCAACCCTACTACAATACACTCAACATCGTTGGCAGCCACATAGTTACAAATATAATCCAAAACATCAGGGGTATCTACAGTGGTAAGACCGCCGGCTATAATTCCCAACGGGTCAGAGACCGCAAGTCCCACCCGTTTCTTTCCGTAATCAACAGCCAAAATTCTGCCCATATTGTAATCCAAATCATTTGCAAAGGTAATAAAAATTATTTATCTTTGTAGTTTGCAATCATATATGAAGAAATGAAGATTTTAGTTACAGGCGGAACAGGTTACATTGGTTCCCACACAGTAGTAGAACTAATCAATGCAGGCCACACGCCTGTCATTGTTGACAATCTGTCAAACTCCAACATCGGGGTACTTGACGGAATAAAGAGTATAACAGGCGAATCAGTTTCTTTCTACCAAGTTGATGTTACTGATATACAGGCACTTGACAAGGTCTTTTCTGAAAACCACGATATCAAGGGGATCATCCATTTTGCGGCAAGCAAAGCTGTGGGAGAGTCAGTAAAAGAGCCGTTGAAATATTACAGGAACAATCTTGTGGGGCTTATGAATATTCTGGAATGTATGAAAAAGCATAAGGTAGGTTCTCTTGTCTTCTCATCTTCCTGCACGGTCTACGGACAACCGGACATACTCCCTGTAACGGAGAACGCCCCAATAAAACCCGCCCTCTCACCTTACGGCAACACAAAGCAGATTTGCGAGGAGATTATACGTGACACAGTGGCATCTTGTGAGGGATTGCACGCAATACTTCTACGCTATTTCAACCCGATAGGAGCCCACCCGTCCGCATTAATTGGAGAACTACCCCTCGGTGTGCCTCAGAATCTTATACCATACGTAACACAAACCGCCGCAGGCATACGTGAGTGTCTCACAATATTCGGAGATGACTATGACACACCTGACGGCTCCTGCATAAGAGACTATATCAATGTTACAGACCTTGCCAAGGCTCACGTAGTGTCAGTTGACAGAATGGAGAACGGGAAACAGGAGTCAGATGTTGAGGTGTTCAACATAGGTACAGGACGTGGCACATCAGTATTTGAGATAGTGAATATGTTTGAGAAAGTCACAGGCGTGAAACTGAACTATAAAGTAGGACATCGCCGTGAGGGTGACATAGAAAAGGTATGGGCCGACGCAACCATTGCAAACAATACTCTCGGCTGGAAGGCCGAAAAAACTATGGAAGAGACCCTCGCTTCCGCTTGGAAGTGGCAACAATCATTAAAATAGTTGGAAAATATGAGAAACGCATTCTTTTTACTATTGATGACCTTACTTTCTATCTCAGTTTCATTCGCTGAGGGAAAGAAAAAAGCTGTGGTGGCAAGCACCATACAACTGTCTGAGCAGGAGATTCTCTATAATGAAGGACTGGAATTGTTGAAAAAAGGAGACTACAATGAGGCTGCCTCAAAATTTACAATAGCAATATCAATTGACTCCCTATTTGTAAATGCTTACTACAATAGAGCCATTGCATATACTGAACAGGGGGTGTACAACCGTGCTATGAGCGACATTGAGACGGTCATAAGATTATTTGGCGCAAATGATAATGCGGATAACCACGTACTTAAAGCAAAAATTCACTACGGCATCGGCGACGTGACAAGTGCCATTGAAGAGATTGACAGAGCACTTGAAATCTCTCCGTCTAATAACAATGCCCTGCTTGACAAAGCCGCACTTTTTCAGGCGACTGGCAAGTATGATATGGCACGTTCCACCTACACCAAATACAACTATAAGACAGGAGGAGACGCATATTCATATAATGAGTTAGGGAACTGCTACAATAAGACCGGAGATAAAAGAGTGGCTCTTGATTGTTACAGAAAGGCTTATTACGCAGATTCTACAAACAACACTGTTAAATTCAATCTTGCAAAGGGAATCTGGGAGTTTGACAAGGATACGGCAAATGCGTTGTATATGGTTGACGCACTTATTAAAACCGATTTGACTAATGCCGAATACTACAATTTGAAAGGATATATCTGTTATCAGGCGGGAGACACCGCCAAAGCGAATGCAAATTTTGACCTTGCAATAAAGAACAACAACAATCTTGCACAGGCTCATAACGGCAAAGGGCTTATACAAATTACGGCAGGAAACTACACTGAGGCTATCAAGCATTTCAATAACGCAATAGCGGCAAACATAAACTATACAGACGCATACATAAACAGAGGTATCGCAAAAGAGGAGTTTAAAGATTACACCGGAGCCTGTGAAGACTTCAAAAGAGCGTCGGAACTTGGTGACGCAAACGCCACCGCATACTTTAACAAACAATGCAAATAGAGATGAAAAAGATATTGACAATAGTGTTAAGCCTGACTTCCGCCACGCTTTTGGCTCAAAGTTTCAAGTGTTATATAACCCCAGTTGAAAATATTAACACAGAGAGGAATGAGTATAACACAGTATTCAATACTGATTACACTAAGTTCACTTACACAGAATCCAAAATATCAAAACACGGTGACAGCAAAGAAGTTGTAATGAGTGCCACAATGGAGAATGGAGAATGGACTCCCAAGGGCAAGATACTCGCACTTGGCAACAAAGTCTCTCACATTGACATCGTGGAATGGGTTACAAATGACACTGTCTACGTTTACAAAGGACGTAATTCCGGAAAAATCTACATATATGCCTTCACTGGTAAAAAGTGGAAGAAATCCGGAAAAATGAAAATATGCAAGACCAGGATAAAAAAGTGTTGCCTGAATTCAAAAGGTAACATATTATATTTTTCCACCTGCGATAAAAAATCCGGGCTTGGCGGGCAAGACATTTATGCGTGTCAAAAGATTTCAGGCGACAAATGGGATAAGCCTATTAATCTTGGGCCTGATGTCAATTCACCTTCTGATGATATAGCACCTTTCATTGCCGATAATGGTATGCTCTTCTTCTCTTCTGACAGAGAGGGCGGCAACGGAGGATTTGACATATATGCCACAGAACTTGACAGCGGCAAATGGAGCACTCCGGTAAATTTAGGAGAGCCCGTAAACTCACCTGAAGATGATGCGTTTCTCACAATGACAAACAATGAACGTGACGCATATTTTGCATCCAATAGGGTTGGTGGCAAGGGTGGTATGGATTTATACAAGATAACCTTCATTCTACCTAAAAGACTCGCTGACGCATTACCTCAAGAGAAGACACTCTTGACAGACAAACTACTATCTGACATACGTTTACAGAAAGAGAGTCATCTTGACTCAACAAAAATCACCCTGCTTAAAGGTATGATTATGGGTGATGACTCTGTTTATCTAAAGGCCAAAGTGGCATTGTCTGACAATGGGTTACATCAGGTTATAGCGACACAGGAGGCTGAAGATAATGGTGCATATGAGATTATTCTTCCTGGCGGAGCAAACTATGGCATTGCTGTAAGTTATCCGGGATATCTCTTCCACTCAGAGAACTTTGACCTCCCTGAACAAACTGAATATAAAGAGATTAAGAAAGACATAGTGCTCAAGAGGCTTGCGACCGGCAAAAATGTGGCTCTAAGAAATATGTTCTTTGAGACAGGCAAGAGTGATTTGAATGAAGCCTCAATAACTGAACTTGCCAATGTAATTAAGCTTCTTAATGACAACCCTACCCTGCATATAGAGATTGAAGGACATACAGACAACACTGGCTCAAAAGCGTACAACCAGAAATTATCTGAGGCGCGTGCTAAATCTGTTGTTGACTATCTTATAGACCACGGAATTGACGCTGGCAGACTCACTTCAAAGGGATATGGATTAAGTAAGCCTGTAGCAAGCAACAAAACCGCTGAAGGACGTGCGGAGAACCGCCGTACTGAATTGCTCATAACTAAATTCTAAAGATATGACTCCATACAAGTTCAATGTTCAGGAAACCACTGACGCTCTTATTGACTGGATAAGGGATTGGTTCGGCAAGAACGGCGACAATGAGACCAAGGCTTTGCTTGGAATAAGCGGTGGCAAAGACTCCACGGTTGTAGCGGGGCTTCTTGTAAAAGCGCTTGGCAAGGAACGAGTCATCGGGGTACTTATGCCTAACGGCATACAACCAGATATAGAAGACTCTCTTGCGGTTGTAAGGCATCTTGGAATTAAACATTATGTTATTAACATAAACAACGCCTTCAATGGCATCACATCTGAGATAGGGAACGCATTGGGCACACAGGAGACAACACCGCAGTATAAGACAAACACTCCGGCGCGTATAAGAATGACCACTCTTTACGGTGTGGCGGCTCAAATTGGGAACTGCCGCATAGCAAACACCTGTAACCGCAGTGAGGACGTGCAAGGATACTCAACTCATTATGGTGACAGTGCCGGTGACTTCTCACCGCTCAGCAAACTGACCACAGAAGAGGTTGTAAGCATCGGGGATTACATCGGGCTGCCTCTGAATCTTACCCACAAAGTACCTTCTGACGGTATGTGCGGTAAGAGTGATGAGGATAATCTTGGCTGGACATACGCAGAAATCAACCGCATAATACGCAGGAATGAGAAGGGGGAACACTATGAAGCCATAGTAAACAAATACAAGTGGATGAAATTCAAACTTGAGATTGTGCGGATACCGGCTTTTATGCCCGGGCTACCTGATTATTTTGCAGAAACATTCGGAATATAAAAAACATACGCTTATGATTGAACAGAACTTCATTAAACTGCTTGAGAAGAGTTTCATTGAGAACTGGGACCTCCCGGCCTACACCAATTACTCTAAGAAACAGACCTATACCTACGGTGAGGCAGCCGCACAGATAGCACGTCTGCACCTGCTGTTCCGTGAAGCCAACGTACAACAAGGAGACAAGATTTCTCTAATAGGAAAGAACACTCCCGCATGGGCTATCACATACATTGCGGTTGTCACATACGGAGCAGTCATAGTTCCTATACTTCAGGATTTCAATCCTAATGACGTTCACCATATTGTAAATCATTCTGATTCAGTAATGCTGTTCTGCAGCGATAAGAATTGGGATAACCTGGAAGAGGAGAAAATGGACAACCTGCTTGCCGTATTCTCTCTTGATGATTTCCGCTGCATACACCAACGTGACGGAGAGGGTTTGCAAAAGGTAATGCTGAACCTTGACACCATATTCAAAAAGGCATATCCTAAAGGCTATACGGCTGACGATATTTGTTATGCGGAGCGTGAGAATCAAGAACTTGCAATGATAAGTTACACATCAGGCACTACCGGATTCAGCAAAGGGGTTATGATTAGCGGAAACGCCCTTGCGGCAAATGTCACCTTTGGCATTGAGACACACCTGCTTGAACGTGGAGACCGTGTCCTGGCGTTCCTGCCACTGGCACACGCGTATGGTATGGCTTTTGATTTTCTGACATCAACCTGCGTAGGCTCTCACACATATCTTCTAAATAAGATTCCAAGCCCTAAAGTGCTTATGAAGGCTTTTGAAGAGATTAAGCCTACAATGATATTCACCGTACCTCTTATTATGGAGAAGATATATAAGAAGCAACTGCAACCTGAACTCTCAAAAAAGAGTATGAGGCTGGCGTTGAGCATCCCTTACCTTGATGACAAGATATACGCCACAGTAAAGAAGGGGCTGGACGCTGCTTTAGGAGGTGTATTCAAAGAGGTCATCATTGGCGGAGCCCCTCTCAATAAAGAGGTGGAGGATTTCCTGAAAAAAATCAAATTCCGCTATACTGTAGGGTATGGTATGACTGAATGCGCTCCTCTTGTTTGTTATGAGGACTGGTCAAAATTCAAGCAATACTCCGTTGGAAAGCCATTGCCGCTTATGGAGGTGAAGATTGATTCAAATGACCCGGTCAACGTTGCAGGCGAGATTCTTGTTCGTGGTGAGAATGTTATGAGCGGATACTATAAGAATATTGAGGCAACTAAAAGTGCTTTCATTGAGGGCGGATGGATGCGTACCGGAGACATAGGGGTGCTTGACACTGAGGGGAACCTATTTATCAAAGGACGTTGCAAGACTATGATTCTTGGTGCCAATGGACAAAACATCTATCCTGAAGAGATTGAAGAGAAACTGAACAACCTGCCATTTGTAATGGAGAGTCTGGTCATTGACCGTGACAACAAACTCTTTGCTCTTGTATACCCCGACTATGATGCAGTTGACGCCGCAGGAATTTCTCACGATGATATGGATATAATTATGGAGGAAAACCGCAAGCAACTTAACACTCAGGTTGGAAGTTATGAGAATATAGCCAAAATAATTCTCTATCCTACTGAGTTTGTGAAGACTCCTAAGAGGAATATTCGTCGGTATTTATACACAAATCTCAACATTAATGTATAATTCGTCAAATACAATACAAAAGTATTACGCATTTTATACGCCTAAAAAGCGGATTGTCAGCATAATTACAAAAAAATTTAAAATATTTTGAACATTTTAGAAAATAATACATACCTTTGCACCTGAAATCTAAAAAACAATTGTTATTTAATTTTAAATTTTTACCACAATGAAGAAATTAGTTTTATTCGTAGCTACAGTTGTAGCAGTAGCTCTTGCAGCTTGTTCTAACAATGCTGAGGAGGCAGAGGCTACAGAAGAGGTTGAGGCTATTGAGGCTCCTGCTGAAGAGGTTATTGATACTCTTGCCGCTGCTGCTGACACCACAGCTGCTGTAGTTGAGGAAGTTGTTGCTGAATAATATCACCAACCTATCCTTTTTAATAAAACGGTGAAGCCTGTGCTTTACCGTTTTTTTTAATTAATCCTTTGACCCTATTATGATACAACGTATTCAAACCATATATCTATTCATAGTGACAGTGCTTGGCATTCTGTTATGCTGTTTCCCCGTGGCTGATGCGGGTGATTTCACAATCAAATGGGGTGCCACAATAACATTCTCAGGACTCTCACTATTAATGCCTACAGTCAGCCTGGCGACAATTTTCCTCTACAAGAAGAGAATTCTTCAGATGAGACTATGCAGTTTTGACATTATTCTCAATGTATTGACATTACTGCTTACAGCCCTTGACGTATATCTTGCACACAACACGGGAGACGCCGACATAAAACTCTACTGGCCTGTAGTCATAATGCCAATTAACGTGATTTTATTATATCTGGCGATAAGAGCCATAGGGAAAGACGAGGCTCTTGTCCGCTCTCTTGACAGATTGCGTTAAATTTATTATCTTCGCACCTTATTTATAAAAAACATATATGAGTAAGAAATTCGCTGAATATCAGAAATTCAACCTTTCACAAATAAACAAGGATATTTGTGAAGAGTGGAATAAGAGTGATTTGTTTAGACAGAGTATAGAGACACGTGACGGAGCCCCTTCATTCATATTCTTTGAGGGACCTCCGTCCGCTAACGGAATGCCTGGCATTCATCACGTTATGGCAAGAACCATAAAGGATACTTTCTGCCGGTACAAAACAATGCAGGGTTTCCAAGTAAAGCGTAAGGCAGGTTGGGACACCCACGGACTGCCTGTTGAGTTAGGCGTGGAGAAGAAACTTGGAATAACAAAAGAGGATATCGGCAAAAAGATTAGCGTAGATGAATACAATGCAGAGTGCCGTAGTGAGGTTATGAAATACACACGAGAGTGGACATCTCTTACTCAGAAAATGGGATACTGGGTTGACCTTGATGACCCTTATATAACATATGACAACAAATATATTGAGAGTCTTTGGTGGCTACTCAAACAATTGTATAACAAGGGATTGCTATACAAAGGCTACACCATACAGCCCTATTCGCCTGCCGCAGGCACTGGACTCTCAACACACGAACTTAACCAACCTGGCTGTTACCGTGATGTGAAAGACACAACTGTAACAACACAGTTCAAAATTAAGGGAGACCGCTTTGGTGGCAACGCATACTTCCTTGCCTGGACCACAACTCCTTGGACACTTCCATCAAACACCGCTCTTTGTGTAGGTCCTAAGATTGACTATGTCATAATTAAATCAGCCAACCCATATTCAGGAGTTGAGGCTACATATATTATGGCAAAAGCATTAGTTTCAAACTACTTCGGCGAGAAGAAGGCTGAGCCGTTTGAAATCATAGGAGAGTGCAAGGGAACAGACCTTGTAGGAATTGAGTATGAGCAACTTATACCTTGGGTAAATCCTGGCGACGGCGCTTTCCGTGTCATTCCTGGAGATTATGTAACTACTGAAGATGGTACGGGCATTGTTCACATAGCCCCTACCTTTGGTGCCGATGACGCATTTGTTGCAAAAAAAGCAGGTGTGCCAGGTCTCACATTCCTTACTAAAAAAGGAGAGTTGCGTCCTATGGTTGATATGACAGGAAAATTCTTCCTGCTTGAGGATATTGATGATGAATTTGTGTCAAAAAATATAAACACAGAACTTTATAAGGAGTATGCAGGACGTTTTGTCAAGAATGCGTATGACGCTAACCTGACCGACAAGGATGAGACCCTTGACATAAGCATCTGTATGATGCTCAAGCAGCAGGGCAAGGCTTTCCGCATTGAGAAACACGTTCACAACTACCCTCACTGCTGGCGTACAGACAAACCTGTGCTCTACTACCCTCTTGACAGTTGGTTTATTAAGACTACTGAATGCAGGGAGAGAATGATAGAACTTAACAAAACCATTAATTGGAAACCTGAGTCAACAGGAACAGGACGTTTTGGCAAATGGCTTGAAAACCTTCAAGACTGGAACCTGTCACGCAGCCGTTATTGGGGCACACCGCTTCCTATCTGGCGTACCGATGATGGTTCAGAAGAGATTTGCATAGGCTCAATGGAGGAACTTATGGCAGAAATTGACAAATCTGTCAAGGCGGGTCTTATGAGTGATAACCCATATAAGAATTTCAAAGTGGGAGATTTCTCAAAAGAGAACTACGCACCAGAGAATGTGGACTTGCACCGCCCTTACATTGACGCCATAGTCCTTGTATCAAAAGACGGCAAGCCAATGAAGCGTGAGACAGACCTTATTGACGTTTGGTTTGACTCTGGTTCTATGCCTTACGCACAACTTCACTATCCATTTGAAAACAAGGAACTTGTAGATAAGCGCACATACTACCCTGCTGACTTCATAAGTGAGGGTGTTGACCAAACAAGAGGTTGGTTCTTCACCTTACACGCAATAGCCACAATGGTGTTTGATTCCGTTGCATTCAAGAACGTAATCTCCAACGGTCTTGTACTTGACAAGAATGGCAACAAGATGTCAAAACGTCTTGGCAATGCTGTTGACCCGTTCGGAGCAATTGAAAAATATGGTTCAGACCCGCTCAGATGGTATATGATGACTAACTCAGCGCCTTGGGACAATCTTAAGTTTGATGAGGAGGGGGTTGATGAGATACAGCGCAAGTTCTTCGGGACTCTCTATAACACCTATTCTTTCTTTGCATTATATGCTAATGTGGACGGATTCAATTACTCAGAATCAGATATTCCTGTTGCTGAGCGTCAGGAGATTGACCGTTGGATTCTTTCTCTGCTCAACACTCTTATAAAAGAGGTTACTGACGCTCTTGAGGATTATGAACCTACCCGTGCAGGACGCGCCATACAGGAATTTGTGACAGAGAACCTTAGTAACTGGTATGTACGCTTGAACCGCAAGCGTTTCTGGGCTGGAAAAATGGATAAGGACAAACTATCAGCATATCAGACTCTTTACACTTGTCTGGAGACTGTATCACTGCTGATGGCTCCTATCGCCCCATTCTACTCCGACCGGATTTTCCGTGATTTGAACGCAGCCACCGGACGTCATAATGTAGAGTCTGTGCATCTTGCAAAATTCCCTGTATATGACGCATCTGTCGTGGACAAAAAACTGGAGGAGCAGATGGAACTCGCTCAAAAGCTTACATCTCTGACCCTTGCACTCCGTAAAAAGGCGGACATAAAGGTACGCCAACCTCTAAGTCACATCATGATACCTTCAACCGCCGCTAATATAGAGGAGAACCTACAGGCTGTTGAAGACCTTATTAAGGCAGAGGTTAATGTTAAGGATATAAAAATAGTGGCAAGTTCTGACGGCATTCTGGTAAAACGCATAAAACCGGATTTCAAGAAACTTGGCCCTAAGTGCGGTAAAGCGATGAAGAGCGTGGCAAACACGCTGCAAACACTTGCACAGGCTGAAATCCGCAAGTTTGAGGAAGATGGCAAATACATTATAAGTGTTGACGGAACAGAGATTGAGGTGGCTGTCTCTGATGTTGAGATATTCTCTGAGGATATTCCAGGCTGGCTTGTGGCAAATGACGGCAACCTTACCATCGCCCTTGACATAACGGTTACTGATGAACTCAAGCAGGAGGGACTTGCCCGTGAACTTGTGAACCGCATACAGAATATGCGTAAAGGCAGCGGATTTAACATCACTGACAAGATCAATATCTCATACAAATCTGACAATGAGTACAAAACCGCTATTGAATCATTTGCTGATTACATTATGCAACAAGTACTTGCGGTTAACATAAACTACTCTGAGGATATTAATGACGCACAAAATTTTGACATTGACGGGAAAGAGATATCAATTAAAATTGAGAAAGCGTAACAACACTTTCAGTTTTTTTTCTTATATTCGCAAAATAAACTAAAAAGAAAGGAGCGGGCTATGGCAGAAAAAACACGTTATTCAGATGCGGAACTTGAAGAGTTCAGAGCAATCATTCAGGAGAAGCTCACACAGGCTTTAGAGGATTATGACAATCTGAAAAAGGCTCTCAGCAATGTTGACGGCAATGACACTGCCGACACTTCTCCTACATTCAAGGTTCTTGAAGAGGGTGCCTCAACATCATCAAAGGAGGATTTGAGCCGTCAGGCACAACGCCTTATGAAGTTCATAAACAACCTAAAGGCAGCACTTATCAGAATTGAGAACAAAACCTACGGTATATGCCGTGAGACAGGGAAACTTATTCCTAAGGAGCGTCTGAAAGCCGTTCCTCACGCTACATTAAGCATTGAGGCAAAAGAGGGAAAACGCTAAATGTCACTACAGGCAAAGCAATCAGTTTTAGCATCGGCTATTGTACTCATAATTATCATTGCAGACCAAGCAATGAAGTTGTGGGTGCATTCGGCTTTCTACATTGGTGAATCCTTCAAGATAACAGAATGGTTCAGTTTGGTGTATGTTGAAAATGACGGTATAGCCTTTGGCATAGAACTATTTGACAAACTAATACTCACACTATTCAGAATAGTGGTGAGCGGGGCGTTGATATGGTACATAGCACACTGCATACGCCGTGGAGAGAGCACTCTATTTATAACTTGTCTTGCCCTAATCCTTGCCGGAGCCACAGGGAATATTATTGACTGCGTATTCTACGGGAAAGTGTTTGGCTACGCACCATATTTCTACGGAAGGGTTATTGATATGTTATCATTCTCATTCTTCCCGCCTGTATTCAATATTGCTGACTCAGCCATTACTGTTGGCGTGTTTCTAATGTTAATCTTCAGCAAAAAACTCTTCAAAGAGGATGGGAAATGAGGATTCGTCTCATTACAATAGTATTCATTACCCTGTTAGCAGCCATTTTTGCCGGCTGTGACAAACAACCTGAATATGTGCTTGACAAAGAGCGTATGACAGCTCTTTTATATGACATACAACTTGCCGAGGCACTCTCCAAATGCAATTTCTCCCCGATGGATCAAAAGCAGATGCAATACCTGTATAAAAGTGTTTTTGATCACCATCAGGTCACTCCTGAGCAGTTTGACAGCTGCATAGCGTGGTACACACGCCATCAGGACATCTACACAGAGATAAACAAAACCATAATTGCAAGATATGGTGAGGATATGGAGAGAATCAAAGAGTACAAGGCTCCGTTGAAGAGACCGCTTATATTAACCCTCACAGATAGTACGGCGTCTTATTTCAGCACAAGCGACTGCTGTAGCCACCCCTACGTTGAGAGATTCAGATGTTGGACGCCCCGATGGAAATGACGGAATAAACAGAGCCCTGTCACACACCTCACGTACAGCGTCACTTACGCCATTGCCTTCATTACCCATCACTAAAACCGCACTTGAAGGTAAATTTGTCTGATATATGTTTTCTCCGTCAAGAGTAGTTGAGAAAACCGTAACCTTTTCTGAAGCACATTTTAAAAAAGCAGGCAAATCAGTATAAAATAGATTAACCCTTGCCAAAGCACCCATAGTAGCCTGCACGCACTTTGGATTATATATATCAACAGTTCCCTGAGAGCATACTATGTTCTCAATACCAAACCAATCCGCTATTCTGATAATAGTTCCCATATTTCCGGCGTCCTGAACCCCGTCAATAGCGAGAGTCAGAGCACCCTCAACCTCCACGCACTTAACGTCAGACCTGCGCATCTTAAATATGGCAAGAACATCTTGCGGTGTCTCAAGAAGGCTAATCCGCCTCAACTCATCGGCCGTCACTATTTGAACCTCTATAGGTTTATTTGCGGTTACAGGCAATAAGTAAGATTCAATGCAAGCCATCCAGACACACTCAAAAGAGTTCAGCAAGTCATTCACGCACTTATGCCCCTCAGCCACAAAAAGAGCGTTCTCACAGCGGAACTTTTTACCTGAAAGCTGACGCACAAGCCTTATTTTGTTCTTACTTATCATCTAATATCTGAAATAGAGTGCTAAATTAGCAAAAAATCCATATCTTTACAAGTTAATTTAGGTTTAATGCGTACCAGGGTCAACATACTGCTCACTCTTATTGCCACGATGTTTCTCACGGCGTGTCAAACAACTAAGTATGTCCCTGACGGTCAGTACCTTCTAAACAAAGTTAAATTTGAGAATGACAACAAGTCAATAAAATCATACGACCTGCAAACATACCTAAGGCAGGCACCAAACCCAAAAGTATTTGACTTTATACCATTTAACCTTGGACTCTACAGCCTTTCAAGTCCGGATACCGCACTTTGGATAAACCGATTTCTACGCAAGATAGGTGATGAGCCTGTCATCTATGACCCTACCCTGACAAAAAGTTCAGAGGAAGAACTTAAAAAGTATTTGGAAAACAAGGGTTATTATGACGCAAAGGTCTCCTCAGAGGTCAAGTACAAAAAGAAAAAAGCAACCGTCACATACAAGATAGAGTCAGGCGAACCATACAAAATAAAATCATTCAAATATGTCATAGCAGACCAACAGATGAGAGATTACATATTTGCCGACTCCGCTAAGAAATTAGTTCATACAGACGAGATTTTTGATTCTGACGTGCTTGAGAGTGAGCGCACAAGAATAACTCAAATTCTAAGAAACAACGGCTACTATGAGTTCACGAAGGACTATGTGGGTGTCATTGCCGACAGCACCATCGGGGACCATCTGGTTGACGTGGCAATGATTATAAAGCCAAACAAGAAAATTGTGGCTAAAGACCAATATGAGATAGAGCCGCACCATCAGTTCGCAATACGCAATGTTGATTATTACGCACTATCTGACCTTACCACACCTCTTGACACAACAGTTGCCGAAACGCTTAAAAAGTCATCATATAAAGGACTTGACGTCTGGACAAACACTCGTCTGACAAGGCCGAAGGCTCTATACCGCAAGTCTTTTCTTGAGGAGAACTCAATGTTTGATGAGAACAAAGTGGACAAGACATACGCAAAACTCACCGCATTGCATATTTTCAAGAACCAGAACATATATTTCACCCCGACCGAAGACTCAACCAAGCACGAACTTGACTGTGCGGTTGTTGTAACTCCTGATAAGGTGCAATCATTCAGCGTACAAGTGGAAGGGACAAATAATGAGGGTGATTTCGGACTCGCAGGTAAGTTCACCTACACGCACGGAAACATATTCCGTGGCGGAGAGCAGTTCAAATTCAGTTTGAGAGGCGGTAATGAGTCCATCATTACCAAACGCTCCATCTGGGAAGTTACCGCTGAGGCGTCACTCACCTTCCCCATTATGTTACTCCCTGGTTTGAAGAGAGATTTTGTACTGAACAGTACGGCAAACACTGAGGTGTATGTAAACTTTTCATATCAGACTCGTCAGGACTATGTACGTAACATTGCAGGTGTAGGTATGCGTTACCGCTGGTACAAGACAAGCCGTCTGACCCACCAACTTGACCTCATTGACCTGAACTATGTATATCTGCCATATAAGAGTGAGGATTTTCAGAAGACCATTGACAAATCACTGCTCAAATATAGTTATGAAGACCACTTCATACTTAGAACCGGATATGCCATAACCTACTCAACTCAAAAAGTTGGCGAATACCGCAATAACTACTCAGTACGCGCCGCTGTTGAGACTGGTGGCAACATACTATATGGAATATGTGCCGCAGCCAATGCACCAAAAAATGAGAACGGCTCATACCTGATTGGGAAAATTCCATTCTCAGAATATGCCAAAGTTGACTTTGATTTCTGTTTCCGTAACGTAATTGACCGCAAGAACACTGTGGCGTATCACTTTGCCCTAGGCGTTGCCGTTCCATACGGAAACTCTAACACTCTTCCATTTGAGAAGAGATACTATGGTGGTGGCGCAAACAGCGTGAGAGGCTGGTCGGCTCGCTCTCTCGGACCAGGAAACTACGCCGCCGCTGAAAAGATAGACTATATGAAACAGAGCGGTGACATAAACCTTAACATTAATATAGAGTACCGTACGCTGCTGTTCTGGAAACTTGAATTAGCCGCCTTCCTTGATGCCGGGAACATCTGGACATTAAATGATGAGAACTCCGCCGAAGGGCAGTTCAAATTCAACCGTTTCTACAAACAAATTGCATTAGGCTACGGAATAGGCCTACGCCTGAACTTTGATTTCTTTGTAGTTCGTCTGGATTGGGGACTCAAAGCCTTTGACCCGGCTCAAGAGCCTGGCAAACAGTGGCGTTTTGTTCCAGGTTGGGACATAACCAAAGATACCGCCCTACATTTTGCGGTGGGTTATCCATTTTAATAAAAAAATTACTATCTTTGTGCTCGCAAAACAGGATGGTTCCGTAGCTCAGCTGGATAGAGCAACAGCCTTCTAAGCTGTGGGTCTCGGGTTCGAATCCCGACGGGATCACTATAGAAGAGAGTGCTCTGGCACTCTCTCTTTATTATGGACGCACGTCAAAGTAAAATAACAAAAGTAACATTGGTTGGCACTGCGGTTAATGTGGTACTGACCGCAGGAAAAATTGCCGCAGGTATTGTGGGCAGGAGTTCCGCTATGGTGTCTGACGGCATACACTCACTAAGTGACCTTGTTAGTGACATCGTGGTGCTTATATTTGTGCATATATCATCACAAGGCAAAGATGAGAGCCACGATTTCGGGCACGGAAAGTTTGAGACCTTCGCCACGCTGATGGTCGCCCTGCTTCTGCTGCTTGTGGCTGGCAAGATGATAATATCAGGCATTGAGGACATTATATCGGTCATCAACGGCGGAATAATAGCAACTCCAACAGCCATCGCACTTTGGGCGGCAGTAGCCTCCATAGTGGCAAAAGAGGCTCTATACCACTATACAGTATATGTGGGCAAGAAGGTTGACAGCCCTGTTGTAGTTGCAAACGCCTGGCACCACCGCTCCGACGCCTTTTCATCAATAGGCTCACTTATAGGTATTGGCGGTGCTATGCTTCTTGGCAACAAATTCACAATACTTGACCCAATTGCAGGCTGCATAATAGCAATAATGATTATCATATCAGCAATTCAAATAGCAATGCCCGCAATAGGTGAACTGCTTGATGTCTCTCTACCAAAGGAGATGGAAGATGAGATTGTGACTATTGCTGAAAGCGTTCAAGGGGTTCATAACATTCACGAACTTAAGACACACCGTAACGGACCCTCTATAATAATTGAGGCTCACCTTGTTGTAGGTCAGCATCTTACAGTAGTTGAGGCCCACGATATCTGCACAGAAGTTGAGAACGCCCTCATATCACACATCGGGCAGGAGACCCAGATTTCCATACACATAGAGCCCGACACTGTCGCCTAACTTGAGCCCGAATGAATTTTTATTGCACCTGCACCTTGAATCGCTGTCCGCCAGCAACTACCATATAGGTTCCGGCAATAGGCAGGTGCCTTTATCGTTGCTTTTCTGCAAAAACGGACACTTTTCTACGTGAAATCACACTTTTAGTTATAATAATTGTCATAAAAGTATAATTTTGATAATCAGCGTGTTACGTAAATATTTATTTGCTCGGCAGGGATATATATTGTATCTTTGCAAAGTGAATTAGAAACGTTAAACTATGAAAACATATAACGTGCGTGGCAGACGCGTGGTGCTTGACAGAGATGTAGCGGCAGCGTTAGGTGTAGAAACCAGACGCATGAATGAACAAGTCAAACGAAACAAAGAAAAATTTCTATCTGATTCAGTTTTTCAATTGACAAAAGAAGAATGGCAAAATTTATCAAATTTTAGTTTGATGCCGAAAATTGCGACATCAAACAGTAGTAAAAGAGGTGGTGTACGAAAACTTCCTTTTGCCTTCACTGAGGCAGGCGTTCAGGTGCTGAAAACTCTTATGAAAAGCAGTGTGGATATTGACTTTTCTGATGAGCCTCCACTACCTACCATCTATGAAGAATCGTGGAATGAAGGTACTGTAGTACTGTATCAACCTAATGAAAATCTAAAAATTGATGTGCGCGTGGAGAACGAAACAGTGTGGCTTATGCAGGAACAGATGGCACTGCTTTTTGGCACAAAAAGACAAGCGATTTCCAAACACATCAATAATATTTATGAGGTTGGAGAGCTTGATAAAAATCAAACATGTTCCATTTTGGAACAAGTTCAAACAGAAGGAGGAAAGTATGTAACAAGAAAGATTTCCATCTACAATTTAGATATGATTATCTCTGTAGGATATAGGGTAAACACTAAAAATGGAATTGCTTTCCGTCAATGAGCTACAAACGTACTAAAAGGAATACTTTTGCATAGGCACTACTATGATTCACGCATTGATAAAATGGAACACACCATATCAGACAATACAAATAGAATAAAATATCTTGAGCAAAAAGTAGAACTTATTGTTGACACCAAACTGCCACCCACCGAGATGGTGTTTTATGAGGGCGAGAACTTTAAGGCATACGATTTTCTGTGCACTCTAATAGAGTCTGCTCAAAAAAGAATTGTATTGATAGATAACTACATAGACAGAAAGGTTCTTCTGATGCTCAACAAACGGGCAAAAGGAGTATCAGCAACCGTATATACCAATCACAAAACCCTATCAGACCCACAGATACAATTAGATTTTACAGAAGCAAATAAAAAGCGTGAGGCACCGCTAATTCAGATGTTAGAGATTAAGAATGACCACGACAGATTCCTAATCATAGACAACACATCCTATCTTTTAGGTCCATCAATAAAGGACGCAGGAGTCAACAGATGTGCCGTAGTGAAAATGATTTCAGCACCAGATAAGATTCTGAAGGATTTAATATTAATTCATTAAAAATACTTTACATAAGTTGGGGTTCACCTCTACTAATCTATGAAATTAATTCGAACCTCTATTATTACTATTGGCTTACACACACTTAGTATACTGAAAAAAAATATGTTATACAAAGGTTCAGTTGTCAAATAATATTTGACAACTGAGTTTCAAGAGTTGTTAAGTAATTCTTAACAACTGCATTATTAATTAACTTTCAGTCCTTCAGTACATTAAGTATGTAATGATAGATGAATAGCTCTAAGGTTGCAAAAAATTTATGATATCATTTCCGTGTAATACAATTATCTCACGCTGAGTCTTACTCCGGGTCAAATAATTCCTAATAACGCTTTCATGCTTTTACCCTCATACAGTTTGCCTCCTATAAGGCCGTGAATTGCTTTCAAAGTTTGTGCAAGCCGAATGCAAACAAATTTATTTGATTTGCTGAGGTGAAGCCAAACTTATGTAAAATTTAGTATCTTTGACATTCATTACAACATATTCGCATACACTCACACCTTTAGTGTCGTTGTGAATTGCTTTCAAAATTTAGTATCTTTGACATTCATTACAACTATGTCGGTGAGAGACATTGAAGATATAGAGTTGTGAATTGCTTTCAAAATTTAGTATCTTTGACATTCATTACAACTGCCACCTCCGCATCCACACTAACCCAATAGTTGTGAATTGCTTTCAAAATTTAGTATCTTTGACATTCATTACAACTAATTAAAGGCATAAAACTTGCAAGCGGGAGTTGTGAATTGCTTTCAAAATTTAGTATCTTTGACATTCATTACAACCTATGTTTCTATTAAATTCATCTTCTGCAAGTTGTGAATTGCTTTCAAAATTTAGTATCTTTGACATTCATTACAACAAAGGGCAATAGTTCACCCATATTTCCTGTGTTGTGAATTGCTTTCAAAATTTAGTATCTTTGACATTCATTACAACTGTTTTCAGTAACAAGAACTTCACCACTATGTTGTGAATTGCTTTCAAAATTTAGTATCTTTGACATTCATTACAACGACTGTGAATAAGGAGTTGTACCACTTACAGTTGTGAATTGCTTTCAAAATTTAGTATCTTTGACATTCATTACAACTTAAAAGGAGTTTGACCATCATCAATTACTGTTGTGAATTGCTTTCAAAATTTAGTATCTTTGACATTCATTACAACGACGCATTAGATTTATCAAGATAAAGTTCAGTTGTGAATTGCTTTCAAAATTTAGTATCTTTGACATTCATTACAACACAGGTGCAATTACAGCGGCTAAACTTAATGTTGTGAATTGCTTTCAAAATTTAGTATCTTTGACATTCATTACAACATTGTCGCGTAAAAAGAAGTGGACTGATATGTTGTGAATTGCTTTCAAAATTTAGTATCTTTGACATTCATTACAACACAATATGTGTAAAGTAATGAATTTAAGTCAATTAAACGTTGTGATGAATCTAAAAAATCCAGCCATTAATGACTGGATTTTTTATTTTATGTACACTATTTTTTAATCCTAGAACAACTCAAGTTGCATTGGTTCCGCTGGCTTAGCCCTACTTTTTTTGCCTGAAAATATTTCTAATGACCCAAATTGTTTATCTGTTATACATAGTATCCCTATATCACCAAAATCAGGCAACATAGCTTTCACCCTTCTAATATGCACATCTGCATTCTCCCTGCTTGCACAATGCCTTACATATATTGAGAATTGAAACATAGTAAAGCCGTCACCCATTATACTTTTTCTGAATTTGGCATACTCCTTCCTATCTTTTTTGGTTTCAGTAGGCAAATCAAAAAACACAAGAATCCACATAACCCTATATTCACTCAACCTATCCATTCATTATGGGGTAAATTATTTTGCGAGACACACCAGCAAAACACTTTTGCACTGATGATGCGGTCTGTGAAGCCGCAACCATCAATGGTCGTCTCTGCCCATCAATAACAACTTCAATAGTAGGGATTATCAGTAATTCTCTTTTCCACTCAACCGTTAACTCTGAGGGGCAACCTTTTTCATTTGTTAACCTTATAATAAGAGCATCCACGTATGGTCTATATGGTTCCATTATGTCATCGGCAAGACAATAGGCATTGTATCTGTTATGGTGATGGATACCTAATGTTGGCAACAATCCACTGCACACCAATGCTCTTGCCACAGTTGCACGCAGTATAGCATATCCATAATTCAACAAATTGTTTGGAGAATCCTCTTTTTGTCCTCTAATAAAATCAGGTATATTGGGAAATACATTACGCCAGTAATAAACAGCCGCCCTTCCTTCAAGATTATCAGTATCACCACTTTTCACTTCCTTCACCCAACTAAGCATATTCCCCACTTCCACGCCCCTTAAATTAGATAGAACAGCAGCCTGATTTGCAATTTTGTACTGTACCGTTTGTTGCCACATCTGCTTAAGTAACGGCACTGAAGAATCTATTTGTTCTCTAAACCGTTCTGTTTGAATGGTGTTTCCACATAAAGGCAGCATCAATCCTACGGGCAAGTGTGATTTATCACAAGTAACAACCGCACAATTATTTTCAAGCAATGCCTCCATCAATCCCTGCGTAATGGTTATTCTCTTATCATCAAGCACAACTACTCCAATATCTTCTATTGGAATAGTACGTACTGACTCTTGCTTTACGGAATCAGGCATATTTGATGATTCCACTTCAGGCAATTTAATTACCATCTGTCCATTAGACAATGACAGATATGCTGGATTATTGAAGCTAAGAGTGCGTTTAATCATATATTAATATTCACCTACAGATACTATTTGACCTATATGATTAACTCTAACCTTTACAATACCCTTAATACCATTTAAACCAAGTTGAGGCTTGTATGCAATGCCAATTAATGTTTTATTTTCCTCTACATTGGTTTCTAAGTGATGTCTAAAGAAATAATTTTTTGTAGCAATTTTCTGCACTCTAAACAAATTAGGACTTATCAAAGAATAATTATCAGGATTCATTAAATCAATTTCATTAGGGTCAAATTCAGTTTCTGGATTTGGGAAAACAAAATATTCATTCTGTTTCATTGTAAATAAAAATCTCCAACTATAATCGCGAAAACCAAATGTGAAATTTTTTACAAACCAAATGTATAAAAAATATTTATAGCAGGGCTCTTTTAATTATAAAAAGTCCTGCTAATTTGTTTTTAAATAGCATTTAAAAACTATTCGTATGCAGTGTAGTTACCGACCTGTTTGATGGTCGCTATGAAAGGCATTACATCCTTGTCACGTTCCAAACGGTCACGAATAACATCACTGCGAGTGATGAAGTAATGATAATCTTCTGGTTTATCGGGATATGCAAATTTCACGACAACCTTTGTTTCACCCTTTATTGTGGTTATCAGGTGCTCAAAGAACACAATATCCACGTCAAACAAAGACTTGATGCTTACACGTTTGTCTTTACCAAGGCCGAACCAGTTTTCAGCCTCCCTGATGTCCTTTAGTCTTTTAAATTCCATATTTTTCTCATATAAAACAATTCTGTCTCCAAAAGTTTTTCTTAATAAGTTTCTACAGTCAGCGTGTGAACACCATCCGAAATAAGACGCTGTAAACCGCTTAAACTCTTCATCACTCACTTGTGCCTTTTCCAATTTACGCACTTTCCGTTGCATATTCACTTTCAGTCTTTTCCTGAATGCGGTATGAGTAGGATAAAACTTGTATCCGATAAAATCAATGCCGTACTCCACCGGTGCAATACGGTAATTCTCTTTTATCGTCAGTTTTAGCAGCGTAAACTGTTCACGCAAGCCGTCCAAAGCCTTGTGAGCCGAGGCTTTGTCAGGCACTACCAAAATTATGTCATCCATATAGCGGAAATAAAAAGGTGTACGCAAAACCTCTTTAGCCCAATGGTCAACTTTAGACAACACGAGATTTGCAAGATATTGGCTCGGATAAACACCTATGGCCAGCCCTTCATCGTGTGTGTCGATTATGGCATCAACCATACGGAGTGTCTTAGGACATTTAATAACCCTACGAACCGCCTCCTTGCATACATCGTGGTCTATTGATTGGTAGAAATGCTTAGCGTCAATCTGGAGAAAGTACCAGTCAGGATGTTCATATAGCACCTGCTGTAACTTGGTTGCCGCCAAGGTTACACCACGCCCTTTGATGGAACCGTAGGTGTCAGCCGTCAATTTCTCCATAATCAACGGCTTAATCACGTTCATCACGCAGTGGTGTAGGATTTTGTCCGGGTAGAACTGGGAACAGTGTATATTCCTTTCTTTGGGTTCAAATACCGTAAAGGAGTGTAGAGGATGGAAGCAATAAGTCTCGTCTTGCAATGATTTCCGGATTTCATCAATGCAATGCTGTCTGTCCTGTAGAAACAGTCTGCGTGCCTTGGTCAGTCGTTTGCCTTTGACCGCCAATTCTGCCGCCTGTTCCACATTGGAACGTTCACAGACCTTAGACCATAAATTACCGTATCTTTTCATCTATCCTCTCGGCCAATTTTCGGTTTCCCTACTCACAAGCCAAACCGCTAAGTTTGTGTTCTGCCGTGCTTCCTTTTCAGGAACGTCGGCAAAGACCACGGAACCCGCCAGTTATACTTTGCAGGATTTGAGCCGGCGACCCCGAAAACATAGCCCGCATTGCCGACGTTATTAGCATTGTTAGCACCGCCGACACCAGCGTACAGTTCGGAGCCGCCAAGTTCCGGACCTTGTTATTTGATTCTTTTCATTTAACTCTTAATATTTTACTGTCATCCAATTCCAGAGGTAAAATAACACCGTCAATGGTATATCCACCTTTTGCCAGAACGAATGACGATGCAACCTTATTTCCTCCAAGACTGTTTACTAAAGCGACATTCTGCAGGGAAAAAGAGCCAGCTATTTTGCAGCCTCCCAAACTGTTTACCAAAGAGACAAACTGCAATGAGAAGGAGCCTGCAATTTTGTTGCCACCAAGGCTGTCAGACAGCCCAACCCTTTGTAATGAGAAAGACTTAATTAATGCTATCATAGACGCACTGTATAACGAACATAAACTGGAAATATTGCTGCTTTATACTGTTTCTGCGACTTGCAGAGTAGCCTCCGTTAGCAGTGCCCTGCCAAGCCAGATAATTACCTGAACTTACAGGAATGCCATTGACATCTTCCTTGACTGTACCACTTTCCTTTACCACAAAAAACTCTCCAAACAATTGTGCTGGAATCCACTCTGATGACGGAACTCTTGTATCATCAAACATAATACCTATTTCATATTCAGGGTCAGTGGCTGAAAAATCATCAATAGCATTAACTGCGATAAAACTTTCACCAGGCACAATGGTGCGAGTTCTGTAAGTAATATTACTGTTACCACAGTTTAGATAGGTGGCACCCCTCTGCAATCCATCTCCCTGTTTTATCTTCTTATAGATGGTGGCGAGAGCACGTACATATACGACATCACTGATATTAGCATCAATAAGTTGTAAGAGTGTGCTTTCAACATTGTCATTTGCAAAGGTAGTGTTTTCTTCGGACACTACAATAACCGACCTGTTTTCAAAATTAGAATTGTTATAAACAATCGCACCTTTAACAAGGTATCTCCCTACAGGTAGCACATCGCCTGGTTCATATTCTTGACCAACTATACCTTCAGACCACAGGGCACATCCGTAGTCAGCGAACTTATCCGCATATGCAGAGTATATTCCAGCCATCATTGTATTTGCAGGATTTATTCTGATTATTTTAGAACGGATACTGCCTTCCGTTGCCATTGATGCCTCATCAATGCATATCTCATCATCAGAGTTGACCATCAGCAGACCGTCCGCACTCTTTTCGTCCCAAGTTTCAGCCACACCATCGCTGTTTTCCATAATGGGAACATTCAGACACGGGGGTAAACAACCATAATAAGCATCTGGACTTATTATGGCATCACTGCCGTTTTTCAAGGTCAAATCTTGCTTGGTCGGATTGTTGAATATGTCTGAAGAGTTTTGTTCTGAGAATATGCAAGAGGTGAATGTCGGTTTACTTGTGATACGACCTGCAGCATAAAGTGCTGCTATAGCAGATGGTATATCTGTGACACCGCCTCCGCCAATAGTCATTGTACCATCACCAAGAACGAATGTGGCTTCCTCAGACTCACTCAGTGTGTCTATTACAATTTTTAAATCTTCCAATGAACTGTCTTCGAGGATATCCTTGTAATACCAGTTGCAGTCTTTCGCAAAAAGAACCTGGGTAAATTCGGCACTTTCATCGGCAAACATATCCCATAGACCGAACACAGAAGAGGCACATTTGAATGATGAGGTAACCTTTCTCGTCCGATTCTCTATTGTGCAACCGTAAAATGTATCGTGTGTGATGGTGTCAGAAGAATAACAACCAAGGCTTATTTTATAATACCCCGCCTTCGGTCGGCTAAAGCCGACATATTTGACGGCGGTAGTGCCGCCTGCCACTCCCCAATACAGACTACTGTTATCTATAAGACAAGATGAGCCGGCGACCCCGAAAACATAGCCCGCAAGGCCGACGGGATAAGCATCGGCAGCACCGCCGACACCAGCGTACAGGACGGAGCCGGAATTTACTACCAAGTCATATTCCCCTATACCAGTGTTGATGATTATCAAATTTGTATGTCTGAAACCGTAAAGCACGTAATAGCCTGCTCCGTCAAATACTGCTGCTCCATAATAATCACCCTTGATTGTACAAGAATGGTTTCCGTCCGCCATCATTTCGGAAAATCTTCCCCAACTGATTATTTCGGTCGGATTTGTACCAGAACGGAACGCCCGTCCCCAAGTCTGATATGGATTGTCACGAGTGCCGTCGCCAAACAGGTCGCTGCCTGTCGCACTATGCACATACACGCTCTTTGTTCCTTCAGCGTATGCTGGTGCTGTTCGCCATTTATATACTCTTGTTGCCATAATTTGTCTATTTTGTGTTAATCTCTATTACATCTTTTTTCATAGCCCAATTTGCAAGTTTAGGATTCACGTACTCCCTCTCTACCCTCACAACGCAGGAACTTTTATCTATAACCCACTCTGACGGTCTGCCAAACTTGTCGTATGTTGGCTGAACCATTTCTGTTTGTGACTTGTTTGTTGCCATTTGGGCATATACCTCATCGTGTAACCACGCATTGAATTCCTCACTCTGATGCTGTGCGTCTTTATCATAGAAGACTCCTTTTTTTACTTCAATCATAAAATTTCTCCTTATTTTAAGTTGTTGTTATTTTTATGCCCACACAAGCTGGGCTATCTTCATTGGCTCGTACTATTTCCCAAACTAGTAAAGTGCCGTCTGGAACAGCAATGGACAAATCATTGCCTGGAGTGACAGATTGTCGTACAACATCTCCATAACTGAGTTTAAGAGCCGCCACATTATAGGTTATTATCCTGTTAATTGTTACATTGCCGAGAGTGTTCATATCTTGAAGCATATCCGAATCAGAACCAAAATCCAGAGTATATGAGCGTGCCTTACATAGTGCATACAGATTGTTAATATCTGAAATATCACTCAAGTTGTGTGAATGGGAAAAATCAGATATTTGCGACTTTAGATGCGTATGTGATGTACCTGCTTTGCCAGCAAGAGCGGTGTTTACATCAGTTGTGCTGGCTTTTGCGTTTAACTCAGACTGAAGGCTTTCGATTGCTGATATTGGAATGCTCTCCAATTTGTGCCAGAAGCTGTCAAACGCTGATGCAAACTGTGCTGCAGTAGGCTTCGCCCCACGGACGAACCAACCCTTAATTGTTTGTAATGCTGTTATTGCCATATTTAAATAGTTTTTAAATTACTTTTATAAGTTTGTACAACGCATAATAAGGAGGGCGGTTCTCGTGAGGCTGGGAAGCATCTTCTGAATCATTGAGATATGTTTTGCCCTCTACTTCCACTGAGGCCAGATTACCTTTACCAAAGTTACCCGTAGTTCCTTTTTGCCGATACATAGAGTCTTCAGTAATAACCATTTGTGTTGTAAAACCATTTAATTTAGCATAGTGCCTATGCTTTGGTACTCCACTCTCATCGGCTGTAAGCTTAACATAAGCCGCGCCACCTATATCACCTAAAGGATAATTTGGATACTCTCTAAATTCATCTTCTTCTTCTCCCAAGCCAGCACCAACAACAAATCTACCTGAAAGGTCAGGTATGGACATCCCGTTCACTTCAGTAATTCGCACACAATAGTATTCACTACCTCTATAACTGTCAATATATATCTCAATACCATCATATCTGTTTCTCCATTTTAAAACTTCCGCTTGTGGCAAATTTATTGTACTCTCAATGCAGAACCCACCGCACGGCACCCAACCGTATGGTATGTTTTCATAACTTGCTTCTCCATACCAGTCTATGACCGTGCCTTTGGGTGTATGGTGCTGTTTCGCAGATTCTAAGTCTAACTGCAACTGTCGGTTAGTTCTCATACTGGCAAATGATGTAAAAGCATAACTATTCGTACCTGCTGAATATGATGTAAACTGAGCGGTTCTTGTTGTTCGAGCTTTATTGATTGTCTCTCCTAAAAATGTTATTGATTGAGATGATTCTGTAATGGTTATGTATGTATTAGCACTACCAGTTAGCGGAAGTAGCTCACCGTTAACAATTACAAGACCAGAAGTATTACCCGATGGCATTCTGATAATAATGTTCTGCCCGGCTAATGAAACAAAACCATATAGCAGTTTTATCTGTTCCTGCATAAAGTCCAGTGTTTCCGTTGAAAGTGGGAACTTGTTACGCCCGTTGTTTTTAAATTTCTGTGTGTTCATATCTTTTGTATTATAAATGTTCTTGAAGCGAGCCTGTACTTGTTCACTATCATATTTATTATTGCTGTATTCTCTTCTGAAAGGTCAACACAGGATGGAACAAGCACCTTGAATGTCTGTGTTGGAGGCAGGATACTTGACTCATCCCATACTATAATTTCATTTGTATTCCTTGCGAATATCATTACATTCTCAAATGCCTCATCTTCATCATACGCTATAATCCAGTTGCCTTCAGCATCCAAATCCTCTAATTGAAATCCATCAGCATAACTGTCTATTGAGAAATGTTTGTTAAGGGCTTCCTTGATGTGACAGCACTGTCCTGTATGCCCAAGTTCATACACCCGTCTGATACTCTCATTTAGGTGTTTGTCGTGCAGTTCCTGAATGGGAGAGGCAAATGTTCTTACAATGGCCATAGCTAAAGCCTGCCGCAGAAACGTAGGCAATAACATAACGGCCAGTTTTCTATAGTCAATTACCATAAGCGATATATGTTATGTGTAATGTTGTTCTTCCTTCAAATTTGAAATACCCTGATGCAGGAGTGCAAAACGCAACCACCTCTGTCATAGAACCTGCTACCTGACCGCTGAAGATACTGCCAAGTTCCACCATCTCAACACCGTCAACTGCCTGCAATGCGTCAACAAGGCTGTTGTTGCGAAATTCACCATTGAATGGCAAATTCTCTATGTAACCCCTTATGGCATTTTCAACTACACTGGAGCCGTCTGTTTTACTATTTCCTTCAGCATCAATTAAAAGCGGATTGTAGTAGATAGTCATTGTGGCTTCCAGATAATCACCATCCAGTGAGATGACATCAATTCTTACTCCCGCATCCTTAATTTCCCTCATATAACTCTCGAACGCACTTTTCTCATTTTCTGTGAGAGCCGCAGGTCCGCTCTTCGCCACCTTTAGGTACAGAGTGGCGTTATCCTCTGAGCAGGCGGCAAAGGTAACAGGCATAACAACACCCTCCGCATCATCTGCGTTGAGATATTTGTCTGTCCCCTCAATAAGGCTCTCTCCGTAATGGAATGCCTTTGCCTTCTCAACGTACCATTTTAGTGTATGTGGCTTCATCTTTTCAATATAAGCCTCCACCTCATTTCTGTGTGTGTCCATAAGTTTCTCCAATGTCCAGATTGATGCCGCCACTATATAAAGCAATATGCTTTCAATGCTCACCTTGCTGAACTTTGAGTCAAACTTGTCCGTTCCTGCGAATCCGTATTTCTCCTGCAACGTTGCGTCTGTCATAAACGCCTCCTGCAGTTCTTGTTTTATTTTCTCAATTGTGCGTGCCATATTATTGTACCTCAAATTCGTATTCTATTCTCCAGAACTCAACACCTTCCCCGATGCCGAGTCGGTTGTTTATTTCATCTGTTGTAATGCCTGTCGCTGGCTTAACCTTGTTCACATTGTAGAAAAGTGTCACATCAGAGTCTGTTATCTCCGTCTCTTTCAACTCCCTGCCGTTTACAAGGTCATCTGTAAGGCTCAGTCCGTTGGCTACGGCAAGTTCATACGCAGCCTCTAATGCTCCGCAATGCTCAATAGCGACATCCAATATGTTCTGACGTGATGTTACCGTTATCATCTTGTGAAACGTTTTATTATCAATGCCACGGCGATTCCCACTATGGCAACTATTCCAACAATCACTGCGATCACCCAAGCGGGTGTGCTGGTCTTCTCTTCCGTGTCAACTTCCTCACTGCTCTTATCACTCACGCTCTCTTTGCTTTTGCAATCCTCTTTCTCAACGCTTGAGGCGCTTTGCTTGGTTTTTTCCTCTGTTGTTATATCTTTTCCTGTTCTGCTTTTCTTCTCTGTTTTACGATTTTCAACAGACTTCACGTACTGTTTTCCTGTGCTGTCAGGTTCACTATAGGTTGTCACTGTTGTGGTAATGGTTATGTCCTCGTCTTCAACACTATGGTCAACAGTCCTGGTGTCAGATGCTGCGGACTCATCACATTCCTTGACAGATGACAATTCAATTTCTTCTACAGAGTGGATGTCATTGTTTGTCACCCTCTCTGTCTTGACTGTTTTGCAACTCACTGCGAACAGGACAGTTAGCAGCATGAGGGCAATCCTGAATCCTGTCAATAGCGCGGTTAAGCATCTTGATGTCACGGCGTAATCCATTTACTTCTCTTTTTAACGGTTCTACTATGTATTCGTTGAAACTGTCAAGCAGTTTCTTGTTGTTGTCAAGCTCAAGGCTTTTTACAGCCTCTTCAGCCTTCTTTTTAGTTGATTTGAGGGTGAACAGCGTCACAATGAGCGTTCCGCCCAGCAAGGCCTCAATTATTGATCTGATTATAGTCTCTGTCATAAGCCAACATCCTCCTTCCATTGTTTAACATTAAAAGACGGACAATCTTTGACGGCATATTCATTATGTCCGTGTATTGAAACACCAGGATAGCGTGTCATCAGTTCTCTTATCAACTTAACCAGCGTGGCTTTCTGTGCAGCGGTCCTGGTGTCTTTAGATTCAGTCATATCCTTGCTCATACCTCCAATGTAGCATATTCCTATGCTGTTTTGGTTGTGTCCTGTACAATGGGCACCTATAACATCTTCAGACCTGCCTTTGTGGACATTGCCGGCAATATCTATGACATAGTGGTACCCAATGTCTTTGAAGCCACGCTCCTTATGCCACGAGCGTATCATATCCACACTAACATCACGACCTTCAGGTGTGGCACTGCAATGAATAATAATCTCATTAATCTTTCTCATATCATTGATATTCTGCGTCAATATGTATTGATGTCTCTGTAACTTTCACACTGTTCACCCTTTGACCGTCCTCAACAAGAGCGTCAATAATGGCACGTCTCCATAGTGACAGGTTGTTGTCCTTTGCCATATCGTTTATACCTACACCAACTGTAGGATGCTCCTTGAAATCCCCCTTTTGGGCAATCAGAATGAAAGCCTGGTTCTGCGGTGTGGTCTCTCCAAGACAAATGCCCTGTGTTATCTTTCCGCCCTCAGTCTTGATGTCAAGAAGAAAATCATAGCCTGTGCCGTCATCGCTCCGTGTAAACTGCAATCCTGTCATATCTTAGTGCTTTACCTTAGTATCCTCGTAATCAGTTTTGTTAAACACGCTTGCTGGCGATGCCACGCTTGCCGCTGTTCCTGTAACAGGTATTTCACCAGCAGTGCCACTGACACTATGCGTATGGGAGTTGAATGCATTGACAAGAGCATTCAATTTATTTGTCAGTTCCTCAATATTCACCAGCCCGCCTAAATTTCCACCGTTAATCCTTACGCCATTTTTGTCAATATCAACAGTGGTGTTCTCCGTCTTTATCTCAATCTTCTCAACCTCAGAGCAGGACATTACAACCAAATCTCTCATCTTACCACCGCTCATATCATACACAAGCACGTAACTGCCTGTCTTTGGTGTCAGTATCACCTTATCATCATTATTGTTGATAACGGCACGTAACCTTACATCCTTCAGTTGCAGAGAATCTATCTGTACTGTGCAGGTATATCCGCTGCAACTGACTACCTTTGCTATCTTGAGACCAGGAAGCAGAGTTCCACCCATCTCCTTTATAGCGTCTTTTATTTTGGAGTATATGTCCATTTCTAAACTTTTTCCTATATTTGTGGTCTAACCCGTAACCAAACGGATGAAACCTATGAAACGACTTGCACTCTCTTTACTGCTTCTTTGTATATTCGTATTCGCATATTCACAGTACAATGACAATCCAGTGTGCGGATGCAAGATAACCAAAGAATACGGAACGGTGTATGAAACATACTACCTTAAAGGTCCCGTTCATTATGCCAAAGAAGGAGAGTTTGCTGATTTGAAAATATATGTTGTCAGGGATGGCGGTTATGCCAATATGACAATCAAATTCGTTGATTTCAAACCTCGCTTCTGCGGTGAGTGGCGTTTGACTGAGGATAAGGGCTATGCCATTAAATTCGTTGATTCCCCAGAAAAAGCCAACTTCACTGTCAAATTCGGTGAGCCTGCCGAGGTTTATGGGTTTCACGGAGAACCGCACTAAACCCTTCTGCCAAGCGTCACCTTTCTCACTCCACCGCTCGATGAGAAACTAACCTCTGTCGCTATTACATAATACGTTCCCGTCTTTTGAGGATATTCGCTGTCTCTCACTGTCACCTTGTAGGCAGGCTCAACAAACGGAACCAGCCAACCTGTAAGACTTCCCTCATATCCGTCATAGCACCATAGACTATATTCACTCTCCGCAACCTTTTTTGCACTTGCCCCATCATTAACTGATATGGTTCTCTGTATCTTTGTTCCTTTAGGGCTTCCTACATTTATATTTTTCTTTTCTCCATCTGGAGTATAATATGTAACCTCAACACAAGTGTTTTTGTCTGCTGCTTTTACATACTTCAACTCACTCTTCTCCACATTTACCGCAAAGTCGTAAATAACCGGCTCCGCATTAACAATCTGACTATATGGTGCGTGTATGTGTAGCACACTGCCGTCAAAATATATGTTCGCCCTTGTCTCTTCCTGAACCTGTTTCAAAACATCTATTGCATTTGCCTTATAGAATGTGAATTTCTCATAATTGAACTCATAGTCGCACATTACTGTGTAGGAGTTTCCAGTCGCCGCATTTACTGCCGTGCATACTTTTTGTAGCACTGTCTTGAGGCTTACATCTGCGAGTTGTATGTCATCAAGAGGCTGACGCCACATATACAGAGCGTCCTCACACTCAAGCGTTATGCTGCCGTCATCAGTTTGAATGCTCTTTAAATACCCTTTGAACTCTGTTTTAAGGTCTCCGTCATAACCCAACCTAATCTCAACCTCATCACCTACAAAAATCTTGTCTTCAACATTTATCCCGGCGTTTATGTATGTACCTGGCAGAACAATAACGGCAGTGTCTGAGAGAGTCTCAACACTCTTGTTAACCTTGACGCTGTCAATCATTGCCAGTCGCCACGCACCAACCATTATGTTATGTTCCATCGCAAGCATATTACTTTGCTATTAACAGTTTGTTTTTGTCAAAGTCATCACTTACCGCCTTTATTGTGTACCTCTGATTCTCAGAACCGGCAGTGAACGGGAAATCGTATGATTCAATACTTATTTTTGTTATGTCGTAGGCAGTGAATATAAGCGATGACACAAGTATGGACTTTCTGCCCTCACAATAAGCCTTCAACTTGCGAATCTGCGTCTCCACATAATCCTCCCAATCCTCTCCAATGAGAAAGCCTGAAATGGTAATCTGATAGTCTGCCTGACACCACAACTCCTTAACGCTTCCACGACGCTTAATGTCTGAACTGGCAACCTTCATTACATTGCGTTTAACAATTTCATTCCTGCCATTAATTGACACAACAGGCTCAAACGGCAATTGCCACCACGCACTCTCATCTTCCCAACGCATAGAGACTGACCAGCAAGACTCATTTCTCTCAATGCCGTTATTCTGACCTACCTTGTTTTTTCTGGCATCAGCAATGGGTACCGGATGATTGAGAAAATATGGCGGTATCCTTAATGGTGTTGCTATGTGTATATTAGTTCCTGGCATATCAAATACTGTTTTGAGCCATACCAAGCACCCTGTACAGGCACTCGGCAAAGTTTTTCTCTATTGATGCCTTATTATCTTCTGTTGAGCCGTTGAATATGACTTGCTTTATCATATCCTCAATCTTAATGGTTATGCTTGTGTTACGTGTTCCGCCTGTAGCCACCGCACTTGTGCTTTGTGACGCACTTGGCATAGCACTCTGTGATGCTTCTGATGCCATACCTCCGTTTGCGGCCGCAACAAGTTGGTCTTGCACTCCTGTCTTGGCAACGTTACCGGCACCTATTTTGTCCTTTGCCGATGAGGACTGCCAACTCATACCACTGAATCCTTTAACAAGTGAGTCCTTAGCCTTGACGGCGTTGTCCATAACAGATTTGGCACCGTCTGTTATCGCTTTCTGTCTTGCCTCAACGTCAGCGTTAATTGCCGCTATCGCCTTTTGGTTCTCCGCACTGTCTCCAATGCCGCAAGCCTCCTTGAACCTGTACCAACCAAGTTTGATTTTATCAAGACCGATGAGGAATCCGTTAATGTATGTGTTGAAATATAGTTTGATAGCATCTACAAATGCGTAGAAACTGTATTTCATAAAGCCCATAACACCTTCCCACAACGTACTCCATCCAGTAAGATGTTTACACACATATACAATGGCACCAACAAGAAGTGCTATACCTGCTATTATTAGTCCTATTGGATTTGCGTGCATAACTGCGTTGAGTACTGATTGAGCACCCGCCCATAATGTTGTGGCGGTCTTGCAGATACCCTCCCACACTATAAGGGCTTGCAGGGCTATATTCTGAGCCTGGGCTGCAACTGTTACGGCAGCGATCGCACCCGCAACCCCAAAGAAAATGGGGGCAACATCGGCAATTGAGGCTGCAATTGATGTCCAGTTGTCTATTATTTCGCCAGCCTTGCCTATTAAAGCGGTGGCAATTCCCAAGCAAGTGTCAATAATCGGCTTGCTCTTGTTGAAGATATTTATAAGCAGTTCATCAAACGAATCCTGCAACTGTCCAATCATTCCGGCTGTTGTTGTACCAGCTTTCATTGCACCCTCATAGAAGAGTCCGTTCTCATCCGTAGCCCACCTGAATGCTTGAGCGAGCATTTCAGCAGAGATTTGACCCTTGCTCATTTTGTCTTTCAGAGAAACAAGGCTTTCTCCTGTACGCTCACTGATAGTCTGAAGCGGATTGAATCCAGCGTTGATAAGCTGCAACAAGTCCTGACCTTGAAGTTTACCGGCACTTGTCGCTTGAGCGAATGCAAGTGAAAGTGACTGCATTTTCTGCTTGTCGCCCATAGCAATGTCGCCAATCTGCTTGAGCGTCTCAAAAGACTTCTCGCCACTTAGTCCGAATGACATCATTGTCTTCTGTGCGTCAATCAGGCCAGCTTTGTCATAAACTGTCTGCTTTCCGTATTCGGATATTTTTGAAAACATCTCCTCTGCTGCTTCTGCATTGCCTTTGAACAGAGTTGTCATATTCATCTTCTGCAACTCGTTGGTACTACCAACCTCAACTACCTTCTCAATTGCTCCAGAAACTTTGCCTATCGTGTTTTGAACAGCACCAAATATGTTGTTTATCTTAAAGGCGGCAGTGTTGATACGCTCCATCAGAGACTCCGTCTTTGTGGCGTTCACATTGACCTTATTAAGAGCCTTATCTATCTGGGCGATACCTGTGTAGGCGTTGCCGTTTAGATTGATGATGAATTGTAATGTATTGCTTGCCATTGTGCTGTTCTTATCAAAAATATTTCTTAACTTTGTGGTATGAAGTTCTTCCTAATTATAGTGCTCGTTTTAATTTTGCTACCTGTAGCATTCTTTGTTTTCGCACTTATTGCCAATATCTTTCTATTGGCAACTGGTCGCATGACCAAAGAAGAGCTAAACAAAAATGTAATGGATTACAAAAGGACTCATCCTAAAAAAGAGAGAAATCACTCTTCTATATGGGGCAGTCCTTCATATCCTGAACCTATCAGGAAAGCCCTTGGTAGTTGGTTCTAGCATTAGCCTTTGCCTCCTCACTTCTAATCCATTCCAACTCTTTTAGCATCATTGCCCACTCCTGGTCAGTCAGGCTGTCGGGGTTGATGACGTGCATATAGTAACGCAATTGTGCGTTGACCATACGCACTAAGTCACCTTTACCTACCTCGGCAGCCGTTATAACTTTTCCAGTTCCGCCTCCTTAATCTGAATGAGTTCACCAATCTTTCCTGAAACGGAAAGGAATAACTCATCATTGGTGAGTATCTCCTCATCACCGTCAATCCAGCAGTTCTGAAGAATCACCTCATTGAACTTGAGAGGGTTCTCCTTTGATGCCATTGAGGCGAAACCGAGCACCTTGCGGTCAGGCTTGTGCAAAAAGCAGCATTTGCCGTCAACTGTGATTTTAAACACATCTCCGTGTTTAGCCTTCCAAGAGGCTATCTGTTCTTCTGTCGCTTTAAACATAATAGTAAGATTTTAATTAGTCACCAACACCATATTGGATGTCAAGGCAGATGAACGGAAGTGTAACCTCCATGCTCTTGTCACCCTGTTTCATCTCTTTAGGACTCTCTGTAAACTGTATGCCGTACAAACGGTCAGTTGTCATCACCGCCTTAACATCAATTAGAGGATTTCCATAGCACACAACAGCATTAAGGCTTAGACCCATTATTGAAGACCTGCCTGTACTTGCCTTGGCAAGCAGTTGCAGAGTCTCAAGTTCACTCTGTGTGAGAGTTATCTCACCTTCATAACTGTAATTACCCTTCTGTATGCTTATAGGTTTGTTGCCCTTGCCGTACAGAACTTCCTTATCCTGCTTCTCACTGTATTTGATACCTTTGAAGCCTATTACATCACGTCCGCCCATTATAAGGCTGACATCTGCAAATTCATATTCACGTCCGTTGATAAACATAGTTTATTCCTCCTCTACTAAAAAACCGAGTTCAACATTAATATAACCAGCATAGCCGTATGGCTTAACCTTTGCTGTGATGTCTATTCTTGAAGTGGAGATTATGTTCTGCTGCGGATTTACGTAACAGGTCACTCCCTTATCAGAACTGTCATCAGGGTCTGAGCCAAGTTCTCCGTTTGCCGTCATCTCATTGGCAATAGAGGCGATAACCTCGCTCTCAATGCTCTTTGCGTATGCCGGTTGAATAAACCCGGCATCAGTCACAGGGATATTGTCCTGCACATATTCCAGCATAGTCTTATGGATGATGCGATATGCCTTGTCAGCAGTACGTCTGCGTGTCAGATGGCGGTAGTCATCATTTGTACCTGTGGCAAGCGTGTCATCAATAAAGAAGTATCCTGATTTGCCTGTGTGTGTCCTGAATGTTATATAGCCCTTGTTAAACAAAGTCTCCACATCCGCTTCGGACGGGTCTTCATCATCAAGGTATATTTTAGACACATTTAGAGCACCGTCCTTGACACGTGCAATGTTCTTCTCAACTGAACAGGCGGCGAATTTGCCGAGAAGCAGCCCTATTGCCGCACCCTCACTTTCAATTTCTGTATCACCAATAAGAATGCCGACACGGTTATATGAGTATGTGGTTAGGTCAGGAAGGTCTGTCTTGTTCTCCTTTGCGTAACCACGTCCTGCTATGAATCCTACAACTGGGGCGTACAGATTGACAGTAGCCCATTCTGCAAGTTGTTGCATCTTTTGAGCCGCAATAAGCACATCACTGTCAAGTCCATTTGTTATTGTAGCTTCATAACTGTCTGCCGGCTTATGAGCAATGCCGATGGCACGTATGCGTCCGTTTGACACTTGTATCAGTTTGCGTGCGTATGCGTTAGTCTGATCTGCCATTTCTGATGGTTTAACCGTAGCGGCTACACCCATAATCCACAGTTCCGCACCCTCACCAGCATTGTCATAAAAATCATTGACTTGCTTATAAAGGAATGGGTTGTTTGTGTGTGTAATGCCAAGTGACGCAAGGCTTGAACGCTTATATATAACGTAACCTGTGCCAAGTGCGAACGTGCTTCCGCCTGTACCAGTCACCGCAGTTGCGGTGGCGACAAGACCTGCAACGCAGTCAGCCGATGGGGTGATTTCTTTGATAGCCCCGTTGCTGAAATTTATGTTTACTCCTGGTAATGCCATATTTTATCTCTTTATAGTTGTTACTGTTTTGTCTTTCAGTGTCTCCGCTTGGACAGCAGCCTCTTCTTCAGATAAGAACGGCATACCATCCTGAGTGAAGTACACTTTATCCACCCCCGGGTGTTCAAGGAAAAGGGATTTTGCCTTCTCCTTGAACTTCAGAGGTGTCTGTTTTGCTGACTTTCCCATAACTTATCAGCCTTGCTCAGCCATTGCCTGGCTTACTGTCACTGTCTTTGTGACATCAGTGCCTTCAATGGTGATGGTTACTGTTGCGGTACGAGGACTCTCGCCTTCGGCATCATAGGCGAACGCTGTTGCAGAGAATGCGACTTTCTTGCCTGTAACGGTTGCAGTCAGCCAATCAGCGTCAGATGTGGCGGTTATGCCCGCACCGTTAGATGTTGCGTATGTGCGATTCCTCGCAGTTCCTGCGGAAGTCAATTCAATGCTGTCATCACCTGTAATGGTTGGCTCATCTACTGCGTTGATGCCTGATACAATGGCACCAATGGCCTCGTTCTTGAGTGGCAGACAGATGAAGTAATGACGCAGGTTGTATCTCCACTCCTGGTTCTGTGTGTCAGGCTCATCAATATAAGCCTTGGTCTCACCGGTTGCCTTCATCATACGGGGTGCGAAGAACGCTACTGATGCGTTGCGGTCATTGGAACCGGCAGAACTGCCATAAGCAACCTTAGCCTTTGTTGATGCGTTGAACAGCGGAGTGTCAACATACTCGTAAATCTCAAAGCCGTACATATTGGCTATAGTTCCTGTAGTTGCGTTGTTGTAACGCTGGGCGAATGTCGTATCCTGGACAAGCAGGTCATTGACATGCTCAGGGCAAAGAACAAGAACACGCCCCTCTACAGGCACTTTCATTTTGTCAAACTTCTCCTTGAGAGCAATGATGTCCGCAACCACAATGCGTTTGCGTGTGCCGTCTGCGGCACCTGTGGTTACAATGACTGGTGTCTTTGTACCATTGGAAGATGGTGCGAGAGCGTGGATTGCACGTGAATACTTCTTCTCGTCAACCGTATCACGATGACGCTCAATCACACTGCCCATCTTGTCGTATGAAAGGCCACGAGCCTCATCATCTGTAATCTTGGTCGCCTTGGTCTGATATTTGTCAAGACCTATCGCCTTGTCAGCGTCTTCAAGTGACTCCACCCCAATCGGATATGATGTGTTGTTAACCAGCACAGTGGGGTCTCCGCCTATGTCCACAAAATGGATTGTGTTATTACCTGCAACCTGAGAGTCAAAAGAACGGATTTTATTCATCCATCCTATACTCTTAAGGCTGTTTCGGAAAGCCTTTATAGTCTCTCCAGTCCAAATCTCTGCATAAATACCGGCTCTTACATAGAGGTTAAGACCCATAAGAGGGGATAATGCGGCCACGGCATTTAACACTATGGCTCCGTACACTGGTGACACTCCTATGGTTGATGCCAATGTGCCACCTACAAGGCAGTTAATAATAACCGCACAGAAAAATAATAGAAGTCTTTTCATTGTTACAAAAATTTAATGGTTAATGTTTACTTGGTTCAACACCGTACTCAGCCTTGTAAAGGCGTGCGTAGGTTGTGAAGTCACTCTCACGCAGTGCGGCAATCTTATCAGACGGCACCTCTGACAAAGTCTTGTACTCGGATGTCCCCTGTGATTGAGTTTCAATGATAGATGAAGGACCTTGTGCCGGCTTCATAAGGGAGAGAGTCTCCTTTAATTGGGCAAGTCCAATCTTCTCACCCATCTCAACAAACATCTGTTTCTTGTCTGCTGTGATGCGATGGAGTTTGACCGCTTCGTCAACTTCAGCCACAATGGCCTGCTTCCGTTGGTTCTCTTGTTCTTTACGTAACTGCACCGCCTCATTTGCCTGTCCCTGCAAGGCAACAATAGCGGCAATTACCTGCTCTTGTGTGGCGTTCTCAGCCAGACCGAGCTTAAGTGCAATTTCTTTCATTTGATTGTTGTTTAAATTGTTATTAATTGGGTTTAGGAAATTCATTCTCTCAAGAGTGCCGGCTGACAGACACACCATCTTGCCGTCTTCCTGCAATAAGGCTATGGCCTCGTCATTGGCTCCTATATCAACCACTGACACCTCTATTAATTTACTCTTGGTGACAGTGGCGTATTTCTGACCTTCCAGAATAACCGACGGGTCATTGCTCGTCTCAATAACCTCAAGCCCTGCTGACACCATTTTTAATATACCAGCATCCCATTTTTGTTTTATCTGCATGGCAAACTCATCTTTCTCGTCAAACACAAGAGTTCCTATGAGTTTGTCTCCGTCAACACGCAGGTCGTCAACTGTTCCCAAAGGCAGAACCTCGTCCTTACGACCCATACACGATCTGATATGCATCCACAGTAAGATGGAATTGCGTTTGTATTGACGTATGTCAATACCACTAGTCAGCACACGGAAACCGTATGAGTTAAGTGCTGACGAACTGATTACAACATCATATATTTTCATCGTTTCATTCGGTTTTGATGCAAATGTAGTATGTGTGAACGCTCCTTGCAAGAAAGTGTCCAACCGTTGGACGGAAGTGTCCGACCCTTGGACGGTTGCTTTCTTATGCCGTCCTTACGGCTTATTTTTGTGCAACAAAAACCACAAAAAATGGCAAAACAAAAATCATTAGAACAGTCGCAACGTAAAGAGCTTGCGCGCTTGTATTTCCTTCAAGGAGATACACAAAAGGAGATAGCGGAAAAGGTTGGCGTATCTCGCAATACCATCAACACCTGGGTGAGAGAAGAGAAATGGGCTGAGTTCAAAGCCGCCAAGTCAATAGGACGCAAGGAACTTGTGGCCAAAATGCTCAACAAACTCAATGAGAAGATTGAGGCAGGAGACCTTTCTTCTGATGAAATGGCAAAAGCCGCCTCGGCGATTGAGAAACTTGACAAGCAGACAAATGTAGTCACTATTATAGAGGTGTTCTCCGCATACAGTAATTGGCTAATAGCAAGAATGCGTCTTGATCCGGAGCTGACACCTGAACTTGTGAAGATTATGAACAGATACCAGGACCTGTTCATAGGTGAGCAAATAGGCAAAACTTCAGTGACAATTAACTAATGGCGGTAAAAGGACAGAAAGAGGCTTACAAGGCGTGGCGGCAGTTATGCAACACCATAGCCGATATGAGCACTGTGGACATTTCAGAAAGTGAAGCCGAGAGGCTAAACCGTATTGAACGTGCACGCAGGGACTATGCTTTTTTTGTTTCTTACTATTTCCCTCACTACTGTACTGACAGAAGCGGACAAATAATCCCATCTGCAAAATTTCACATACAGGCAGCCAACAAGATACGTGCCACAAGAGATTTGAGAGCCGTGTTCAAATGGGCGAGAGGACACGCCAAATCAACCCATATGGACATTATGATACCAATGTGGCTGAAATGCCAGAAAGAGAAGGAGATTCACGTTATGGTGCTTGTCGGCAAGAGCGAAGGCAACGCAAAGACCCTTCTTGGTGACATTCAGGCGGAATTGCAGTACAATAAGCGTTACATAAGTGACTTCGGGCAACAATATAATGCAGGCAATTGGGAAGAGGGGCAATTTGTAACAGCAGACGGAACCGCATTTTTCTCACTTGGCCGTGGTCAGTCACCCCGTGGTCTTAGATACCGTAACAACAGACCCGACTACATTGTGATTGATGACCTTGATGATGATGAATTGTGCTTGAATGACAGTCGTGTATCCAAAACAACCAATTGGGTTAAAGAGGCATTGTTCGGTGCTTTTGGTGCCCAGGGCGGCAGGTTCATAATGGTGGGCAACCTTATAAGTAAGACAAGCGTTCTTGCCAACATATTAAAATCACCAGGTGTATATTCCACGCAGGTCAATGTGATTGACAGAAACGGTAATCCATCCTGGCCGGAACTGTGGAAGCCAGACAAAATACAGGCAAAGGCCGAGTTTATGGGTTACCGCCCTTTCCAAAAGGAGTTTATGAACAACCCCATAACAGAAGGCGCTGTGTTCCGGAATGACTGGATAAAATGGAAAGAGCCACTTCCTATGCGTGAATATGCGGAGATTGTCCTGTACATAGACCCGTCATTCAAGCCGACAACTAAAAATGACTTTAAGGCGGCAAAGTTATGGGGTAAGACAAAGATGGGAGAATTGCACTTGCTTGACTGCTTCTGCCGTCAGACCACAGTTGTTGAACTTGTACGCTGGCTGTATGACCTGTATGAGAAACTAAAAACCGCAAATGCTGTGGCAATGTTCTATATGGAGGCAAACTTTATGCAGGACATCATACTTGATGAGTTCAGACGTGAGGGAGAGACACGTGGCTACCAGTTGCCGCTTATCCCGGACAAACGCAAGAAACCAGACAAATTTCAACGTATCGAGGCCGTAAGTCCTCTATGGGAGCGTGGTTTTGTCTATTACAACGCACACAAGAAGAATGACCCCGATATGAATGCCGGACTTGACCAGACTCTTGCTTTTGAAAAAGGAATGTCCGGGCACGATGACGGTCCTGACGCCGATGAGGGAGCCATATACATTCTTCAGAAGCGTACACGCATCAATAGTTTTGATGCCAGGATAGGAACATACAGAAACTCAAAATACTTATGGTAATTTTTTTCAAAAACCTAATTCTATACTACCGATTCAAGCAAGCCTTCAAACGCCGTGACAAACTGAACAAAGGACGTGAAAGAGACTTGTATGTTGTAATAAATATACAAGGTAAGCCATTTGTTCTGAACAGGGGTTTTTACCGTGAAGTGAGGAAGCACAACGCTTTCTTCCGCAAGGTCAAATGGAGCGACTTACAAAAAGGCATTGTTGACAAATCAATACTTAACTGATATGGACTTTCTAACAAAAGCAGATTTCAAGGCGGTGTGTGACAACACAACACTGCAAGTTATAGACCAGGCTGATGATGACAACCTGGCAAGGAGTGAGAAGTACGCCATTGAGGAGATTAGTTCATACCTCAGAAGCAGGTTTGACACCACCACGGCTTTTTCAAAAAGAGGAGACTCACGCAATAGCCAACTGGTGATGATTACTTGTGATGTGGCTCTATATCATCTTATAGCCTGGCTTCCCAAACGCATAGGTTTTGAAATTCGTGAGGTACGTTACAAACAGGCTGTTGAATGGCTTAAAGACGTACAAGCGGGCAAGGCGACTCCTGATTTACCACTGCATACTGACGCACAAGGCCAGGAAATAATAAAACCTATCCGTTTTGGCGGTATGGCAAAATGTAAATATGACTACTAAAACCAAGTATATATGAGAAAGAGTAACTATACACCGGAAATGAGAAGAGCCATAAACCTGGCTCGCAATATCGCCACAAAAAAGCTTGTGGTTGACCTTCAGGAGAGGACTGAACTGCTATCAAAAAAGGACATTGGCTCCTGGCGTTTGGCTTGGCAGAGAGCAATTGACGTTCAGAACCCGAACCGCAACCTGCTTTATGACATATACACTGATGTGAGCATTGATATGCACGTTACCGGCTGTATAGGACAGCGTAAGGGATTCGCCACAAAGAAGGGTTTTAAGATAGTTGACAAGACAGGAAAGAAGAATGACGAGTTGACCGCTTTGTTTGAGACTGAATGGTTTGACAATTTTGTCTCTCTCGCACTTGACAGCCGTTATTACGGGCACTCTCTCATTGAATTCACAGGTGTTGTTGAAACAAACAACAAGATGCAGTTTGGGAAGGTGTCTCTTGTGCCACGCCGCCACGTCATTCCGGAATATGGCGTGGTGGTAAAAGACCAAAATGATGTTCATCAGAACGGAATAAGTTACCGAGACGGAATGTTTGCCGACTGGTGCATTGAGGTTGGAGACCCTTATGACCTTGGGTTGTTCCTTAAATGCGCACCGTCTGCACTTTCAAAAAAGAATATGCTTGCGTTCTGGGACGGTTTTGGCGAAATCTTCGGAATGCCGATACGTATAGCCAAAACGTCATCGTATGATGAGAAGGACAACCGCCAGATAGAGAAGATGCTTTCAGAGATGGGAGCGGCATTTTACGGACTCTTCCCTGAAGGCACTGACATTGAAATTAAAGAGACAAGCCGTGGCGATGCGTTTAATGTTTATGACCGACGCATTGACCGTGCCAACTCTGAAATATCCAAGGGGATTCTTAACCAGACAATGACCATTGACTCAGGTTCCTCTCTGTCTCAGAGTGAGGTTCACCTTGATGTTCTCGAGAATGTCATACAGTCCGATGAGAAACTGATACGCAACACTGTCAATAATCGGTTGATTCCGTTTATGATAAAGCACGGATTCCCACTTGAAGGCTGTTCTTTTGAATGGGATGATACAGTCATCTATACTCCGGAGCATATCAGAGAGGTTGAGCGTATGCTTATTACAGGCGGTTATGTCATAGACCCTAAATATTTCCAGGACAAATACGGAATAGTGATTACAGGCAAGAGGGACGTTGACAGTTTTTTCGAGTAGGGGTAGGTGGTAGCCCCAATAAATACCACCTGTTCCATCAAGCCATTTTTGAACTGTATGGTAACATAAGTCATACAATTAAACTAAGTGACCGTAAGGAATCAGACTTTGACCATACCGTTTTTGATAAGGCAATGGAATGGCTCTACAGCCGAAGAGTATTCTCCGCTGACCTGATGAAAGAACAACCGGTTGCGGCTCTTGTAAACGAGACTTACCGTGTACTTTCTGAGGGCGTTAACAGTTCCATTACTCAAGAAGTTCCCAAGGAACTGACAAACAATTTAAGAGAAAACACATTCAGGTTTTCGGGCTTTAAGACTTACCATCAGATGAAGGAAGCCTCACTACTTTTGGAGGATAAGAAAGGTGGTTTTAAGACCTACGAGTCATTTCAACGGGATGTTTTATCCATAGACAACAGATATAACAGGCAATACCTTGAAGCAGAGTACAACTTTGCTGTGCAAAGCACTCAGATGGCTGTCAAATGGAAAGATTATGAAAAGGACGGAGATGACTATAATTTGCAGTACCGCACTGCAAATGACGGCAGAGTGAGAGAGGAACACGCAGTTCTGCACGGAACCACACTGCCTGTTGATGACCCGTTTTGGGATAAGTATTATCCACCGCTTGGCTGGAACTGCCGTTGCACGGTTGTACAAGTCAGGAAAAACAAATATGATGTAAGTAACAGTCAGGAGGCTATAGCGGCTGGAGAACGTGCCACCGCCAAACCAAAACAACAAATATTCCGTTTTAATCCTGGCAAAACAAAGAATGTATTTCCACCCAAACATCCATATATGCCAAAAGGGTGTGGAAACTGCACAAGAGGGTTGCGACTTGCATATAATGCCAACAGTGAACAGTGCAAGGTTTGTATGGCAGTAAATCAGCAACAAAAGACTAATACAACTTATGCAGGGAAACAGGCAAAACAAGAGGCATTGGAATGGGCTGAAAAAGAATTGCCTATAGTTGAATTAAATGGGAAAAAGGCAAGAAGATTAACTCTAACTACCAAGGATAATCACTCAATACATATTGGTAAAAAGTTTATAACAGAGACTTTCGCAAAAAGTATAAAGGGTGGAAAGTCTATTGTAGAAGAGATGAAACTTGTCACTCAAGTTAAACAATGGCTTCCAAAAGCTACTAAAGTTCGGGAAGAAGCAGGAAAACATCATCCCTTTAATTTTAGTGTCTATTCCGTTACATTTAACGGCTATACAATTGAATTTAAAACTAAATTAACTGATGGCGAAATTCTTTATATAATGAAGATATTGTAATAAAAAAAGAGTCAAGGAACATCCGCAGGGCTAAAAAGCCCTCTATGAATGGCCGCAAGACTCTTTGAGTACAAAGATACAAATAATTTTTAATAAACAAGCAAATGAAACAAAAAAGACTAAATTTTGGTAAAACAACCAAGTCATCAAAAAAAACAAATGCTACTGAAGCAAAATTTTTAAGTGTTCTGGAATGTGTTCTGGAGAAATCAAAGACAGGTTGTCCTTGACAATTTCCCTAAGGCATAATTGGTACTCCTTGTTGAATTTTTCCTGTTGTTCCGGCGTTACCAGAAAATTTTTAAGTGCTTTAGACATAGCCAATGCCTGTAGAGACATCTCGTAAGCCATTGCTGTAAAATCTGTTTGATTCATAGTGATGTATGTAAATTTATATCTTAATGTCTTGCAAATATACACAAAATCAAATAACAACTGACTCTTAGCTTATTAAGTTTTAGATGAAAGACTACAAACATAAAATACTGACCGACATCAAGGTGGAACTCAGTGATGAGTTTGACCGGAACTTTGAGCGTAAGGCTTTCTTCAGCAAGAAATGGAAAGACCGCAGGCACAAAGGCAAAGGCACTCTATTGGTGGCAACCGGTAAGTTGCGTCGCTCCATCAGAGCAAGTGTCGGGGAAAACTCCGTTGCCTGGTCAAGTTCCGAGCCATACGCAACCATTCACAATGAGGGCGGAGAGATAACAGTTACACGCAAGATGAAGCGTTACTTCTGGGCTAAATACTATGAGGCAACAGGCAGAATCAAGCATAACAAGAACGGGGCGATGAGCAAATCAAGCGTCAGAGCTTCAGCTGAAGCAGAGGTATATAAATATATGGCTCTGATGAAGGTGGGTAGCAAGATAACAATTCCTGAACGAAGGTTCATAGGCGATGCCCCTGAGGTCAAGCGTTGTGTTGAAAAGGTCTTTAAAGAGAATTTAAAAGGTATTATATCAGAACTTGCAAGCCGTAAACACTAAATTATAACATACTATGAGAGCCACAATTTTCAACACTATTAAGGCTGCCCTTGAGAGTATCAAAGACAGCAACAATGAATGCGTAATCAAGCACATTGACTTGTTCAACAACCAACTTACATATATAGAGACGGAACAGCCGTTCAACACACCGGCGGTGTTCATAGAGTTCCAGCCTATTGAGTGGATGGAGCAACTGCATGGAGTAAGAGAGGCTGTAGTCAGAGTCAATCTTCACATTGTGACAGACAGTCGGGTTGGAACCTGGAGTGAAGCTGTAAGCCGACTTGCTTTGTGTGATACAATAAACGCAAACTTACAAGGGATTGGGGCTATTGATGCTGCAGAAAGTGTGATGAACGCTCTGACTCTTATCTCAAGCACCACAGACCACGACTTTGATGAGCTGCAGGACAACATTGAAACCTACTCCTGCCACGTCACAGACCGCAGTGCATATAAATGAATGATATTTATGTATATTGAAACACAATAAAAGCACCTGATGAAGGTGCTTTTACTACAAATATCAAATTAGATTAGTTGTTGTTATTATTTTTATCTTTATTATCTTTATCATCTTTATTTTTGTTGTCTTGAGGAAAATGTCCCTTCATCAGAATGACTGCAAGTCCTATAATATTTATAGTAGTTGTTGATAAAATAGTAATTAGAATTTCATTCGGCAAATAAAATTTATATGTTACACCATGACATGTATATTGAAAATTAAATGCACATGCGATAACAATCAAACATACAACAATTAAATAAATGCCAATAACCCTATTAGTCCATTTTTCTAGTCTTTTTCTTGCACTAGTGTTTTCTGTTATACGATGTAAATGAATAAGGTGTTCACAAATTTTGACGTTATCTTCTGACAAAGTATCAGAAGAACTATTTAAAAGGATAGTAACTTGCTGTAGTAGATTGAGGTCTGGAGGATTTCGTTTGTAAGGATTTTGAAAAAATCTTTTTACTAAAAACCATATTTTATATCCGCCATTAGTCCATGGAATCCATTGGCCATTTTTTAGACCTCTTTTATCTTCAATTTGCTTGTCCGCTTGGCTTAAAATTTCAGAAGAAGCTGAGCTTGTCATTGTTTTGTAGGTGTAAAATATTGTTTAATTACTTCATCTGGGATTTCCCTATTCCACTTAGGTTGTTGTGTACCATCACCATAAACAGTTTGATACCATGGTCCGTCTGGTTGATGTGACCATTCACTTAGTTGATAAGCAGACCAAGAGTAAAATTTATCAACAACAAAACTCGTTAATTCCTTGATTTGTTCATTAGCATTAATATAATCTATAATAGTTTGAGATGCTCCAGAATATTCATCAAATCTTTTATATACTCTTGGAAATACAGGTCCGAAAGGCCAAGCTTTAGGGGTATCATCGTTAAACAATTTACCATCCGCTATCACTAAATACAAGCCATAACAAATAAATAGCATTTTATTAACTTGAGTATTATTGAGACTAGTATAGTACTTATCTGCTGCTAAATACCGAATGTAATTGGCATAATCAATGCTTGTAAATTCCATAAATTGTTTTATTTGCGTGGTATAGTTGGCGTCGGAATCATCTGCTGAGTTACAATAAACTTTCCTCCTGCGTTACTTTCAACACATTTAACAACAGGCATGTTTTCCAATAAAATAGTGTAACAATGGTGAAGGCTTAAAACCAATTCCTGCAAATTTTGATCATCTTCTAAGGCAATCACATTCAGTCCTAATTTCTTCAACTTTTCAATAGAAAAATGACGGCTATGAGTTTTACTTTCTGTGTTGTCATTAAATGCCTTTTTTATCACATCTAAATTTTCCTTTTGTAGGACTATCTTGTTCAAAATTTTGTTGGCAAGTTCTTCTGTTAACTCAATAGCCTGTTCGCAAGAATGTATAAATGTCGGAGGGTATTTATTAACTATTACCTGCCAAAGACCAAGAGCTTGTGGATTGTCCTTTAAATCAGCTTTTGCTTTTTCAAATTCTTTTAATACTGATTGACAAGCAACGCCTCCACTCTGAGGGTCAAACGGGCCTAAACAAGATTGTCTGCCCATAATTATTTGGTCGCAAGAAACAGATATAAGAGACCCAGCAGACATAGCCATATGCGGAACTATAACGGTTACATCATTAAAGCAAGAGTGTAAATAATTTATTATCTGCTCTGTAGCAGTTATTTCTCCTCCAGGAGTATGCAGAACCAAGTCCAATCCCTTACTTCTATCCATTCCGTGAATTGCCGCCATAAAAGCATTTATGTCCTTATCATTGATAGATGTGTCCTGAGTCTGACGATAAAGCCAACCAGAATAGTACGTAATTAAGTTGCGATTCCTGTATGAACTTAATTTGGCAATATAATCATTCTTTATTAAATCTAATTTCTGAATGTTTATAATACCTTGAGGTGGCTCTTGTACTCGTGCTAAAATTTGATTCCAACTTGGCATATCAATAAACTGATAAAGATGAAACTGTTACGCTTTTTTCATTTTTGTCATAAACTGAAAAAGGCTCAAAGTACACATTAGGATTCATCTCTTTGTTTGACTCTAAAAAAGAATTTGTTTGAAATGAATTCATAATCTGTTTGTGTTGTAATTTGATACGCTTTAAATTATTCATAGGTGCTTTTATATATTTAAAGACACAACAAAGATAAGAAATTTTTTTAAACAACATCTCTTTTAACTGTAGAATTTTTGTAAAAACAGATGCTTGTAGAATATAAACATATACTACAGATAACTGTAGACCATTTTTTATGAATTTATTAACAATAGATATTTTTGTTGCAAAGCAATGTCATCAAGCCCTAAAATATAAAAGGATTTGAGTGATTTCCCTTATTGTTAGAATTTGTAACATACAACGATATGTGCCAAAACAAAAATCCCCAGAGCAAAACTCTGAGGATTATTGTATGTTATTGGAGTCTTTCGCCTAGTACAATGACAAAGTAACGCTTGCCGGGTTCCGCTCCCCACTCTTCTTTGCCCACGCCAATTTTAATTTGCTTTATAATGAAGTCCATATATTTTTTAGTGTATCCGCACCTAATTCTTACAAGCCTATAATTAGTGTTAATTCTTTCAAAATGACATACATTTTCACACTCCTGACAATATCCTCTGTTTCCGATATTCTCTGCATCATCAAAATCTGAAGCATCAAATTTCTTAAAATACATTCCACAGCACCATTTGAAACAATAAGCAATACGTGAGTGCCAGTATTTATTGATTTCACGATATTCTTCACGCTTGATGCCTGATTCAATCATTTCGTACCACTTCTTCTTAACAGGCAAATTAAGTGTTTCTCTTAGCCTTTCTTTAATTGTAAATAGTTTCATAATAGGTTTATTTTAAAAGTATGTTTTTTGAAAACGGTTTTGCGAACTTGATTTGATGGTTTCTTCTTGACTGTCCAACCAATCCATTAATTCAGGAGGAATTGTGACAATAAATTCCCCCGCATCGAGCCAATCTTCTCTAAATTCCAATGGCATAACATATAAGTTTAAAAGTTAATAATTTATTTAAAGTCCTCATCCTTGAAAAGGCTTGGATATATGCGTTTTTCTTCCGTCTCACGGCGTTCTATCTCCTTTAATTGAGTCTTGTATGGAATGGAGAGGTATTCATACAGCGTACTGCGGCTTATATGATACACAGGCCATATAAAGTGGCGGTAGATATATTCCGTTGACAAGCCAATCTTTTGCTTGGCGACAAACGTCTCATTCACCTCCTTAACCCTTAAAAGTAGATTTTTGCGTGTATAAGCCATTTTATAGGATTTATTTCTCTTTTATCATCTCCACAACCTCTTTCCAGCCAGGGAAGCCCCCAATGTTGTGGTCGTCAATATACACATCAGCATAGACCTTCCCGAAATCCCTGCCGCCGTATATCTCTATCTGTCTGGGACACTCGTCATTGATGCGGTTGAACGGAATCTTGTTTTCCACCATCCAGTTCACGGCGTCAATAAGGTCACGCCCCTGACGGCAAGTCCACACTATTATGTAGTGTCCGCATCTCTTTAGTTCAGCAAGAGCCTCTCTAACACCAGGCATCTCCCCCTCAATGACAGGGAATGAGGTCCGGGCAATAGTCCCATCAAAATCAACGGCTATGATCATTCTTCACAAAAGGTTTGACGGTAATGCGCACATCATAATGTTTGTCCACCAGCCCGGAACCAAGGCACACCGGGCACTTCTCCCCAGAGGCAAGAGTGCCGTAACCTTTACAGTTACGACAGGTCTCCCTCTTGTCATATTCAGTCCTTGTTGTCCTCGATTCCATTTCTTTTTCTTAGATTTGTGATGTCACATAACAGGCGTGTGATCATCTCATTTGCCTCCTCAAGTTGCTCTGACAACACTAATGCCCTTATTATTGCAACAAGTGCTATCAGTGACATTATAATCATAATAACAATATATACGCTTTCCATAACGGTGTCCTCCTAACAGTTGGTCATATTCAAGTTCACAGGCATCCACTCATTACTTTTCTCATCCTTAACCTCAACCTTCACAAACTGCTTGGTCTTGACAGGACGGTAAGCGTCACGTATGACACGCATTCCCTCAATGAAATTCTCATCGCCGGTCTCCTGTGCCATCTTCTCCAGGCGGAGCACGTTCTGAGCCTTCAGCTGACCGCCCTTGGAACGCTCCTGCAGCAGTGTGTTCACCATATCGGCAAGCTGGCGGCTTTTGTCATCAGACGCCAGGCTCTCAATGTATCTCTTCACCATATCAACACCCTCCGTGTAAGTGTCGTCATAGTTGTCATTGGTGTTGTAACCCAACGTAATACGCTTGTTTGCATCTGAATTAGTGAATGTGTCGGTGAAACGTCCGTCTCTAAAGGACTTACGTCCGCGGAATAGTTCCTCCTTCATCTCTATGACAGTTCTAAAACTATCAATGATTTCATTTTTGGCCTTACTCATAACAGAACTGACCTCACGTGCTTTTATAACACTGTCCTCAACAACACTGTCCACAAGGTCTTTGTAAGCCTTGATGTCATTGGCTTTCTTTGCCTCCGCTTCTTTTTTTGCCTGTTCGGAGCGTAATGCCTTTAACTGTTCAAATTCCTCTGCCGTCATCTCAACGGTCATTTTTGATTTCTCTTGTTCCATAATTTTTTAAATTTTAGGTTTGACTTATTTGTTTAACAATATTATCTCAAGATGGAAGACCGCTTTGCGGCTGTGTCAGGTTTATCAGACTATTGTCAGCGGTAAGTACAGCGACGGCTTTAATGTCATTGCAACGTTTTTTAAACGCATTGTAAAGACTCTTTAACCGGTCATTAGGTATGGAGTTGAAGTTGTCCGCACCTGCGGCACGACAGGCTATGCGTCTCGCCGTATAAACGCTCTCATCACGTTTCATCAGACGCAGATACTCACATACGGCGGCAATAAGCCTTTTACGCCACACATCAGCATTGCTTGGATTAACAAGCCGGTCAAGCGTGTAGATTAGGTCTGTCAGTTGGTGAGCGTCAAGGTCAGCGCTTGACTCTACGCCATAGTTGTCAATGAGCATCTGGTGACGCTCATCCTCCGTCATACCAAGACGGTGAGCCAAGGCGTGATATGTCCGCCTCATGCTCTTCTCCTGTTTTTCAATTGCTGTCATCATAGTTTTACATTTTTGTAAGGTTATACTCATTGGCGCCTTCCTCCCAAATGGTGTAGTCGGCACCACCCACACCATTCTCCTTGTCCTCATATCTTGTAGTGATAAAAGCCTTGTAACCTTCAACCCTTATTTTCACATCAGAGTTGTAACGTATGTATTGGGCGATTGAGCCCTTTGGTTCTCCATTCCTCTCGTGGCTCACAAAAACAAACAGTTTGTCTGGGTAACTCTGCAACAGGTTCACATAGTCACATAGTTTGAAACCCTGCCAGTAATGGAGTGAGTCAACAATAATAATGTCCGGAGAACGCTTCTTGTCAAGCCTCAGACGCAGGTCGGCAAGAGTCTCTTTCTCTATTAGCATTATGTTGTTGCCGGCATCAGCCATTCCCACTCTGTTCCACGCAACTTGAAAGCTCAAACACAAACCCTGCTCCAATGAGTTGTACGCCACTTTCCTGAATTGTGAAACATACTTTGCGAGTTGCAGCATAAAGGTTGTCTTTCCGCTTCCGCTGCCACCCCATACAATCCAGCTTCCACGCAGTTCCGGTCTGCCGAACGAGGCAAGCCACTCACCTTCAAACTCAGCAACATTGAACCTGGCGTTCAAGACATTCTTGTTACTTATAGTCTTGCCCATAATTATTGCAAAGAAGAGGATTTAGCAGCGTGTACAAGGCGTTTTACACGTCTTAAATCACACTCAGACTCATCAACAATCTTATCAATCCTTACTGCATCGGATATGCCATTGGCAATGCAAACCGCCGCTATATCTTCAGCATTAACCTGCTGCATTGGTATAAACTTTCTGCCGCAACGGCTGTAAATCTCTTTGTAACCTTTCCTGTTACACCTCACACCTTTCTTTATCCTCTTTTCAAGATAGTCAGTGGCACACATTACAATTCCGCAATGGTCCTCCAAATGGTTATATAGGCTTATGAAAAAGTAAAGCACCTGGTCACTTAGTTTGTCTGCCTCATCAAGAACCAGAAGCGGGTTCTCCTTGCGTTTCAGGTTGTAAAGTATCTCACTCATCATCTCACTTACTGTGCAACCGGTGTAATCCACACCCATATTCTGAAGCAGTTCCGTCATAAAGTGCTTACGGTTCCAATATTCCGAGCAACTAAGGTTATAGACGTTCTGATGGCTGCGAGCGAATGTCTTGATAGCCTCGCTCTTTCCACATCCGGCATCACCCGTGACGGCAAATACAAGACTGTTCTCCTGTGCGTCTGTGAGCAGTTGAACCATACGCTTGTATCCTCTTGTTTCAACAACCACCCACTTGCGGTTGTCGTATTCAATCTGAGTGGCAATGTTACGCCACATCTCATCCGTTATCAAATCCCAATTACCGTTAAGCAGTTGGCTTATTGTGGCGGAACTTACTCCCTTTAGGCTGTTTGCCGCCTTGTTCTGGCTGCCCATACGCTCGCAGTATTCTGCAAGGGCTGTCTTGATGTTCTCTTTTTCTTGAATTTTCATAATTATCAGTATTAAAAATTAATATAAGTCAAATAGGTTTGAGTCTTCATCACTCTTTTGTAGTTTTGCTTCCGGAGCAGGGTTTGGAAGAATCTTGTTTAGGTCAATGACCTCATTCCCACGTTTTATGTTCTTGCGGTCCTTATGTTGTCCGTTGCTGTCACAGATTAACATACGGCTTAATAGTGGGTCTAACTCATTTGCGTGTTCGGCCATCAGCCTCTCTGTTGTTTCCCAGGCCTTGCCTAACCTGTCCGTAATATGAGCCCCCAACTTCTTGTTGAATTGTGCCACACGTGCCAGTTGCTCCGCATCACCTTCTTTACGCTCAGCCAATGCCATCGGCTGCACGTATTTCTCCTCAAGCATAAATCTATGACTTCCGTCTTCGCTTACCGCAAGTATGTGCTTAGTGTCGGCAGGGTCATATCTTACCGTCCATTTAATGTGTGACAGTTGGCGGAACCGGATGTCAAAACAGTCATAGTCTCTCTTTATGCCCTCAATTGTGGGTCTCAGACCACTTGCCTCTATTGTGTTCTTATACCCTGTCTCACAACCAAAATTGAGCAGATATTGCTCATCGCTCAATTCAAGTTTATACTCGTCAGACAGGTTGGCGAACATAGCCACATATTGGTCATGCAGACGCTTACGTTCACTCTCTATTATGAACACCAGTTGTGATGCGCAGCCTTCTCTGTCGGGGAATTTATGTCTCAAATCATTTAGTGCCTCTGTATTGGGTTGCTTGTCCTTGCTGCTGGTTATGCCGAATCCGCTCCAGTTTGGCATAAACTGACAATAGCGTGTGTTGATGTCGCCAAAATACGGCTCTATAACCTTTGCTTTGGCGTTATGGACACGCGCAGGTGTGACTTTGTTTCCAATGACATCATACAGAGGTTTCATAGTCTTCATAGCGTAATGGTCACTCTGGAACTGGTTGGTCCTGTATCTATGTCCAAACAGTTCCGCAGTGTGGTTTACGGCATTACGCAGCGCCTCTTTTATCAATGATGGATTCTCGTGCTCACCAATTGCGTAACCTATAGGATAATTTATGCAGGTGTCAAGTACCACCACCATCGTAAGTCTGTTGTTGTACGTGGTAACACTATGCCCGGCTTTGTTTGTCACCACTTGTTGGTAAAGAAGTTCCGCATCCCATCCGTCTGCAGTCCAGTACAGAAGAGGTGCTGTAGGCCGGCTCCTTTTAACGGTCATACTCTTGCCGGAATTGAACGCAATCATTCCGTGTCTGCCGGCAGCCGATTCAAGGTCAAATTTCTCACGGTACCGAGATATAGTACCGGCACATATCTGCTTCCAACCCATCTTTGACGCTATGCAGTTGAACAACTCGCTTATCTGAACATCGTTGAGATTACGGCGGTCTGCTATAAGACGTAACAACACATCTTCTTTTGTCTCCGAGTCTATTACAGCCGCGTGCCTGTTCATAAACCTGCCGTTTATCAGAGCCTCATAACCGTTTTCCAGATACAGGCGGTATTTCTCCTGCAGACGTGCGGCATTAAGAGGAAGAGAGTTCGGCCACTTGTCAGCGATGCGGGGGAGAGCCTTTGCGACCTTGCTCCAGAACTCGCCTTTTTTCACGTGCTTGCCATTCTTTCCTCTCTGACTTTGACAACGCTCAAAAATACGCTTGCAGCAGTTAAGAATGGCTGCGTTGTTAGAATATTCAATTCTTTTGTAATCAGGCAGGTGTCTGCCGTCTGGTAGTGTGTATGCGTCAAACCAGGCTATTGCCGCTCCATCTGTCTCTATGGCGTCAAGCAACGGTTTTGCCTCACTCTGTGCCTTCAGGTCAGGGTACCTGCGGTACACCTCCACCTTGTATTTGGTTGGCAGGCTCTCAACAGAGTATAGTGCGGGAGTCTCAAAACAGCCACGACGCACACGCTCCACATTACCACGTTGACACATTGACATCAAAGTGTTAATACTCAATAGTGCCGATAAATCGGTTTGTGTCGCACACAATATGTTATTATAGTACTCCAATTTTATTTATCTTTGGAAAATTTTATTTATGGGAAGTTCTTATTATCAAGAGTTGGACTATGGGTCCGATAAAACATTAATTAAAGGGATTCAGCATAAATGTGTATGTTCTGAACATCATCTTAGAAGCCGTTTACAGAGCGATTATGATTCTGACGGTACTAATGTTTATATAGTCAAATGCTGCTGTCTTCAATTTGCTAAAGAAGTGGCGGCAACGCTCTACAGCACTGGCACAATTAGAAATGTATACCTCGAACCCAAAACAGGCCTCACCTCCGTCAGAAAGGTTTTTACATACAAACATTCTACAACCATCTGAGTGCTTCCAGCAATAGCGCTGGCACGCAATCTTTTCAGAGTCCGACAAGTTCCTGTAAGGAGCTATTGTTACACACTTAAGTCTGAACTCCACACCGGAGGGCGATATATATTGTGTATTCATTTTTGTTCCTCCTTTCCTTGCAGTTCTATTGCTACCGCCTCACACTGCCTCTCCAATGTTTCAACCATACCAATAGTAACATTACGCTCTGTTACCTTGATGTCGCCATCCACCATAACTGTGGCGACAGAAGATTTGATGTCAACAATAAGTTTCACTCTGCCGTCAAGCCAACTTAACATCATTGACTTTGTAGGGTAGTTTGAGTGCGTGCACTCTGCATTTAATAAATTTTCCATAATAGTATTTGTTAAAGTAATATTAGTTTAAGTTTAAGATGCTCTATTAGTTCTTTCCTCATTATTACTATTTGATCATAATTAAAAAAAGAATATAATTCAGGAGTATAATATGAAATATCCTCAAACCCTTCATATATAGGGTAAAACCACAATTCATTAGAACTCCAATCTACGCCTACAACAATTTTTAAACCTTTAACTTCAATTTTTACAAATACACGTTGATTATTTACTCGTTTGCTTATTATTGTGAAATCACCTTTGTATAGTGCGTTGTAAAGTTCTGCGTATATTTCTTTGAGTCTATTTTCTAAATTATCCATAGTTTTAAGTATATTTTATTTTTCACTATACACTTTTCCACCATAATTCTCTATTGCCGCAATACGTATTTTCTTAGCCAACTTTGTATTGGTTTCAAATTTCAAAGCTCGGCGAACCGTGTTATGGCTCGTACCAAACATATCCCTAAGTTTGGTCTGATTGCTGAATGGTAATATTATTCTCTTATTCATTCTATTTCGTCTCCGTATTTATTTTTTTCTTATATTTGTCCGCAGTGTTACACTGTGTAACTTTTCTGCAAAGATAAGGAGAATATTCCACATAACAAATATTTTTATGGAAATTATTCCATAGTTATTAGAAAAATGAATAATAGACTTAAATTTTTTATTGAAACACAGCATCTTAGTATTAGACAATTTGAAGACATAATCGGGTCATCAGATGGTAAGATTGCCAAGTTTATCGCAAAAAACACTAATTTAAAAAGCGATACGTTGCAAAAAATTATGGAATTTTTTCCGCAATTAAATATTGTATGGTTGTTAACTGGAGAGGAAGAAATGCTCAAAATCGCAAATGATAGTGAAGAGCAAACTAGTAATACATTGTGCAAGGAGTGTGCATTGCTTAAGACAAAAGATGAGTTAATTGAAACTCAGCGTAAACTAATTCAATCCTTAGAAATTCAAATGGGCATTAAATGAGTTCACCATACCTGTTGAACATACCTTTAAACACAAATAGCGTATAATCAAATGGTTATACGCTATTTTATTGTAAAAACACGGTGCAAAAGGGGTGCTTTAATGTCAAATAATGACACTTTTTTAACATTTTTAGAACTGTTAGGGGTATTATACTGATGATTTTTGAACAAATTTTGCACAAGCAACTGCACAAGCAACTGCATAAGCAACTAAAAAATCTACAACTTTCAAGGTAAAAAAGATAGTAGTTACAACAGTCAGTTGTATTATAACACATAAATTGTGCCTAAAAACCAATTAAAGACCGTTTAAAGCCATTTTTCGCTTTTATTTGAGAGTACCATACCATAACATCAGAAAGAGATGGAACAGTCTCTTTTTTGCAAAATAAATAAGAAGATAATCCGCTCCATCAATAGCCTTTTAGACACTTGAAAGGCATATTGCCATCAACTATGCCGTGTGATGGAGAACCATAGTACAAGAAAAGCAAAGCACAATACAAGTTAATGCACAAAAAAAGGCATCAAGTCAGCAAAAAATGCCAACCTAATGCCAAGCAAAAGCACAATTTTTTCACATTTGGTTTGTACGCCACCGGCGCACTTAAAACGCCACAACTAACACAAAATCAACACCTTTCACCTAATCACCCAACATCTTTAAATTTTACATTTGGTTTTTACCCCCATACAACCAATACTACTGTTATATGATTTATCAATAATTGGAAGCCCTTGATTTGCACGCTCTACTGCCTCATAGAAAGACACAATATTTTCCTGCAAAATCCCATCTGAATCCACATATATAGCCACATGATGATTATTGCCCGTATTCACAAAATCAACAGGAATTGTATTACCTTCAGCATCTAATATAATCTTACCATCTTTACCCGTTTTATTGTGCAGGGCAATAGCATTATTTATTCCAAATATAGTAACCGATTTTATTTGAATTCCTTTTTCTTTATTCAGCCAGATAGGACTCTCTTCTAAATTTGAAAATGCCTTTTTAGCGTCGCCATCAAACAAATCTAACCTGTCTCTGAGAATCTCTCTAATATGAGGGTCAACTACCTTCTCTATCTTTAAATCAGAGGAAATTGGTTTACGAATTGTATATACTGTTTCAAATCTAACTAATTTAACTTTTTCAGGCACTTGAGCAGTATGAAACTCGTTTAAATAAATAGGATTTTTGATTAAACTATTTTTTCCAGTAAAAGCTTTTTTTGCATCTCCATTAAATTCATTCAACCTTGATAATAATGCATCTTTAAATCTTTTGTCTGCAACTAATGTTATTTTTTCATAACCAAATGTTGCTCCTACCCTTTCTTCTGTTACAACATATTCCTTATGACTACCAAACACTGTTTCAAGATGTAACTGTCCACGCGGAGTAAGTTGTACCTTTTTATTTTTACCGTTTTTGGTTTTGGATATGTTTATATTTTTTGTAACAACCTTATTTTTCGCTTTGATGGACACAAGAATATTTTCCAAATGCTTTTTTTGCCTCACTTCTAAATTCATCAAGCGGAATAGGTGAAATAAAACGCAATTTTCCACCATATCTATATAACTCCTTTTGTTCTATTGCGTACATAACGGATGAACGTTGTGCTTTTGCTAAATCTGATAATTCAAGAATATTTTTCTCATATTCATCATTACCTATAGGTAAATATTCTTGAAAATCGTTTGGCTTTCTAGCATTTAAATTATTTAAATACTGAATAATACTACGCTTTGTAAATGCAATTGTAAGTGCATCCATTGCGTGGTGTCTATGGTCATTACGTTTTGTCCAATTATCAATTTTTGGAATATTCCTTCCATCCTTTACTTCATAATGAGTTAGTCCCAATTTGGAATACTTATCCCAATTTAGCTCTTTCATCACATCAACAAGTTGCCAATCTTCACGCAATCTATCAGTTATTGTGCCTGTTGTAGGTACTACGCATTTCACAATATCCTCCAGCATTTCCTTTGCCTTTTTGGCAATATATTGAGACTCTCTTAAATCCCTATTTATAAATCCGTTAGGAATATCTTTTTCAACAGTTAATAAATTCTTTGCCTTAGTGGCACTTATTGCATTAATCTTTCTTAATCTCTCTATATTTGTTTTATAATCTGCTAAAATTTGCTCCCCTTTACTTGCTACATAATCATAAGCCGTCATATTCCCTTTTTCTATATTTGCCTGTCTTGCCTCCAAAGTCTTGTTCCCAAAAGAATCATCAAATGCTTTTGATTGAGGGATAATATGCTCTATATCAAACTCTTTACTAAATAATTTTTCTTGCGGGATATAGGTTCCTGTATATAGTGTCTTAAATCCATTATCCTTTAATTCAAGATATAATTTGTATCTTATAATGTCATTTCTTGTTGGATTTGAAATACCAAACTCACTAGTAAGAATTTGTTTATACTCCTCGTGCAACTTACTAGTCGCATTAACTTGTTTTGTCATTTCCACTCGTTCCTTTGCACTCTTCTTTAACTCGCGTGCTAACTCAATCCTGATTTCATCTGGTTTGCCATACATACCAATAATGCCATTTACAACATTCACCATTTGATTCAGAATCTTTTCAACGACAGGATTTCGTAAACTATTACGAGGCAATAAATCTAATTTGTCTTTCAATACTTTATTTTCAAGTTCTTCTTTAGTAAGTGATTTTTGTGAATGTCTATATCCTGCATATTCACAAGCGACACTATATTCCAAACCATCCCTCATATACGGCAAAATCTTACGCATAGCCTTTGTACTAAGACTACCATAATCAGGTTGGAAAGCAACGTTAGCAAGAATATTAGCGTATTCATTATCAAAGCCGAATTTTGCTTTTAATATTTCAAATAATTTGGCATTGCCTGTATTTGAATTATCCCCCTCATAAGAATACAATAAATGCCATAATTGATACATAGGTTGCATCTCAAAATCAACACCTTCTAAACAACTATCAAATTTTAAGATATCGGTATTGATTCCGATAGCATTAAAAACATCAACAATAATTTTTTCTACCTGGTTTGCAGACATTTTAGAGAAATCATATTCTCCATTACCACTTTGTAATATAATATCTTGATATGCCTTTGTTAAAGTTGCTTGAGTTCTATTCCCATCTATTGTTGAATAATTTAAATCCAACTCCTTATAATTCCTATACAATAATTTCAAAGCATCTGCTTTAGACAACTTGTCTTTATATTGCAACTCCTTAAACAGTATTTGCTTCTCGTCTGACTCCAAGAATCTTTTATTTTTATCTTTATCACTTACCTCCAAGTTATTAAGAATTTGCCATATTTTAAATTCTTGGAAGAGTGGCGATGATTTTGGGCAGACACGCAATCCAATAGTCTTAACTTTCTTTTTACCATCAATTTCAACCTCAATTTGCTTATGCTCAAATTCACATAATGATATCAACCCTTTTTGTGATTTTAATGGACGCTGGTAAAAAATAACAACATTTCTAATTTCGTGCTTCAATTGAGGGGTTAATTCTGCGTGAAATTTTGATTGTGTTTCCCATATCGTTTCAAATTCATCTAAATAATCTTGTCTGTAAAAAACCTGATTCTTAAAGCTATAATGTGGATTCTTATTTAATTCTGCCATTTGATATTGACCCACAGTTTGTTTGTTAAAAAACAAAGTTTTGCTTCTATCACTAATAGCACCCAAGTATCCACTGGAATTACTTATTTGACCATTAATTTCTTGAAGAACTATTGCAAGTTCCTCCAGCCCTAATTTAGCAGATAACGCATCATTACGCCATTTATAATTTTCTAATTTTAGTTCAAAACCTTTAACATTTCTTTTTATTCCGTTTATACTAAATGGTTTAGCCAATATCGCCCAAGTTTGACTCTTATTTCTGCCAACAATTGATTCTTTTAACTCTTCTGACAGTTCATTTTCATAGAATTGTTTTTGAAAAATCCATACTCTATTTAATTCATTTTGCAAATCTGAGCGATAAAAATCAGGCACATAGTTTTTGCCACTTTTCAAGATTTGATATGTGTATTGCCCTGGCGTTAAATTCTCATCGTACAACTTTTTTGCAATTTCCATACCATCAATCAACTGACCTTCATCGGTTGATTTAGCCTTTCTGCTACTTTTATAGCCACGTTTTTTATTAATCATCAAAAGAACTCTTGCAAATTCAACCAAAGAGATTTCCTCTGTAGCCGCTTTTGCTCTAAGCCTATAAGTCTCAAACGTTGTTCTATTTCCATTCTCAGACAATATTGTTTCGCTATCTATAATATGATTGGAAACAAGCAGTTTAATCAATTGCTCCCTACGCAATTTGTACCTTTGCAAATTTCGCCTCGCTGAACGTTTCAATGTTCTATCTGCATTTGTCGTAATACTTTTCCCCTTCTCAAAATTTGTCAATTCATCTACAGTTAATGGATTTACCCTTACTCCTAATTTAACTATTGAAGACTTTTCTTCCGCTGTTTGTGCTTCGTTTACAACAGCCCAACCAATACTATTGGTACCAAGGTCAAGACCTAATATCTTTTTCATATCTTTAAAATTTATTTAATCAACATTTAAAAGAGTGATTCACAACATCTTTATGGTGAAAAATATTTAATTCAAGCATAAAGTTAATACAAAATTTGTTTATTTCATAAATTACCCCTACTTTTGTAGAACTAAATTATGAAGCAATTCACAATAAGGATTATTCCGTTGTGAAAACATTTAAGGCGGGGCTTATGTCTCGTCTTCTTTTTTTATTTTGGCAAAAGTAAACACTACTTTTGACAGTACTTGTCAAAAATTATTTTTTCCATTGTCAGATTTTGACTATATGCGTATATATCTTTGCGGTTGAACTAATAAACACAAAACAATGAAAAGAATATTTTTATTATTGATGGTTGCCATTGCAACTACAGCGGCGGCGCAAAAAGTAACTTACGATGAAGTGGAAAATGCAACAAATCCCAAAAAACAGTTGTTAAAAGAGTATCAGGAATATGTGGCTTCAGACGGACACACTTACAAAGTTGGAGATAAATTGACGTTTGGTGTTCCTTATTCCGGGAAAACATACGCTTATATAACATCTGAATTGAGTATGGCAAATTATGCCTTGAACGGTGGTGCAATGCTGGGTGTTAACGCTCAGATGGGAGGACGCGATATGGTGATAAAGAAAATCAGCATACAAAGAAGCAAACAGATGGGTGCAATGGTTTCTATAAGAGGATATATTTCTGGAATGGGAGGATTCTTGATACAAATAGAGAATGCTCTGAATTCAGGTGAGATTGTAAGTTTAGGTATGACAAGTGATAAGGCTTTGGCAGAACTCAAAAATGCAAAAGATAAATTAGAGCTTGAGGTTATCACCCAGCAAGAATTTGACAGCATAAAAGCATTATTGAAACCCTATATTAAATAGTTCCCAGACAACAGAAGTAGTGGTTGTTGCAAAAAATGCAACAACCACTTTTATTTTTGCACATACTTGGCAAAGATGGGGGAGTTTATTATTTCTATATGCTTGGTTAAGCCTAAATAGAAGCGTGCCACGCCGTCAAGGTCATATACAATGGTTTTAAGAAGCCAGTGGTTATCTCCATCGGGTGATAACTGTGAGGCTGACAGAGGGTGTTCCTCAAGCAATAGGTTACGGGCAAGAATATCAAGTCTTAAACAAACATTGCAGGCATCGGTGCCGTGAAATCCAAATATGTCAAACGGCTCACTTTTGTGTCTGTCTTTATATGTCCAAGGCTTTTCAGTAGTCTCTACAGCCTCACATCGTGATGGCATAAACACTTTGTTCTCTTTAGACTCTAAGTCAAAACACCAAACTTGCTTACGGTCAGTTGAGAGTTCAAAAGGCTCAACCTCCCTGTCTCTTATAGTTCCGCTATGTGCAGAAGCATAGCCTTTGAGTATGACACACTTTTTAGACTCTATTGCACTCTCCATTTTAGATAGGTTTGCCAAAGCCTTGCCCTCCTGTGTACTCATCGCCACTTTCATAAAACCTTTATACTGCTGGTTGGTTTGCACTAATCTGGGACATCCACGTTCAGATGTCACCTCCATACCTGCGTTTTTAAGTGAATCTATATAGCGGTATATGGTCCTCTCACTCATATCCATAGCATCAGCAAGTTCAGATATTGTATAGGTCCTTATACCGGACATCAACTGAACAATTCTGATAACTCTCTCTATTCTGGGTTGTTCCATAGTCATACTGTTTTTAGCATCGTGGCAAATTTAGACAATAATTTTGACAGTACTTGTCAAAAATTTCAGAAGTAAGTCCAAGTCGTGAGATAATTGATTAGTTACATAATTTTAATTTGGAAAACACTGCTAAAAACAGTATATTTGCATTGTAAACTTCGCCGTCTTCGTTTACATTTTAAACAAAGTTATTTTATTTCTATTATTTTCTATTATGCAACAGAAGTGTGCAAAGGCCTCTGATTTAGAGGCTTTACACCCTAAGGTGTATGTAATACGAGGACAAAAGGTGGTGCTTGACCGTGACTTGGCGGCTGCACTGGGAGTGGAAACCAGAGTAATTAATCAAAAGGTAAAAAGAAACATAAATCTTTTTAATGAAGACAGTATGTTTCAGTTAACTCTTGATGACTGTGTCGAATTAGAATTTTCTGGTTCAAAATCACAAAATTCAGATTTGACATCACAGAATGTGATTTCAAACAGCATTGGAAAGGGAGGCTCAAGACACCTTCCTATAGTATATACAAAAGAGGGTGTCTCAATGCTTGAAAAACTGCTAAAACGTGACATTCCAATTGAATTTGAAGATGAAATAGCAGAAGCGGAAGTGTTACCAGAATCGTGGTCTGAAGGCACTGTAGTGCTGTATCAGCCTAATGAAAATCTAACGATTAATGTACGTGTTGAGAATGAAACCGTATGGCTCACGCAGGAGCAAATGTGCATACTTTTTGGAGTAAACAGGAATACTATAAGCCATCATATAAGCAACATTTTTAAGGAGAAAGAATTAGAAAAAATTTCAGTATGTCAATATTTTCGACATACTGCCACCGACGGAAAAACATATACTGTTACCATTTATAACTTAGATGTTATAATATCTGTTGGATATAGAGTAAAGTCTCTTCAGGGAACCTGGTTCCGTCAATGGGCAAATAAAGTTATTAAAGAACACCTGCTGAACAAGGGGTCTCTTGAGAGGCGTGTAATTGCTTTAGAAGAACAAACAAAGGCTATAATTGTTAATACGGAGAACAGATTATGTGCCGTTGAGCAAAAAGTTGATTTTGTAGTAGACACCAAACTACCACCTATAGAAATGATATTTTATGAGGGAGAGAACTTTAAGGCGTATGATTTTCTATGTACTCTTATAGAATCTGCGCAGAAAAGAATTGTGCTGATAGATAACTACATAGACAGAAAGACCCTTATAATGTTAAACAAACGCAAGGAAGGCGTTTCCGCAACCGTATATACGCACTATAAGAGGATACAAGAACAGCAATTCCTTTTAGACATAGATGAGGCTAACAGGAACAGACCCGCCCCACTGATTGAGGTAACCATAATTAAGAATGACCACGACAGGTTCCTAATTATAGATGAGACCGTCTATCATCTTGGTCCGTCTGTTAAAGACGCAGGTGTAAAGCGGTGTGCTGTAATTAAAATGATTTCCACACCAGATAAGATTTTGAAGGATTTAATTTTAAGGATTTCTTAACATACGGAAAGTATCAGCCACAAAAAAAGAGGCACCAGCCTCTTTAATTTTGTAGCGGGATCGAGAATTGAACTCGAGACCTCCGGGTTATGAATCCGACGCTCTAACCAACTGAGCTATCCCGCCATCATAGTGCTTTCTTACAAAAAAGCGGTGCAAAGATAGTAAATAAATTAGAAAGGAGAAAGGAGAAAAGAGAAATTTTCTGATTTTTAGGATTTTTTACAAAAATCTACCCTTTAATGAATTTAGCGGCACACCAGCCGTCCTTTTCCTTGATACCAGCAAGCGTCAGACCAAACTCAGCGGCACGCTCTACAAGTGATGGCAAATCATCCTTGTAATATCCGCTCATAAATATTGAGCCATCGTGGTTGAGAGAAGCCGCATATAAAGGCATATCAGCCTTTAATATATTAAGGTTTATGTTGGCGAGAATAGTGTCAAACCTACGTTCCCCGATGGTTGTGGCATCACCAAGTTCAATTTCCATATCCACTCCGTTGAGAGCCATATTCTCAGCGGCGTTGCGCACACTCCACTCATCAATATCAATGCCCGTAACCTGAGAGGCTCCACGTTTAGCGGCAAGTATCCCAAGCACGGCGGTACCGCATCCCATATCAAGCACACGCTTTCCTGCAAACGGCTCATCAAGTACCCAAGAGAGCATCATAGCGGTGGTTTGGTGAGAGCCTGAGCCGAACGCCATCTTTGGGTTTACCAATATGCGGTACTCTGTCTCTGGCAATTCAGTATGTGCTGAACTGCACACGCAACACCTTGAATCAATCACCACTGGCTTGAATGAGTTGCGTTCCCACTCCTCATTCCAATCCTTGTCAGGCAATAATTCCGTTTTGAATTCATAGCCTGCCAACGCCTTTGTTAAACTTTCATTAGGGAAAAGCGTCTTATCAATGAAAGCCGACAGAGTCTTGCCCTCACTCCCTTCTGAGGTTTCAAAAGAGTTGCAACCCGCCTCTGAAAGATAGTATGTGAGGGCGTCTATAGAATAATCAGGCATCGTGGAGACATCTATTGCAATTTTGACATACTGCATATCTGTTGATATTAAAAATTTATATAACTTTGTACATTGGTGTAAATCCGATGGCAAAAATACAAAATATTTGTATGAAACGGTTTAATATTATCCTTTTGCTAATCTGCATTACAAGTGGCTTATCTGCCCAGAGTTTTTATGATGACGTCTATTACACACCGTCAGTTAAAACCACGACCAAAACAACCACAACAACCACTACCACAGTCACAACCACCACGCAAAATGGTGGCTCGTCACGTGATATTGATGAATATAACCGTTTTTATTCATCAAGCAGCCAGGGCAGTGGTAATCCTGTTGACACAATGCAGGATTTCACTTATACCTCTCAGATAATGAAATATTATAACCCCGATGTGGTTCCAGACTCCACTAAGGTGTTCATTCAAAATAACTATTATTACAATAATAATAACAACAATTGCTCAAATTGTGGCAAGAAGAATGAGGTGGTCTATCTTGGAGTAGGCGTAGGCGTAGGTCTTGGATGGGGCGGCTGGTACCGTCCATGGTACTATGACCCCTGGTATCGTCCGTATGACCCTTGGTATCACCCGTATGACCCTTGGTATCGCCCTTGGCCATACTATCCTTACGGCCCCGGTCCGTACTACCCGCCGGCACCACGTCCGTATCCGGTATATCCGGTAAAACCAGCCGTTTACAGTGACGGACACAGATATACACCAGGTGGTGGTTCTACTTATGGTGGCGGTGGCAGAAACAACGCCGCATACGGAGGTGGCGGTTCATCAAGCGGCGGATACAGGACTACCAGCAGTTCAAGCAGGTCCAGTCAAAGTTCCGGCACAACAGGAAATATCAGCGGAGCAAGATACGGCACTGTTACAACAACGGCTCCGTCAAACACGGCGCCATCAAAAAGCGGTTCCACAAGAAGTTCATATAACACAAGCGGAAGTTCATCTTCAGGAAGCCGTTACGGGAACAGTAGTAACTACGGAGGAAACGGAAGCAGTTATGGCGGAAGCAGTTCCGGAGGACGTAGTTATGGCGGTGGCAGTTATGGTGGCGGCAGTTATGGAGGCGGAGGTTCTACCAGCGGTCATAGCGGCGGCAGCAGATATTAAAAATGATTATGAATATGAAACAGAAATATGTTTTTGCGCTGATAGCAGTTTTATCAGGCATTACGGCAATGGCTCAGTCATTCACAAGTTATGACGCGTTTAACTTTACCAACACACAACTGAACGGCACGGCACGCTTTGTAGGTGTTGGTGGCGCTATGGGAGCGTTGGGTGGTGACGCCACCACAATGTTCTACAACCCTGCGGGCATAGGCATCTACCGTTCATCTGAGATTACCGCTTCACTTAACGTGCATTGGAACAACAACACCATTGGAAACTGCGGTAAGAATGTATTCACCACCGCCAATCTTGAGAATGTATCATACGTAGGACAGTGGGCTATCGGTGCATCAAAAGGCAAGACCAACGGACTGATAGGCATCAGTTTCGGAGCCTCTTATAACAGAGTAAGGAATATGGACAAGAACGGTAGTTACTCTCATTCAAAGGATTACTCAAAATCACAGTTCCTTGCCCGTGACTCCTATAATCAAGACAAGCAATACTTGAACAAAGATAATTTCAACAACAACGCTATAGGGTATCGTGCCATTTTAGGTTATGAAACATACTTGACCGACATTGACGAGAACAAATATAGTCCTGAAAATCCGTTCATTTATAAATCATACTACGATGCAATAGGCGGGGGCGGCGTCACAGATAATGTGTTCTTTACTGAACGAGGTCATATTGATGAGTTTGCAATAAGCCTTGCAGGTAATGTGAGTGACATATTCTATTTGGGTATGAGTTTTGTATGTGACTTTATGGATTACCGTCGCACAGAGGATTATGGAGAGACATTTGTAAATGGTTGCAAAATGAACACCTCAAACACGCTAAATGCAAGGGGTACCGGATTCACCTATAAGGTTGGCTTTATTGTTCGCCCCACAAACTGGCTCAGGATTGGCGGAGCATACCACACTCCCTCTTATTATAGAGAAAACAGCAGTAACTACAGTTCAGTACAGGCAGACCTCAAACTTCCAATAACAGGTGAGAGAAAAAACATAGGGCTAGACACACCTATTTCATCCGAGAATGGTTATATCAATGGTCCTATGAAAGCGTTAGGCAGCATAGGGTTCCTACTTGGTAAATATGGCTTTATAGGGATTGAATATGAGTGGGCTAATGTTTCAGGAATGGTCATTAAAAATTCATACGGACGTGTAAACACAACTATGAATGAGCAAACAAAAGGTTTCTTCTGTGACACGCATACCGCTCGTCTTGGTCTTGAGGTAAAACCTATTGATGAGATGTCAATTCGTTTGGGCGGTGGATATACCACAGCACCTATGAAAAAAGATGAGGCGGCAAGGCTATACTACTCTACTGACACCCGTTTTGATACCCACTACATAAACTACGGTCCATCCTATAATGTTACAGCGGGCTTAGGTTACAGAATAGGGCGTCACAGTCTTGACCTTGCATATATATGGCAGGTTAATGATGGAAACTATTATGAATTCATAGGTAATGACGACAGTTCCGTTGGCCCTACATTTAGTGTTAGCCCTATGAGTTACCACAATGTACGCAACCAGATATACCTGACCTATTCAGTTAGATTCTGATTATTTAAAGAGGCAATAATTTTTTCAGCCACCACATCTGAGGCTACACTTGTACCCAGTATGGTGGCTAATTCTTTGTAGTCACTACGCATAGTGGCACGGCACTCATCTGAAGAGATAATATCAGTAAGAGATTGCGTGACACTCTCTACCGTACAGCCTCCGGCAACCAACTCTTTGACACTGTATCTTTGCAGAATAATATTCACAAGTGAGATATATGGGACGTGCAGCAAATATTTGCGGCCGAACCTATATAGCAAATCAGGCATAAAAATAGGATAGACAACAACCTCAGGGACACCGAACAGCGCAGTCTCAAGGGTAGCGGTGCCAGAATTAACAACTGCGGCGTCAGAGAATGAGAGCAACTGATATGTAAGGTCACATACAACCTTTATATCAGGTGAAACCTTGTCATACAGTTTATGGTCAGCAGCACTTGTTGCTGCAATAACAAACTGATAATCAGGAAATAGACTCTTGTCTAACTTATTAATAATAGGAATAGTCTTCTCAATCTCCTGTTTGCGGCTTCCAGGCAACACAGCCACAATCTTCTTTGACGGGTCAAGTTCATTTACAATAAAGAAATCATCTCTCTTTACCTTGTTTGCCTGTGACACGCTTTGAACACTTGGGTTTCCCACATACTCCACATTCTCAAAACCGTGTTTCTTGTAGAAATCAACCTCAAACGGGAATATGCAATATACCTTGTCAACGTACCTCTTAATGGTCTCCACCCTACCCTCTTTCCAAGCCCATATTTTTGGCGGTATGTAATATATAATCTTCAGATTCAGAACACTTTTAGCATATTTGGCTATCTCAAGATTAAAGCCTGGATAATCTATGAGTATAAGCATATCAGGAGCATACGCCTCAATATCTCTCTTGCAATCCTGAAGGTTATTAATGATTTTCCTTGCGTTCAAAGCCACACGCAAGAATCCCATAATGGCGGTATCCTTGTAGTTTTTTACAAGTGAGCCTCCCTCCGCAAGCATCTTATCTCCACCATAATAACGGAACTCCGCATCGGGGTCAACCTTTATAAGTGATTTTATAAGATTACTGCCGTGAAGGTCACCGGACGCCTCTCCTGCTATAAGATAATATTTCATAATTTTTCTAAAACTTTATTCACTGTCAACTGTCCACTGTCCACTACTCACAGAACAGATAAAACAACAACATAAGATATGGTGTAATGCCCAACACTCCGCCTTTGCACACTTTCCAACGCTCTGTTTTGTATCCCCAAAAAAGCACAAGTGAACTTGGCATCTGACAAAATATCACATAATTAAGGAATACAGGTTGGTTTATCCAATGTCTGACATCTTGGAATGACATTCCTGACAATGATTCCCAAGTAAAAGCGAAAAGAACAAATGGAATAACCAGACAAAGTCCGAAACCAAGAAAGAAGTTGTCAAACTTTTTGGGAGTCATAATTCCAACTTTTTAGGGTTTCAACACTCTGATAATGTGTTAAATCTATATGGCACGGAACTATTGAGGCGTATCCAGCCTTAAGGGTTCCCTCATCTGTATCCTCAGCATCAGGTTCAAAATTATTGAACGTACCCGTTAGCCAATAATATTTGTTACCGGCAGGGTCTGTGCCTTCCACAAAACGTTCCTGCCATCTGCCACGACTTTGCCTTACAATTTTAGCACCTTTGATTTCTCCTACAGGAAAATTGACATTCAGGCAAATTCCTGTCGGCAAGCCCTCATCCAGCACTTTCTTAATAAGTTTTACAGAGTGTCTCACAGCCTCTGTCATATCAGCGTTTTGGTCGTATGAGCACAATGACAATCCCATTGAAGGTATCCCCTCAGCACACCCTTCAAGAGCCGCCCCCATAGTACCTGAATAAATTACATTTATTGATGAATTTGTACCGTGGTTTATTCCTGCAACAAGCAAATCAGGTTTTCTGTCAAGAATAGAGTACATTCCTATCTTCACGCAATCACAAGGTGTGCCGTTGCATCTGTACATTGTAAGATTGCCATTGGTGTACTGTTTCCAATATCGGAGCGGTGTGGTAACAGTTATTGCCTTTGACTGTGCTGAACGAGGTCCGTCAGGAGCCACCACTACAATATTGCCCAAATCCTTGATTGCCTCAACAAGACAATTCAAGCCCTTAGCGGTAATACCGTCATCATTGGTTACTAAAATGGTCCTCATTATTATAACATTGTTATGTTATTTTCTGAAATAACTTTAACTGCCTTCTCCATATCGTCAGGCTTAATGGCGGTAATGGCTTTATCGCTGTCTGAATAAGCATACATATACTCAATATAGACCTTTGCCTCAGCAAGAATATCTAGAATCTTGTTCAGAGTGCCAGGTTTGTTTGCCATCTTTATGCCAATGATATCTGTTACAGAGACCGCAAAACCATTTTTTCTAAGTTCCTCCTTTGCCTTCTCCGTATCATCAACCAAAAGACGCAGAATGCCAAAATCAGCACTGTCCGCCACAGAGAACGCACGCATATTTATATTTGCTTTGGCTAGTATCTTTGTAACATCATTAAGCCTGCCTGTCTTATTCTCTAAAAATACTGATAATTGTTTTGTAGTCATAATAGTATGGTTATTCGTTAATTACTAATTACTAATTGCAAAACACTCTCTTGTCCAGCACTCTCTTCTCCTTACCCTCACTACGTTGCAGAGAACGCGGCTCAACAAGACGGATTGTAGGATTCAGACCTACAACGCTCTGAATGCGACTTGCAAGTTTCTTTTGAAGTTTAAGCATACCTGATATGTCATCGGTATAGAACTGTTCCTTAACCTCAACTTTTATCTCAAATGTATCTGTGTTGTTCACACGGTCAACAGTTATGAAGAAGTGCGGCTCAAACTCCTCTGTCTCAAGTATGACAGACTCTATCTGTGACGGGAATACATTTACACCGCGAATTATGAGCATATCATCACAACGACCCATAATCTTTGACATACGTACCGATGTGCGTCCGCACTCACACTTGTCATAATTGAGTTTTGTAAGGTCGTGGGTACGGAAACGTATAAGCGGCATACCCTCTTTTGTAAGTGTGGTGAATACCAACTCTCCAACCTCTCCCGGTGCCACAGGCTCACCTGTCTCAGGATTTACTATCTCCGGATAAAAGTGGTCTTCATTAATGTGTGTGCCACATTGGAACTCACATTCGTGACCTACACCAGGTCCGGTAATCTCTGTAAGTCCATATATGTCAAACGCCTTAACACCCAGACGCCGCTCTATCTCCTTGCGCATCTGCTCTGTCCAAGGCTCCGCCCCGAATATTCCAACCTTCAATTGGAAATCTGAACGTGGAATGCCAGAACGCTCAATACATTCAGCAAGATGAAGCGCGTATGATGGTGTGCAGCATAATGCCTTAACGCCCATATCACGCAGCATAAGTATCTGTTTGTCTGTATTCCCCGATGACATTGGGACTACCGTACCTCCTATGGTCTCAACAGCGCCGTGAACGCCAAGACCTCCTGTAAAGAGACCGTATCCGTATGACACTTGCACCACGTCATTCTTTCCAAGTCCGTAAGCGGTGAGACAGCGGGCGCCAACCTCATTCCAAACGCCCAAATCATTCCTTGTGTAGCCAACTACTATAGGCTTGCCTGTAGTGCCTGATGATGCGTGAATGCGTACAATCTCTGACATCGGGGAAGAGAGCAACCCGAACGGGTAGTAATCTCTCAAATCCTGTTTGCAGGTGAATGGCAACTTTACAATGTCTTCAAGTGAGTTTATATCACCAGGAGTCACTCCTGCCTGCTGCATACGCTTTCTGTATGGCTCACAGTTAAAATATACTCTCTCTACAACCGCTTTCAATCTTTTGCCTTGTAATGCCGTACGTTCATCACGTGACATACACTCAGCAGTTTCATTCCAAATCATAATCAAAATTTTTAACAGACAAAGTTACATATTTTTCTATAAATTCCTTACATTTGCACCGTTATAACCTTTCATTATTTAATCTTATAAAAATGGGACAATTAAAACTATCTTCAAACAAAGTAATCGGTGGTGTATGTGCAGGCATAGCGGAATTTTTAGGTATTGACATCAAATTAACACGTATTATTTTTGTAGTGCTGGCTATTTTGGGCACCATAGGTATTTGGGCATACCTTATAATGTGGATTGTTATGTACCTCATTAATAAATAATAAAGGCATTTCACATATATAGTGAGAGGTTTTGCGTTAGCATCTGAATATAAGCCTACCGGTGACCAGGTTGATGCCATTGAGCAACTGACCAACGGCGTATTTCGTGGCGACAGGCATCAGACTCTGCTTGGCGTGACTGGCTCAGGTAAGACATTCACCATTGCCAATGTAATTCAGAACGTAAACCGCCCCACACTTGTCTTAAGCCACAACAAGACGCTTGCGGCACAACTCTACAGTGAGTTCAAAAGTTTCTTCCCCGATAATGCGGTTGAATATTTTGTCTCATACTATGACTACTATCAACCTGAGGCTTACCTGCCGCTAACTGACACTTATATTGAGAAAGACCTTGCCATAAATGAGGAGATTGACCGTCTTAGGCTCTCCGCCATTCAGGCTCTTCTCTCAGGACGCAAAGATGTCATAGTGGTCTCATCTGTAAGTTGCATCTATGGTATAGGGAATCCAGAGGATTTCACTAAGAACACCATTGAGATAGAGCAAGGAATGAAAATAAGCCGTGATGAACTGCTACGCCGTTTGGTGCGGGCGATGTACACACGCAATGAGATTGAGTTCGGGCGAGGAAAGTTCCGTGTCAAGGGTGACACCGTGGATATTTGGCTCGCTTTCACTGATGCCATAATACGCATTGTATTCTGGGACGATGAAATTGACTCCATAGAGATGTTGGATTGCTTTACTCTGAACACAGTAGAGATACTAAAGAGTTACAACATAGCCCCCGCAAACATATTCGTCACTACTAAGGAGAACACAGACCGTGCCATCGGGGAGATTGAGATTGACCTTGGCAAACAGATTGAATATATGCAGTCCATTGGCAAAGAGTATGAGGCTAAACGGCTTTTGGAGCGCACCACATATGACCTTGAGATGATTAGGGAGTTGGGCTACTGCTCAGGCATTGAGAACTACTCCCGTTACTTTGACGGACGTGAGCCTGGCACGCCCCCTTTCTGCCTTATGGATTTCTTCCCCGATGATTTTCTTATGGTCATAGATGAGAGCCACGTTACAGTTCCTCAGATTCACGCAATGTATGGCGGAGACAAGGCTCGCAAGAAAAATCTGGTGGAGTATGGATTCCGTCTGCCTGCTGCAATGGACAACCGTCCTCTCAAATTTGAAGAGTTTGAGGGCAAGGAGAAACAGACCATATATGTAAGCGCCACCCCCGATGACTATGAGTTGGATAAATCAGGAGGTGTTGTTGTGGAGCAGGTCATACGCCCCACAGGACTACTTGACCCTGAGATTATTGTCAGACCAAGCAAGAATCAGATGGACGACCTGCTTGAGGAGATTGCTGTGCGTGCTGAGAGAGATGAGCGTGTGCTTGTGACAACACTAACCAAACGTATGGCGGAGGAACTTGCTGAGTTTCTGCTTAAAAACGGCGTCCGTTGTAATTATATTCACTCTGACATTGACACACTTGAGCGTGTGCAGATTCTCAATGACCTGCGTGCCGGCATTTATGACGTACTTATTGGTGTGAACCTGCTACGTGAGGGGCTTGACCTGCCACAGGTATCGCTTGTAGCAATTCTTGACGCAGACAAAGAGGGTTTCCTGCGTTCTCACCGCTCACTGACACAGACTGTGGGACGCGCCGCAAGAAACGTGAACGGCATTGCAATTATGTACGCTGACAAAATTACTGACAGTATGCGGCAGACAATAGATGAGACAAACCGCCGTCGTGGCAAGCAAAAAGCATACAATGAGGCACACCACATAACGCCTAAATCAGCGTTCAGCAACGGTGCCTCACCACTTGCAGCCACATCATCTCAACCCGCATCACCGAATCACCGAATCACCGAATCACCATTAATAGCGGCTGAGACGGCATCGGGTTACAAGACAAAAGATGAGTTACAGAAAGGCATTGACAAACTCAAGAAACAGATGCTTGAAGCCTCCAAGAAGATGGACTTCCTGCAAGCCGCCCAATACCGTGATGAGATGCTTAAACTTATGAGTCTACTCTAAAAAAATATGGTCTGCAACCTATTGTTACAGACCATATTTTTATGTATAATTTGAATTATCCTAACATTGAAAGCAGAATACCAGCGGCCACCGCACTACCAATAACGCCAGCCACATTAGGACCCATTGCGTGCATTAGCAGGAAGTTACCAGGATTCTCCTCCTGTCCTACTGTTTGTGACACACGAGCAGCCATAGGAACAGCGGAAACGCCAGCACTACCAATAAGCGGATTTACTTTCTCCTTAGTAAACACGTTCATCAACTTAGCAAGAAGCACACCACCTGCAGAGCCAAGACCAAATGCTATGATACCTACGCATAGAATCTCAAGGGTCTGCAAATTAAGGAAATTAGCGGCTGTGGTAGTTGAACCCACTGTAATGCCAAGGAATATTGTTACAATATTCATAAGTTCATTCTGAACTGTCTTACTCAAGCGTTCAACCACGCCAGACTCCTTCATCAAATTACCAAGCATCAGGCAACCGATAAGCGGTGTAGCATCAGGAAGAAGCAGAGACACTATTATGGTAACAACAATAGGGAATACTATCTTCTCTGTCTGAGACACCTTGCGAAGTTGCTTCATAACAATGGAACGCTCAGCCTTTGTTGTCAGGGCACGCATAATAGGCGGTTGTATCACTGGAACAAGAGCCATATATGAATATGCCGCAACAGCGATAGGACCTAAAAGGTGCGGAGCCAGCCTTGAAGTAAGGAAGATGGCGGTAGGACCGTCAGCACCACCTATAATACCAATTGAAGCAGCCTCTTGTGGCGTGAAACCAAGTGCTATTGTAGTTAGATATGTTGCAAATATACCCAACTGTGCGGCAGCGCCAAGAAGCAGACTCTTAGGGTTTGCGATAAGCGGACCGAAGTCTGTCATAGCACCTACGCCCATAAAAATAAGGCAAGGATAGATACCCAACTTTACACCTAAATAGAGATAGTCAAGAAGCCCCGCTCCCTCACTAAAGAGAGCCCAGTTAACGTGGTCTCCTGTTGAGAGTGCGAACAACTCAGGGTGGTACATATTGGAATCAGGCAGATTTGTAAGAACCATACCGAATGCGATAGGCAAAAGCAACAAAGGCTCATACTTCTTTACTATTGCAAGATATAGAAGTAAGCAGCCTACTGCAATCATAATAAGGTTTTTCCAACCATCACCCTCAAATAGTTTAACAACGCCCATTGACATACAGAAATCAGTAATACTTGTACCAATCTCAAGGGTAGGCTCTTCGGTCTGCTCCTCCACTCCTGGTGCGGCAACCAATGAAGCCCTGTTCTCATTTGTGGAATCTCTTACAACAAGAGTAACCTCTGTATCTTTGGTCGGATGTTGCAGAGTGACCGAATGTGTCTCAGCCTGCTGACCCTGTGCAAAGAGAGGCAGGTACAACATTGCCGCCAAAGCGATAATTAAAAACTTTAAACTCTTCATATCTCAAAAAATTACTCAAGGTCAAAAAGTGGATCACCCTGCATTACACTCTTACCAGACTCTACGTGAATAGACTTTACAACACCATCACGCTCAGCCATAATGTTGTTCTCCATCTTCATTGACTCCATTGTTAGCACTGTGTCGCCACGCTTTACAGAGTCACCAGCCTTAACCAATATTTTAACAATACTGCCAGGCAGTGGAGATGTAACCGTGGAAGCACCTGCAGGAGCCTTAGGTGCTGGAGCGGCAGCCTCAGCCTTAGGTGCGGCTTTAGGTGCTGGAGCGGACTCCGGCTCACCCACAGATTCCATATCAAGAAGCAAATCACCCTGCATTACACTTTGAGCAGGTTGAACGTGTATGGCCTTAACTATGCCATCCTTGTCAGCCTTTATATTGTTCTCCATCTTCATAGACTCCATTGTAAGAAGTGTGTCGCCACGCTTTACAGCCTGACCGACAGATACCATAATCTTAACAATGCTACCTGGTAGCGGAGATGTAATGGAACCTGCCACAGCCTTGCCGGCTGGAGCGGACGCGACTGGAGCAGTTGGAGAAGCAGCAGGACGTGGAGCGGCGACAAACGCCGGTTTCTCTTTTTTCTCAATGTTAACAGTTATCTTTTTACCATTAACCTCAACATTGGCAACATCCTTAGATACCTCATCAATGGTAACGGAGTAGGCTTTGCCATCTATCTTAAATTTAAATTCCTTCATAAAATTACTTATCTAAATTGTTTATACCATAAATTTTGGCATTCCAAGCAGTTGGTTTTGACTTAAGAGTAAGTTTACCACACTCCTTGCAATCCTCATCATAAAACATCTGTAGAGCAAGACCTATAACAGCCTGTTCTTCATTTGTAAGCGCACCTGAGACCATACTTTGTGGAACATTCTCCAAAGTAGGTTCTTCTATCACGTTCTTCTTCTTTGGAGTCATCAACTTTCCAAAGAGTTTAAGGACAAACACAAGCAACACTAAAAGGCAAAACACAAGAGAGAAGCCCAAAAGTGTCACTATAAGTGCGTTAGTCCAGTTTATTGCTAATATTATAGACATTACAGTGGAATATTAGAGTGTTTTTTAAGAGGATTTGAGAGTTTCTTAGTCTGAAGATTCTCAAATGCACGGATAATACGGAAACGTGTATTACGTGGGTCAATAACATCATCAATGTAACCCATAGAGGCAGCCTTGTAAGGATTGGAGAAAGCCTCACTGTACTCAGCGGTCTTCTCTTCAATGAATTTTTTCTTCTCATCCTTATCTGTAAACTCCTTGAGAGCCTTAGCCTCAAGTACCTCGATGGCTCCGGAGGCACCCATCACAGCAATCTCAGCAGACGGCCAAGCGTAGTTGTAATCACCACGCAGTTGCTTACAACTCATAACTATGTGAGAACCGCCGTATGACTTACGTATTGTGACAGTAACCTTTGGAACTGTAGCCTCACCGAATGCGAACATAAGTTTGGCACCGTGAACAATAATACCGGCATACTCCTGACCTGTACCAGGAAGGAATCCGGGAACGTCAACAAGAGTAAGAATAGGAATGTTGAAGGCATCACAGAAGCGCACGAAACGGGCAGCCTTACGTGAAGCGTCACAGTCAAGCACACCGGCAAGGAACGCAGGCTGATTGGCTATGATACCTGTTGACTTACCGTTGAAACGGGCGAAACAACATATAATGTTTTTAGCGTAGTTTGGTTGAATCTCAAGAATATCACCGTTATCAACTATGCTGTAGATAATATCCTTCATATCATACGGCTTGTTAGGATTATCCGGGATAATATCCTTAAGGGCCTCATCAATACGGTCAACAGGGTCTGAGCAGGCTACATCAGGAACATTCTCCATATTATTCTGAGGAATGAATGAGAGAAGTTTCTTTATGGTATCAACGCCGTCCTGTTCATCAGCACAAGCAAAGTGTGTGACACCTGACTTTGTGGAGTGAACTCCGGCACCGCCAAGCTGGTCAACAGTCACATCCTCACCTGTAACAGACTTTACAACCTTAGGACCTGTAATGAACATATAACTGTTCTGTTCAGTCATAAGAATGAAGTCTGTAAGGGCTGGAGAATATACGGCACCACCGGCACAAGGACCGTAAATCATTGAGATTTGAGGAACAACACCTGACGCAAGAATGTTACGCTCAAATATCTCAGCGTAACCAGCAAGGGCGTTAGGACCCTCCTGAATACGAGCGCCACCTGAATCATTGATACCAATGATTGGCGCACCCATCTTCATAGCCAAATCCATAACGTGGCATATCTTTTGAGACATTGTCTCTGACAGAGCGCCTCCATATACCGTAAAGTCTTGTGCGAACACAAACACCAAACGACCGTTTATAGTACCCTGACCAACAACCACTCCGTCACCAAGGAAATGCTCTTTATCCATTCCGAAATTGACACAACGGTGTGTCACAAACATATCCAATTCCTCAAAACTACCCTCATCCAAAAGCATATCAATACGCTCACGTGCGGTGTATTTCCCCTTACTGTGTTGGGAATCAATTCTCTTTTGACCTCCACCAAGTTTCGCTTTATCACGTAACTCCTGCAGGTTCTTAATCTTATCTGCTTGACTCATTTCTCTATATGTTTATGGTTCAATTACTTCTTCTCACAGAACTCAGTAAGTACACCTGCTGTTGATTTCGGGTGAAGGAACGCTATAGTCATACCGTCAGCACCCGGACGCGGAGTCTTGTCAATAAGGGTGGCACCGGCAGCCTCAACCTCAGCAAGTCTCTTTTCAATGTCAACAACCTTATATGCTATGTGATGCATTCCGCCACGACCACCATTCTTCTCAATGAATTTAGCGATAGTGCTTTCCGGAGAAGTTGGCTCAAGAAGTTCAATCTTAACCTCTCCGACTTTCAGAAATGCGGTCTTAACCTTCTGGTCCTCAACCACCTCTGTCTTGTAACATTTCATACCAAGCACATTCTCATAGTAAGGAAGTGCCGCATCAATACTTGGAACTGCAATACCAAGATGCTCAATTTGTTCTGGAATCATAATTTTAAAGTTTTAATTTGTTATGTAATAATAATTAATTTTTTTTGAACATATTCTTCACATTTCTGTCACTATCTATGTTATACTCTAACAGATGCCCTCCCATTCTCTTCCTTTTTATCAACAAATATGCGACGCACAATGCCGCAAACAACGGCCACAAAACAGCATTTTGAACCAATCTGCTTACTCCATAATAGTTCATAAGGAACAACGCCATACCGAACGCTAACTGAATACCGGAATATATTCCGCTTACAAGCAAGTGAGACTTGTAAAAATCATTACAATATAATTGGAACAGGTGCATTCTATGTGGTGCGAATATGTTATCACCTGCGAAAAGACGTTGCAATACGGTAAGTCCCGCCTCCATAAAAGTGACGGCGAACAAAAGGAAGAAAGCCACGTTGCCGGTCTTTATTATCAAGGAAACAGTAAAAAACGCCATCATATACCCCAACACCACGGAACCGACATCTCCTGAGAAGCATTTAGGCTGTGGTCTGTAATTGAAAAACAGGAAAACAACGGCAGATAATATAGTAAACAATATCAATGTCTCATCAACAAAGCCTGACACAACAGGAACATATTTATCAATTAGGTATAGTGGGATTGACATACTGAGAGCAATACCTCCAAGCATTCCATTCAGCCCGTCCATAAAATTGTACATATTGAACAACCCGACCAAGACAATAAGTAATAATATGGCCGCCGACCATTGACTTACAGAGCCTACCATTTCTATCTGAAATACAACACTCAACTGCAAAAGCATCAAGGCCGAGGCAATTGTCTGGGCGAACAGCCTTATCAAAAACCACACATCCTTCAAGTCATCTATAAAACTTATAATAGCAAGAATCGTAAGTCCCGCAAACCAAAACCATTGGACCGGCTCACAAATTATAATCTCATAGACCACATAGATAATATATGAGAGGTAAAAAATAAAACCGGCTCCCGTAATGACAGGCTTCTTGTGAGAACTACGATTATTCACGCCTGCAAGCAACTTGTATTTTTCCGCTACAGGGAAATATAAATACAATGAAATAAACAAAATTATGACTGTGATAAAATAAATCATTTTACAAACCAGAAGATATAGAGCACAAATTTAGTAATATTCTATTAAGAATACAATAAAAAACACATTATTTTATTAACTTTGTAGCCATATATGGTAGGATTATTTTCATCAATACTAATCACCCCGTCAAAAGGATGGGAGAGTGCCCGCACTATAGGCTCAAAGAAAGAGGTCATATTAAAATTCGCTCTGCCTATGATTCTGACCACCGGATTATGCGCATTCTGCGGAGAACTTCTAAAGGCTGGCACATTTGACTGGCAAACAGGACTGAAGAGTTTTACGAATCTTTCAATAACGCTATTCGCTAGTTTTTACATCTCAGCCATAATAATCAAAGGGTTCTCCAATTGGCTGCTTTCCAAGCATCTGATATTCACAGAGGCGTTGCAATTCACAATCTTCGCCTATTCCTGCGTCATATTCGTATATATGGTAGGAGAACTGTCTGAAGATATGTTCTTTATAAAAATACTTGAACTCTATACATTCTACCTCGTTTTTGAGGGTTGCAACTCATACTTAGGCATCGTGGAAAAAAGCGGAGACAAACGCAATGCGTTCATTGCATTGAGTTCTCTGGCAATTATGGTAATGCCTGAGTTTGTACGTAGACTTCTCACACTGTTGATGCCTGGTCTTAATTAGCCAACCACGATGAAACAGAATGTATATATAAAGAACAAGAAGGCGTCTTTTGACTATGCGTTGATTGACAACTATACGGCAGGTATAGTACTTCAGGGAACTGAGATAAAATCACTCAGAGACGGACGAGCGTCATTAGTTGACGCATATTGTATGTTTATTGACGGAGAGTTGTGGGTGAAAAGTATGAATATCCCCACCTACTTTTATGGAACATACAGCAACCATATTCCCACACGTGACAGGAAACTGCTACTGAACAAGAAAGAGTTGAGGAAACTTGAGAGCAAAATAAAGGCACCCGGCTTTTCAATCATTCCAACAGCGGTTTTCATAAACGAGAGAGGACTTGCAAAAGTTAATATAGCGCTTGCCAAGGGAAAGAAGGAGTTTGACAAACGCCAGACAATAAAAGATAATGAAACCAAGAGAGAGTTGGACAGAGTGAGGAAGCGATTTAATTGAGTGAAAAGTGAAAAAAGAAAAGTGAATAGTGAAAAATGAATAGTGAAATTACTAATTACTAATTGCTAATTACTAATTATGAAAATAATAATAGCCGGAGCCGGAGACGTAGGAACTCATTTGGCAAAAATGCTGTCAAAGGAGAACCACACTATAATCCTTTTAGATGAGCAGGAGGAAAAGATAAAGGCGTTAGAGGCGAACTATGACATTCTTAGCGTGACGGGTTCTCCCACATCACTTAAAGACCTGCGTGAGGCACAAGTCCCCACGGCAGACCTTTTCATAGCCGTTACTCCAATTGAGAGCACAAACATAACCGCGTGTATGCTTGCGACTAATCTTGGAGCACAGAAGACTCTTGCGAGAATTGACAATCAGGAGTACCTGCTTCCAAAGAATAAGGAGTTCTTCAAAAGTATGGGTATTGACTCTCTCATATATCCTGAGATGCTTGCCGCAGAGGAGATTGTGAACAATCTAAAGAAAGGATGGGTAAGACAATATGTGGAGATTTCAGGAGGAGCGTTAATTGTTCTCGCCACAAAAATCAGAGGAAACTCACCGCTATGCAACGTGCCTCTTGAAAAGGCGTTCGCCGGTAACGGAAAAATAAGAATAGTGGTAATCAAGCGTGGCGAAGAGACTATAATCCCATCGGGGAAACATCAGGTTCTTGAAGGAGACATAGTCTATTTCATAACTACCCGTGACGGCGTGGAGGAGGTACGCATTCAATCAGGCAAGGAGTTACACGACATTAACAACATAATGTTCCTTGGCGCAAGCCGAATCTGCATAAAAACCATTCAGAGCCTTCCAAAAAGCAAGGACATAAAGGTTATAGAGAAAGACATTGAAAAGACATACCGTCTTATTGAGAACACAGAGAAAGTGCTGACTATAAACGGAGACGGACGTGATATATCCCTTCTGAAACAAGAGGACATTGAGTCTTTTGACGCATTTGTGGCGCTTTCAGGCAATGCGGAGACAAATATACTCTCCTGCCTTGCCGCAAAGGAGATGGGTGTACCCAGAACAATAGCCGAAGTTGAGAATATGGACTACATTGATATGGCTGAGGGGCTTGACATAGGGGCGGTTATAAACAAGAAAATCATTGCGGCGAGCCATATATACCAACTTATATTAGGCGGTGATGTATCTGTCAAATGTCTGACATTCGCTGATGTAGATGTAATTGAACTGAAGGCGGAGAACAACTCATACATTACATCCGGACCCTTGTACACACTTAAACTACCTAAAAACACAATAATAGGCGGTATTGTCCGTGACGGTGTAGGTATCGTGGCAGTTGGCGGCACACAAATTCAGGCGGGCGATAACGTAACAGTATTCTGCGGAAAGAACGCCCTCAGGCACATTGAGAAACTATTTAAATAACAGATAACCCCCCGATGAATAAACTTGATGTCAAAATAGTAGTAAGAACACTCTGTATGCTTCTTCTTTTTGAAGTAGCGTTCCTGCTTCTTTCCGCTATGGTATCATTCATCTATGATGAAATAGAGTACATTCATCTGTTAATTTCGGCAGGAGCCACCTTGTTGGTGAGCCTGCTGGGACTTCTATTCACCCGAGATGTCAAAAAGATACAGATGGGGAAAAAAGAGGGATACCTTGTAGTCTCATTCATCTGGGTCATATTCTCATTCTTCGGGTTACTTCCGTTCTATCTGAGTGGCGGCATTCAATCATTCACCGATGCCTTCTTTGAGACAATGAGTGGTTTCACCACTACAGGAGCCACCATTCTCACAAATATTGACGCAATGCCCAAGGGGTTGTTATTCTGGCGTAGTGTGACCCAATGGCTTGGCGGTATGGGTATCATAGTACTTTCAATGGCAATACTACCCATACTTGGTGTTGGCGGAATGTCTCTGTTTACCGCTGAGGTGCCGGGACCTACAAAAGACAAGATTCACTCAAAGATAGGTTACACAGCAAAGATTCTTTGGGGCATCTACACTGGCATAACACTTGTTGAGAGTCTTATTCTGTGGCTTGCCGGAATGGATTACTATGACGCCATCTGCCACTCTTTCACAACTATGGCATCGGGAGGGTTCTCCACAAAAGGGGCAAGCATAGCCTATTGGAACTCGCCGCTTATTGAGTACATAATCATTGTCTTTATGATTATGTCAGGTATAAACTTCACCCTCTATTATCACCTCTTCAAAGGACGCATACATAAGATTACAAAAAATGAGGAACTCAAGTTCTATATGATTATAATAGGAGTAATGACAATATTTGTAATGGGCAGTCTGCTGCTTCATCATAATGAGATAATGTCATTTGAGCAATCATTCCGCTACGCCCTGTTTAATGTGGTGGCACTTATTACAACCACCGGATTCGCCAACGGGGACTACACCACCTGGGCACCATTTGTTTGGACTATTCTGCTTATGATGATGGCGTTTGGAGCGTGTGCGGGCTCAACTTCCGGAGGTATCAAGACAGTAAGAATAGCGCTACTTCTCAAGAACAGTTACTATGAGTTCAAGCGTCTTATTCACCCTAACGCCGTTATTCCTGTAAGATTTAACGGACAGGTTATAAAACCTCAGATGATTGACAATGTTCAGGCGTTTGTCTTCATATACCTTATAATAGTGATTGTAAGCGTGCTCTTTTTTACGGCTTGCGGACTTGACTTTGACAATGCCGTAGGAACATCAATAAGTGCCATAAGCAATGTAGGACCAGCCATAGACCAATATGGTCCTATGGCAAGTTACGCCCCGATGCCTGATATATGCAAGTGGTATATGTCATTCCTTATGATGGCAGGACGTCTGGAACTCTTCACAGTGTTTATGATTTTCACTCCTGCATTTTGGACAAAGTAAACTCAAAACTGCCGTTTTTAGCGGGAATGGACAAATTCACCCTACCCTGCTCACTGTCACTTGAACAAGCTTCAAGCCAGGCTACCGCTGAATTTAAGGCAACTATTCTGAGAGATATTGGCACTGAGTATGAGTCATTTATTGATATGACAGGAGGTATGGGTGTTGACACTATGTTCCTTAGCCCGTTGTTCAAAAAAGCCATATACATAGAACAAAATGCGGAACTCTGCTCAATAGCCACTTCAAATTTCAAGGCTATGGGGATTGAAAATATTGAAGTGGTATGTGCTGACAGCACACAATACATTTCTGATATTGAACACGCATCTGTAATCTACGCAGACCCTGCACGCCGCAGCCACTCAGGAGGAAAATTAGTAAGCATATCAGATTGTGAACCAAACCTGCTTCCGTTTCTTGATGTCATTCTGCCAAAATGTGGCATATTAATGGTTAAACTATCCCCTATGCTTGACATCACTATTGCCGAAAAGGAGTTAAAGGGAGTTACAGACCTCTATGTTGTAAGCGTTCAGGGTGAGTGCAAGGAGTTGCTTGCCATTTGCAGTAAAGACTCAGTGGGCAGCATAAGCATTCACTGTGTGAATCTTCCTGAGACGACAGAATTTACATTCACAAAAGAAGAAGAACAAAACGCTGCCGCACCGCTGTCAATGCCACTTAAATATCTTTATGAGCCAAACGCATCAATACTGAAGGCAGGGGCGTTCAAAGTGTTATGCAGTAGATTTGGCGTAAACAAACTGCACACAAGCAGTCACCTTTACACATCAGAGCATTTGATTACGGGCTTTCCCGGCAGAACATTTGAGATAGAAGATATACGCAAAGTACATAAAGAGTACTTCAAAGATATAGAGAAGGCAAACATTACCACACGCAACTTCCCCACTTCAGTTGCTGAATTACGTAAGAAGTTAGGAATAAAAGAGGGTGGAGACATCTATATGTTCGCCACCACCCTCATAAATTCAGAAAAAAGAATGCTTATTTGTAAGAAAAGCACTATATAGTTTCTGATTACTTCTTTTCAAATATCATATCAAAAGCTATGGTTTTTTCAAATGAAGGTACTGAAAAGGTGTAAATCAGTTTTCCATCTTTGTTTTTCAAAAGCATCGCACTTTGTCCACCGATACTGATAGTAACATCACTACCAGACATAGACCAAGTACCAGGGGCCGGCATCTTCATAGTGGTCACAATACAAGTTTTATCAGACTTGAACTCAAAAGACATACCTTCAAGGGCCTTTAAAGAAACTATAAGTGTAATATCCTCAGTATCAGCGGCATATTTTTGAAACTCCGCAAATGTGTAAGATTTACCTTCATACTCAATCTTGGTATTTTCCCATTTACCAACAATGTTCTTCTCTGAATTTTTTTCACAAGATACACACATAAACATAGCGGCAATAGCCACCACAATAATAGAACTAATTTTTTTCATAATTAAATAATTTATATCAATTAACGATTAATCATCTACATCTGAATGCGTCACAAATATATGAATTATTTTTTTGCAGTCCAAACGTTAAAACAATCTTTAATTTTAAAATATAACTATCTTTGTACTATGATTTACCCGATAAACTCAATAGAGCAGAAACTTGGGTTCACACAGATTCGTGAACTTCTGAAGCAACGTTGCCTCAGCACACTTGGGCGGAGCGTTGTTGACGCAATGCAGTTCTCCACAAACCACTCTGACATTATTAAAAGACTACGTCAGACAGATGAGTTCATACGCCTTACAGATGAGTTTGACAACTTCCCGCGTGACTATTGGTTTGACCCGCGTGAGTACCTTGCGCGCATCACCCCTGATGGCACATATCTATCAGAGAATGAACTATTTGAGATACGACGCTCACTACAAGCAATAGCCACCATTGTAACATTTTTAAGTGTCAGGAGTGAGGATGAGTTTCCATCACTGAAAGCACTTGCGGAGAGAGTGGAGTCATCAGAGGCTATCTGCCGACATATTGACTCAATACTGAATAAATTCGGGAGACTCAAAGATGATGCAAGCGTGCAACTACAGAGCATACGCCGACAAAAAGCAGCGGAGACTGCCGCAGCATCAAAACAACTGTTGCAGATTCTGCAAGGAGCGAAGGATAACGGATATATAGATAAAGATGTAACCCCAACCCTGCGTGAGGGGCGTCTGGTAATACCTATTCCACCAGCATTCAAGCGTAAGATAGGCGGCATTGTCCACGATGAATCCGCTACAGGCAAGACAGTATTTCTTGAACCGGCACAGGTAGTTGAGACAAATAATCACATACGGGCACTTGAGGCGGATGAGCAGAGAGAGGTCATACGCATTCTCAAAGAGTGTTCTGACTTTATAAGGCCCTCAATACCCGCACTTGACAAATCATATCATTTCCTTGGAATAATAGATTTCATTCAGGCTAAGAGCCGTTTGGCATCAGACATAGGCGCAAAATGTATTATGCCGGCAGACAAGCCACAACTTGAGTGGTATAACGCACAGCACCCGTTGCTACTGCTGCAACTTAGAAGTCAGGGGAAGGAGATTGTTCCTCTCAATATCAAACTAACCCCCGATGACAGAATTCTGATTATATCAGGTCCAAACGCCGGCGGCAAGTCAGTATGTCTGAAGACAGTAGGACTAACACAATATATGCTACAATGCGGAATGCCTGTAATTATGGGAGAAGATAGCCGTATGGGAGTGTTTGACAGCGTTTTCATTGACATCGGGGACGAACAATCAATTGAGAATGACCTTAGCACCTACAGTTCACACCTATCAAATATGAAGTTCTTCTTGAAATACTGCGGACCAAAGAGCCTAATACTTATTGATGAATTTGGGACGGGTACGGAGCCAAACATTGGAGGCGCTATTGCCGAGGCGGAACTTGAAATATTCAATTCAAAACAGAGTTACGGAGTCATAACCACACACTATACAAATCTGAAACACATAGCGTCACAGACACCCGGACTTATAAACGGTGCTATGCTTTATGACCGCGGACGTATGGAACCGCTGTTCCAACTGCAGATTGGCACTCCCGGCAGTTCATTCGCCATAGAGATAGCAAAGAAGATTGGGCTGCCCTCTGAAATAATAGCCTCAGCCACTGAAAAGGTTGGTAGTGAGCATATTGACTATGATAAAAATATTCAAGACGCGGCACGTGACAAACGCTACTGGGAGAGTAAGCGGGAGCAGATACGCATAAAGGAGCGTAAGATGGACGAGGCTATGACAGAACTTCATAAACGCCTTGACTCTATTGAGAAGGAACGCAAGGAGATTCTACGTAATGCCAAAGATGAGGCTAAAGAGATTATGAATCAGACCAACGCCACCATAGAGAACACCATACGAGAGATTAAGGAGGCAAAGGCTGAGAAGGAGCGGACAAAGGAGATTCGCAGAGAGTTCAACACAAGAAAAGCCACATTGTCCACTGTCAACTCTCCACTGTCCACTGTCAACTCACCACTGTCAATTGGTGACTACGTGAAGTACGGAGAGACCATAGGGCAGGTGCTTGATATAAAGGGAAGCAAACTTACTGTGGCACTTGGACAGATGGAGGCCACTATTGATGTAAGCAAGGTGGAGAAATCAAGCCACGCCAAATTCAAGGAGGCTGAAAGTAAGACAAGAACCACAACCTACATAAGCAAGGAGACCGCAGACAAGATAAGAGATGCTAAACTGCACTTCAAGAGTGACATAGATGTACGCGGGCAGCGAGTCCAGGAGGCGGTGGATACTGTCACCTACTTCATTGACACCGCCATAATGGCAGGAGCGTCACAAGTCAGAATACTTCACGGCACAGGCACAGGTGCTCTAAAGCAATACATACGAGAGTACCTCAACACTATAAGTGAGGTGAAATCATACCACGATGAGCACATTCAGTTAGGTGGCGCCGGAATTACCGTAGTGGAGTTCTTTTAGAACGTAGGTTCAAACAATGGTTTTGTCTTCTGGTTGTCACAACCGAATGTTAGCAAGATACCAGCCTGTACATTTACCCTCTGAGAACGGTATGGAATACCCTCAGCAGAGTAATAGAGTGGCATATAATCTGTCACAACATAAAAGTTGAACGGCGGCAGACGCAGGTTCAAACCAAGTCCAAGGGTTGAGAAACCTCCGCTTATGAACGAGTAACTTGCCGACATTGAGAACCAATAGCAAGGATGTATGTTATAAGCAAGGGTAAGTTCCTCCTGAAGCCTGCCTGCGTTGAGGTCTGTCCTTGAGAGCAATCCCACACTCATCATATTCTTAAGGAATGAATATTCAACACCAAAGTACATTTTGGCATTCATTGCGGTAACATACTTCTTTTTGGCTGTATCATATCTATATGACTCCTGCAGAACTTTGAGAATAGAGTCTCCATAGTTCACATCCTTCTCTCCGTAATGATATTCTATACCATTGAATTTGAAATCAATCTCTCCGTTCGCACTGTTTACATTGTCCCACACCATAAAACCGGCATCTTTTATAGAGAGAGATATACTCAAATCCTTAATAGGTTTGTAAACACCACCCAGGTCAATGGCGGCACCCATACTCAGTTTGTATGATTTAATATAATCCTGGAATTGAGACGGGAACTCAAAGCCTGTTATCTTCCCCTCTGAATCAGTTTTAACCTGCATTGCCGGCACAGACGTGTTTACAACACCGTGACCGAGGGCTCTCCATTGCCTGCCCTCCGCACTAATACTAAGGTCAGAGAAGGAGGCGTTAGCGTTGGCTAACCCAAACAAAAGATGGAGACGTCCGCCCACACTCCATTTATCATTTATTCTATGAGAATACGCCCCGTTCAAATCAATATAGGCGTTTGCTGAAGCCTTTGTGTTTTTAAGGTTGTAATAATTTGATATGGAATCCCTCGTGCCATATAGAGCGAGTGAGAACAGGTCTTTAGGCACATATCCTGTAGCGTCCTCCCTGATGCTCATATTTATTGACAGATAACCTTTTTTCTTTACTCTGAAACCGAAACCGAACACTGAAACGCCAAGTTCCTCGTGTATTACGTTTGTATTTCTTAGTTTATTATAAACAACATCACGCTCAGTACCATTGAATGACGGGTGCAGAGTGGTGACCATCTGACCATCCTTATATCTCAACACATCATTAATACTAAGCACTCCTAAATTAGCCTCCGCACTAATGGTTGATATACCAGGCAACTCTACAAATGTCTCACAAGTACTCTGAAAAGCCGGGTTCATATAGTGCTTGTACGGTAGGTATTTCATAAAAAACAGAGTGTTAACCTCCGCAAAAGAGGCTGTTGTCATTATAACCAATAACACTGCCGCAAATATTCTAAGGTGTCTCATTTTCCGCCTCCTTTCTGTGTGGGATCATATATTATAAAGCCCTTAGCCCACACCTCCGCCGTAGCATCAATCCAATCATTTGACTTAAACCACAGATTCTTCAAATCTTTATTCTGAACCCTGTATTTAAGGACTATGGCATCACCCTCCTTTGTCATTATTTTGAACTCTTCATAATTAAACTTTATGTACGCGTTCACCTCGGGAGCATCGGCGGTTACCACACCTTCACTATTTGAGGGAGCGGCGTTTATTGTAACACTTCCCGCTTTAGATGGCAGAATGGTTTGCTTATTCTTATCAATCAACCAATAATCACACACACCATCTACCGGCAAGTGATTAATAAAATCAAGTTTGATTCGCGCTACCATCTCATCACTTAGAACAACTTTTGAGTCTTCTATACTTAATCCATTGAAATCAATCCTCACAGTATCAGAACGATCAACAAAGAAATTTTTTGTCGGGTCAGCGGGATTTCCCTCAAAACGCATATTTATTTGAGCGTCTGTATATATATCAATTTTTGAATCATCAAAGAAATAAGCCACATTTTTCCCCAGCACCTCTATTGGCCTTATTCTATAATGATAAACCAAAGTATCTCCCTTAACTTGGAAAAGACGTTCCGTATGCCCGAAATCACGGTCAAGTCTGAACTGTGTAAGTTTTTCAATAGCGGGTGTGTTGAAATTAATAAGATTTTCTCTTGACAAGCCTTCTATCTCTGACGGTGTGGGATAATTCAGAATGAACTTAGTACCCCTTGAACCATTGAAGTCTGCAAAAATAGTATCTCTTTGCTCTTTGGGTCCATATATAAGTCCTACATAATCTATTTCATATTCGGCTGGTATACCTATGGAATTCACACCATTCAAGTAGATGACAGGATTATAGAACGGCATAAAAAAGTCTGTTCCTTCCAAATCATTGGTGTATGCGAACGGAATTCTCTTTGTATTTTCATATATAACCCTTTGCGGGCCTAAATAGCCAAATGTAACTCTTGGTTTGAGTTCAACAAAAGATGTATGGAATCTTATTTGCGACCCTGACATGATAGGAGAAGTGGAATAAATTTTCCCGGTAAGTTTGAATCTCAATTTATTTTGACCACCAAACCTTATCATGGCACGTGACATATCCACTTTTATATCGATTTGTGTCTGACCATTGCTGATATCGTACTCGATTTCATTATCGGGGTATCTCTCCGGGTCAAAACCAATGCCTTTATCATCTCCTTTAAAAACAATCTTTGACCCCTCCGCAAACGGGACGGGGCTTGTAATGGTCAACTTGAACTCCTGTCCGTCTCTATATAATATACTATCAAGTCGTTCATTTGGATTGGTATTAATATCAGCGAATTCATATTCAATAGTCTTACTTATGATTCCTGCACCAGTTACATCCACCGTCACGTCAACAGTATTGTCAAACTCGCCTTTAGGATACATCTTAAGATGACCGGTTATATCATTCCCCAGCCTCTGAGTATCCTGTTTGGAAATATAAACCTCATCTCCATCAACTCTGAACTTAAATGAACTGAAATTTTCAGGAAGTGGCTCAAACAACTTGATTCTGGTATGTGCGGCAGGACCAAGAATTGACATTTCAGCACCAACTGTCCAGTTCACATCTCCAAGAACCTTGTAATCCTTATTCACACAAGCGGTGAGGAAAACGGAAACAAGTAACACAAAAATAGATAATCGGGTAAATTTTCCCATAAGCATATTTTTTACAAGGCTACAAATTTAGTCATTTAAAACGGATTTTCAAAATAGAGATTCATCAAAATTCACGAGGAAAAGTTTTTCAGTAGCCCTGGTGACCGCCGTGTATAGCCAGCGCAAATATGGCTCGTCCAAATCAGCAAGAGTGGCACGCCCCATATCAACATATACGTGACACCAGCCTCCGCCTTGAGCCTTATGGCAAGTTACAGAGTAGGCGCTCCTTGCCACGATGGCATTAAGAAACCTGTCCTCCTTCATCTGCTTGTAGCGTTCACGCTTGTTTTTTATATGCGAGTAATCCTCACTGACCGCATTGTATAGTTTCTCCTGCAATTCAGAGAGTTCCGCCGGACTCTTGCACATAAGACTGTCACGCAGCAGAAGCATATCAATCTCAACATCATAGTCAACCATATTCAGCGTAACCTCCGCAAACTGCATACCATACATCTCAGTAACTCTGCCCTGATGAATAACCCTGACCAAATCTCCGTTGGCAAGAAACTCCACACCGTACTCCTTTGGAACAGAGTAGTTGTTTTTTACAATCATAAGCATATCACCGTTGGAGAGAAGTTCCTCCCGACAGAGGATACGACTGCGTATGCCATCAGCGTACATAAAAGCACGGTTATTGGAGCGTGTCACAACAAGCGTCTCATCCTCCCCTACCTCACTATATGATGATTCTATGCAATCAACAAAGTTTGTGCCGTCAACTTTTATGACATCGGGGTAAGTTTTGAACTTAACAGTGCCATCTTCATACAGAGCCTTGCGAAGCATTGTGGCATTGGCAAGAATACCGCTCATACTCTCCTGACGTACAACCTCAGTAAGAGTGAACTCATCAACCCCGAAACCGTAACCTCTGAGGAAATCAGCATTCAAGGCGGGACTCTCATCCTGCATTACAGGCGGCAGTTGAGCGGAGTCTCCAAGTAAAAGCAGCTTACACCCTGATGCTCCTGAAAAGACATACTGAAGCAAATCATCTACCAGACAACCTGAACCGAACACAGAGTCGCCGCCATTGGGAATCATTGAGCACTCATCAACTATGAAAAGAGCGTTCCTGAGACGGTTAAAACCCAAGTCAAATGAACTCTCCATACTCTGCTCCTTCTGACGGTATATAAGTTTATGTATTGTATATGCCTGATGAGCGGCGTAAAGGCTAATGACCTTGGCGGCACGACCCGTAGGAGCGGCAAGGACAACAGGAATCTCCAACTCTGCAAGAGACTTAACAACGGCACCAACCACGCTGGTTTTTCCCGTGCCGGCATAACCTTTCAACAGAAATATGTCATTTTTGTCACCGGCACTAAGGAAACCTGCCAATTTACCTATAAGCAGTGATTGCCCGTCAGTCGTCTCATAATTAAAATGACTTTTTATTCTATTTTCAAATTCAACACTATTCATTTTAATTGTAAAAGTAGTGAAAATATTGTAGAAGTAAATAAAAATATTTATATTTGCATCATCAAATACAAAAACAAATGAACAACGCATTTAAAATCCTGCTTGCGGCAGCGGCCATCTGCCTTATCTGGTTGTCATACGACCGAATCACAACACCTATTAAATTCATTGAACAGAAAGACATACGTGAGAAAGAGGTTGCGGCACGCCTCATAGACATACGTAAGGCTGAAAATGAGTATCGTATTCAAAAAGGGTGCTATGCCGCGAACTTTGACACACTGATGTACTTCTTGAAAAATGAGAAGGCTAAACGAGTTTTAAAAGTCGGCGAACTTACCGACAAGCAACTTGAGAGCGGACTTACAGAGCAGAAGGCTCTCAAACTTCTTGCAACCAAGGGTGCCGGAGACAAAGCCACTTATGAAGAACTTGTTAAGATGGGTTTCCAGCGTGACACAACATTTGTTCCTATGATTGACGCCATCTATGGTGAGGGATACAATGTTGATTCAATACGCTATATTCCATTCTCATCACCACGTCAGGAGTTCGCACTTGACACAGCGACCGTTACAACAGGTTCAGCAGGTATTCAAGTTAAGGTTATGGAGTGCAAGGCACCTTACACATCATACCTTAATGACCTTGACCATCAGGAACTTGTAAACCTCATTGAGACTCAGACAAAACTTGAGAAGTACCCTGGACTTAAATTCGGTGATATCCAGAGTGCCAACAACAATGCAGGAAACTGGGAATAATATTAACACACAAAGTCTATCCATCCGCTTTTCTGCGGGTGGATTTTCTTTTTTTTCCAATGAGTCTTCAAAGGAGTTCAAATTCTCTCACTCTGATGATAGTTTCGCCCGTTGTCGTGCCATCTGCCTATGTGAGGCGGAAATTTGGAAAGACTACAAAAGTGTGACGGCAGAGATTGATGATGAGGTGTCATCTCTATTCCCGTCAGGTCTCTTTGGCAATGAGGATTGTGAGAGGATTATGAGATTCAACTATCCCTCTTTAGACCTCAACCGTTTTTATATATCACAGCAATACATTGATGGCTTTGATATAACAAATATATTCGCCGTAAACAAGGAGTTGGAAGCATTCTTAAAGGAGTATTTCCCCTACGCCACAATAACACACACATCATCGGCAATAATTGAGAACGCACTTAAATCATCAAGAAAAGAGGGGATAACAGAGGTTTGGGCAAAAGAGACAACCGCCGCACTCTATGTTGCGGTGGCTGAGAACGGCAGTTTGATTCTATCAAACAGATATAGCGTATCAAATAAAAATGATATTCTCTATTACATAGGCGCCTTATATGCGAATCTTAAACTGTCACAACAGAGCACACCACTTTTCATTTGCGGAGAGGACTCAACTGTCAAACTGCTGAGAGAGCGTGTGGCCAAGTGCCAAAGTGTTTCAATATGAGAATAATAGGCGGAACACATAAGGCACGCAGGTTCAACCCTCCCTCCACACTAAAGGCAAGACCCACCACAGACTTTGCCAAAGAGGGATTATTCAATGTTCTTGACAACCATATATCATTTGATGGGATAGCGGTGCTTGACCTTTTCTCAGGCACTGGGAGCATTAGTTATGAGTGTGCGTCACGCGGTGCGGCAAGCATATATAGCATTGAACTGAATTTTCAAAACTCAATATATATAAAAAATACGGCAAAGGAACTTGGATTCTCCGCCATCAAGGTTATAAAGGGTGACGCATTCAAGTTTATAGCAAACTGCGGTTTTAAATTCAACTTCATATTCGCTGACCCGCCGTATGCCCTTGAGACTCTCGCCACTATCCCCGACAAGGTGTTTGAGGCTGACATTCTTGCTCCGGACGGTATCTTTGTACTTGAGCACGGACGGGACAACTCTTTCAATGAGCACCAGAACTTCATAGAGGAACGCCACTACGGTAATGTTCACTTCTCTTTGTTCAGAAACAAATCTATGTAGATTGGAAGATGGTCTGAATAACCACCAATGTAACGGCGTCCGTTGTAAGTGCGTAGCGGCTTGCCGCCAAAAAATTTTGTGTCATCCTCCATTATGAATCCGGCGTCAAAAATAACAGCGTTCTCTTGTGATGTGTGAATTCCCTGCGGCTTCAGCATTGAACCTGAGACTATAATCTGGTCAAGCATATTCCACTCTCCTGAATATTTATAAGTGCCTCTGCCCTCTTTCTGATATTTCCAAAACATATTATAGTAGGTGGCGGCGTCAGTAACTTCATTTGGTTGGACAGCACCTAACGTCTCACAAATGCTTTTACAGTCAGGGAAGTCATTAAAATCACCCATAATAAGGATATTGGCATCGTGGTGGGAATTTATGGAGTCTGACTTTAGGCGGACAATTGACATAACGCACTCTCGCTTCCAACTTGAAGCCTCAACTCCGCCTCGCCTTGACGGAGTATGGCACAAAAATAGATGCAGGGTGTCACTCTTGAGAATAAGCGTCTTGGCATAGAGGATATCACGGGTGTGCATAGTGTCTCCGCCACACACCACCCTTATGGGTTTTGACTCAAGCACATCAACTCTTTGTGGGTCATAGAGCATTGCCACATCTATGCCTCTGGGGTCAAGGCTCTCATAATGAATGTACCTATACCTGCGACTCTCAAGCGGAGAGTATTTGACAAGTGTGTTAAGTACATAATCATTCTCAACTTCATAAAGCCCCACTATAGCCGCACCCTGCCACTCCCCGGCAGCGGCTATAACCTTGGCTATGTTAACAGACTTCTTTCTGAATTTTGTATAACTCCAATAGTGGTCTCCGTCAGGCGTGAATGAAACGTCATCCTTGATACTGTCTTTCTCAGTGTCAAAGAAATTCTCCACATTGTAACTCAAGATTCTTACCCTCTCATCAGCACATACAATGACTGTATGAAGCAATAGGTATGATGTTAATAAAAACACCAACCAACCACTTTTCATTTTTAACTTTCCACTTTTAATTCTCATAGCACCCTATATCACTTTGCTCCCCGTCAAGACGGTACTTGCCGTCAAGGTCGTTAGGATAGTCCTTGGAGATGGAGTAATCAGCCTTTCCTATGGCAGGTGAAGTCTCTGTCAAATGGAAATCATAAAGGTGAGGATTCACTTTCTTGTACTCATCACTCCAACTCTCATATATAAACTTAGGTGCTTCATTAATAATACAACTCTTAAAACGCTCATCGCCCCCAGAAACATTCTCTCTTACAAGGCAATTATTAAAAGAGCATACACATTGAGACTCCAGCCCCTCCTTAACTCCGAACACAATCTCATCAGTGTAATTACCATATATAATGGTATTATAAAACAGTGCGTTTACAGGCATTTCAGTACCACAGGCGGTAACACTTGATATGCGCACATTAGAGGCTGTGCGTCCGCCCCAAGTGTAGTTATAGTAGTTTGCAATGGTGCAATGCCTTACATCAAGGCTGCCACCCGTAACACTCAGAATATTGCCACCTGCACTGTAAAGCAGTGAATTAAAGATTTTTACATCGGCATTGACAGATGATATGAGGTTTGTCCCTGAATTGTATATTTTTGAGTTCTCTATCCTCAAAGCCCCCGATGCTGTTTCAAGAGAATCAACCTGCACTCCGAATGATGAATTCCGAATATCAGCAAACACTATTGAGTTACCGCTACTTGTTGAGGTGAACCGCACACCGCCCCACTGATTTGACGCATTATCATAGTTAAGCGGCGGATTTGTGTTCATAAAATCACTGCGTTCTCCACGTAGAGTCACAGGAACGGCTTGAGTACCCTCCATATCAAGAGTGCCGTCAACAAGCAGCACAGCCTTGTTTCTGAAATAGATGGTAGCACCGTCAGAAATCTTGAGCCTTACATCTTTTGCCACCCTCAGCGTATCATAAACTAAAATGGCAATCTCTCCGGTAATGGTAGTATCTGATTTCAACGTATGACTGTAAAAACGCTTCGCGTTACGTCCGTAAGCCTCAAGTCTCACAAACTGCTCATTCCCGTTGGTCAAAAACCGTATTGAATCCCTTACAAAAAAGGGAGTCTTTGCATCAGTAGGGTTGATATTCACCTGGATAAAGGCAACCATACTGTCATTAGCGTTAATAATGACATCAGAGAAAGAGGTTCCCTTGCGTCCGTCAAGGTTCATCTCAAACGCCGTAGCGTCTGCAAGACCTATGCTTGAGACCTTAACCTTGTTCTTTGAGGTGTTATATATCTTAAGTTTTCTTGTGGCACTGCCCTGAGCGGTGAAGATGGTGTCATATCTCACCGTATCAGCACTGAATGAGAGCCTTATATCAGATGAAGTGTTAATCTTATCCGCCTCACAAGATACCATACTCACCACGATGGCACAAACCACCACAGCACCAAACAAAATACTATTTATTCTCCTTAGAAAAGACATTTTTCAAAAATGCAAGTGCAAACTTAAACATTTTTTTGATTGAATTGTTAAAATCATTAATTTTGTATGAACAATTTTTTCAATTATGGGATTACTTGACAACAAAGTGGCGCTTATTACAGGTGCCGCACGTGGAATTGGAAAGGCTATAGCCTTGAAATATGCGTCAGAAGGGGCTAATGTAGCCTTCACTGATTTAGTTATTGATGAGATAGCGGAGCAGACAGTCTCTGAAATCAAAGCATTGGGCGTTGATGCAAAGGCTTACGCCAGCAACGCCGCAAACTTTGAGGAGGCTCACACCGTTGTTGAAGAGGTCATAAAAGATTTTGGAAAGATTGACATTCTTGTGAACAACGCCGGCATAACACGTGACACCCTGATGCTGCGTATGACAGAGGCTCAATGGGACGCCGTTCTTACTGTAAATCTTAAATCAGCATTCAACTTTATGCACGCCATAGCACCCGTAATGATGAAACAGCGCAGCGGCTCCATAATAAGTATGTCATCGGTGGTAGGTATCGGTGGAAACGCCGGTCAGGCTAACTACGCCGCATCTAAGGCAGGTCTTATAGGTCTTACTAAATCAATGGCTAAGGAGATTGGTCCAAGAGGTGTGAGGGTGAACGCCATAGCGCCAGGTTTCATAATAACAGAGATGACTGCAAAACTTAGTGAAGAGGTGCGTGCCGAGTGGGCTAAGAGCATTCCGCTACGTCGCGGAGGCACTCCTGAAGACGTTGCCAATGTAGCCACATTCCTTGCCTCAGACCTCTCATCATACGTAACCGGTCAGGTTATCCACGTTTGTGGCGGAATGAGTTGACATTCAGCGATACCACATTCGCCAAAACAAGAGTCAAGAGATTATGATTTTCTCTTGACTCTTGTTAATTTAACTTATGTCATACTGAGTGTCCTACTCGTCATCTTGAGTGAAACGAAGGATCTCAACCGTCCTCTGACTTAGTTCTTTAGACAACGCACGCTATATGCGCTGTACTTATTGTTGTCGTTCTCGCTAATGTAGTCTTTGTCGTAATAGAAGTAGAGGTAGTAGGCACTAAAACCATTGATGGCGTCTGATGACCAATAGGGGGCGTAGACACCAACACTGTACACATCACTTCCAAGCGCGCTGCCTGCCGGCAGAGCCGCAAAGCAGGTCTCGTTGTCTCCGTTTCCGTTGCTGTTCCAACCATCGCATGCTTTAAGGTGTTTGCCTGGACCACTACCAGCGGCTGTCTCCAATGTACGGAAGGCCTCACGGCTTGGTATATGGAATCCGTCCGGACAGATACCCTGACGGTTTCCGCTGTATGCTCCTGTTTGTGCTCTTGCCTCTGTCTCATTTTTATAACCCATAGCCGCAGCCCAGTTGTAATGGTAGCCGTATGCCGCAGGGTCTTCGCTACGGGCTGGCGCGTAGTATGGGTCATACACAGTAGAGAATGATGTGGAAAGTGTCGCTCCTGCTCTCTCACTACTATTGCCATACTTGTCACAACGCATATTCTCAGCCATCCAAGTTTGTGAGCCTATAGTAACGAGATTGTATGTGTTTCCGCAAATGTCTGTTACAGTTTCTGTATATGTGCAGGTTTTGCAATATGACTCAAACTCCACCTCAATCTCAACAGCCTTTCCTTGTGAGCGACCTACATTGAAGCCTCCAAGTGTGGTTGTGAACGTTTTGCCATCATCTGCAGTCATTGACAGTGTGAGGTCATCTGCGGCAAAATTGGCTGGTGCCAACGCTATTATAACGTTCTTTGGCGTTGTTCCGTCAAGTGCTGTGCCGCTGATGCCGGTTACGGTTATCTTCTTTGCTCCTGTAACCGCAGTTGATGCGGCGGTTGGGTCAGTCTTGCTTACGCTGAATGTTCCGCAGATGTTGTTTGCGGCTGACTCTAATGTCATTGTCTCTATTGTGCCTGCACCTGTCAGTTGCAATTTTATAAACGCTGTCTGGTTCTTGAACGCAAGAGACTTGTCCGCCTCACTGTAGGCAACCATTGGAACTGTGCTTGTGGCAAATGAGTTCTCTACATACGCCTGATTAGCAGGTATGATGTACTTGATGGTACTGCCGTCTATGCCCTGTGCCGCTGATGATGGATATACTGCATAGTAAGGTGCTGTGGCTGTCTCTGCTATCCAACCCTCAAATATTGCAGATGTGGTGCCTTCACCATCTGTAAGGGTGAATGTGCTCCCTTCTGTTGATGTACCTGCGTAGATTTTAACTTGGTCTCCTTCTGACCATAGAATGTCAGAGCCATCTATTGAGGTCTTCTCTTTGCTCTCATTTGATACAGCACTGAACTCCGTTTTTACCATACCCTCTTTGCTCTCAGGGTTCTGTACATCTGAATTCTTCTTGCAAGATGCCACGCCAAGCACCAATAGTGCTGACATAGCCATAAAACTTAGTTTTTTCATCTCTTTTTTGTTGTTTTTAAGGTTAATACTAATGCCAGCTGACACTCTCTGTTGTGAAACTTGGCACTGCGGCTGAACCAGCCATTACTGGCATCTCTGCCTCCATTCTCACTTGCTCCATTTTAGGAGCGGAATAGTTGTTTTTCTTCATAGTTTAATAATGTTTTTTTAGTTAATAATTATGTTGGTTAATCTCGTTTTCTGTAAAGATCTCTCGCTTCGCTCGAGATGACGGGAAAATAAAAAAACTGGATAGTCTTTTTCCTAACGGAAAGACTATCCAGCCTGAATTTTATATTTATATAATAGGGTGGCGGATGCTACATATAGCACCGCAAATACACCTATAATGTTACATTGTGTGTGTGTGTGTGTGTGTGTGTGTGTGTGTGTGTGTGTGTGTGTGTGTGTTTATCATAATTTTTGTAACTGCCAAATATTTAGGGTGTAAAATTATATATTATTTTTTGTTCTGCAAAATTTTTTACTATATTTAACCAAGCATAAGTTAAGGTTTAAGACAAGCCAATGGAATAACAGATACACCGTCTGTACGGGTATAAGCCATAGCACCACCAGTTATTACAATTTTCAAATCCGGCTCTCGTATGGGCATCTGAAATTCATCCTTGTTATGCTCACAAATAAGATTATGTAATTCACACAAATGAGCCGCACCTCTTTCAATTTCAGAACTACCTAATTTACACTCTATTAATGCATATCGCTCGTCTTCAAGATGCAGAACCAAGTCCGCTTCTAAGCCATATCGGTCTCTATAATAACCTACACTGCTGTTGAAATCCGCTGTGTATGCCTTTAAATCACGGATACACATCTGTTCAAAAATAAAGCCAAAAGTCTTCAGTTGGGTTTCTAGCATTGTAGGACTAAGGTTCATTGCGGCAACTGCAATTGACGGATCACAAAAACATCGCTTCATAGAACTGCGAATAGCCGTTTTACTACGAATAGCAGGACACCACGCTCCGATATCTTGTATTACAAACAGTCTCTCTAATGCACCAATATAGTCATCAAAAGTATCCATTGACAATGTTATGTCTCCAGAGCCTGTAACATCTTCTAAAATACTACTCTTCTTTGCCAATGTACTAATATTTCTGGCATACGACCGCATAATCTGACGAGCAATCTTAGGATTACGTTGCTTTTTATCAACTGCAGAAATATCTTCATCACAAATAGAATTTACATAATCATTTGCAATCATCAACGCCGCTTTATCACTTTTTTGAAGCGAGACCGGCCAACCTCCTCTACAAGCCACACGTATCAAATCCGAAATATCCAACTTACTTTTTGCACCATCAATACAATAGTTCTGATTATTAAAAAGTTCGTGTACCGATACCTCTCCCGATGAATCTTTTGACTCCCAAAGACTCATAGGAAGCATCTGCATACGCGTTATACGTCCAGTACCTGTATGTTTAATTTTTGTTTTATCTATAGTATTAGACCCTGTTAATATGTATTGTCCTGATTTTCCCCTTGCATCATCAACTGCAGTACGCACAGCATCCCATAGCACAGGAGCATCTTGCCACTCGTCAATCAAACGTGGCTGTTCCCCCTTAAGCAACAGCGATGGCTTTGTTTCTGCTGTACTTAAATAGTTAATTGCCATATCTGGGTTCTGCATCTTTATAACACTATTGGCTTGCTGTTCTGCTGTTGTAGTTTTCCCTATCCATTTAGGGCCTTCTATCAGCACAGCACCAAAAGTCTCAAGTCGCTCACGCAGCATTTTATCTGCCACTCTTTCTAAATATTCCATACCTACTGTTTTAATGATTGTGCAAAGCTACAAAAATATTTAAAAAATTACAATACAATCGGTATTTTTGTGGCATTTTAATCGGTACTTTTGTGGTATTTCAATCGGTACTTTTGTAGCATTTCAATCGGTACTTTTGTGGCATTTCAATCTATAATTCCACTGCGACTCTCTCAATTGAGCCGCCAAGGGGTGGATTGATTTTGTAGAGTGTTACAGTCAGGTCTGTGATAGAGGGGAAGCGTTCAAGCAACGCTTTCTTTATTCTCATAGCAACATTTTCAATAAGGTGGCTTGGAATGGCAATCTGCTCCTTTACAATATTGAACACCTCAGCATAGTTCACAGCATCAGCAATATTGTCTGTCTCAGCCGCCACTGTGGCATTATATGAGAATGTAACATCAACTGAAAAGTTTGTGCCCACCTTGCGTTCCTCATCAAAACAACCGTGATGAGCGTAGAATTGCATATTACGCAGAGTTATTGTAGCCATAGTGTTAATATCTTTGTTAATACAAAGGTAGCGTTTTTCAAATAAATTATATATATTCGCAAAATAAATTTATACTACTATGGCTAGCAGACGTGGATTAAAAAAGGATTTGAATTATATCTATTCAGACCTTATGCTTGATGCCTTTGCCGCATATCAGGCTTCAAAAAAGAGTGACGAGAAGGCTGCAAGCGCTCTTCTGAAGAAGATTTCAGACAATTTCTCTGATTTTAAGAAGAGAGCGAGTCACACAGATGGTAAGAGTAACAGGAAAGTTGTAAGAGCATATTACAAGAACCTTTGGGATGAGGTTCTTAAAGATATTCTGGCACTGTCAGAAGAGACTGAGAAACTTTAATGCGAAATTTCTGCGGATTTATCTTCAGACTTTTAGGCTGGAAAATCAAGGGTGAGGTTCCGGCTCTAAACAAGTTTGTCATCTGTGTAGCCCCGCATACGTCCAATGTTGATTTCATTATAGGTAAACTTGCGTATGCGTCATTGGGGCTCAAACTGTCATTCCTTATAAAGAAGGAGTGGCTTAGACCTCCTTTCGGGCGGTTTATGAGACGGCGTGGAGCCATCGGGGTGGATAGAAGCCGTAACCACTCAATGACCGACATACTTGCCGAACTATTCCGCCAGAAGAGACATCTGCACCTTGCAATAACCCCTGAGGGTACACGCAAACGGAATCCTGACTGGAAGTTGGGCTTCTACTACATTGCAAAAAAGGCTGGAGTACCAATACTCATTGTGGCTCTTGATTATAAGAAAAAAGAGGTTAGGATTCTGGACCTGTTTACTCCTACGAATGATGAGGCGGCAGATATAACAGCCATTAAGAATAAGTACAGGGGCATTACGGGCTTGCACCCTGATAAGTTCGCTATTTAGCAGTTTTAGAGTTATGGAAATTGAAGCGGAGGATTTAAAGGTTCTGATACTGCAGACCAATATTGTTTGGGAGGATATTGAGGCAAATCTTTCCAATGTGGAGGCTTTGATATCAAAGACCACAGATGAGTTCAATGTAATTGTTCTGCCAGAGATGTTCTCAACAGGTTTCAGCGGTAATGCGCAGGAACTTGCCGAGCCTACATCAGGGAAGACTATAAGCAAGGTGAAGGAGTGGGCTGCAAAGTATGACTCTCTTATTGTGGGCAGTTACATTGCGGTTGATGACGGAAAGTTCTTTAACCGTGGCTTTGCCATTGAGCCAGATGGCACGCAGCACTACTATGACAAGCACCACCTCTTTTTCGGGTGGGAGAAGAAATTTTTCACACCTGGCACCGAGAGGCTTGTTTTTCCATACAAGGGGTGGAATCTCGCTCTCTTTATATGCTATGATTTAAGGTTCCCTGTGTGGCTGCGGAACAGGAATCTGGAGTATGATGTCCTGTTTTGCGTGACGCAGTGGCCCGTAAGCCGTCAGGGCATTCTTGAGACGCTGACAGTGGCGCGTGCCATTGAAAATCAGTCATACGTTGTCTCTTGCAACCGTGTGGGAGCCGACGGCAACTACATAAAATATATAGGAGGCTCACAGGTGGCTGACTATAACGGAAAGGTGCTGGCACGGCTTACTGACTCTATCCAGGAGTCAAGGGTTGTGACACTAAAAAAATACCCTCTCCTTAGTAATAGGGAGAAGGCACCTGTATGGCAAGACGCTGATAGTTTTAATCACCAATAGACATTGGTTTTGATTGTTCTTGCGTTCCCGCAGTGGTCATATACAGTGAGTGACACACTGTGTTTCTTTCCTGATTCAACCCTCTTTTTGTCAAAAGTATATGCTATGGAGTGACTCTTGGCATCGTAGTAAAAAGGAGCCCATTTACCATCAACATACCCTTCAAACCTATCCAACTCACTTTCATCATCACTGGCGGAAAATTTTATTGTGTTTGCCTTTACCCCAAGATATTTCAATGTAGGTTTGGTCTGGTCAGTCAATACCCTATAAAATCCCAACGCCCTTGTGGTTCCAACCATCCAACCATTGTCATAAGAGCCTTTAGAATAACTGTAATACCTTCCGTCCACACTATAACCTATATAATATTGATTCTTATTGACAAGTGTGTCATTGGTCAACTTAATTTTTATGTCAGCATACTTCTGCAAAGGCACTGATGCGTAGTGAACCTGATGTATATTAGAGCAAGCCGTAGAATCCACCTTGCATTTATATTTGAAATACAATGTGTTATAAAGAGAACCCTTAGGCATATTAAAGTAAAAGTCATCTTCAATAATACTATTACTGAAATTCCACATAAAATATCTGCCTCCGTTATACGCAGAGACAATAGGAATAACCGTACTGTCTCCTCTAATTGTAAAATCAAAAGTTGACACATTATTTCTGTAGTCAGTAATTGTCAGTTTAACCTTATAGTCTCTGTTTTCATCAATCAGCAGGTAACCTCCGTCAGTCTGTTCTCTAATAAACTCCGTACAATGATTTTCAGGCAGATAGGTTTTCATAACCATACCTCTGCCCTTTCTCCACAGTTCATAATCAATGAAAGAGTTTATGTATCTTGTACTGTCAAAACTGAATTGTTCAATATTATACGAGAATTTGGTTTTCCCATCAACCTCCATTTTCAATGTGTGAACGCCATAAATATTCGCTGTACCTGTCATATATTCATTTGCCTTTACACCGATACCTATTCTACCGTATGCCTTAACAGGGGTCTTTAGTTGTTCCATTGAATAGTCTTTTGTTATTGCATTACCAGCCACGACACCCTCACCTGGTACAGGGGTAATAAAAATTCTATGGAAACTTGGAGATGTTGTATCCTTTATATAGTAAAAGCGTTGTGCGTCCATTACTATCTCAGTCTTCATATCCCTTATCTCAAAATGAAGATGAGGACCTCCTGATGAGCCACTATTTCCACTTGTGGCAATTCTATCTCCTTTTTTAACAGGACAGGCATCAGGCTCCAAAAGAAAGTCAACGTCAAATCTTTGCTCAGCATACTGCCGTTCCTTTAAAATGGAATCAAGTTCAGGTATAAAACAATTTTCAAGGTGCCCATATACGGAAGTAAGTCCTATTTCAGGATGGTTTACATATAGACAGTTTCCGTATCCTGTAGCGGAGACACTGATTCTTGACACATAACCGTCATATACCGAATATACCGGCTGCCCTACTTTCTGCTGCGTCTTCATATCAAGTCCTGAATGGAAATGATTAGGTCTTAACTCACCGAAATTGGCGGACAGTTCAAGTGGTAAATCCATTGGCTGACGTAACTCAAAAGCGCCACTGCACAGTGGCAGACAAAGTAATGTAAATAAAAGTATGCGTTTCATCTTACCTAAAAAACAAACGCACAAATTTACACTTTTACACACTCTTTTGCAAATAAAAAATAGCACAAAAAAATCCCTGAGACCTAAGTCCCAGGGATTCTTTTTCTTTTATTGTTTTTGGTGAGCAGGCCTCCGCCTTTACATTAACTCTAATTTTTAATGAGTGGATTTTTTTATCTTTTCGCCGAAGGAGAAAAGCCGCCATTAAAATTTAGAGGTTTGAATTGGCACGCTGTATTGCTGAATAATTAATCTTCAAGGCATACGCCCTACGCAACGCCTGCTTTATATCAGTAACAATACCCATCTTACAATCCTTGTCTATTTTAAGAGACACTGTAAGAAGGTCTTGGTCTGACTCAGGCATAGCGGAACGCTCAGCAACTATATAGTTCTCAATCTGAGAAACCTCAGCAAAAGCATCATCAAGTTGGATACGAGGCTCTGAACCGTATTGAGCACGATATCTTGGCAATGGCTGACCTACATATATGAAGCGAACCAATGTCTTCTTTTCAAGAGAAACAAGCTCAGTCGCCTCAGGAGCCTTGATACCCACCTTATAGTCCACCTCCTTCATTGATGTTGAAATCATAAAGAAGAATAGCAACATAAAGATGATATCCGGCAATGAAGCGGTACTGATTGCAGGTATCTCCTTTGATTTGGAATCTCTGAATCTACTCATTACTTCTTTCCTCCATAGTTTTTAGGCTCAGCCTCAGAAATCTTCTGCGGAAGAATCTTTTGGACAGCCTTTTGTTGATCCTCATTAAGGTCATCATAATTCATAGCCCATTTCTGTTGGGACAAATCATTACGTAACTCATTATATGCGGCAACAAGTTCATTTTGTACCTCAATATACTTTGAATATGATGTTCCACGGTCATTCTGGAGTGAGATAACGTGGTCCTTAGTAACCATAACAGTACCAAAGTACTCAACGTCAATAGCCTGCTTCTCCGGAAGATTAGGGTCATCATTAGCGTTAAGAATAAACTCCTTTGCCTTCTCCTTAAGGTTACGAACGTCCATATACTCATTCTGAACCAACAATTGGTTTTCAGAGTTAATGAGCACTACAAAGACGTTACGCTCCTTAACCTTCAGGTCCTCTGTCTTCTGATCAGCAGGCACAGGTGGCGGCAGACGGCGGGACAAACCCTTGTTTACTGCCATCGTGGTGGTCATCAGGAAGAAAACCAGAAGCAGGAAAGCAATATCAGCGGTAGAGCTTGAGTTTATTTCAGGAACTTTTCTCTTACTCATAATACTGATTGTTTATTTATTTAAGCTTTTTAGCAAAGTTTCCAAATATCATTAACAGGAATGCAACTACAAGAAGTGTATAGATTGTAAACAACTCCATATCAACCATCTTAAGTGTTCCTACAGACACCTCCTCCTCAAGTCCGAGCACATTAACTGCGGCACCGCTTGAGCAGAGATATGAAATAACCATAATAAGGAAAAGCACGCCAACGCCCGCAATAGACTTGACGGCACTCTTCTTATCCTTCTTGAAATCCAAGGCTATATTGGCGCAAGCAGCCACAACCACAAGCAGAGCGGCGATACCTACGAAAACATACATAAGCATCATAAGCGCGTTTGTGAATACAGGCTCTACATATTCAGCGCTATCATCAACATTGCCACCTAAGAAATAGAGAGCGGCAACTATGATGGTGACACCGAACAGCACCCACATAGCTATTTTTGAAATTTTGTTCTCCATAATTAAATCTCCTGTTTTAATTATTTCTTGATGAATTTAGCCATAAGGATATCAAGCATAGAGATTGAAGAATCCTCAAGGTCACCTACCAACGCCTCAATGCGGGCAAGAATATAGTTGTAGAAAATTTGAAGGATAATAGCCACTATAAGACCGGCAACTGTTGTGATAAGAGCAACCTTAATACCACCTGCAACAATTGTAGCGGAGATATCACCTGCCTGTTGGATACGGTCAAATGCCTCAATCATACCTATTACAGTACCCATAAATCCTAACATAGGAGCAAGACCGATAAACAGACCTACCCAAGATAGGTTTCTTTCAAGAAGGCTTGCCTGTACGCTACCGTAAGCCACGATAGACTTCTCAGCAATGTCAACACCGTCTTCAATACGCATAAGACCCTGATAGAATACAGCGGCTACAGGACCACGTGTATTGCGGCAGATTTCCTTAGCGGCATCAACGCCTTGCTCATTAAGAGCCTTCTCAACATCAGCAAGAAGCTTCTTTGAATCAGCTGTTGCAAGACTTAAATAGATAATACGCTCAATGGCAATTGCAAGACCAAGAATCAAGCAGAGGGCTACAGAGCTCATAAAGCCTGCGCCACCTTCAATGAACTTTGTCTTAAGAGCCTGGTGAAGACCAGCCTCAACCTCTTCAGCCGCAGGAGCCTCTTCAACGGCGGCAGCCTCAGCAACTTGCTCTGTTTGTGCGGCAGCCTCATCCTGGGCTGGAGCATCTTGAGCGAACACACTCATTACACTTACACTAGCGATAAACGCTAATACAGCAATAAACTTTTTCATACTTTTGTTTTTAAAATTAATATTAAATTGTTTTACAAATTACTCATTCCCAACGCGGAGAGAGCGGGATTCGAACCCGCGATACGCTTTTGACGTATACACGCTTTCCAGGCGTGCCTCTTCAACCACTCGAGC
>JAKSOA010000010.1 GCA_024405875.1 Paludibacteraceae bacterium
CATTCCGTACTACTATGAGAACAAGACCGAGCCAGCGTTCCAGACCATAATGTATCTTATACTCACGCTACTTGGACAGAATATGAGGGTTGAGGTTCCCTTTGCCGTAGGCAGGACAGACGCCGTGCTTGAGACCACAAACACAATCTACATAATAGAGTACAAGGTGGATAAGTCAGTGGAAGAGGCACTGAAACAGATAGATGACATGCACTACGCAGACCCATACCTTGCCGACCCACGCCGCAAACTAAAGGTAGGCATAAACTTCACCACAGAATCACGCACTATAGAGAGTTGGAAAGCGGTGGAAGTCAAATGACACGCCAATAACTTTTTTTGCAATTTCACTCACTTAATAGTATCTTTGCACTTTTATTATTTAGAAGTGTGAAGAGATTTTTTTGTTTTATAGTGGCTTTTGGCACGATTTTTGCGGCAAGTGCTGAGGATATTGACAATATCTTCGGAGTGGAGGATATAGTGTTTGTTGATGATACCACATATCAGGCGCAGAGTAGTGAGTTTGAGGAGGAAGGAGATGATTTTGAGGCTGATTCAGCAAGTCTGACTCCTATTGATAGTGTGGTGGAGGTATCTCATTTCCAAGTGTTTAATGATAGTTTATATGAGGGCGTCTATAATAGAGTGTGGAGCAACTGTGTGGTTAATCCGTACAACATAAACTTGTACAAGATGAAAGACACTGTTACCATTGATATGAGAGGTTACACGCACCCGTTCCCTGGCAGGATTACCTCAAACTTTGGTATGCGCAGTTACCGTTACCATTATGGCACCGATGTCAAACTGTTAGTCGGTGATACCATACGTTCGGCGTTTGACGGTGTGGTGCGTATAGCGAAGTATGGCAAAGGGTATGGCTATTATGTCCTTGTCCGCCACGATAACGGACTTGAGACAATCTACGGGCATTGCAGCAAATTGCTTGTAACGCCTGACACACAGGTGAAGAGCGGAGAACCCATAGCACTTGGTGGAAACACAGGACGCAGCACGGGCTCTCACCTTCATTATGAGTTGCGTTATGTTGGTAATGCCATCTGCCCTACAGATGTAATAGATTTTGAGACGGGTTTGCCAAAGGACAGTCTCCTTACAATTTGTGCCAAAACATTTAAATATAAGGCTGTCAGCACCTCATACTATACAGTACGCAAGGGCGACACACTTTCAGGAATAGCGAAAAAACGCGGTACTACAGTATCTCGTATATGTAAATTGAATAATATTACACCAAAAACAGTATTGAGAATAGGGCGAAAGTTGAGAATCAGTTAGAAACGTCATACTGAGCGTTAGCGAAGTATCTCACTCTTCTTTTTTCTTTTTTATTTAAACATTATGGGATTTAATGATTTTTTAGGAAAACTATTCGGCACAAAGGCCGATAGGGATATGAAGGCGGTAATGCCTTATCTTGATAAGATTAAGGCTGCTTACCCTCAGATAGAGAGTTTGTCAGATGACGCTTTGCGTGAACGCTCTGCGGAGATTAGGGCGGCGGTAAGAGCCGTTGCCGCTGACTCACAGGCAAGGATAGATGAGTTAAAGGCTCAGATAGACAAGACAGATTATCAGGAGCGTGAGCCACTGTACGCTGAGATTGACAAACTTGACAAGAAGTCTCTTGACGCTATGGACGAGCAACTTGACAAATATCTGCCGGAGGTGTTCTGTATAATTCGTGAGACAGCGAGGCGTTTCAAGGAGAATGAGACCATAACAGTCAAGGCTACCGATTTTGACCGTAAACTTGCCGTTAAATTTGATTTTGTGACAATTGACGGTGATAACGCCGTTTACAAGAATGAATGGATGGCTGGTGGCAACACCATAAAGTGGGATATGGCTCACTATGACGTTCAGTTCATTGGTGGCGTGGTACTGCACAAGGGTAAGATTGCCGAGATGGCTACTGGTGAGGGTAAGACCCTTGTGGCAACCCTTCCGGTGTTCCTTAACGCGCTCACAGGCAACGGCGTACACGTTGTAACTGTCAATGACTACCTGTCAAAACGTGACTCAGAGTGGATGGGACCCCTGTATATGTTCCACGGGCTCAGCGTTGATTGCATAGATAAATATAAGCCTAACTCTGATGAGCGTCGCCAGGCATATAATGCCGATATTACATTTGGTACAAACAATGAGTTCGGCTTTGATTACTTGCGTGACAATATGGCTGGCTCACCTGAGGATTTGGTGCAACGACGTCATAACTACGCTATCGTGGACGAGGTTGACTCAGTTCTCATAGATGACGCGCGTACCCCTCTTATAATCTCAGGTCCGGTGCCAAAGGGTGATGACCAGATGTTTGAGCAGTACTGCCCTAAGGTTGAGAAACTTGTGGCGGCTCAGAAGGCTCTTGTAACCCGTCTTCTTATTGACGCCAAGAAACTTATGGCGTCTGAAAACCCCGATGAACAGGCTCAGGGAACTATCTACTTGTATCGTGCGTTCAAGGGACTTCCTAAGTATCAGCCACTTATCAAATATTTGAGTGAGCCTGGCGTAAAAGCCGCGATGCTCAAGACTGAGGCTGTATATATGGAGCAGAACAACAAGCGTATGCCTGAGATTACAGATGAACTATTCTTTGTAATTGAGGAACAGCATAACAGCATAGAGATGACGGATAAGGGTATTGACCTTATCTCCGCCGATGTTGATGACCCTAAGTTCTTTGTACTTCCTGACATAGGCTCAGAACTCGCCGAACTTGAGAACCAGAACCTTACCGCTGATGAGAAACTTGCTAAGCACGATGACCTTATGGCTGACTATGCCGTAAAGTCAGAGCGTGTCCATACTGTCAACCAACTGCTTAAGGCTTACGCACTCTTTGAGAAAGATGACCAATATGTAATAGATGACGGAAAGGTTAAGATTGTAGATGAGCAGACAGGCCGTATAATGGAGGGCAGACGTTACTCAGATGGTCTTCATCAGGCTATTTAGGCTCAGGAGCGTGTTAAGGTTGTGGCCGCCACGCAGGCTTTCGCAACCATAACACTTCAAAACTATTTCCGTATGTACCGTAAACTTGCAGGTATGACGGGTACTGCTGAGACTGAGGCAGGTGAGTTTTGGGACATCTATAAACTTGATGTTGTGACTATACCTACAAACCGTCCTGTGATACGTGAGGATATGAATGACCGTATCTATAAGACAAAACGAGCCAAATATAATGCTGTTATAGCGGAGATTGAGCGCTTGATTGCCGAGGGCAGACCTGTGCTTGTGGGTACAACCGCCGTTGATACATCAGAACTTTTGAGCCGTATGCTCACACTGCGTCATATAAAGCATAATGTGCTAAATGCCAAACTGCACCAAAAAGAGGCTGAGATAGTGGCTCTGGCAGGCCGTCCTGGTACTGTTACAATTGCAACCAATATGGCAGGTCGTGGTACTGATATTAAACTTACGCCTGAGTCAAAGGCGGCAGGTGGTCTTGCCATCATTGGTACGGAGAGGCACGAGAGCCGTCGTATTGACCGTCAGTTGCGCGGACGTTCAGGACGTCAAGGTGACCCGGGCTCATCTGTATTCTATGTCTCATTTGAAGACAATCTTATGCGTGTCTTTGGTTCGGACCGTATTGTAAAGGTTATGGATGCCTTGGGACTTAAGGAAGATGAGATGATGGAGCATAACCAAATCTCAAAATCAATTGAGCGTGCCCAGAAAAAGGTTGAGGAGAACAACTTTGGCATTCGTAAGCGTCTGCTTGAGTATGATGACGTTATGAACAAACAGCGTACAAACATTTACGCCCGCCGTCACCACGCTCTTATGGGAGAACGCATAGGTATTGACATTATAAATATGATTTATGACGGCATTGCCGCACAGGTTGACACATATTATGACAGTGCCGACGCTGAGGCTCTAAAGATGGCTCTGCTGCGCCAGTTTGCCATAGACCTTGACATTACTCTTGAACAGATGCGTAAGACCAAGATTCAGGATTTGACAGATTGGATTTATGACCAGGTTTATGACAGTTTCAGCCGTAAGTGTGAGCGCACGGCACAGATAGCGTATCCTGTAATCAAGAGAGTATATGAGACACAGGGTCAGATGTATGAGCGTATTATAATTCCGTTCACTGATGGCAAACTAATGTATAATATCCCTGTAAGCCTTAAAGAGGCGTATGAGACAGAGGGTAAGGTGGTTGTCAAGGAGTTCCAGAAGGCTATACTGCTTCACACAATAGACGAGGCTTGGAAAGAGCATCTGCGTGATTTGGACGATTTGCGTACAAGTGTGCAGAATGCCCAATATGAGCAGAAAGACCCGCTTGTAATCTACAAGATTGAGGCTCACGGACTCTTTATGAATATGATAGAGACCATAAACCAGAAGGCTATTACAGTGCTTCTGCGTGGTCAGATACCTGTAAAGGAGGGCGATGCGGTGCAAGAGGCTCGTCAGCAGCAACGCAGTGACTATAGCAAATATCAGGCTCACAAGAGTGATATTATGAAGGCAGGCTCACAGGATACCCGTGAGCAGCAGAAGACACAACCAATACGTGTAGAGAAGACGGTAGGGCGTAATGACCCTTGCCCGTGCGGTAGCGGTAAGAAGTATAAGAACTGCTGCGGCAGAGGACTCTGATGCAGGTAAGGGCGAAGAAATACTTAGGTCAGCACTTCCTCACTGATTTGGGAATTGCAAGCCGTATTGCCGATACTGTTGACCAGACTGCTGAGAGAAATGTGCTTGAGATAGGTCCTGGTATGGGTGTTCTTACGCAGTTTCTTCTTGAAAAAGAGAAAAACCTTCAGGTAATTGAAATTGACGGAGAGTCTGTTGAGTACCTGAAGGAGAACTTCAGCAGAGGGTTGGACGGTAGGATTATAGAGGGTGATTTTCTTAAATTCAATATTGACACTCTTTTTGACGGTGCCTCATTTGCCTTGATAGGCAACTATCCATATAACATATCAAGTCAGATTTTCTTTCGTGTGCTGGACTACCGTGACCGTATTCCTTTTGTCTCAGGTATGATACAGAAGGAGGTTGCCAGGCGTCTTGCCTCAGGACCAGGAAATAAGGATTATGGCATATTAAGCGTGCTTTTGCAGGCGTATTATGATATTGAATATCTCTTTACCGTGCCCCCTGGAGTCTTTGCCCCTCCGCCAAAGGTTGATTCCGCTGTACTATCAATGAAAAGGAACGGAGTAAAGTCACTTCCTTGTGATGAGAGACTCTTTAAAACAGTTGTCAAGACTGCTTTCAACCAGCGCCGCAAGACACTGAGAAACTCACTTAAACCAATTATGAAAGAGGGTATGGATACCACTTCTGATTTGTGGAACAGGCGTCCTGAACAACTCAGTGTTGCTGACTTCATTAATCTGACACTTAAATTTCAATAATGGAGCAGGGTTTGATTACATTTATTGATGAGTGTACATCAACCAACAGGCTTTTGCTTGATGGCATTGAAAGAGGGGAGTCATACGCTGACTTTCATACAATATACACATCATTTCAAAGTTGCGGCTATGGTCAGGTGGGTAATCATTGGGAGTCAGAAAAGGGGAAGAACCTGTTATTCTCAACGGTTGTTCACCCTGTTACGGTCAAGGCGTCGGAGCAGTTTTTCATCTCAGAGGCTATAGCCCTTGCTGTTGCTGAGACTCTTGATGCTGAAATGGGCTCAGTATCAGTGAAATGGCCTAATGACATCTATTGGAAGGAGAAAAAAATTGCGGGCATTCTTATTGAGAACAATTTGAGTGGCGGAGGCATAAAAGATTGTGTCATCGGGGTAGGACTTAACGTAAATCAAAAGGTGTTCCGCTCAGATGCCCCAAATCCAGTTTCAATGCTCAATATTACAGGTGCGGAACATAATATAAGGCGGGTTCTTGGGACCATATTGGAGAATTTCCGCCGTAACTTCTATGATGGATTGACAGGTAGGGCTACTCTTCACGCAAGGTATATGGAGCGTCTTTTCAGGTTTGGCGTTCAAGCCACTTACCACGATGCCACAGGCGTTTTTTCCGGTCGCATCACTTCTGTTGAGCCTGACGGACATCTTCATATAACCAGCCCCGATGGCAGAGACCGCCGCTATGCCTTCAAAGAGGTTCAATATATTCTATGATTTATGATTGCGGAATGGTTCAAAGCACTTATGTCACTTATCTATCCAAAGGTTTGCGGTGGGTGTGGCGGCTATCTTGTGAAAGGGGAGAGTGAGATATGCACGCAATGCAGATATGACCTAAGCAAGACTGGTTTTCACCGTGAGAGTGACAATGAGGCTGAGAAACTTTTCTGGAACAAGGTGCCCGTAGCGCACGCTACGGCATATTGTTATTTTCATAAGGGTGGAATTGCCCAGCAGATGCTTCATAACCTGAAATACAAGGGAGCCAAAACCCTTGGCGTGGAGATGGGACACCTTATCGGGGGTGAGATTAAGGGTTCCCCTGTGGCTGATGTTGACTATATTGTACCAGTGCCGCTTCACCCGTCAAAACTTAAAAAGCGTAAGTATAATCAGGCGGAAATGATAGCGAATGGTATAAGTTCTGTCATCGGGGTACCCGTTGACACAACCACCCTTGTTAGAGTGAGGGAGAATGTTACGCAGACTCATAAGAACATAAGTGAGCGGTATGAGAACTCTCTCAATTTGTTCGGGATAACAGAGAGCCGCATTCTTGAGGGTAAGCGTGTTATGATTGTTGATGATGTTATGACAACTGGCGCCACACTTGAGGCGTGTACCCGTGAACTACTTAAAATAGACGGAGTTACTGTTAATTGCGTCTCCTTTGCCATAGCCGCACACTAATTCCTAAAAATTCACTATATTTGCACCTTAATGTGTTGAATCGGTTACAAGTTTGTCTGTATTCGGCTTGCACCATAATTGTTAATTATTAATTGTTAATTGTTAATTAATATGTCATTACTATCTATAATCTGGAACCCTGACCCCGTGGCATTTGCATTGGGCTCTGTTGAGGTGCGTTGGTATGGAATAATATATGCCACAGGTTTTTTGTTTGCCATCTGGCTTCTTGGTAAGATGCTCAAGAGTGAAGGTTGCCCCGATGATTGGGCGGACAAGATTTTCATCTATATGGTCATTGCCGTAATTGTGGGCTCTCGTTTGGGACACGTATTCTTCTATGATTGGGATTACTATAAAGACCACATAGGTGAGATTTTTCAGATTTGGAAGGGTGGGCTTGCAAGCCACGGAGGTGCCGCAGCCATTATCATAACAGTGTGGCTGCTTGCCAAATATTTGTGTAAGAAGTCATTCTTCTGGCTTGCTGACAGAATGTATGTTGTCTGTTGCTCTGTGGCCGCTCTTATAAGAATTGGTAATCTTATGAACTCTGAGATATACGGTTGTGAGACAGACCTGCCTTGGGGCTTCAAGTTTGTGAGAGACTATCCGGGTATTCCTGTTGAACAGATTCCAGCCTGTCATCCTACGCAGATATATGAGTCTCTTGCATATCTTGTGCTATTCGGCATACTGATGTGGATGTATTGGCGAACAGACGCACGCAAGCGTGAGGGTCTTATATGCGGAACAGGTTTTGCCGTGATGTTCATTATGAGGTTCCTTATTGAGTTCATAAAGAATGACCAATCAGAGTTTGAGGCGGGTATGATTATAAATATGGGACAGATTCTGAGCATTCCGTTTATCATTTTCGGCATCTGGCTGATAATCAGAGCAATGAGAAAGGATAAAGGAGAAAGGAGAAATAATTACTAATTACTAATTGCTAATTGAATATGCGGTTTCTGCTGTTTATAATACTGTTCATTCTCTTCATCGTGGTATATAATATACTATCAGTGAGGAAGATGATAAAACGCACTCATAATGACCGTTTTGAGCGTCAGAATGGGAACAGTGCGTCACAGCAGTTCCGTCGTGGTAAAATAGACAAATCAAAGGCGGAGGATACCAAATTTGAGGAGATAGAATAATATTAATTTTATATATATATGGAGTTTAAAAGAACTACAATCACATCGGCGCTTCCATACGCCAACGGACCTGTTCATATAGGTCACCTTGCAGGTGTATATGTGCCTGCTGACATCTACGCCCGATATTTGAGACTACAGGGCAAGGAGGTGCTTTTCATCGGTGGTTCAGATGAGCACGGAGTGCCTATTACAATAAAGGCTCGTAAGGAGGGTGTGACGCCACAGGATATTGTTGACCGTTATCATACTCTCATAAAGAGGTCTTTTGAGGAGTTCGGTATCTCGTTTGATATTTACTCTCGTACAACAAGTGATGTCCACACACAGGTTGCCTCAGACTTTTTCAAGACAATATATGACAAGGGTGGCTTTATTACAAAGGAGAGTGAGCAGTACTTTGATGAGGAGGCAGGGGTTTTCCTTGCTGACCGTTACATTACAGGAGAGTGCCCTAAATGCCACGAACAGGGTGCATACGGAGACCAATGTGAGAAGTGTGGCTCAACCCTCTCACCAGATGAACTTATAAATCCAAAATCCACGATAAGCGGCAGCGCCCCTGTAAAGCGTATGACAAAACATTGGTATCTGCCTCTTGACAAGGATGAGGAGTGGCTCCGTAAGTGGATTCTTGAAGACCACAAGGAGTGGCGTCCCAATGTTTACGGACAGTGTAAGAGTTGGCTTGATATGCATCTTCAGCCACGTGCCGTAAGCCGTGACCTTGATTGGGGTATCCCGCTTCCAATAGATAATGCCAAGGGAAAAGTCCTGTATGTGTGGTTTGACGCACCTATAGGCTATATTTCAAATACTAAGGAACTTCTGCCAAATGATTGGGAGAAGTGGTGGAAAGACCCTGAGACACGTCTTGTCCACTTCATTGGAAAGGATAACATAGTATTCCACTGCATTGTGTTCCCTGCAATGCTTAAGGCGGAGGGTTCTTTCATACTTCCCGATAATGTCCCGTCAAATGAGTTCCTGAACCTTGAGGGGGATAAGATATCAACTTCACGCAACTGGGCTGTATGGCTGCACGAATATCTTGCCGATTTCCCAGGCAAACAAGATGTGTTGCGTTATGTTCTTACGGCAAACGCACCTGAGACAAGGGATAATGACTTCACTTGGCGTGATTTCCAGGCACGTAATAACAATGAACTTGTAGCCATCTATGGTAACTTTGTAAACCGAACCCTTGTGCTGACTCAGAAATATTTTGACGGCAAGGTTCCCGCACGTGGCACCCTGACTGAATATGATGAGGCTACACTTAAAGAGTTTGCAGATGTAAAGGCTGAAGTTGAGCAATTGCTTGATAACTTCAAGTTCCGTGACGCTCAGAAAGAGGCTATGAATCTGGCTCGTATAGGTAACAAATATCTTGCCGACACAGAGCCTTGGAAAGTTGCAAAGGAGGATATGGAGCGTGTTGCCACAATATTGAATATCTCTTTGCAGATTACAGCGAATCTTGCAATTGCTTTTGAGCCTTTCCTGCCGTTCAGCAGCAAGAAACTTAGAGAGATGATTAATCTTGAGAGTTGGTCGTGGGATAAATTAGGCAGCCTTGACTTGCTTACTACAGGTTCTCAGATAGGGAAGGCTGAACTCTTGTTTGAGAAGATAGAGGATGCCGCCATAGAGGCTCAGATGAATCGTTTGGCAGAGATAAAGAAGAAGAATGAAGAGGCAAAGCGTTTGGAGGAACTCAAGAACTTCAAACCACAGCCCGTACAAGAGAATGTTCCGTTTGATGATTTTGAAAAACTTGACATACGCGTGGGTAAAGTGCTTGAATGCTCCCGTGTTCCAAAGGCCGACAAACTTCTGCAGTTCAAGATTGATGACGGTATGGGTTGCCGTACAATAGTTTCAGGCATAGCCGCCTGGTATAATCCGGAGGATTTGATTGGCAAGCAGATTTGTTTTGTAGCCAACTTCGCACCTCGTAAACTAAAGGGTGTGGAGAGTCAGGGAATGATACTCTCCGCTATGGATGCTGATGGCAGATTAGTGGTTGTTTCCCCTTCGGCTGAGGTGAGAAACGGGGTGAAGGTATGTTAATGTAACAACAATGAAACAACCTTGTAATTGCTTTGAAATAACACAATGAAAAATAGGGTATATATGCAAAATATTTTATTATATGTGTACTTGCATATTTAAAACGCCCTATATTTGCATTGTGATTTTTTCATAGTATTTGATTTTAAGGTTAGCAAATAGGTGTTCAAGCGTGAACACCTTTTGTTTTTTATACCTCTTTGTCTTTATTTGGTTTCTTCTTTTTATAAACCCTTTTTTTTGGTTTTTCCTGTTTCACACATCTCCTTTTGACAGGTTGTCCAACTCCCGCTTTAAGCATTTCAAAATCCTGCTGTGCCATAACAGTACCAGCATCCGCTATTCTATAAATTTGTGGTTTCTCACTTGCTATCCAGGATGATATCTTCTCAATGTTCCTGTTCATTGATTTGAGGTTTGATATTAAATCCTGTAGGGCTATCCGGCTTGGCGGTGCGTTGTCAATCAGAGTGTCAAGGTCAACTTCAAGTACTTTACCCAATTGTCTAAGCCTGTCCATATTGACTCCGCTTTCCCCTCTCTCTATTTTTGAGTAAGCCGTGGTTGTAAGTCCTATTAATTTAGCAACCTCTTCTTGAGTTAGATTTTTAAGATGTCTGCGTGTTCTTAATATCTCACCGATTTTGGTCCTCTCATTTGCATCTGTCTCTCTCTTCTTTTTAAGTAGGTACAATTTTTTCATAGTTGTTAATGATTAAATTAGGCATAGCCACTATTGGCACTGCGTATGTAAAGTTAATCATTAAAACAGTTTAAAAACTATAAAAATTAGTTGCTAAATAACAACTAAAACTACAATTACGCTATTTTTAGAGTCATTTTTTGTTGAATGGAGAGGCAAGTTCAGCGGCAATCATACTTCTTATATCATTACCAAGGTTTGCCATCTCCTTCACGCCAAGTTCTCCTAAGAATATCTCATCAACAAAGAATGTTGCTATGTGGACTTTGAATATTGATGACAATTTTGAGAGGTGGTCTATATTGATTTTAGTCTTGCCTGTCTCTAATTTTATGTACGCTCCCACGGTTATTCCCATAGCGTCAGCAACTACCGTCTGTTTCATCTGTTTCTCTGCACGAACCGCTTTTATCCTGCGTCCAAGTTCTTCTCGTGTCATCTTGTGGTTTTTTATGTTTTCTTATACCATAAAATTACAATTTGAAACAGATAGAAAAACTATACTTTTAATACATAAAAATATACTATTAGTATAGCCGCATATATTTTTAGTATAAAAACAGATACTAAAAGTATATTTATAAAAAAAGTGGTCCTGTTCAAAGACCACTTTTAATTTATCTCTCAGGTTGTGTGTTTATCCGAGGAATGATATCAGGATTCCCGCCGCAACGGCGGAACCGATAACACCAGCCACATTACTTGACATACAGTAGTTCAACACGTGGTTTTTAGGGTCATATTTAAGAGCTATGTCATTGGCCACACGTGATGCCATAGGAACGGCACTCAGGCCGGTAGCACCTACAAGCGGATTAATCTTCTTCTTAGTAAAGAGGTTCATTATCTTGACAAGCATAATGCCACCGAATATTGAAAATCCGAAAGCAAGGAAACCTCCCGCTACAATTCCTATTGTTGTCCAGTTTAGGAATGCCTCAACGGTCATCGTGGCTCCTACAGAGAGTCCGAGGAATATAGTTGCCGCATTCATAATACCGTTAGAGGCTGCGTCAAACAGACGTGAGGTGTTAGCGCCAATCTCTTTCAACAGGTTACCGAACATAAGCATACCTACAAGTGCCACAGCATCAGGCACAATTATGGCCACGATGGTTGTTACCGCTATTGGGAACACTATTTTAAGCACTCTCATATTCTTGAACTCTTGTTTATTAGGATAGAGTTTATCTTGCTCCTTCATATTAATCATAAGTTCCTTCTTTCTGCAGGTAAGTTTTACAACAAGCGGAATTATGACAGGCACGAGTGCCATATATGAGTATGCCGCTATGGCTATAGGACCAAGAAGGTGCGGGGCAAGTTTCAGAGTGGTGAATATTGCTGTAGGACCGTCTGCTCCACCTATGATTGCAAGTGAGCCCGCCTCCTGCATTGTGAAGAACTGTGACGCTACAAGCAGTACCGCAAAGATACCGAATTGTGCTCCTGCACCAAATATGGCAAGTTTCAGGTTACGCAGCATAGGACCAAAGTCAGTCAATGCGCCTACACCCATAAATATTATAGGTGGAAGCAGACCTGACTTGATAAGTGCGTAGTAGATATAGTTCATAAGACCCAAATCGTGGGCTATCTCAGGCAGAGGCATCTCATAAACATTCTTAGCCACCATCACGCCATCTTTCATATAGTGAACCAAGCCGTCTCCGTCAGCACCAAGCACACCCATTCCACCTCCAGGGAAATTTGCTATAAGTACACCAAATGCGATAGGAACAAGCAACAATGGCTCAAACTCCTTCTTGATACCTAAATAGAGTAGCAGGAAGGCAAGTGCGTACATAATAAGGAATCGTGGGTCAGCAATAATATCACTGAACGCCGTCATTTGGTATATTTTCTCAAATACATTCTCCATACGGCTTATCCTTTGATTTTCATTATTACATCATCTTCAGAGATTGAGTCTCCGCTCTTGTAGCAAATCTCTGTAATAACACCGTCACACTCCGCCGCAATGGCGTTAAAGGTCTTCATAGCCTCAATGTAGCATACTGTCTGACCTTGCTTTACAGTGTCACCAACCTTAACAGGTGTTTCTGCGGCAGACTTTACAAGGTAGAACTTGCCTTCAAGTGGTGCCTGTAGTTCCTTGCCCTCACCTGGTGCGGCTGTGGCTGCGGGCGCTCCTGCTTGCGGTGCTGCCGCTGAACCATCATTGGCACCTATTGTAACTGTGTATTTCTCACCGTTTACATCAACTGTAACTGTTTGTGGAAGTGCTATGCCACCCTTTGCACCAGCCTTCTCAGCCTTGCGTTTTGCAAGGTCCTCTTCAAAGGCAGCCTTTGCCTGACCTGATTTATACAGACGGTACTGTTGCGGGTGCATTGCAAGTTCAAAGAGTTCCTCGTCATCCTGTCCAAGTTCCCAATTGTTGTCTGCCATCTCCTTGCGGAATGTGTCAAGGGCGTCAGGGTAGTTTGATTGCGGGTCTTCAGTGTGGAACTCACGTCCTTGTTCCTTAGCCTTTTGAATAAGTTCAGGAGCAAGCGGACCTGGTAGCGCACCTGCTTTGCCAAGCATCATATCCCAGATGTCATCGGCAATCATAGACCAACGCTCCTTACCCTTCTCCATTTGCATAACGTTCATAAGTGCCATATTCTTTACATATTGGCTGAATGGAGTAACCAGACAAGGATAACCCATCTTAGGCCAAATGTAGGCAACTTCATTAAATAGTTTTATAAGAAGTTCATCTTGAGACATCGCTGGCAGATTGTTCTTTGCCTTGTATTTGTTAATGCTCTCAAGATTTGTCTCAAGGTCGGTCATTAGAGAACCCATCATACCGCCAGGAAGTCCCGGAGCGATAAGAAGAGAGTTCATAAGACGGTTTCGTGATGGAATATAGTAACCAAGGAAGTCATCCATCATCTCCTGAATCAGAGTCCTAACCTCCATATATGCCTCCATATTTATCTCAGGAACATCAAAACCGGCATCTTTAAGCATAGCCTGAACAGCAAGCACATCAACGTGTCCCGTACCCCAGGAGAGAGGTTCCATACCTACGTCAACATAGTCACAGCCAGCCTTGCAAACCTCAAGAACTGATGCCATAGAGAAACCGGGACCTGCGTGTGAGTGGTATTGAACAGGGATATCGGGGTATTTCTTCTTTATGTTTGCTACAATCTGACCAAGTGTCACTGGGCGGCCTATTCCAGCCATATCTTTCAGGCATATCTCATCAGCGCCAGCCTCAATAAGTTTGTACGCCATCTCTGTATAATATTCAACAGTGTGAATAGGCGAGAATGTTATGCAAAGACTGCACTGTGAAATCATTCCGCCTGCTTTTGCATAGCCTATTGAAGGTATGATGTTACGCAAGTCATTAAGTCCGCAGAATGTGCGGGCAATATCGGTACCCTGTTTCTTCTTGACAACATAAAATAGTTTTCTGACATCACTTGGTACAGGACTCATTCTTAGACCGTTAAGCGCACGGTCAAGAAGTTGGGTCTGAATGCCCGCCTCACGGAAAGGTTTGGTCCACTCACGTACGGCTTTGTTCGGGTTCTCTCCAAAAAGAAGATTAACCTGTTCAAAACCACCGCCGTTTGTCTCAACACGAGCGAAGCACCCCATCTTTACAATAGCAGGTGCGACTTTTGTAAGTTGGTCAACACGTGGCACATACTTGCCTGCAGCCTGCCACATATCACGGAACACCAGGCAGAATTTCACTTGTCTCTTTTTAGTAGCCATATTCTTTAGGTTTTACTGTTTTTCTATTTTATCAACTTTGCCCTTGCCTCCTGTAATTACATTTACCGCCTGTGCTATAGCCTGTGCCACATTAGGCATAACGGCTGCAGGGGTGGCTGCCTTAGGCTGAGGTTTCTCCTCTTCAGGGGCTATTTTGTTGACAATGGCAATCAATGCCTTGCCAAGTTCTATTACAAGAATTAGAACAACAAATACAGTTCCCATTCCAATTCCCATTAATTCTAACGCGTAGATAAAATTTCCCATATTTTTAAGTCTTCTTTTTTGTATATATTATGCATATATGCACTATTCAAGCAAAAATTCTTCCAAAGTTATGAAAAAAAACTGACTTTTGAAAATGAATTTTTCCAAAAGTAATGAAATATCAAGAAAGTTGATTCTTTACTGCTACTACTGAGCAACTGTAGAGTGCCGCAGTCTCAACACGCAGACGCATATCTCCTAAGGAGATTGGTGTGAAACCGTTTTTCACCGCTTCCGCCACCTCTTCTTCACTGAAATCACCTTCCGGTCCAATCATTATAAGATATTTGCCATTGGGCTGAACCGCTTTTGCCAGCATCTCCTTCTCTCCGCTATGGCAGTGACCTATGAATTTCTGCCCGTCAAATATTGATACACGCTTTAGAAATGCATTAAATGCGCAAGGCTCGTTCAGTTTTGTGAGGTATGGTTGCATTGACTGCTTCATTGCTGATACAAGAATCTTCTCAATGCGGTCATTTTTCAGTACTTTTCGCTCTGAGAATGTGCAGAATATAGGGGAAATTTCATCTATGCCAATTTCAGCCGCCTTTTCCACAAACCATTCCAACCTGTCCATATTTTTAGTAGGTGCTATGGCTATATGAAGATGGTAGTTGCGAGTGCGTATTGTGTCCACCTTCTCCAAACTATTAAGTACGCAGTGTTTTGGGTGTGCCACAGCAATTGTGGCGTGGTACATTGTGCCTTTACCGTCCATTACCAGGATACTGTCACCAGCCTGCAGACGCAGAACCTTTACTGCGTGGTGAGATTCCTCCTCAGGCAGAGTGTTGTCAGAGAGAATATTTGGGGCGTAGAATTGGTTCAAGTTTTAAATATGTGTTTTTACTGCATAAAGGATATATTTTGCACTTTTATACAGGTAATTCTTAAGTTTATTGAATAAATATTGAAAAGAAAGTGGAATAAGAAATAATAGTAAAAGATACACCCAAAATGACAATGTTGGCTGATAGCTCCAAAGTGAGTTTTGAAATGAATGAATATCTGTATTTATTCCAATTTTTATACATAGCCAATTTAGCATGAATAGTACAAATAAATGATGTAACATTATGCTCCATGTGTTCTCGCTGGCAAATTTTTCGAATTCAGATGTTACAGTATAATGTGTAATTATTCTTGCAATGCGTAGCCAAAACATTATTCCAAGAAAACTGGATACAAAAGGTTGCCATGTTCCACCATTAAAATTACCATATGCAGAAAAATAAATATATGATGGTGAGAACTTATTAAATGTTAGTAAAAGCAGACCCCATATTGCAAAATATAATATATTATTTAAAGCGTCATACTTTTCCAAATATGTCTTATAACAATAACCGAAATGGAAAAAAACGATAAAAAAACAGGTCCTTTTAATGTTCACACTAAGTATATCTGGTAGCGAACTCATATCAATGTGCATAGATATTACGGCAATGCATAGTAGCACAATGGCAATAGCCCAATCAGGTATTTTATATTTTGCACAGAAAATTATTCCATACACTATTTGTACAAAAAATAAGGCAGTTACGAACCAACCAACTAAGTTTAATAGATACTGATCTCCATAAATAAAAGGAGAGATAAACAAATTGAATACGGAGAAATAATCTTGTGCAGGAAAATAGTTAACTATATGATGTTGATAAATAGTATTTGCCAGAAAAGCGTATACTATGTTCCATCCAATTAATGGAAGTACCAGATGTTTTACTTTTTTTATAAAATATTTTGGCAATGTTTTCCATTCCAGATTTTTAAAAAAATATCCGGATATGAAAAAAAACAGAGCCATGTGATATCCGTAAACTGGGAAATATATGTTAGTGTGAATAATACCAGGAATCGAATTCAAATGTCCTATTATGACAAGTAGTATCGCAATAATTTCCAAAATAGAGAATTGTCTGTTTCTCATAAACCTACTTTATTATTTCAGAAACTATCTGGAACAACCTTTGTGGTGCCGATTTCCAGAATGCGGCATATTGCTCAGTGTGGTATTCCACCCAAGGGGTGTCGCTTATGATTCTAATGCTTATAAACGGAACATTGTTTTGATAGCAGGCGTGGGCAATGCTGTTTGATTCCATATCAACTGCAAGCGCTTCGGGGAACTTCTCCTTAATAGCCATCAAGGCGTCATTGTTTGTAATGAACTGGTCTCCTGTGCAAATAAGTCCGTATTTTACAGTGTCATCAGATACTCTAATCTCTTTTATACGTGCAAGTAGCGCGGAATCCGCAGGTATGTATTTGGGGAATCCCAAATCATCTTGAGATGCAATCTCCTCACCTATATCAAGGTCGTGGTATGCCGTATATTCGCCTACAACCACGTCACCTTGAGCCACTGAGCGGTCAAGACCACCTGCAACACCACTGTTTATAATGTAATCAGGGTGTTCTGTCGCTATCAGTTTAGCGGTGGCAAGGGCTGAGTTAACCTTTCCTATTCCGCTTTTCTGCAATATTATTTTTTTATCACCCAATACCCCGATGCAATATCCAGGCATATCCACGGTAATATTAGAAAGAGTTTGCTTCATTAAAGCAAACTCAATCTCCATAGCAACTATAAGACCTATTATTGTCATTTTTTCGTTGGTTTCTCTGGTTTAGGACACTTAAACAAGATAGGTAACTGATAGATAGATGTTACGGCTTGCCCCGATACGTAACCTGGCACCCAATCAGGCATCATATTTACAAGTCTCAAAGCCTCTGCGTCAATTGTCGGAGACAAACTGCGGACAACTTCAGGAGAGACTATCCTGCCCTCTGAAGAAATCATAAATTTCACTACAACATAGCCGTTAATCTTGTTAGGCTTGTCTGCCTCAGGATAAACAAGATTCTCAGCAAAGAATGCGTCCAAAGCCTCCTTGCCACCAGGGTAGTGAGCCTCTTGTTTCTCCCCTTCTGACAGTTGGTGAACTTTAGTATAAATCATTACTGAATCATTAGAAATGGTAACAGACTCAACTGTAGCCATATCCATCTCTTGAGCCACAGCCTTTTTAACGGATTTTCCGTTTATAAGGTATTTTGCACCATCTGGAGCGTCATTGATAGTAGCGGCCCAGTCTTCAGCAAATGCTAATGTGGCAGTTAGTGCCATAAATGGGATAAATAATAGTTTTTTCATAGTTTTTTTTTAAGAATATGCTTATACCTTTTCGCAAAGGTATAAAAATATACCATTTAGAAAAAATAAAAGCATAAAATTTTATCTTTCAATAACTATTCTGTTAGTTGTAGTATTGTTGTTTTCGCTAATAGAGATTATGTAAACGCCTTGTAACAGATTGCTCACATCAACGCTTTCGCCCGTTCCTTTCAAAAGTTCATTACCTGCGATATTAGAAATGATATAAGATACGCCATCAGTTCCGCCAGATATTGTAATAATGTCAGATGCAGGATTAGGCCAAGCTGTAATATTAGAATTGTATACATTGTCATCGGTATCTGCAGGTATAGGGTCTTTTAGCACGAGACGTATATCACTGTTAGATGTGAGCGTATAGTCTAGGGTGTCTTCAAAAATATTTACAACCTCACCTTCTTCAGATGTTATCTGCCAATGGTCAAAGTTATACAACTCGTGGTCAAATGCTGGCTCCAACCGGATTGGTCTTTTGCCAAACAGCAGACCTTCAAAAGGAGTCGCTATGTTCACACCATATAACTTTATGCCAGCAACACCTCCATCAACAGATATTGTAGTGTTAAATGTACCTTCCACTCCAAAACGCTCTTGCAGGAATTGATACATATATTGTGGTCTGTCAAAGAGGAATGTCTTTAATGAACTAAGAGATTCCTCCCATCTGGCAATAGTGTTGTTCTTCCATTTGTCAAACTCGTATGGCATTTCATTTCTTATCAGATTTGAGAGGCTGTCAACAGATTCTGAGGTGTTGTCATAATGAAGTACTGTTGATAAATAAAGAGCATATCGTTGTGTGAATTCATTTAAGAACGAGTCATTTGTCATAAGCCTTCTAAACAATCTGTTTGACCATTCCGGATATTTTGATTCAGGTTCAAAAGAAATTAATTGAGAATCAAAAACAGATGGACTTGACGCTGGTATCTTGTCTCCATATAATCCATAACTGTGATCAGTGTCATATAAGATCCATCGCCATTTATCAATGTTTCTTTCAGACCAATATAATATATTATTATGAGGCCAGTCATCATTACTGATAAATGTTTCCAGAATTAAATAGTCAATATAATTTGATACATCAATATGATTTGTCACATACAAATAATCTGATTCGTTCTCAAGCGATGCAGTATCTTTTAGAAATCTTTCCAATAGATTAATATATGAGTCGTTAGAGCCATTTACAATAATGTAATGATTTTCCACCATATTTACTTCATCCTTATCTATTCCGTAATTTTCCTGTATATAGTGCTCGTCTAATTTTTCTCTTAAATTAAAAATGCCCCAATATTCTCCATTTACAAAGACTACAATTGGTTGATATGCCTGATAATCAATGTCCATCCCTTTTGCTATCTCTGCGGATAATATATCGTGCACGTAATCTCCATTAGAGAAAAAACCCGTATTTCTCAGTTTAATCGCTTTAAAAGTATCATTTTCCCTGTCTTTAAAAAATCGGTATTTTAACTTGCCATCAGAATATTTGCTATTTGTTTTTAGATTTAATGTTTTTTTAGAAAACGACCTACTGCAACCACCAGCAATTTTAATTCCTAAGTCAATATTAAGTTGGCTGGTGTCAGATTCTCCTAAATAGCAGAAATTTGCTGGTCTCTCCCAATCCTGATTCCAATTACGTGGAATGTCAGAGCAGTTCCCTGTTATGCCGTTAGTACCTGTCACATAAATTCCAATCTCATCATCAAGCAGATTTTTAGGGTCTGTAACCAGTAGTGCCACTGGCAGTTCAGGTTTTCTCTCATTTATAAGATATGTTTCTGATGCCGGAGTGCCTGCAGGTGCCCCCTCGATGTATGATACCGCCCTAAGCACTGTTGTCGTTTCAAAAGTTAAAGGCTCTGTGTATAGGTTGGAAGTGCCGTCAGGTACACTTCCGTCGAGAGTGTATCTTATTTCTGCGAGGTCATCATCTGTGGTTATCTCAACTGTAACAGGTTCATTATAGAATCCTGATTTTTGAGATATCACAGGTGTTGAAGTCAACACTTTTGATGGGTCATTTGCTGCGGCAGGTGATGGTGGCATAAAGCGTACCATTGTGCCACCGCCGTCTGTAAGTCTGCCGTATGATACATCATCTCCTAAAGAGGGTGTCTCCACATTGTTAACTATCTCTCCAGAACTGTCAAATAAGAATATTTTCTCTCCGTCTTTAGAAATTTTGAAATTTAGGTGCAGACCCTCACCCTTGTCATCAGCATATATTAGCAAATAAGACTTAGGTGCTATAACAGTGCCTTCCGGTAGTTGATATTTTAGTTTTGATTTCTTATCAGACATATACCATCCGCTAATATCAGTGGTGGCACTATCATCATTGTACAATTCTATCCAGTCCGGATACTCTCCTTCCACCTCATACGTGGTGTTGGACGCCACAACCTCATTTATGTAAATTGATGCAAATGATGGAACTATGTATAAGAAAATAGTTGCTAACAAAAGTTTAAATTTTCTCATAAATTTTATTGCTTTAGAAATTCATATTTTAGTGTTCTTGCCAATCCCTCTTTAAGAGTGAAAGGTGGCTTGTACCCCGATGCCATAGCCTTAGAGGAGTCAAACTGTGTTACCGCACAGAATTTCTTAACCCTGACGCTACTTATGGTAAGTTTTTTCCTTGTAATCCAAGCCAATAAATCAAAACAGTAGCCTCCGCACATTCCAATGCAGTATGGTATGTGAAGTGGAGATATATGCCTGTTTAGGGTTTGAGATACAATAGGCACAAGTTCATTCATAGATAAATCAGGCTTGTCTATATAGTTGTAAACCTCATATCCTGTTTTTTGAGTGTCAAGTAGGAAATTAATGAATGCCACCACATTACCTACGTAAGCCATAGATTTTACATTGTCTCCTTTGCCTATCATCATAAACTTACCTGAGGCTATTTGGTTAAGCAGGTTATAGACATTGCCTCTGTTGCGTTCTCCAAAAATCACCGTTGGTCTAAGTATGCTTATGTTCATATCAGAATGAGTCTTATACCACTCCTGTAACACTTGTTCCGCCTGCCATTTGCTCTTGCCATAATGATTAAACGGGTCTGCGGGATGTTGCTCATTAGGATTAACCTTATTAAGCCCATAAACCGCCACAGAACTTGTAAATACGAGGCGTTTAATTCCATTTGCCTCCATTGCAGCCAATGTGTTACGCATACCATCTACGTTTACATCGTAGTAAAGAGATGTGGGAGTAACATCATCTCTGTGCTCGGCGGCGAGTAATACAACGGTATCAGCACCCTTTAGCGCCTTTGTAAGTGATGGCAAATCAAGCACATTTCCTATTGTAACTAATTCAGGATATGTTTGGCTTGTCTGCTTGTCATAGATATAGACATCCTTTTTTTCTGATAACAAAAGTTCTGTAAGTCTGGTTCCTACAAATCCGGAACCACCTATAATTGCAATTTTCATTTTTGTGTATGTCATTTTAAAAAAGTGTTAAAAATTTATCTAACGCATCTGACACTTAACATAAGACCTTTATCATAATGGTACTCTCCGAACTTGGAGGTGTTGTAAAAAAGATATCGTCCGTATGCCTCTTGTTCAACAAAAACGTCTGCTGACCAATAATAACAGCCTTCTCCTACATGATTAATCGTATTTACAAAGGCATATCCAGTAGGTACAGAGTTTAAACCAACGTCTTCCACTCCTTCATAATAGGCACTACCAGAGTCTCCTTTGTACCAGCCGTTTTGTGTCTTCAAATGTATCCCGGAATCATTGTATCCATACAAATTATCACTTAAATTTTCCCAATCCTTTTTAGTTGGGATATGGAAACCATCAGGACATATACCTTGCCTTTCAGAATCAAACCCCTTTGTGCTGTACGCATAGGCTTTCACACCGACAGCCGCCGCCCAATTATACAAATACCCGAACTGATTCCTCATATCAGGTGTTAAATTGTCTGTATATGGAGAGAATTCAAATTTACTGGCGTCACTGTAAGTAGGGTCGTATCCTTCTGATGATAGAGATTGTATGCTAACACGTTTTCCACCTGATAGTTGTCCTATCTCACTGTTTGCACTATATATGTTACATTTAAGATTTTCCGCCATCCAATATCGGGTGCCGATTTTTCTTACAAGATATGAGTTCCCACAGTCATCTGTTACAGAATCTGTCTCGCCGTATTCAAAATCTAAATAGTCTAATAATCCTAATTCGTATGTAACTTTCTTTGAAGTGTTAAGATAAATATGTAATGAATCTTTTGGCTGATTTGTCGCTGCTTGTTGAACGCAAATACTATCTACGTTAGAACACAATATGGCTTGAGTCTTTCCGCTCTTGAGATGAAGGTATAGATATTGAAGTTTTTCAAGAGTGGAGGACGGAGTGTTTTTCAGAACAGTAACCCCTTTATAATCTTTATTCCTTAACTCGTCCATCGCCTTAGGCATCCATTTTTTTCTTGCTGTCAGATATGAGATAATATTATCTATTTGTTGGGAAAATTTGGTCGTTTGATACCATCTGGTGGATTCCAATGCCAATGCTTGTTCCATTGTATTGGCAAATGCTGAGTTTTTTAATGTGGTTAATGAATCAATTACTGAATTAAATATATTATCCACTTGTGTGTCGTAGATATTGAGATAGTCGTTTATAAAATCTTTTTGCGGCAGGTTGAAACAAGGTTCAAACCACCATTTGTTATGCACAGATGACCAATTGTCCGCTACGCTGAATGCCCCGTCAAAATCCCAAGCACAAATCATTGATATAGGGGATTTTGATGATGCGTCTTTTTTGCTAAAATAAAGATTTGATCCGGCAAAATCCTGACTTCCAATAATATCGTGAACCATAAGCCATCTGGCAAAAGAGTGTAAACTAATGTTGTCTGCTATAGAATCTTTTGTAAAGAATCCGTGCTCAAATTTTGCTATCTCACTAGCAATGTAATTTTTGCTATCGATGGTTATATCCTCAGCATCCGGATATTTGAATGTGTAATTATATCTTATCCTTGTGGATGGAACAAAAACATCCTCATTCCACCAATAAGCGTCATACTCGAATATATATCCCTCTTTGGAAACATTGATTCTACAATCTGTATTGCGATCAATTGACTCAGATAGAATATATAAACCTCTGAAATCTCCGTTCAAATAGACAAAAACATACTGGTGTTCAGGTGTCCATTCCATCCCAATCTGTTTGTTTATCAGATTCCCGGTATATGTCAGCATATCATTAATATTTAGCAGAACCCAATTCTTGTCGGCATATTTTTTGTCCCCGCGAAACAGTAGGTCTGCTTTCTTCTGCAGTTTTATCTTATAGGGTTTTTTCTCCGAAGCGTTGGCGGCAGATGTATTTCCTCTGACTTTTATAGTAATTCCTGATTCGTCTTTTTTATATTCCCCGCTGCTGTATAGTGTTTCGCCTAATCTTGTTATAGTTAAATCACCTTTTAGTTTCTCAGCATTTGTAATACCCACTCCATCACAGTTAAGAGGTGGATATACGTGTTGGTAACTTGGAGTTGAGCCATTATTGGTGTTAATATGTAAAGTCAACAAATCAATTTTGTCGGTTAGTTCTGTGTAATTCGACTGAGCACTGATGTTAACGGTTAACAAAGTAAGAAACATACAAAATGTATATTGAATATTTCCAATAAATCTGGTTACTATTGACATTAAGACTTTTGTTTTTGTAGTTTTCATAAGTGTTAGCCTTTAATAAAGTGAATAAATTTATTTTCAAAAATATCATAATCTTCCGTAAATTCTTTTAAAAGTGTATCGCACCTTATTTCAAATTTATCATCAACAGTGAATGATGTCAGTTTCTCTTGCAGGTCAGTGCAGTTGTCTAATGACAATCCCAAATGGTACTTCTCAACAAAGTCTCCCTGAATGGATTTGCTCCTTACAATCATAGGTTTCTTAAATACAAGTGATTTATAGAATCTATTGGATAAGGCGGTGTCGTGTGACAACAAATGAGGGTAGTATATATTCACAAAATCAGTCTCCTCATAGAAAGTATGCTCAATGCTTTTGTCATAATAACCTTTAAATTCAACATTTTTGGCGTTAACATTTTTAGCATAACTATGCAGGGACTCGGATGCAATGCCCTTTCCAATGAATCTTAATTTGATGCCAGGGTTATTTTTAATGCTGTCAATGATTTCTGCGTTGGCGTCAAAGTCTCTGATGGAACCTATTGTGGATATTGTAATAATGTCTGATGATTTTTTCCGTTCACAAGTTTTTTGTAGCACATCTTGTATCTCATTAATATCAAAATTGTGGCTTAAAATGTAGTCATATCCGTCAGGTAACGCCTTTTTGAACCCTGGTGATGAAATGGATATGTATTCGCTAATGTCCAACACTTTTTTGTATAATCCCATACATTTTTGCTCAATGCTCAAGTCTCTGTAGTCCATCCAAAATTTCTTGTTGTAATGCTTTTTCAGAAAAGGATACATAAACAGTGCCAGTTGAGGTCCGAAAATAATAAGTTTGTCATATTTGTGCGTTCTGGATACTTTAGCGGCAAATCTGGCAAATCCAGCGTAATTCAATAGTTTTAGAATGTTATTCTGGGCTGGTGCTGAAGAGCGGTGAAAAACAATTCCATTCTCTTCCATATTCATTCTGTCCCAGATTACAGATTCGTACTCCACATTTTCTCTGTCAAGTATCTTTTTGAAGATATTGACAAATGGTTGGAAGCCTTCATTTGCAGGTATTATCAATCCTACCTTCATAATTACAGATTTCTAAATAGTTCTAAAATTCTTTTTGAAGCAAGTCCGTCTCCGTATGGATTGATGCATTCCGCCATTTGATTATATTTCAATGAATCTGTCATCAGTGTTGTCACTTCATTGACAATTTTATCTTTGTCGGTTCCAACCAGATGAACAGTTCCTGCCTCTACCGCCTCAGGGCGTTCTGTAACCTCTCTCATTACAAGAACAGGCTTTCCAAGGCTTGGTGCTTCTTCTTGCACACCTCCGCTATCCGTTATAATCAGTTTGCAACGTTTCATCAGCCATACAAATGCGGGATATTCCAAGGGTTTTATGAGAGATATGTTGTCAATCCCTGCAAGAAGCGTATAGACGGGCTCCTGCACATTTGGATTTAGATGGACAGGGTAGATTATGCGTATTTTGGGAAATTTAAGAGCAATTTCTTTCAGGGCATCGCATATATGTATGAATCCGTCGCCGAAATTTTCTCTGCGATGTCCTGTAATTGCAATTATCTCATCTTTGCCACAAATCTCTTTTAGCATATTAATTTCATCATTGTCTGTCAGCCTCTCAACTTTCTCCACACTATATAACAGTGCGTCAATAACAGTATTACCGGTAATGTATATATCCTCGGCTGGTATTCGTTCGCTAACAAGGTTTTCTTTTGCCCTTGTTGTCGGAGATAAATGTATATCTGTCAATCTTCCTGTTAATTGACGGTTCATCTCTTCCGGGTATGGGGCATACTTGTTGTAGGTGCGTAATCCCGCTTCAACGTGAACTATTTTTGTGCGGGCGTAATATGCCGCTATTGCGGTTGCTGTTGAGGTTGTTGTATCTCCGTGAACAAACACATAATCAGGATTGAATTCCTCAAGTACTCCTTTCACGGACATAACTACGTCACACGTAATGGAATATAAATTCTGATTAGGTCTCATTAAATTCAGGTCATAGTCAGGAACTATTTCAAAAAACTCCAATACCTGGTCCAGCATTTGTCTGTGCTGTGCCGTAACACAAACTTTGACATCAAATTCTGAGGGATATTTCTGAAATTCCTTAATAACTGGTGCCATTTTAATAGCTTCAGGTCTTGTCCCGAATACCAATAATAACTTTTTCATTCTCTCTATTTTAGATATTTTATTACTGATTTGAACATATAAGATGCAAAATAAACACATGCTCTTGGGAAGGAAATTCTCTCGTGCCCTCTAAGAATATCCCAGTACCATTTAGCAGATTGCAATTTATTGGAAGAGACTGATGATTCCCCAACTCTATAGTATGCAAGTACTTCAGGTATGCAAATGGCCTTATATCTATCTTTTAGAATGGTTAGCCATAAGATATAATCTTCATGATGGCTTTTCTCAAATTGTTTTACTCCTACCTTACTTGCGTCATATATTGCAGTCAGACAGCCGATTACCGAGCCATATAGCATTGATGAATATGTTGTGAATGCAGGTGCGGTAATCAGTCTTGATTCATTTATGTGGTCTGTGAACTTGCTGTAATATGAGTATACAAGTGCTACTTCTGGGTCTTTTAATGCGGCAACCTGTTTTTCCAACTTGTTTTTTCCCCAAATATCATCCGCATCAAGGAACGCAATGTACTGCCCCGATGCCTCAGCCAAACTTCTGTTTCTCGCTCCTGCGGGACAACCTGTATTGGAGTCTGTTTTAACGACTTTAATTTTTGGATTTTCTGAGGCGTATGATGAGGCTATCGCAAACCCGTTGTCAGTTGAGCAGTCGTCAGCGATAATCATTTCCCAGTTTGTATATGTTTGGGACAAAACGCTCTCTATGGCTTGAGCGATAAAGGCTCCCGCATTATACATCGGAGTGATAATTGACACAAGTCCGGGGATATATGTCGGTTTGTTATCCATTTTTCAAAACGTCTTTCATTACATCAAGGAATCCGTGTCCGTATTTTAAATCAGGTTCAACATAGTTGCCTTCGGCCCATTCATTCCAAGATTTCAGGAATATTATCCTGTGCTCGTCTGATTTCTCTTGAACCAAATTAACCGCATCAATAAGATGTTGTCTGAATGCTTCAGGGGTGCTGTTCACATATATTCCCTCCGCCTTACCAATGCGCGGGCTTCTATCCCATTGTGGAAGTACGGTGGGATAGACATTCTCCCATTTGTCCTCAGGAGGAAAGAAATTCTTTACAACTTTTGCGTATTCGTATGTGTTAGCGACATTGCCTCCTGTAAGTTTCATAAAGACCTTTTTTGCCAAATCTGCGTACACCCCCTTGCTAAGCATCTCTCCACGGCTTTTCCCAAATGAGTTGACCGCGTCAAAACCGTATGTCAAAACCTTATTGTACAGAGTGGCGCTACTTTTCAGATCTGGAATTTGTTTGGTTGTAGTACCGTCAGGGTTTGTCACCACTGATAGTGTAGCGGGAACCATTCCTATAAAATGTATGCCTTTCAAGCCATTTTTTACAGCTAAATTACGCCATGTGTCAATGAAACATTTAACATCAGCAAAGTAAAGAGTGTCATAAATGACAAATACGGGTTTTTCGTCAATTTTGAAGTAGCGCTTGTCTTTAAATGCTGGTAGAAGTGCGTAAAAATGTTCTGTGTAATCTTCCTCTCCTAAATATTTCTGTTCCATTAACATTGTATCGGAGGAGAATGACGCACCCTTTTTCCACGTTTTGTTTGACCAAGAGTGGTTTGCCCAGCACAAGCAAAAGGGAAAATCAGGCTTGCCACTTGAAAGAACTTCATTAAAAGGTCTTTCAAGTAAGCGTTTCCCATTCCCAAACCAATAGTGATAATAACAAAATGCACTTACACCAGCTTCTCTCGCCATCTGTGCCTGTTCTTCCCTGATTTCCGGCAATCTGAGGTCATAATATCCCAAATCAGATGGAACACGAGGTTGATAGTGCCCTTTGAAAAGGGGTTTTGCGTTCCCCACATTTGTCCATTCAGTAAATCCTTTCCCCCACCATTTATCGTTCTCCGGAATCGGATGAAACTGCGGTAGATAGAGAGCAAGTAAGGTTACTTTTTTCATTTGATATGTTTTTATTGTTTAATTTAAAATATAGATAAAAGATGAGATAGACAATCAGTTTAAGATTACCTCCGACATCTCCGTATGTATAAAGGGATATGACCCCTTGACAACAGATATTAACACAGCAGTATAATAAAACAATCTGACAGAACTGCAACGTTCCGTCACGTGGCTTTGTAAGTAAGCGGAATATGACAGCAAACAATAGAAACAAAATGAAAGCAGGAAATGGACCGTAATCCAGTGTGAAATCACCCACAAATGTATAAAAAACATAATCATCAATTTTCAAATGCGAGTATTTTGCACGCCTTTCCACATAGTTCATCGGAACATTTTTGTCGCCCAATGCCAGCTTGAAAAGTAAAGCGGTTTTGTCCCCGTGTCTTATTCCGCCGGCATCAAGGCCGTAGTTGTTAAAAAATATCATAGGTTGTCCGATATACCAAATAAATGACGTAGTGGCATTTTGTTGTGATGGGTCTTTGCTTGAACCGAAACGGCTGATAGTAATAGCCATAAAAGGAATAGACAAGATGATAATCCCGAAAATTGTAATGCGTTTGACTTGGTGTAGTCTGTGTTTAGGAATCCATTGGACAAACAATAAGACTGCACATACGAGTGAAGTGAGAATCGATACAATTCCCGCTCTCTCGCCGTCAATGATTTTTCTTGTAAAGGAACATAGAATCATCAAGGCTAAAAAGACAGTATTTCTTTTTGAACCTTGTTTAGATATTGATTGGTAAGCAAGTAATAGAATGGCAATGTCAGTTAGTGCATTGCTGAATATTGCAATACAATTTGTTATCGTATGACCCTGTATGGCTGCTTTCATCATTTTTTGTTTATAAAGTTCCGCCGCTCCGCTGTCTGAAAATAATGTGGAATAAAAAGCATTGATGCCAGATGTTAGCAATTCTGGTAGTTGAAGCAAAAACAGAACGAAACAAATACAGCAAATAAATGATACAGAAGACTCTGATGGTTTTTGAAGATTGCATTTTGAAATATTGGATGAAAGTGCAGGGCTCAACGCAATCATCATCATTACAAAAAGGTACAGGAATGGATACAGGTGCAAATCTGGAAGATATGGTATATATTGACCCGTTGAGAAGCAAAACGATATAAATCCTAAAATTGAGATTGACAGGAAGAGCAAAAGAGCAAATGCAACAACGTCAAATGTCTTGTGCTTGTACCTATACCAAGAGTAAGAGAACAGGTAAAGTAAAACATTCAACAGTAAAAATAATATGTTTACAATTGTTTGCATTTCAATATTCTTATTCCTTTAACACTCATTAGGACTGTGACAGTAAACTCTGTCAAAAGTAATGATACAGCAGCTCCTGTTCCAAAAAACTTATACGACAAGGTAAGAACAGAGATCAGTGCGACTGCTCCGGCAATAATGTATGTGTTTCTATAGTATATTTTGTCATTCTCATTACCTAACGCAAGTATTACTAATTGAGCGAAAACGCCTCCTGTCCCGACAAGGAAGGGAACAAATGCCATAATTCTGAACAGAGTTTCCGTGCCATTGTAAGTCTCTCCTAGAAATAGTTGTATATAGTTGGCAAATGAAAAGAACAACGCTCCGCAGAACAGACATAATGTGGATACCAATAGCAGGAGTTTCTTTATCAGCAATACCGCCTCATCAATGTTATTTGTTGATAGAGATGATATTTTAGGATAGAAAGCCTGGGATATCGGTATGAATATCATATAAGTGATAGCTTTGATTATTCTGTCAGTCGCTGAATATTCCCCAACTTCAGAAGGTGTGGCAAAGATGCCTAAAATTATGACAAAACATGCTGTGTATATAGTTGTAGCTGCATTTGAAAGAAAAATGGGCATACTCTCATGTAACTCATTCTTGCATGTGTTCCAATCAAATGATTGAAGCCTGATCCATTTTCTATCTGCAATTATGCATATTGAGATTATGGCGGCGGCAACTGATACGAAACCTTGCAAAAATGCTGCGATAAGATAATCATCGGGTTGCTTGACAAAGACAAATGTAAGTGGCAGTATTGACAGTTTGGCAATACAATTTACTATGGAGACCCATCGTATCTCTCCCAAGCCCTGAAAAAGAAACACAAAAAGGAATGCATTGCCAACAACTGTTGTAAACATTACAAAGAGTGCCGGCCTGTAAACCTCAAATCTGGGAATATACGCTATCATTGATAGAATAATGAGGCTTATTGCTAGCAATAACATTTTAGCGTAAAAAGTAGCGGAGAATATTTTGTTCAGTTCGTCCTGATTGCCTTTTGCCAGCGCTATGCGTTTTGTGGCACTGAGGTTGAAACCAAAATCAACAACTATCATAAGATATTGGCAGACTGCAAGGGCAAATCCAATGCAGCCGAACTTCTCCGCTCCCAGAACCACCATAAGGTATGGTAGTACAACTATAGGAGCCAGATAGTTAAGCCCTTGCAAAGCGATGAGATAAAATACATCTTTTACCTCACGCTCATTGCCCTTTATAAGTTCTTTTATAGCCAATACTTAGTACGCTCTTGCAAATACAACTCTTTGTTTTGATGGTTTGCCTGTCACCATACATTTGCCGGGTGTCTTGTCCCCGTCAAGAGGAATGCAGCGTATGGTCGCTTTGGTCTCAGCCTTAATCTTCTCCTCAGTCTCCGGTGTGCCGTCCCAGTGGCACATTAGGAATCCGCCTTTCTCTATCTCTACCTTAAATTCATCGTATGTGTCCACATTTCGTGTTACAGACGCTCTGTAGTCAAACGCTTTCTTAAATATATTTTTCTGAATATCAGCAAGCAGTTCTTTAATATAAACGTCGATGCCGTCAATTGAGCGGGTCTCCTTCTCCATAGTGTCACGGCGAGAGACCTCTATAGTGCCGTTCTCAATATCTCTCGCACCTATTGCCAGACGTACGGGAACACCCTTCAGTTCATATTCAGCAAACTTGAATCCGGGACGCTTGTTATCAGAGTTATCGTATCTATATGATATGCCAAGGGCTCTTAGTTTAGCGGTTATCTCCGATACTTTAGCATCAATAGTGGCAAGTTGTTCCTCATTTTTGTAAATAGGTATTATAACTACCTGATATGGTGCAAGATTTGGAGGCAGGACAAGTCCGTTGTCATCAGAGTGGGTCATAATTAAAGCACCCATCAGACGGGTTGATACACCCCACGATGTTGCCCATACAAGTTCCTGCTGGTTCTCTTTGTTGAGGAATGTAACGTCAAACGCTTTTGCAAAGTTCTGACCAAGGAAATGTGAGGTTCCTGCCTGTAGAGCCTTGCCGTCTTGCATAAGTGCCTCAATGCAGTAGGTCTCCAATGCCCCTGCAAAACGCTCATTGGCAGATTTTACGCCACGTATTACAGGTACTGCCATAAAGTTCTCTGCAAAATCTGCATAAACGCCAAGCATCTTTTTAGCCTCTGCTTCAGCCTCTTCACGTGTGGCATGTGCTGTATGACCCTCTTGCCATAGGAACTCCGCCGTGCGTAGGAACAGACGTGTACGCATCTCCCAGCGTACTACGTTAGCCCACTGATTGCAAAGAATAGGAAGGTCTCTGTAAGAGTGAATCCAATTCTTATATGTACTCCATATAATGGTTTCGGATGTAGGGCGTACTATGAGTTCCTCCTCAAGGCGTGCCTCAGGGTCAACAACAACACCGCTGCCGTCAGGATTTGTCTTTAATCTATAGTGTGTTACAACGGCACACTCCTTTGCAAAACCCTCTACATGGTCTGCCTCTTTGCTTAAAAAGGATTTAGGTATAAACAACGGGAAATAGGCGTTTACATGCCCGGTCTCCTTAAACATACGGTCAAGTTCACGTTGCATCTTTTCCCAAATAGCATAACCGTAAGGCTTAATAACCATACAACCTCTGACCGCAGACTGCTCCGCAAGGTCTGCTTTTACCACTAAATCATTGTACCACTGTGAATAGTTCTCACTACGCAGCGTCAACTCTTTTGCCATTATTCTCCCTGTTAATAAATTGTTTAAGACTCTCTTTATATACAACCAATAATGCTATCGCATAACAAAGAAATAGAGATAGGATTGTATATTTAAAAACTATTTTAGTAATATGGTTTTTAGGCAAGTCATTAACCTGCATATCTGATGAGATGTACACTATCTCATTTTGATATTCAAGTGAAATAGTAGCACTTAGTATCATATTGCCCAGTCTGAGCTTTTCGTTTACTAATTCAGAAGGTTTTACCATTGATGTCATCAAATTGCCGGCGCTGGAGAAACCAAGCAAGACGTCGTCACCTTTTTTATCTACTATGGAATCCAACCTGACGGACTCAGCCTCGGCTATTTTTATGTTCGCCTTCATCTCCGCCAGTCGCTGATTGTTTATTCTCTGGTAATATGAATTACTACTCAAATACCTTACTATTCCGTCATTAAACAACGGGAAAACAGACCTCTCATTCGCCTCAACTTCAATGCTGAATTTGTGCTTAAGAGGTATGGTTTTGTTTTTTGCTGTGGAGTCAGCAAAGTCAATTATATAGTCGGTCTTCAGTGAATCCGTGTAGCAGAGGTAGTGCGGTTTAATTTTCTTGATTTTAAGCACTTCTTCAATAGGTATTCCTAAGGCCTCTGATTTGTGTTGCGGATCTGTCAGATCAAAATTTCTAATGTTATTTATGAATTCACTGCTGTCTGCAATGTTGTTTACAAGAATCATAGTGCCCTGGTATACGGGGAATAACAGCCAGAACAAAATGGAAATGGCTACGCCAAAAATTACTCCAATGACACCAATCCACCATTTCCTAACGCAGAACTTAAATAAAAAGAGTAACGGACTGCAGATGTATTCCTTAAACCAATTCCAGAACACTTTAATAAGGTCAATTAAGTCAAATTCTTTTTCGGTGGTAGAGTTTTCCATAGTTTTTTTAGTAAGAAAAGTGCAAAGATAATAATTTTTAGTACAAAAACGCCATATCATCAAAAATTAAAACAAAAATATTTTTTTCTGGCTACTCTCTTTACGGGATTTAGGTTTTTCTCTTTTCTAACGCTCTACATAATCTCCAAATCATTGCATGTAGAGTCGGGAAAGGTTGTAATGTGAATTTCGGCGGTCATTTTTGATAATTAATGAGATTTTTTTTTTTTGACTGTCAAATTATTTGCATAACTTTGCACCAAATTTGTGAAGGGGATATTAACATTAAATAATATTTAAATTTATGAAGAAAGTATTTATTTTGGCTCTTGCAGCCATTTCAAGTGCCGCTCTTGTATCTTGCTCAAACAACAACGCTGAGGGAGAGGCAGAGGCACAGGACACTTTGGCAGTTGAGGTAATTGACTCAGTTGCAGTGGAAGTTGACACTCTTGCCGCTACAGACTCAACAATTATTGAGGAGATTGTAGAAGAGGTTAAAGAGGAGACAAAAACAGTTGTAAAAAAGCAAGCCGCTCCTGCTAAGAAAGCTGTTGAGGCAAAGGCAGAGGAGGTAAAGCAAGAGGTTGTTGAAACCGCTCAGGAGGTTAAGGAAGAGGTTGTTGAAGCCGCACAGGAAGCACAACAAGAGGCTCAACCACAGACTCTGAAAGAAAAGAAAGATGCCGCAAAACAAGAGCAAGTTGATGCTAAGGCGGCAAGTAAGAAAAGTCGTTTGAAATAAAGTATTAGCGTTTAATTTTAAAAAATTTAAATTATGAAAAATGTTATTTTTAAAGCTCTGACAATCGTAGCATTGATTGCAGCATTTACATCTTGCAAAAAAGAAGAACCAACAGAGGGTGAAAAAACAGTGGTAGAAACGTATGGCGGTAAAGATAGCGATGGAGACTATTTAACATTAGTACTTACTACTGTGACGGAAACAAAAAAAGAAGTAACCGAAACTAAATCAGCCACATACGAATTGTATTATGGAGAAAGCAAAAAAAGCGAAGACTATTATGAATTCTCTAACGGCACATTCAAAGTTGAAAATGGTGGTGCAATCTATACTTTTAGTGATTACGATGGTGTAACAACATTCCAGATGGTTGCTGACGGGAAGAAGTTAAAATATGATAATGGTTTAGAGGGAGAAGCCCATCTTTCTTTTGAGCTGACAAAAAAATAACTTCTTATCAGAAATATGAAGAGAAACGGGAGCCACTGCGGTTCCCGTTTTTTTTTGTAGTTTTCACTAATCCAAAATTTCTCCTTTCTCCTTTTTCCTTTCTCATTTTATTTTTATTTTTGCAAAAAAAATAAAAATAGTATGACTATGCTTGATTTGGAGCCAAAGGAGGTTTGGCGATACTTTTCTGAGATTTGCAGTGTGCCGCGCGGTTCAGGTTTTACAGACGGGATACGTGACTACTTGGTGCAATTCGCCTCAGACAACAACCTATACTGCAATATTGATGAGGTTGGCAATGTAATTATACGCAAGCCAGCCACAGACGGTTGCTCACTTAGCAGTCTGCTTTTTCAGGGACATATGGATATGGTATGTGAGAAGAACTCAAATGTTGAGCATAATTTTCATACAGACCCGCTTGAAGTTATTGTTGATGAGAAAAATGACACTGTAAGAGCCAACGGCACAACCCTTGGCGGCGATGACGGCATTGGCGTGGCTATTGCAATGGCACTGCTCACTGATAAATCAATATACCGCCCCGTTGAGGCTCTATTCACAGTTGATGAGGAGGTGGGGCTGACAGGAGCGCTGATGATTAAGCCCGGACTTCTTGAATCAAAGACTCTCATAAACCTTGACTCAGAGGATGATAATGAGATTATAATTGGTTGCTCAGGCGGTGTTGACACATCAATATGGATTGATATTGAGCGTGAGAGACCTGACTTCAGGGCGTTTGCGGCAAAAGTCAAGATAAGCGGGCTCAAGGGCGGTCACAGCGGAGAGGATATTGATAAAAGAAGGGCAAACTCAAACAAACTGCTTGCTGAGTTTTTAAGAAGAATTCAGAAGGTTATGGAGTTGAGAATAGTCTCAATAGACGGAGGCGGCTTACGCAATGCGATACCACGTGAGGCAGAGGCGGTTATAATGGTGCCGTGGGCAGATAAGGAGACTCTGCGTGTTATTTGGAATATGTATGAGGCTGAGTGCGAGGACGAATGGAAGGCTGGTGAGCCGGGAATGAAGTTTGAACTTGATTCCGTTTCAGTGCCTGAAGAGTGCTACACAAAGGAACTTACACAAAAAATAATAACAGTCCTCACTGATACACCGCACGGAGTTATTGAGTTCAACCACACCTTGAATATGGTGGAGGTCTCAACAAACCTTGCCTTCATACGTGAGAAAGATGGAAAATTGCTTGTGGGCACCAGCCAACGCAGTCCTAATGCAATTAAGCGTGACACTATAGCAACACGTGTTGGTGCTGCGGGAAGAGGCATCGGGGCAAAGATTGAGCATATTGGAGCCTACTGCGGTTGGGAGCCTAAGAAAAACTCACCTCTACAGAAAAGCGCTGTTGAGGTTTATGAGAGACTCTTTGGAAACAAGCCCACGGTCAAGACCATTCACGCAGGGCTGGAGTGCGGGCTCTTCCTTGACAAATATCCTGACCTTGATATGATTTCAATAGGTCCTAAAATTCTGGACATTCACTCCCCGAATGAGACGCTCTACATAAGCACTGTTGAAAAATGTTGGAAGTTTGTAAGGGAACTTTGCAATGTTTTGCCATAAAAGTTGTACATTTGCAGAGATGGAAAGTTTTGTAGTATCAGCACTCAAGTACCGCCCCGCAACCTTTGATACGGTTGTTGGTCAGAAGGCATTGGTGACCACCCTGCGTAACTCAGTTAAGTCAGGGCAGATTTCACACGCATACCTCTTCTGCGGTCCTCGTGGTGTTGGAAAGACCACAACCGCACGCATACTTGCAAAGACAATAAACTGTCTCAATCCTAAAGAGAACGGTGACGCCTGCGGTGAGTGCGAGTCCTGCAAGGCTTTTGAAGAGAGACGCTCACTTAACATTCACGAACTTGACGCCGCCTCAAACAACAGCGTTGAGGACATCCGTGTTCTTATTGACAAGGTACGCATACCGCCTCAAATAGGAAAATATAGCGTATATATAATTGATGAGGTGCATATGCTCTCAACAAGCGCCTTCAACGCCTTTCTAAAGACACTTGAGGAGCCACCTGCGTATGCCGTCTTCATTCTTGCCACGACAGAGAAAAACAAGGTTCTGCCTACCATAATATCCCGCTGCCAGGTCTTTGATTTCAACCGTATGAATATTCAGGAGACGGTGGCTCACCTTAAGGATATTGCAAGGAAAGAGGGCATAGAGGTTGAAGATGAGGCTCTCAATGTCATAGCAATGAAGGCTGACGGCGGAATGCGTGACGCCCTCTCAATATTTGACCGTGCCGCAAGCTTTGGAGGAGGCAAGATAACCTATAAGAATGTTATTGAAGACCTTAACATACTTGACTTCAACTACTATTTCAAAGCCGTTGATTTTGCTCTCAGCAAAGATATAAGCGGTTCTCTGCTTATGTTTGATGAGATTCTTGCAAAGGGCTTTGACACCGGGAACTTTGTGCTTGGGCTTATGGAGCATATACGCAATGTGCTGGTTTGCAAAGATGAGGTTACCGCTCCCCTGCTTGAAGCGGCTGACAGCGTTAGACAGAGTTACATTGAGCAATCAAAGAAATGCTCGCAGGAGTTCCTGCTTGAGGCGTTGGAGGTGGTTAATGATTGCGCCATAAACTACAAACAGAGCAAAAGTCAAAGGCTTACAGTTGAGTTAATGTTAATCCGTTTGTGCCAACTTCCGGATCAAAAAAAAAATTAGGCTGAAGTATCAGAAGAGGTCATTGCTCCCATTCTTCCCGGAGACCTCTGCTGTTCCACAATACTCTGTTCCGCTTAAAAACGCCACACCGGAGCCTGTCATTCCAAAAGAGACGGTACGCAAATTCAGTCGCGGGCAAAAGATAGACCTCTCAACCAAAGCGGCTCTCTCCACGAAGAAGCCGGTTATGAGTGTCGGAGAACCTTCAAATGAGAATAAAAAGCGTGACACACCTGTTACAGAAGATGGCATTTTCTCTCTATGGATGCGTTTCCCCTCACAAATAAGGGATATGTACGGATTACATTTCCTATTCTCCAAGGCACCGCTATGGAACTCAGAGAAGATGACAATAACGGTTGAGACATCGGGGCAGTTAATTGCGACAGAACTTAATACAGTACTCAGCAAACTTATAAACTATATGCGTGACGGGCTCAGGAATGACTCTGTCAATGTGGAGATAAGTGTCAATGAGTCCAATCAGGATAATATGGATATAAGCCCTAAAGGGAAAGCCACCGCTATGGCTAAGAAAAATGAGAAACTTCGCGACCTTTGCCGTCGCCTTAACCTTGATTTCACATAATGGATAAAGAGAAGTTCAAAAGCGTTTTTTTTAAGATTGTAAACAAATATACAATCACAATTGTTGTGTTTCTTTGCATTCTGTTTATGGGAGAGAAACATAACGCTATGCAGCGTATTGAGTATGCCCGTCAGATAAAGGCGTTGGAGCAGGAGATTGAGTACTACAAGGAACTTACACGCAAGAACCAGGAGAAACTTGAGCAGTTGCAGTCAGATAACGCCAATCTTGAGAAGTTCGCACGTGAGGAGTGGCTGATGAAAGAGCCGGACGAGGACATATTTAAAATTAGTAATTAGTAATTGTATATGAATTTGTACTGTAATAAATGCGGAACTAAGTTGGAGATGGCGGAGTGCAAAGGAGAGCCTCAGCCTATACCCTACTGCCCTTGGTGCGGTGAGTACAAGTTTGAGCAGTTCAACGCCGCCGTAATAGTGGCAATACTCTCAGAAGACCGCAAACGTATTTTTATGATGAAGCAGTACAGCCGTGAATTTTACAATTTTCTTGCCGGTTACATAAACAAAGGGGAGTCAGCAGAGGAAGCCTTACGCCGTGAGATGATGGAGGAAATGGGTATGACCCCTACATCAGAGAAGATTCTGTTCACCCAATACTTTGCAAAAACAAACACCCTGATGATTGCCTTTGAGGCTACAGTGGCTGATGAGGATATATCACACGCCAACCCCGATGAGGTTGATGAGGCTCGCTGGTTTGACTCATTTGAAGAGGCTTATGCCGCAGTAATAAAGGGAGCGGTGGCGGAGAGGCTGCTGAAGGTGATAATGGGCTAACGCTTGAACGCACGCCATACCTTCAAAATAGGGTTGGATATTCTTGAAATTTGTGAAAACGGAGTAAGAACGGCTCCGAATGACTGATTTTTTAAAGCCACACCCTTTATCATACTTCCCTCAAAATCATAACATTCTGTTTTTGCTGAGAGATATTTCACAACCTCACAGATTATAAGTGTGGAGGCACCTGAACTTCTGTATGCCTCATCAATGTAAATTACAAGATTGTATGCGGAGTGACTGTCCCAGACAACAAACAGAGAGACGGCGTGCGAGCCATCGCTCTTATCATACATTGAGAAAATCTGACCCTGACCTCTCTCACTTGCAGCCTTATGTATGCTAAGAAAAGTCTCTTTTGAATAACTTATCTTCTGACCTTTTGACCTCAATTGCGCTGAGTAGGAATCATAGAAAGCAGACGGAGTCATATCCATTCTAAGTTCAAAGCCCTCTTTAGCCTTTGCAAGTGGCTTTTGGCGTTTGCGATGCGACATTCCATTAAGGAGCACCTCAATATCAGAGATATCTTCAAACCTGTATGTATACCTTGTAGTCTGTGAGTATCCGTTCCAATAGAACGGCTGCCAATAGTTCTGAGAATAATGGAAATTCAGTTCAAAAAAAACAGGTTTGAGAGACTCTATCTGCCATATTAAATCATTATATGTCTCATTCTCAAAACTGTATCTTGATTCAACGGTTAAGTTATCGGGGTAGAATAGAAAAGTGCCGCTATACTGGGTAAGCGTTGCAGGAACAATGAGCAACTGACCAAACTTTTTGACATAATGATAGACGAACACTCCACGCAAGAGACCGTTATTGTCGTATGACAAAAGGACATTCCAATCTGAACCGCAGGCTGCCTCCATCCACCAATATTGAAGGAAGAGCGGAATAGCGCTGTTCTGTCTGCATATCTCCCTGTATTTCTCTTTATTGTCAATCATATATGACGCTGTGCCTTGCCATTATATGGCTCTAATTTTTTGATTATAACAGCAGGGTTGCCGCCAATCAAACAATTGCCTTCAGTGAATGAGTGTGTGACTACGCTTCCTGCCGCCACTATGGTATGCTCTCCTAATTCAACTCCTGACAATATTGTGGCGCCTGTGGCTACCCAGCAGTGCCTATGCAAGATTATCTTACCTTTGGTAACGTATTGTGAATAGTCTGTCTCATTGTGATTTGTTGATATTAATGAGACTTTGGGACCGATAAGAACGCCCTCCTCTATGGTAATTCCGCCTCTGCCGTCTATGTAACACCCCATTGCATAACCCGGGGCTCTCATTCCTCCGTCATTATCAACTTTTTGAGCATCAATGACTTTTGATGTGAAGTGCACCGGCCAAGGTACGGAACCGTTGATACGCAGTATCTTCTGCCAGAAGATAAATTTAAGGAGTGTTGAATTTATGTAGGAATCATTGCAAAAATGCGGGAAAAACACCTTGCCAAACACTCTCCAGATATGTTTTGTAAACTTTGACATATATACGCTATCTGCAAAATTAGTCATTTTTTTCAACATCTTTGATATTTTTTCTTAATTTTGTACTATGAACAACCTTTTGCATAATACTCTTACACGCAATACAGCAAAAATTCTGACAGGGAACGTATTGGCACAGATAATATCACTAATTATCTACCCTATACTGTCCAGATTGTATTCTCCCGATGATTTTGGAGTTCTTAATGTATTTTGCAGCATTGGCGGTATTTTTATTATTCTTGCAACTTGTGAATACCAAAATTCCATTGTCATAGCCAATAAAAATGCAGAGGCCTCAGCGTGCCTTCATCTAACCTTAATAATAAACATAATTGTCTCCTCATTTGTTGCGTTAACTATATTGTTTGCCAAACCAATATCAGAATTCTTTAACGTACCTGCCCTTGCCCATTGGTATTTTCTTTTGCCGGTTTATATATTCTTTTTCGCACTATGGAACATATTGCAACATTGGTATATCAGGAAAAAACTATTTGGTGAGATAGGCAAATACCAAGTTAGCCTAAGCACATCAAACGCAATATTAAAAAGCGGGTTTGGCTACTTTGGTCAAACATCATTCGGTCTTGTACTTTCTATGACAGTAAGCCCCATTATTGCTATTGGTATCAGCATCGGGGTACATTTCAAACATATTAAGGAGTTGTTCCTAACTAATACGACACACATTAAGGACGCCGCAAAGAAATACTCCAATTTTCCTAAATACGCAACACCACGTATGCTGATGCACTACCTCATAAGTTCATTACCTATTCTAATGCTTTCACCAGAATTCAGTGCGTATGAAATAGGTATTTTAGGAATGGCTATGACTCTTGCCGGTAAGCCCATAAATATTTTAACTACGACTATGTTTACCCCTCTGTTCCAAAGAATTTCTGAGATGGTTAATAAAAATATAGCAATTACACCCACGATTCGGAAAATAATAATCTTTATTCTTGCCGTAACAATTCCGTTTTTTATTATCCTATATTTTATTCTTCCTGATTTAACTCTATGGCTGTTAGGCAACGAGTGGCGTGAAAGCGGAGAACTTATCAGGTTTATGCTTCCCTATTTTGCATCGGTGTTGGTAACCTCCACTCTGAATTTTATTCCTGATATTTTTCAAAAACAGAAAATAACATTACTATTTGAGATTGTAAATCTTATAATATGCACAATAGCCTTGTCAATAGGCATTGCATATTCTGATTTCAAAACGGGAGTTCTACTGTATTACCTGTCTTATACGCTGATTTGGGTTTGCGAAGGTGTTTGGATTTATCATCTTGTAAGTGTCTACGACAAACAATTAGCAAAATAGGAGACCACACCTTAAACGAATGGCTGTTTGCTAAGGAAATGGTTAAGGAATACCCTGAAATAAAAGGGCGCAGCACAAATGAGTTGTTACTTAAATGGTATCGTTGTTTTTCTTTCCAATAGTATTCACTGCTTATTGGATGATTGATTATTAGTCCGTGGCAAACAAGCAATTGTTAATCTGCTGTTCATTCCCACACGGTTGAACTAATATGAAATTTCTTGATGCCTTGATATTTGATTCTTCTTTTGCTTCTACATCAAATTTTAATTTGTGTTTTGCTGAAATTTTTCGTATCTTCGCACCCAATTTAACGTTTTAATAATTTAATACTGTAATCTAATGAATGTAGTTACAAAGACCATCACACTCAGTGATGGAAGGAAAATTACCCTGGAGACCGGTAAACTTGCTAAGCAGGCTGACGGAGCCGTAATGGTTACAATGGGTAAGACAATGTTGCTGGCGACAGTGTGCTCAGCACAAGACGCAGTACCTGGCACAGACTTTATGCCACTTACTGTAGAGTATAAGGAGAAATTCGCTTCTAACGGCCGTTTCCCTGGAGGTTTCACACGTAGAGAGGGAAAGGCATCTGATTATGAGATTCTTACCGCACGTTTGGTGGATAGGGCGTTACGTCCTCTGTTCCCGTCAAACTATCATGCGGAGACTTTTGTAAATGTAACCCTTTACAGTGCCGATGGAGAGGATATGCCTGATGCGCTTGCCGGGCTTGCCGCCTCTGCGGCTCTTACCGCCAGTGACATTCCATTTGAGGGACCTATCTCAGAGGTCAGAGTGGCACGCATAAATGGTGAGTATGTAGTTGACCCAACCTTCAAACAACTTGAGGGTGCTGACCTTGATATTATGGTAGCCGCCACCCTTGATAACATTATGATGGTTGAGGGTGAGATGAAGGAGGTTTCTGAGGCAGACCTTCTAAACGCAATGAAAGTTGCCCACGAGGCTATCAAGCCTATGTGTCAAGCCCAGTTGGAACTTATGAATGAATACGGCAAGAGCGTTAAGCGTGAGTACTGCCACGAGGTTAATGATGAGGACTTGCGTCAGGATTTGCACGACAAGACATACGCCAAGACATACGAACTTGCAAAATCTTGCAACACAGACAAACACTCACGTGAGGCTAATTTCAAGGCTGTATGTGAGGAGTACAAGGCGCAGTTCACAGAAGAGGAGTTGGTAGAGAAGGCTCCGCTTATTGACCGCTACTACCACGATATTGAGCGTGAGGCAATGCGTCGCGCCGTACTTGATGAGGGTATGCGTCTTGATGGTCGTAAGACAACAGAGATACGTCCTATCTGGTGCGAGGTTGGTCCTCTCCCAGGCCCTCACGGTTCATCAATATTCACACGTGGTGAGACACAGTCACTCTGTACAGTCACACTTGGCACAAAAGATGATGAGAAGATGATAGATGAGGCTCTCATTCAAGGAAATGACCGCTTCCTTCTTCACTATAACTTCCCACCGTTCTCAACAGGTGAGGCTAAGGCTCAACGTGGCGTAGGACGCCGTGAGATTGGTCACGGAAACCTTGCCTGCCGCGCTCTTAAGAGTATGATTCCTGATGATTATCCGTATGTTGTACGTGTTGTATCAGATATTCTTGAGTCAAACGGCTCATCATCAATGGCTACAGTATGTGCCGGTACACTTGCACTTATGGACGCCGGTGTTCAAATCAAGCGTCCCGTATCAGGTATAGCAATGGGTCTTATCTCAGAGAACAAGGGTAAGAATTATGCCATACTTTCTGATATTCTTGGTGACGAAGACCATCTTGGTGATATGGACTTCAAGGTAACAGGTACAGAGAAGGGTATTACCGCCACCCAGATGGATATTAAGGTTGACGGACTCTCATACGAGATTCTTGAGAACGCACTTAAACAAGCCCACGATGGCCGTATGTACATTCTTGGCAAAATCAAGGAGACAATCGCAGAGCCACGTGAGGATTTGAAGCCACACGCTCCACGTATTGTAACATTGGAGGTTCCAAAAGATATGATAGGAGCAATCATTGGTCCTGGAGGAAAGGTAATACAAGGTATGCAGGCTGAGACAGGTGCCGTCATCTCTATTACAGAAGATGACAACAGAGGCATAGTTGAGGTCGCCGCCAATAATAAGGAGTCAATTGACGCCGCTGTTAATAAGATTAAGGGTATTATAGCCGTACCTGAGATAGGTGAGGTATATGAGTCAAAGGTTAAGTCCATTATGCCTTACGGAGCATTTGTTGAGTTCCTGCCAGGCAAGGAGGGCTTGCTTCACATTTCAGAAATCAGTTGGAACAGAATTGAGGATATGGAGCACTCCGGTCTTAAAGAGGGTGACCTTATTCCTGTCAAACTGCTTGACATTGATAAGAGAAGTGGCAAGTTCAAACTCTCTCATAAGGTACTTACAGAGCGTCCTCCACGTCCGAAGAAAGAAGAGTGAGCATAACAAAGCGAATACTGCTTCAGTGCACCATTATCTACATTATAACCTCATTGGTTATTGTTCTGATAATGAATTTGTTTTACCCCGATGGGCAAAGCGTTGCGTGCACGGTGGCAGTACTCGCTGTTTTTTTGTTGGCATTTCTGGGGTTCTATATAGTGGCACGCAGGTTTGTAAAGACCATAACCGCACTGAAGAACCTTATTGAGAAGGTTGATTCCGAAGACCTGTACAAATTTCCTGAAGGTGAGTTGCAAGAGATTAGTGAGTATATAGTCAGTATGTACAAGAATCTTGACCGCTCACAGAGAGCGCTAAACCAGGAACGTGAGAAGATGCAGGAGCACCTACGTCTGTCAAAGCGAGGCATAGCCATATTCTCACCTCAGCGCAAGGAGATTCTTTCAAATGAACTCTTCATTCAGTTTATGAATATAATTTCAGACAAGCGTCGTCGTTACTCTGAAGATGTGTTTGATATACCTGAACTCTCCGAACTGCTTGAATTCCTTGATGATATGCAGTGCAGGGCTATTGAGAAGATTGAGACCAAGGCGTTTCAGGTAAGCAAGAATGAGGCCACACTTGTAGTCCATTGCATTATTTTCCAGGACAAGAGTTTTGAGATAACTTTTGATGACATTACTGAAAAAGAGCAACAGGCAATACTTAAGAAGGAACTTACACAAAATATCTCTCACGAACTTAAAACCCCCGTGGCAAGTATTCAGGGATTTATGGAGACCATTCTTCAAAATCCAGATATGGACGCTGAGAAACGCACGAACTATGTAAGCCGCTGTCTTACTCAGGCTACACGTCTTACCGCATTGCTACAGGATATTTCAACGTTAAACAAGATTGATGAGGCGTCAGATATGTATGTGGGGGAGGAGGTTGATTTAACTCAACTCATTAACGGAGTAGTTCAAGACCTTGCTTTGAAATTAGAGGAGAAAGGAGATAAGGTTGAACTTGAATTGCCTGAAAAACTGCTGATTAATGGTAATGTATCTCTACTGTACTCAATATTCCGTAATCTGTTTGACAACAGTATAGCGTATGCCGGCAATAATGTCAACATTCACGTAAGTTGTTACCGTTCTGACCCTGATTTCTATTACTTCTCATTTTGTGATAATGGTGTGGGTGTAAGCGAGGAGCATCTTGGACGTATCTTCAACCGTTTTTACCGTGTAGATGACGGACGAGCGCGCAAATCGGGTGGTACAGGCTTGGGTCTTGCCATTGTTAAGAATGCCGTGCAGTTCCATCACGGCAGAATTTCCGCTAAAAACCGTCAGGAGGGAGGTTTGGAGTTCCTCTTTACTCTCAAAAAGAACTAATATTGTCTTCTACTTTCTGTTTCCCAAGACAGCAGAGATTTGTTTTCTCTCTTCTGTAGCCTCTTTCAACTCTTGCAGTAGTTCATCAACCCTGTCAGTCTGTCCCGCTGTGCTTGCAGTCTCAATCTCTCTGCGTAGTTCCGCACATCTCTCCTTTACAAGAGCGAACCTATATTCAAACATTATGGTTCTCACCTCTCCTGAGAGTCTGTTCAAACGCTCAGATTCCCTCTCCTTAGTCTCATATAACGCACTCTTTTCATATTTGTCCTCTGACAGGGAGAAGGCATAGTTCTGAATAGTGACATCGGGGTGATTAAGGAAGTATGAACGCAGGTCGCCATCTTGCTGTAGAGCCTCCTCAAGCATCTGAATATGAATAGGGTATTGAAGTGGAATGTCATCAGCCTCAATGCTGCCGGCAATATAGTCAAGCACGGAAATCTGTACCGTCTCTCCGTTTGATTGAATCTCAATAGGCTCCAGTCCGTGGCGGATTATGTAGCGTAGCAGTTGCCTCTCCTCCTTGTAAGCCACAGGGTAGGCGTTGTGCTGCTCTATCGTCTGTTTCTCAAGGATGCTGTTTTGTGTTGCCTGAGTCTCTCCGGATATTTTGCTTTTCTGGCGTTTGGCAACCTCTTGAACCAACACCTCCTCACGCATAGAGAACTTTGACGCACACTCCCTTATGTATATGGCTTGCTGAATCTTATCTGGAATGACCGAAATGCTGTCCACGATGTCACCTATCAGAGAGGCTCTTTTTATAGGGTCGTTTCCCGCCTCACTGAGTAGAAGGTTGGTCTTGAATGATATGAAGTTGGTTTTGTTGCGGTTTATGAAATCCACAAATTGCGTTGAATCCTGGCTACGGGCGAATGAGTCAGGGTCCTCTCCGTCTGGCAGTAGCAGAACCTCAACCTGCATACCCTCAGAGAGTAGCATATCTATACCCCTTATAGAGGCGTGTATTCCTGCCGCATCGCCGTCATAAAGCACTATGATATTAGAGGTGAAACGGTGTATTAGTCTTATCTGTCCTGTAGTGAGTGATGTCCCCGATGACGCCACCACATTCTCTATGCCCGCCTGATGCATTGATATAACATCAGCATAACCCTCAACAAGATAGCAGACATCATTTCTCTGAATGGCGTTTTTAGCGAAATAGAGACCATACAGTTCATTGCTCTTGTGGTAAATCTCTGACTCAGGAGAGTTTACATATTTACCCGTGTTCTCTGTCTTTTTAAGCACACGCCCTCCGAACGCCACAATCTGCCCTGAGATTGAGTGGACGGGAAACATTACCCTGCCCCGGAAACGGTCAGTAAGACCGCCCCTTTGATTCTCAATGCACAAACCCACATCAACAAGAGTCTTGCGGCTGAAACCAGCCTTTGTGGCGGCTTTGCCCAGTGCCTCAAATGAGTCAGGGGAGTAGCCCAGACAGAATTTTTTTATGGTGTCATCACGGAATCCTCGTTCACGGAAATATGCCATACCGATATTCCGCCCTTCATCGGTGTCATTTAGTGTGTTTTCAAAAAATTCCAGAGCGAATTTGTTAGCCGCAAGCATATTCTCACGGTCATTCCGCTTATCCATCTCCTCTTTGGTCAGTTCCTTCTCAACTATCTCTATTCTGTATTTTTTTGCTAAATAGCGTAATGCGTCAACGTATGAGAGGTTCTCGTGCTCCATTATGAAGTTAACGGGCGAGCCTCCCTTGCCGCAACCAAAGCAGTGGCAGATATTTTTAGCAGGGCTTACGGTGAATGACGGGGTCTTCTCATTGTGGAACGGGCACAGTCCTATATAGTTAACACCACGACGTTTCAGAGTGACAAAATCCCCGACAACCTCCTCAATTCTGGCGGTGTCAAGAATCTTCTGTACTGTGGTTCGGTCAATCATAACTTCATCTTTGTTCCATTCAGAAACTCCTTAATTGTCATCACTTTTTTGCCTGCGGGTTGGATTTGTTCCAAATATACATAGCCGTCAGTTACGGCAATCTTTATATAACTTTTGTTGTCAGTAAGCACTGTCCCCTCCGCCTCATTGTGTTCTGTATGTTCAGGTAAAACCTTCAAAACCTTAACCCTCAAATCTTCTCCTTTTGTGGTTTTAAGTATTGTGTATGCGGCAGGATAAGGGGAGAGCCCTCTTACAAAGTCATTGACTTGTTTTGCTGACTTGTCCCATAAAATGAGACAATCTTCCTTGAAAATCTTAGGTGCGGGTTTTAGTTCCACAGACTCATCTTGCGGATATGTCTGAACGTCTCCTTTCCCTATCAAATCAACAGTACGGCACACAACTTCCGCCCCTATACTCATCAGACGGTCATAAAGGGTTCCTATGTTGTCATCGGGGTTAATGGGAGTACGCTCCTGCATAATAATGTTACCCGTGTCTATATCGTGTTTCAGAAAGAAGGTTGTAACTCCTGTCTCAGTCTCTCCGTTTATGATAGCCCAATTTATAGGAGCGGCGCCTCTGTACTGTGGCAGGAGTGACGCGTGCAGGTTAAATGTTCCCATTGGCGGCATAGCCCAGACAGCCTCAGGTAACATTCTGAATGCTACAACAATCTGCAAATCAGCATTATAACTTTTTAACTCTTCAAGAAATCGCAAATCTTTCAACTTCTCTGGCTGGAGTACGGGAAGCCCCGCCTCAAGAGCGTACTGCTTTACAGGCGATGGTTGGAGTCTCATACCCCTCTGGGCAGGCTTGTCAGGCATAGTGACAACGGCTACAACATTGTAGCCGCCGTCAATTAAAGCCTTCAGAGGTGCCACGGCAAACTCCGGAGTACCCATATATATTATTCGCAACAAGTTGCTCATATTCAGTTGATAGTTGACAGTTGATAGTTGACCGTTAATAGTGTATAGTAATCATTGTCCACTGTCCACTGTCCACTAATGATACTTGAATTATTTATTCAGTAATGTCAGTATATCATTTGTAATGTCATATCCCGGATTTCCGTAAAGAATTACAGTGTTGCCGGTATTACCGAAGATAAAGTGATAACCCTTTTCCGCATTGTACTCCTTAATAGTTCCTTGTATGATTGTGAAAAGTGAGTCAGTCATTCTTGCTTGCTTCGCCATCAACTCCTGTGTGAGTTTGGCGTCAAGTTGCTCAAGTTCTTGTTGCTGACGGAGTATGCGTTCCTGCTCAGAACGGGCACGCTCCTCTGAAAGGAAGGCGCGGTTTTCAAGTTTTGTCTGGAAATCACGGGCGTCGGCCTGCAGTTTGTTAGCCTTTTGGTTTATTGTGGCACGCGCACGCTCCTGCTCACTGATAAGTTGGTCTTGAATCTCATTAGAGAGGTTGTATTTTGCAAGCAGTGAGTCCATATTGACATATGCTATCGGAAGTTGCTCATCAGTGGCGACCGCAACCTCATCAGTACTGCTTGAACAGCATTTTGGTGACAATACAATAAAGTAAAGCGCTATGACAGCAAGTGCTATAACTCCCATAATTGCGTATGGCAGACACTTGCAACTGCATTTACACTTGCAACCACATTTGTTTTCACTCTCTTCAACCTGAACTTCAGGCATCTCTTTAATTTCTTCCATTTTATTTTAAATTTTTGCGTGCCGCGCGGTCTTGTGAGCGGGCACAGGTTATTCCTTTGTCTCTTAAAGCCTTGTTCCCTTCAACGTGTGTGTTGGGAAACCTGCCCTCTTTTGTGAAGAATACTTTGAATCCCATAAGCAGCACTGCCGGCAGCAGTAATCCTAAACAAACAAGGAACAGTTTAAGCATATCTTCTTCACAGATTTGCACAAAAGTACAAAAAATTTGCTAAATTTGCACACTAATGTTGAAATCTTAATTACTAATTGCTAATTGAAAAAATGAATTTATTTGAACACGTAGGTCGCTACTCCCGTCTTATGGCAGGCGTTTTCACCAAACCGCAACGGTGGGGCATTCTATGGAAGCAGTATAAGGCTGAGATTGAGAAACAGGGTTTGCAGTCAATTCTCATAACTGTAATCATATCAATTTTCATAGGTTCAGCCATAACAATGCAGATGGTTCTGAATACAGAGAACCCTATGCTGCCTAAATATGTGACAGGTCTTACAACCCGTGAAACTCTGCTGCTTGAGTTCTCTTCAACCATCCTCTGTCTGATACTTGCAGGTAAGGTTGGCTCAAACATCGCATCAGAGATAGGCACAATGCGTATCACAGAACAGATTGACGCCCTTAAGATTATGGGCGTGAATGCAGAGAACTACCTGATACTCCCTAAAATCTTAGGTTTTGTGTCAATAGTGCCTGTTCTGGTTATTTTCAGTATGTTCTTCGGACTGCTTGGCGGTTACATAATAGCCACCACGGGTGTCATATCACCATCTCAGTATGTTATGGGCATTCAGTATGCGTTTAATCCGTATTATGTCACCTACTCAATTATCAAGTCACTCTTCTTTGCTTTTATAATAGCCTCAATATCATCATATTACGGCTATTATGCCTATGGCGGGGCGCTTGAGGTTGGTAAGGCGAGTACTAATGCCGTAGTAAAGAGCAGTATATTCATTCTTTTGTTTAACGTTATTCTAACAGATCTTTTGCTGGTATGATAGAGGTAAGGAATGTAACAAAATCCTTCGGGGATTTGACGGTGCTGCATAATATATCAGCACTTTTTGAGGCAGGAAAGACAAACCTCATAATAGGTCAGAGCGGCTCTGGTAAGACTGTTCTTATGAAGAGTGTCATAGGTATCCATCAGGTAGATGAGGGACAGATTCTCTATGACGGCAGAGATATTGCCAAGATGACAAAAAAAGAGGTCGCCATTCTACGCCGTGAGGTAGGAATGCTTTTTCAGGGTTCAGCCCTTTTTGACTCAATGACAGTTGAGGAGAATGTCCGTTTTCCGCTTGAGATGTTCTCAGATAAGAGTAAGGAGGAGTGGGATGAGCGGGTTAACTTCTGTCTTAACCGTGTGGGACTGAGCCACGCCGCAAAACTTTTCCCGTCAGAGATAAGCGGAGGTATGCAGAAGCGTGCCGCCATTGCCCGTGCCATTGTGCTAGAACCCACGTATCTTTTCTGTGATGAGCCTAACTCAGGTCTTGACCCTAAGACATCACTTACGATAGACCAACTTATTCACGAAATCACAGTTGAGAACAACATAACAACAATTGTTAACACCCACGATATGAACTCAGTTATGGAGATAGGAGACAAGGTTATCTTCATACATAAAGGTTACAAAGGCTGGGAGGGAGACAAGGACTCTATCTTTGAATCAGGCAACCAAGACCTTGAAGACCTTGTGTTCGCATCAAACCTATACAAGAAAGTTAAGAAGTACCATAACCTCAAATAATATGTCTTTCCTATTTAAACTCCGCAAGCCTCGCAAATATAATGTAAAGTACCGCTACTATGATGAGCAGAAGGAGCGTTTGCGTGAGTCAGAGGCTCGTGTCCGTAAGAAGTTGGGTTTGGAGACAGATGACAATGAGCCACGCATACTTCGTCCGGGTGTTTTCAGAGATAGCGTTGAGGCTTCCCGTGATGAGAAGAGCCGTAATATGAAGTTGGGAATAATAATAGGTCTTCTTTTAATTTTCGCCTACGTTTTTATCCACTATGCCGGATAATCAGAACATAATACACACCCTCTCATCAGCAACAATCAACCAGATTGCCGCAGGTGAGGTCGTCCAGCGTCCTTCGTCAGTTGTCAAGGAGTTGATGGAGAACGCCATAGATGCCGGAGCCACCAGGATTGATGTAATAATCCAGGATGCGGGACGCACCCTTATTCAGGTTATTGATAACGGTAAGGGTATGAGCCCCGATGACTCAGTGAAGGCGTTTGAGCGTCACGCCACATCAAAAATAAGTGATGCCGAAGACCTTTTCGCCCTCACAACTATGGGATTCCGTGGAGAGGCTCTCGCCTCCATTGCGGCTGTGAGCAGAGTGGAGTTAAAGACCCGCCGTCAAGCCGATGAACTTGGAAGTCGGGTTGAGATTAACGGCGGGGAACTTGCCCTTCAGGAGATGATAAATTGTCAGGCTGGAACGCAGATTTTAGTAAAGGACCTTTTCTACAATATACCTGTACGCCGTAAGTTCCTGAAAAAGAATGAGACAGAACTACGTAACATACTGAACATATTTGAGCAGATAGCATTGGTATATCCGGGCATTTGCCTCACGCTGACAAATAACGGCAGTACTATCTTTAATTTGGGTAAAGAGAACTACCGTCAGCGCATAGCCTCTGTTTGTGGTGACAAAACAGGCAAGGAGTTGCTCACCATTGATGTTGATACCGTTCTTGCTCATATAAGCGGCTTTATATCAACACCAGACACAACTGTGAAAAAGAGTCCGTCACAATATTTCTTTGTCAACGGACGCTATATTCAGCATCCATATTTCGCAAAAGCGGTTTTATTGGGTTATGAACGGCTCATACCCGCTGACTGCAAGCCGCAGTTCTTCATCTACTTTGATGTGGAGCCTGATAAGATAGATGTGAATATCCACCCCACAAAAACAGAGGTCAAGTTTGAAGATGAGCAGTCACTCTTCCCGATAATAGTATCCGCCGTAAAGGAGGCATTAGCCTCATCTTGCTCAATGCCGGGTCTTATGTTTGATCAGGAGGACAGAATTGAGATACCTGTGGCACCAGTTGATTTCAGCGGTCTTAAGACACCACCCGTAACAGGGAATACAAATTATAACCCGTTCAGTTCCCACTCTTCAGCATCATCACACGCAGCCAAGCCTGTTACAGGCTGGGAACGCCTGTATGACGGCACCTCAAAAGAAGAAGAGATTTTAAAGAGTTCAGATAGACTTGCAGGATATGAGATAGTGGACTCTGTCAAGCCTCTGTTCAGAGGTTTTGTCTATAACGGAAAATATATAGTCTGCTCGTCAGACAAAGGGGTGCTGCTTGTAAATAGTTACCGTGCCTCACTTAGAATAGCGTATGACCGTCTCTCAAAGATGATTGAGTCAGGGCATAGTGAGGGGCAGATGTTGCTTTTCCCTGAGATACTGGAACTTACCGCTACAGAGAATGTCACATTTCGTGAAAATAAATCGCTTTTTGAGAGCGTTGGTTATGGATTTGAGGAGTTTGGCCACACTGCGTATAAACTTACCTCAATTCCATCATCTCTTGCCGGTGATTACATAAATTCAATAAAGGAACTTCTTTCTGACCCCGATGTCTGCAATGTCAGGGAGAGTTTCAGGGAGAGAATGCTAATGTCGCTTGCAAAAAAATCCACCCGTCAAAGTGATGTGAGTGGCTCGGAAGAGGCGGAGAAGATTATAAGTGAACTGTTCAAGAGTAGGACCCCATCGGTAACGCCACAGGGTCTGCCTATATTCTTTGAATTGGACTCTGATTTCATTAAAAACAAAATAGGCTAATGAGGAAATTTTACATTATTTGTTTATTCATAGCGTGTTATGCATTTGCATTTGCGGCTGACTCACTTTCAACGGTTACTCCGGATACATTTCTTCCGCCACAGCCAAAGAGTGCCAAGGATTCAAAGGTGAAACTGCTCTATAATGTTGACTTCCTCTTCTTTTTTGATAACCGTGAATATGACCGTTCCCCATATCAGCGCTCCCAAACACTTTTTGGAGCACGTTTGTCACCGGAGATAGGCGTAGGTATAATGGATAGCGTTGCCGGTAATCACCGCCTGATGGCTGGCTGTTCATATATTCAGCCCATCGGAGCGAACTATAAGGACGCAAAGGTGCTGCCTACAATCTACTATCAATTCCGCAAGAGAGGATTCGGTGTGCATTTAGGACTTCTGCCATTTACCAAAATGATAGAGGAGATGCCTGACTACCTGATGTATGACTCCATAACATATTTTCATCCAAACATACAAGGTGCCCTTTTCAACTATCAGGACAGGCGTGGTTTTGTGGAGATAATGGCCGATTGGAGAGGAATGTGGTCAGCGACAACCCGTGAGGCATTCCGTGTCACACTTAACGGACGCTATAATTACAAATGGTTCTTTGTTGGCGGACGTGCAATGATGAACCACCTTGCCTGCTACGCACCAGAGACAGCAGCACCATCGGTAGGGGTATGTGATGACCTTCTCGGCAGCGTCTATTTTGGATTTGATTTAGGGAAACGTACAGGAGTCACACCTCTTGACTCATTTGCCATAAGGGCTAATTATATTATCGCGTATGAGAATGACAGAGAGGCGGCGAAACGCTCAATACCACAGGGTGGACTATTTGAAATCTTTCTAAGGTGGAAGTGGATAGGGTTCCGTAATGTCACATATTATGGTCAGCCTCAGATGCCGTTGTATCCGGACTACCATTCACTTCTGAATCAAGGAGACCCATTCTATCAGGCTAAGTTCTACAACCGCTCTGACATATTCTTCTACATATACAATAACAGTTTTGTGAACATTCTTGCCTCTGCTAACTTCCACGTCGCAGACGGAACTTTTACCACACAGCAACAGATTGTAGCACAATTCTCCCTTGACGGTGTATGGGGATTCCGTCACAACTCAAAGAAATTAAGGTCAGTATTAGGAAAGTAAAAAACCGCACCGCTATTATGATCCAAACTTGAAAAAGAAAGGATTTGGGGTCCGGACTATCTTTGTAATCCGCCCGAATACCTTGCGGTATAGCGGCACGCCATTGAAACACCCGGATTACCCGTTTTAATAATTGATTGTAAAGTTTGCCGAAATAAGCGATGCGGTCTAAGGATATATCTATGGCATTTTCGTGTGTTATTTTTGTTTATTAATGGTTTGTTTTTAGTTCTTCCTCAGTCATTTAGCCCGCACTAAACTCCTTCGTCATAACATAAAAACACCCTCATTACTAAATCACAAATACCTTACACTCAAATACTATAGATATATCCTTTAAATAATCCTCGCTGATAATTATGCCGTATTAATATAAGATTAATACAGCAGTTCCAAAGAGCGTTTTGTTACTCCATCGGAGTATCTTACTACAAAGATATACAATCCTTCTAAATTTACAACTTTATCTGATGTTAAATTTTCAACGGGCGTTCCATCTGTTGCGTGAATTGTTATCTCAGATGCGGTGTTCCATACCTCAGCGTTGATTTTGCCGTTTATGACAGGATTCTCATACACTCTCTCCGCTTCCTCTGATTCAGTGGGCTTACCCACATTTTGTGTATAGGCCTTAAGGCAAAGGTTCATATCTGTGAAGGGTTCGTCAACGCCTACACGATACTCCATTTCAGGGTTGTCATTGAATTGAATTATTTGTTGTGGCTCATCGGAGATTATGAAATCAGGTTTGTTGTAGCCATCTATCTCAAACTCAATCGGAATGAAATCAGGGTAATCCGCCGCTATGATGAACTGTCCGTCCACCACAGGTTCCTCATCTATTTTGGCTGTGAAGTATCCTGCGTACGGGCAGGTTATCTGTTTGGAATAGACATCGGCTCCAATCATAACGTAGAGAGTCAGCGTACACGGTCTGATTACGTATGTGCCTACATATTTGACTTTCTGCTTCTCTTTTGCCGTGAAATAAGACATAGCGGAGACCTTCTTTATAGTCGCTTGTTCTAAATAATCATACCAACCTGTCATACCGGTCTTGTCATAATAGTATGCTGTGTCTATCTCAGTTGTCTCAACTCTGTTTTGGAAAGAGAAACACTCTGACATTACCTTAGTGTCATTGTATGATATTTTCAAAAAGCCGTTGTCAAACCTGCTTGTACCGCTCCAATTGAATTTCGCTATGAAAACCTGCTCTTCATCATCCCAACCCACCAGAGATATTCCGTGGTTTGCCGGTTCATCACCCGTGTAGAGGTAGGTGTTTGTTGATTTGTCATAATACTTGGATTCATAATACATTGCCGCCGTTACAGCACCATACTCATAGATACACTGTTTTATAGCGGTTATTTCTCCTGACGGGAGGGAGTATGAACTAAGAAAATAGGCCGCAAAATCATCACGGTTGTATTCAGGACAATCAGAATCATTAGCCGCAAACGGAATATTATCCTCAAGTGCCTGCCCGTCAAGCCTTGCTAGAAGCGCCGCCGCAATATTGGAATTGCCACCTTGCGTTTTCGTCCACAGAAAGCCATCGTGGCAGTTGGTTAGAAGTTGCGGAGCGTGGTAAATATTCTCCTTGCCGTTTTTTATGGAATATGCCTCGGTTGCGTCACAAGTGGCGAATGCCCAGCAGGGACCGCCAATTACCTGATTACGAGGTGTTGTTATATATCCATAGTCACGGGAGTCATACTTGGCTGGCAGCAACTCTGTCTTCTGATGCCCTGCGGTGTAGTTGTGCGTATTGAATGGTGCGGGTTTATATCCGCCCTCAATATTCTGAGCTGCTGATGGCAACACACTTAAAACTGTCAATATGATAATGTATGGAGTCTTCATTTGTTTTTTTGTTTTTTAAGTTCGGGGTATGCAATCCTTGTGTGGTAAATGTTCCGTAGTTTCTCCTTCAGAATCTCCTTTATTTGCTCTATCTGTTTGAGTTGTATAGGTGTGTTGTCAAGAGAGTGCTCCGTAACCATTGTGTTTACAATTTTCTCCACGAGTGAGTTAATGGAGTCATCAGTATACTCTGTAAGACTTCTTGAAGATGCCTCAATGGCGTCACATATCATTACTATACCCTCTTCCATAGTGCTTGGGTTAGGTCCGTGATATGAGAATCCGGAAGTGTCAATATCTTTGTCCGGATTGGCGTTGGCATAGACCGTATAGAAGTATCTGACAATATTCTTGCCGTGATGTGACTGGATAATGTCAATGATACATTGTGGCAGGTGGTTCTCTTTGGCAAGTTCAACACCATTTTTCACGTGCTCAATTATGATGGCGGCACTCTCTTGCGGTGTGAGTTGTGAGTGAGGCGTGTTTCCTCCGTGTTGGTTCTCTGTGAAGAAGGCGGAGTTTTTTGTCTTCCCGATATCGTGGTAGAGAGCCCCTGTGCGTGCAAGCAATGAGTTTGCTCCAAGTTCCATAGCAATATCTCCTGACAGGTTGGCAACCTGAAGAACGTGTTGGAATGTGCCGGGAGCCTCTTCTGAAAGAGTCCTGAGAAGAGGGTGGTTTGTGTTTGAAAGTTCAAGCAAAGTCACGTTTGAGGTGTATCCGAACGTTTTTTCAATAACAAAAATGAACGGATATGCGAACAGAAGCAATATGCCGTTGATGGTGAACCAGAGGTACATCCAAATGTCAATGACAAGTATGTCTCCCTCAAGAATCAGTCCGTATGCGGTGTACATCAGGCAATATGTAAGGAATACAGCCACGGCGCACTTGATTAACTGTGACCTCTCCACCACATCTTTTGACATAAATATTGCCATCATACCTACAGGTAACTGCAGAATAACGAATTCCAATGGGACTGAAACCATCAGTGATGCCAGCAGAATAGTTGTTATATGAGCGAAAAGCGCTGTCCGGGTGTCATAGAAGGTGCTCATAATCATAGGCACCAAAGCAAATGGAATTATATATACGAACTCAGGATCAGCATATTGGGCTATGAGAGACGTTGCAACGAAATATAGAGTAATCAGGCTTAATGAGAGGGCGAAGTATCTCTTGCTAATGTAGAATCTCTTTCTGAATATTGCCGTATAGGCGAAGAAGAAACCAATCAGGCAACTTGTCAGAAGTATTCTGCCTACTAGTATGCTCAAATGCTGCTCGTTGGTGGTTATACTCTTGTTGAGAGACTCCTGTTTAATTGAATTAAGAATCTTATATTTTTCCTCAGTCACTATCTCTCCTCGGTCAATAATCCTCTCTCCTCTTTGAACCATTCCCTGTGTTGCTGAGACATTCTTGTACTCTTCACTTAAAACCTTCTCTGTAATCTCCTCATTATATATGAGATTAGGTTTCAAGTAACCGTCAATACGTAGTTGTCTCAACCACTCCTTTTCTATTTTTGTCGGAGCCTTGCTATATATGGCTGACTTTGCGGTATGTACGGAGTACAGAGAGTTTTTGTCACACTTTCTTCCCATATTGTTGGCACTGAGAATGACAATATGGTCACTTGTGCTGTTTTGTGTGGACTCATAATCATTGTCATCTATAAGACCAGTCTCATATATTTTGTCAAGAATTTGTTTGAGATAAGATATGTAATCTTCGTGATGTCTGATAAAAGAGAGGGACTCCGGGGTCTTTATTGAGGCTTCCTGCTCTTCTTTGTACAGACGGTTTACATCAGCCTTCATTATCCTGACAGCCTCATCTTTGGTGCTCTCCGCCAAATTGAAATAGTACACTTTAGCATTGAGAACATCCTCTCTCTCATTCCTGAATTCAGTTCGGTCTTTGTAAATAGGACAGTCAAAATCTGCTGTCAGAAGGTCATACTGCCAGGGCTTTCCAAGCTCAAACTGGTATTGATACTGTGCCTCATTAGGGCAGAAGAGTACAATTATCGCCACAGAGGCTATGAAAAACAGAATGCGTAGTACTGCGTCAAAAATCTTTTTTTTCTTTGCCATATATTATATATAGGTGTATGTTAAACAGCATTGAGGTGTAAAGATACTATTATTTTTACTTTTGGGACCTGTTACATAAAATTTTTACATCGATGTAAAGAAAAAACATAAAAAAGTTTTGGCAGATGAAAAACTTTGTGTACCTTTGCAACCCCAAAAGTATAATTGGGTGTAAAAGGAAATTAATCAACAAATTACAATAAATAACAAACAATGCCTACTATTCAACAATTAGTAAGAAAAGGGAGAACGGTGCTGACAGACAAGAGCAAAGCTCCTGCTTTGGATTCCTGTCCGCAACGTCGTGGTGTTTGTGTACGTGTTTACACAACCACTCCTAAAAAGCCTAACTCAGCTTTACGTAAAGTGGCTCGTGTTCGTTTGACAAACCAGAAAGAGGTTAACTCTTACATTCCTGGTGAAGGTCACAACTTGCAGGAACACTCAATAGTTATGATTCGTGGAGGACGTGTTAAAGACCTTCCAGGTGTACGTTATCACATTGTACGTGGTACACTTGATACGGCTGGTGTGAACGGTCGTCTTCAGCGTCGTTCAAAGTACGGAGCAAAGCGTCCTAAAGCAGGAGCGGCAAAAAAATAAGAGATTAACAATTAACAGTTTTTAATACTGTTTTGTTTCTTGGAAATCATTAAGGTTGAGTAAATTGGTTCAACGGAACCTTTTGAAGACAATATGGCAACCAAAAAATAAAACGGATAATTTATTACTAAGATGAGAAAAGCGACACCTAAAAAGAGGATCATCCTTCCAGATCCTAAGTTCGGTGAGGTTATGGTTACAAAGTTTGTAAACCACCTGATGTATGAGAGTAAGAAATCAACCGCGTTCACTATTTTCTACGAAGCTCTTGAGGGCGTTAAAGCGAAAATGCCTAATGAAGATAAGAGTGCGTTGGAAATTTGGAAAAAAGCCCTGGAAAACATCACTCCGCAAGTAGAGGTTAAGTCACGCCGTATAGGCGGTGCCACATTCCAGGTTCCAACAGAGATTCGTCCAGACAGGAAAGAATCCATTTCAATGAAAAATATGATCTTGTTCTCTAGAAAAAGAGGTGGCAAGACTATGGCTGACAAACTTGCGGCGGAGATTGTTGACGCATTCAATATGCAAGGTGCGGCATTCAAACGTAAGGAGGATATGCACCGTATGGCTGAGGCTAACCGTGCATTCGCACATTTCCGTTTCTAATATTTACAGACAATGGCTAAGAAAGACTTACATTTCACTAGAAACATCGGCATTATGGCTCACATTGATGCTGGTAAAACCACAACATCTGAGCGTATATTGTTCTACACAGGTCTTACCCACAAGATTGGTGAGGTACACGACGGTGCCGCCACAATGGACTGGATGGAGCAGGAGCAGGAGCGTGGTATAACTATCACATCCGCCGCTACAACAACTTTCTGGAACTATAACAATGACAAGTACAAGATAAACCTGATTGACACCCCGGGACACGTGGACTTCACAGTTGAGGTTGAGCGTTCACTCCGTATTCTTGACGGTGCCGTTGCCGCATTCTGTGCTGTAGGTGGTGTTGAGCCACAGTCAGAGACAGTATGGCGTCAGGCGGATAAGTATAATGTACCTCGTATAGGTTATGTAAACAAGATGGACCGCTCAGGTGCGGACTTCTTTGACGTAGTACGTCAGGTACACGATGTTCTTGGTGCCAATCCTTGTCCTATTCAGATTCCTATAGGTGCTGAGGAGACATTCAAGGGTGTTGTTGACCTTGTAAAGATGAAAGCCATCCTTTGGCACGATGAGACAATGGGTGCCGAATATGAGGTTGATGAGATTCCTGCTGAACTTCAGGCTGAGGCAGAGGAGTGGCGCACAAAGATGCTTGACACCATAGCAGAGTTTGATGACGAGCTTATGGAGAAGTACTTTGATGATCCTTCAACAATTACAGAGGATGAAATTAAGAGGGCTATCCGTAAGGGTACTCTCGCTATGAAGATATACCCGATGATTTGCGGCTCTTCATTCAAAAACAAGGGTGTTCAGACAATGCTTGACGCTGTCTGTGCATACCTTCCTTCCCCACTTGACACAGAGGAGATTATTGGCCACGATGTACGTGATGAGGCAGTTAAGATTGTTCGCCACCCTGTAGAGGAGGAGCCAACTTGTGCTCTTGCGTTCAAGATTGCCACAGACCCGTATGTAGGTCGTCTCTGCTTCTTCCGTGTATATTCAGGTAAGATTGACGCTGGTTCATACGTGTTTAACTCTCGTTCAGGTAAGAAGGAGCGTATCTCACGTATTTTCCAAATGCACTCAAATAAGCAGAACCCTGTTGACTTTATCGCCGCTGGTGATATAGGTGCAGGTGTTGGTTTCAAGGATATCCGTACAGGTGACACACTTTGTGATGAGGAACATCCTATGACTCTTGAGTCTATAGACTTCCCTGATCCGGTAATTGGTATTGCCGTAGAGCCTAAGACCCAGAAGGATCTTGACAAACTTAGCAACGGTCTTGCAAAACTTGCCGAGGAGGATCCTACATTCACAGTCAAAACAGACGAGCAGTCAGGTCAGACAATCATCAGTGGTATGGGTGAGCTTCACCTTGAGATTATCATAGACCGTTTGCGTCGTGAGTTCAAGGTTGAGTGCAACCAAGGTCGTCCGCAAGTATCATATAAGGAGGCAATTAAGAATACTGTTGACCTGCGTGAGGTTTATAAGAAACAATCAGGTGGTCGTGGTAAGTTCGCCGATATGATTCTTAAGGTTGGTCCTGTTGACGAGGGCTTTGAGGGAGACCTTCAGTTCGTTGATGAGGTTAAGGGCGGTAACATTCCTAAGGAGTTTATCCCAGCAATACAGAAAGGTTTCCAACAGGCTATGCGTAACGGTGTTCTTGCCGGCTACCCTGTAGATAAACTTAAAGTTGTTGTAGTTGATGGTTCTTATCACCCGGTTGACTCAGACCAAATCTCATTTGAGATATGTGCCCAGATAGCATTCAAGAATGCTTGTGCTAAGGCAAAACCAGTTCTTCTTGAGCCTATTATGAAAATAGAGGTTGTTACACCAGAGGAGAATATGGGTGATGTCATAGGTGACTTGAACAAGCGTCGTGGTCAGGTAGAGGGTATGGAGACAAGCCGTACAGGTGCGCGTATAGTTAAGGCTAAGGTGCCACTTGCTGAGATGTTCGGTTATGTTACAGCACTCCGTACAATAACATCAGGACGTGCCACATCATCAATGGAGTTCTCTCACTATGCTGAGGTTTCAACTTCAATTGCAAAAGAGGTATTAACAGAGGCAAAAGGACACGTAGAACTATTGTAAAACCAGTAGCGGCTTAGCGAATGATTCTTAAGCCGCTACATTAAATATTTAATAAAATGAATCAGAAAATCAGAATCAAACTTAAATCTTACGACTACAACTTAGTTGATAAGTCTGCAGAGAAGATTTGTGCGACAGTGAAGGCTACAGGTGCTGTGGTAAGCGGTCCTATTCCACTACCTACACACAAGCGCATCTTCACAGTGAACCGCTCAACATTCGTTAACAAGAAGTCTCGTGAGCAGTTCCAACTTTTTTCTTACAAACGTCTCATTGACATCTACAGTTCAACATCAAAGACTGTTGACGCTCTTATGAAGCTTGAACTTCCAAGTGGCGTAGGTGTTGAGATTAAAGTATGATAATTTTTTATAACAATTTAATAATACACTAAGAAATGCCAGGATTAATTGGAAAAAAAATCGGAATGACTTCCGTTTTCAGTGCTGATGGAAAAAATGTTCCATGCACTGTTATCGAAGCTGGTCCTTGTGTTGTAACCCAAGTCAAGACCATGGAGAAAGATGGCTATGAGGCTATCCAACTTGGTTTTGAGGACAAGAAAGAGAGCAATGTCACAAAACCTGAGGCTGGTCTCTTTAAAAAGATAGGCGCAACACCAAAGTACCACTTGGTTGAGTTCAAAGGCTTTGACTCATCAGTCAAGGCGAGTGATGTTATTACTGTTGATTTGTTCAATGACACAACTTGGGTTGATGTCATAGGCACATCAAAAGGTAAAGGCTTCCAGGGCGTTGTTAAACGTCATGGTTTCGGTGGCGTAGGCCAGATTACACACGGTCAGCATAACCGTCAGCGTAAGCCAGGTTCCATAGGCGCTTGCTCTTACCCTGCAAGAGTTTTCAAAGGACTCCGTATGGGTGGTCAGATGGGTGATGCCAGAGTAACCGTACAAAACTTAGAGATTTTAAAAGTTATCCCGGAAAACAACCTTCTTTTAATTAAGGGTTCTGTTCCAGGTGCTAAAGGTTCAATTGTAATTGTAAATAAGTAATGGAACTTAGCATATTAAACATACAAGGAAAAGAGACCGGTAGAAAGATTACACTAGATGAATCTATCTTCGGCATTGAGCCAAATGACCATGCTATTTACCTTGACGTAAAGCAGTATTTGGCCAACAAACGCCAGGGAACAGCTAAATCTAAGGAGAGAAGCGAGGTTTCCGGTAGTACTCGTAAACTAGGTCGTCAGAAGGGTGGCGGCGGTGCGCGCCCAGGTGATATCAACTCACCAGTCCGCGTAGGTGGTGGTCGTGTATTCGGACCAAAACCACGTGACTATGAGTTCAAACTTAACAAGAAACTGAAACAGCTTGCACGTAAGTCAGCCCTTTCTTATAAGGTTCAGGAGAATGCACTTGTTGTTCTTGAGGACTTCTCTTTTGAGGCTCCTAAGACAAAAGAGTATATCTCTATGTTAAGTGCGCTTAAGGCAGCGGACAAGAAGTCTCTTCTTGTTCTTCCTGAGTCAAACAAAAATGTATATCTGTCAGCCCGTAACATTGAGAACGCTGATGTGACACTCTCAACAGAGCTTAGCACATACAAGATTCTTGATGCAAAATGCCTTATCATAGCAGAGAAGGCTCTTGAGGGTTTGGCTTCAACTTTTAACGCATAAGGAGGACATAAAAATGGGAATCATAATCAAGCCTATAGTAACTGAGAAAGCTACAAGTCTTACCGAAAAGTTAAGCAAGTACGCCTTTAAGGTAGTGAAAGACGCTGATAAGGAGCAAATCAAGGCAGCAGTTGAGAAGACATACAATGTGACAGTTGTTGATGTTGACACAGCGGTTGTTAAAGGAAAGGTGAAGAGCCGTTATACAAAGGCAGGTCTTATCGTTGGTAAGACATCTGACTATAAGAAGGCGGTTGTTACACTGAAAAAAGGAGATACAATAGATTTTTATAGCAACATTTAATAAAACAAGATGGCTGTACGTAAACTAAACCCCACTACACCGGGGCAGAGACACAAGATTATTGGAACATTCGAAACAATTACCGAATCAGTTCCAGAAAAGTCTCTTGTGAGAGGCAAAGCCCAGACAGGCGGCCGTAACAATACCGGCAAGATGACTATGCGTTATATTGGCGGTGGTCACAAGAGAAAGTATAGAGTAATTGACTTCAAACGTGAAAAGGACGGAGTTCCTGCAACAGTAAAGACAATTGAGTATGATCCTAACCGTTCCGCTCGTATTGCGCTTCTTTTCTATGCAGATGGCGAAAAACGCTACATTCTGGCTCCTAACGGTTTGCAAGTAGGACAGGTGCTTCTATCTGGAGCAGAGGCGGCACCTGAAGTAGGTAACACACTTCCACTACAGAACATTCCACTTGGTACGGTAATTCATAACATTGAGTTACGTCCTGGTCAGGGTGCCGCATTGGTACGTTCTGCCGGAACATTCGCTCAGCTTGCTTCACGTGAGGGCAAATATGCAATTGTAAAATTGCCTTCTGGTGAGATGCGTATGATACTATGCGATTGCAAGGCTACAATAGGTGTTGTCGGCAACTCCGACCACGCTCTTGAGGAGTCTGGTAAGGCAGGACGCTCACGCTGGTTAGGTCGTCGTCCACACAACCGTGGTGTTGTTATGAACCCGGTAGATCACCCGATGGGTGGTGGTGAAGGAAGAGCTTCAGGTGGTCACCCGAGATCACGCAAGGGCTTGCTTGCTAAGGGCTACAAGACACGTACACCTAAGAAGGCTTCAAACAAATACATTATAGAGAGAGCCAAGAAGTAATAACCAGTATTAATTGAGAAAATTATGAGTCGTTCATTAAAGAAAGGTCCGTTTATTAGCGTAAAACTTGAGAAGAAAGTTATCGCTATGAATGAGGCAAATAAGAAATCCGTAATTAAGACCTGGTCCAGAGCTTCAATGATCTCTCCGGATTTTGTAGGTCATACCATCGCCGTTCATAACGGAAATAAGTTTATACCTGTGTATGTCACAGAGAATATGGTTGGTCATAAGTTGGGAGAGTTCGCTCCTACCCGTACTTTCAGAGGCCATAGTGGTAACAGATAATAAAAAATAAGAGATATGGGTAATAGAAAAAAAATCTCAGCAGATAAGAGTAAGGAGGCTAGAAAGGCTCTTTACTATGCAAAGCTCAACGATGTGCCTACCTCTCCGCGTAAGATGCGTCTTATAGCAGATATGATCCGTGGTGTTGAAGTCCAGAAGGCTCTTGGTATGTTGAAGTTCTCTACAAAAGAGTGCTCTTCAAAGATGGAGAAACTTCTTCTTTCAGCTATCAATAACTGGGAACAGAAGACAGGACAAAAGGCCGAAGATGGTAACTTGATTGTAAGTGCGGTTAGCGTTGATTGTGGAAGAACCCTTAAGAGACTGCGTCCGGCTCCACAAGGTCGTGGATACAGAATCCGCAAGCGTTCAAACCACATTACAATTTTTGTTGACAGTAAAAATAACGATACAAAGGAATAAGTTATGGGACAGAAAATTAATCCAATAAGCAATCGTCTTGGAATCATCAAAGGTTGGGATTCCAATTGGATAGGAGATAAAAAGAGAGGCAAGAGTTATGGTGACACAATTCTTGAGGACTACAAATTGAGAAAATATGTAGATGCTTTTCTTGAGAAAGTCCCTGCAAGGGATGATGCCTCAGAGCAAGTAAACAGCAAACCTTCTGAGAGAGAGCTCAGTATGGCTCGTGAGAGGAAGGCAAGCGTCTCTCGTATTGTTATTGAGCGTACAATGAAGCTTATCACAGTCACAATATGCACATCTAAGCCCGGTATGATTATAGGTAAGGGTGGCAAGGATGTAGAGAAGCTTAAAGTTGAGTTGAAGAAATTCACAAACAAAGAAGTTCAAATCAATATTTATGAGATTAAGAAACCTGAAGTAGATGCAGTGGTTGTAGCAAACTCTATCGCTCGCCAAATTGAAGGTAAGACAGCTTACCGTAGAGCTGTGAAGACTGCCATCGCTTCCACAATGCGCGCAGGTGCGGAGGGAATCAAGATTCAGGTGTCTGGTCGTTTGAACGGTGCTGAAATAGCTCGTTCAGAGATGTACAAGGAGGGTCGTACTCCACTTCACACCTTCCGTGCCGATATTGATTACGCCCAATGTGAGGCTTTGACAAAGGTTGGTATTCTTGGTATCAAGGTTTGGATTTGTCGTGGAGAAATCTACGCTAAGAAGGATCTTGCACCTCAGTATACTTCATACAAGGAGTCAAGTCGTCCGTCTCAGCAGAGAGAGGGCAAGGGAGGCTTCAAGAGAAAGAAAAAATAATATTGTCTAATCCTGTTTATTCTAAAAAATTATGTTACAACCTAAGAAAACAAAGTTCCGCAGACAACAGAAATGCCCGTCAAAGGGTATTGCTCAGCGTGGCAACCAGCTTGCCTTCGGATCTTTTGGAATAAAGTCATTGCAGACAAAATGGATAACCGGTCGTCAGATTGAGGCGGCTCGTGTAGCCATAACACGTTATATGCAACGTCAAGGTCAGGTTTGGGTACGTATTTTCCCGGACAAGGCTATAACAAGAAAACCGGCTGATACCCGTCAAGGTAAAGGTAAAGGTAATCCGGAAGGATTCGTAGCACCTGTTACTCCAGGCAGAATGTTGTTTGAAGTTGGTGGCGTTCCTTTTGATGTGGCAAAGGAGGCGCTTCGCCTTGGTGCTCAGAAGTTACCTATCACAACTAAGTTTGTTATCAGCAACAGTTACGATTTTGAAACCGAAAACGCTTAAACTGCAGAAATAGTATGAAAACAAAGGAAGTAAGAGAATTGTCTGACAAGGAGCTTGTCGAGAGAATTGCGGCAGAGAGAGCAAATCTGTCAAAAATGAAACTTAATCACGCTATTTCACCACTTGACAAACCAAGTCAGATAAGTGATTCAAGAAAAACAGTGGCGCGTCTTCTAACAGAGTTGCGTCAGAGAGAAATTAACAAACAAAAATAGTCAGCCGTATGAGAAATCTAAGAAAAGAAAGACAAGGCGTTGTGTCCAGCGATAAGATGGACAAGACTGTTACTGTTTCCATTCAATGGAAAGAGAAACACCCTATCTATGGCAAATTCGTAAGCAAGACTAAGAAGTATCACGCTCACGATGAAAAAAATGAGTGTCATATCGGTGATACAGTTAGAATTATGGAGACTCGTCCTCTAAGCAAAAGCAAGAGATGGAGAGTAGTAGAAATCGTAGAAAAAGCTAAGTAATTATGATACAGCAAGAATCTAGATTGACAGTAGCCGACAACAGCGGAGCAAAGGAAGTTCTCTGTATCCGTGTTCTTGGTGGTACCGGTAAGAGGTACGCCACAGTTGGTGACATTATTGTAGTAGCGGTAAAATCCGTAATCCCTTCTAGTGATACTAAAAAGGGTTCTGTTTCAAAAGCAGTTGTCGTTCGTACAAAGAAGGAGATCAGAAGAGCCGATGGTTCTTACATCCGTTTTGATGACAACGCTTGTGTTCTACTGACAGGTGCCGGTGAGATGAAGGGTAGCCGTATTTTCGGTCCTGTGGCTCGTGAGTTACGTGCTACAAATATGAAGATAGTTTCTTTGGCGCCAGAGGTACTTTAATTAGTAAAAATTTGTAAAAATGAGCAAGTTACACATTAAAAAGGGTGATACCGTTTACATCAACGCCGGTGATGATAAAGGTAAGACTGGCCGTGTATTAGCAGTAGACGTAGAGAAGAAGCGCGCTATTGTTGAAGGTGCCAATATGGTGTCAAAGCATACCAAACCCAACGCAAAAAGTCCACAAGGTGGCATAATTAAGAAAGAGGCTTCTATTCATATCTCCAACCTTAACGTTTGTGGTAAGGATGGCAAACCGACTCGTATCGGTCGTAAGGAGGTTGATGGAAAGTTAGTACGTTACTCTAAAAAAACAGGGGAGGAACTGAAATAATGAATACCGCTAAATTAAAAAACGACTATAAGGAACGTATAGCTCCGGCACTACTCAAGCAGTTCGGTTATAAATCAGCTATGCAGATTCCTGTATTGGAGAAGATTGTCCTTAACCAAGGTTTGGGTGACGCTGTCGCAGATAAGAAAATCATAGAGGTCGCTATGACTGAAATGTCTGCAATTGCCGGTCAAAAAGCAGTTACAACAGTGTCTAAGAAGGATATTTCAAACTTCAAACTCCGTAAGAAAATGCCTATAGGCGTGTGTGTCACACTGCGTAGAGACAGAATGTATGAGTTCCTTGAGAAACTTGTACGTGTGGCTCTTCCTCGTATCCGTGACTTCAAGGGCATTAACTCAAAACTTGATGGTAGGGGCAATTACACACTGGGAATTCAGGAGCAGATAATTTTCCCTGAAATTAATATTGATTCTGTTACTAAAATATCAGGAATGAATATTACCTTTGTGACTTCTGCCAAAACAGATGAGGAGGCTTACGCACTTCTTAAAGAATTTGGTTTACCATTTAAAAAATAATTAGAGTATGGCAAAAGAATCAATGATAGCCCGTGAGGTTAAGAGAGCCAAAATGGTAGAGAAATATGCCGCTAAGAGAGCTCAGTACAAGGCTGAAGGTAATTATGAGGCTTTGCAGAGCATTCCTAAGAACGCATCTCCTGTAAGATTGCACAACCGTTGCAAAATCACAGGTCGTCCAAAAGGATATATCCGTCTTTTTGGAATTTCCCGTATTCAATTCCGTGAGATGGCTTCACAAGGTCTTATCCCAGGCGTTAAGAAGGCAAGTTGGTAAAACTTGAAGAGAGTTAATTAATAAATATTGTCCGGGTAGTCCGGATTAATTTAAAAATTCAAAAAAAATGACAGATCCAATCGCAGATTATTTGACGCGTTTGCGCAATGCAATCAAGGCAGGTCACAAGGTAGTTGACGTGCCGGCGTCTAATCTAAAGAAAGAACTTACAAGGATATTGTTCGAGCAAGGCTATATCCTCAACTACAAGTTCGAAGAAGATGGTCCTCAGGGTAACATTAAGATTGCTTTGAAGTATGACCAGAAAGTTAATGCAATAAAGAAGTTGGAACGTGTTTCCACTCCGGGTTTGCGTAAATACTCAGGCAGTAAGGAACTTCCACGCGTCCTCAATGGCTTGGGTATAGCTATTATCTCTACCTCTAAAGGTGTTATGACCGATAAGGAGGCCCGTGAACAGAATGTTGGCGGTGAAGTTTTGTGTTACGTTTATTAATAGGAGGGTAAAAGTATGTCTAGAATTGGTAAATTGCCTATCAGCCTTCCAAAAGGTGTAACAGTGACTGTAAACGGTCAAGAGGTAACAGTAAAAGGACCTAAAGGTGAACTCAAGCAAAGCATTAATCCTGTTATTAGTGTAGAGGTTAAGGATGGTGAGATTCACGTAACGCGTCCTAATGATGAAAAAGAGACTCGTTCAATGCACGGTCTGTATCGTGCTTTGATTCATAATATGGTAGTAGGTGTATCTGAAGGTTACAAGCAGACACTTGAACTTGTCGGTGTAGGTTTCCGTGCATCAAACAATGGTCAGGTTCTGGAACTTTCACTTGGATTCACTCACAATATCATTATTAAGCTTGCTCCTGAGATAAAGGTTGAGACAAAGAGTGAGAGAAACCAGAATCCGCTTGTTATGCTGGAATCTTGCGACAAACAACTTTTGGGTCAGGTTTGTGCAAAATTACGCTCATTCCGTATGCCGGAGCCATATAAGGGCAAGGGTGTTAAGTTCATCGGTGAGCAGATACGTAGAAAGGCTGGTAAGTCAGCAGGTGCTAAATAATTAATACTATAATGCTATGATAGATAAGACAGCTAGAAGATTGAAGATTAAGAAAGGTGTCCGTGGTAAGATTCAAGGCACCGCTTCAAGACCACGTTTATCAGTATTTAGAAGCAATAGTGACATATATGCTCAAATAATTGATGATACAGCAAAGGATGGTAACGGCACTACACTTGTGTCAGAATCATCTAAATCTATAAAGGAGAAGATTACCAAGACAGAGAAATCTGCAAAGGTTGGTGAACTTATCGCTAAGAAGGCTATTGCAGCCGGTATAGAAACCGTAGTATTTGACCGTAACGGTTACATCTACCACGGTAGAGTTAAAGAATTGGCGGAAGCCGCACGTAAAGCAGGACTTAAATTCTAAGCGCTATGGCAGATAAAAAGAATATTGAAAGAATGGCAAACGACAGCGAATTGAAAGACAGATTGGTTGCTATCAACCGTGTTACAAAGGTGACAAAGGGTGGTAGAACAATGAGATTTGCGGCAATAGTCGTAGTAGGCAATGAAGACGGAGTAATTGGCTACGGCCTTGGTAAAGCTGGTGAAGTTACAGCTGCCATACAAAAGGGTGTTGATGCTGCAAAGCATAACCTTATAACAGTTCCTGTTCTTAAGGGTACGATTCCTCACGAGCAGTCTGCTAAATACAGAGGCTCAGAGGTGTTCTTGAAACCTGCTACAACTGGTACCGGAGTTAAGGCTGGTGGTGCTATGCGTGCAGTTCTTGAGAGTGTTGGTATTACTGACGTGCTTGCTAAGTCAAAGGGTTCATCAAACCCACACAACCTTGTAAAGGCTACAATCCTTGCTCTATCAGAGATGAGAGACGCATATACCGTAGCTAAAAACAGAGGTGTTGCATTGGAAAAAGTTTTCACCGGTAAATAATTTGTACTATGGCAAAAATTAAGATCAAACAAGTTTCTAGTAGAATTAATGTACCTAAGGTTCAAAAACTTACTTTGAACGCGCTGGGACTTAGAAAGCTCAACGCAGTGGTAGAACTTGAGGATACTCCGCAAATTCTCGGTATGGTGGCAAAAGTCAACCATTTGGTTGAGATTGTGAAGTAACTCTATTTTTAATCTCTAAATTTATAAGAAAATGGATTTAAGTAATTTGAAACCAGCTGAAGGTTCCGTAAAAATACGTAAGAGAGTCGGTCGTGGTGCCGGTTCCGGCTTGGGTGGCACATCTACAAGAGGTCACAAAGGCGCTAAATCACGCTCAGGCTATAAGAAAAAGATTGGTTTTGAGGGTGGTCAGATGCCAATGCAACGTCGTTTGCCTAAGTTCGGATTTAAGAATATTAACAGAGTGGAGTACAAGGCTGTAAACCTTTCAACTCTTCAAACTCTTGCAGAGGCAGGCAAATTGGAGAAGATTGGTGTCGCTGAACTTGTCGCCGCTGGTTATGTTTCAGGCAAGGCACCTGTAAAGGTTCTGGCAAAAGGAACTCTTACTGCTAAACTGGAGGTATCAGCCAACGCATTCTCCGCTGCCGCTAAAGAGGCTATTGAAAAAGCAGGTGGTAGCGTGGTAATCTTATAAGATTTCACACTGTTATGAAAAAATTTATTGAAACAATACAAAACATCTTCAAGATTGAAGAGCTTAAAGACAGGTTGCT
>JAKSOA010000011.1 GCA_024405875.1 Paludibacteraceae bacterium
CTACCTGTGTAATACCTGTTACACTTGCTACATCTAAGGCAACTGCCCAAGTTGAGCCTGTTGATGCATCATACAAAGCAATAGACTGACCTGCGGCAAGTGACTGATTTAGAACCATGTACTCTTGGAAGCCCTCCATTGGAGTTGGATTCTCTTGTCCTATCACAGGAGTTGTGCCGTCAATCATAATACCAAAACCTGTTCCTCCAGGTGTTGGACCAGGTGTTGGACCAGGACCAGGGGTATCACCACAACCCGTACCTGCACCTATGTATAATTGATCATTACCCATTTGCAACTTGATGTAGAAATCATAGCACCCTGTCTCTGTTACTGAATAACTCTTTTCATCTACCTGTGTAATACCTGTTACACTTGCTACATCTAAGGCAACTGCCCAAGTTGAACCAGTACTCTCATCATACAAAGCAACAGTCTGACCTGCAGCAAGTGACTGATTTAGAACCATAAACTCTTGGAAACCCTCCATCGGGGTAGGATTCTCCTGCCCAATTACAGGAGTGGTACCATCAATCATAATGCCAAATGCGGCAAAAGATGCAATGGTTGACAAAATAATCGCCGTGAATAACGTAAATAATTTCTTCATTGTTTTGTAATAATTATAAGGTTAATAAATAGGTTAATTCAGAAATAGACGTACAAATTTACACATTATAACGGCATAAAACAACTATTTTACTAACTTTGTGTCGCTATAAACAAAAAAAACGCAAAAAAGACAATGAATGACGGCATTTTAGATAACAGGACACTTGAATTGGAAGAGAAACCAATAGGACAACTGCTGCTTATCTACGCTCTGCCGTCTGTTATAAGTCAGATTATCTCCTCTGTATATAATATAGCAGACCGAATCTTTATTGGGCAAGGCGTTGGTCCGCTTGCCATAGCAGGTCTTGCCATAACATTTCCACTGATGAACGTCATACACGCATTCGGTGCACTTGTAGGTGTAGGTGCGGGTGCAAGAATGTCTATTGTCTTAGGCAAGAAAGATTTATATTGGGCGGAGAAGATTTTGGGCAACGCCACCATACTCACCATTATATTCGGCGTTCTGCTGCTTGGTTTCGGATATGGCTTTATGGAAAAGATACTGATGCTGTTCGGTGCTACACAAGATACCATACAATACGCCCTTGAGTATATGAACATTGTAATGCCTGGTATGGTTCTCACAACGGTCACATTTAATTTAGCGTCACTTATCAGGTCAACAGGTTACCCAAAAAAGGCGATGTACATACTTGCTGGCGGAGCCATCCTCAATGTTATTTTAGACCCTATCTTCATATTTGTGTTCCATTGGGGCATTGCGGGAGCGGCTTGGGCAACAACCATCTCAATGGCAGTGACAGCCGTGGCATCCATACTTCACTTTGTAAACAGAAGTTCATTCATAAGGTATAAACTACACGCTTGGATACCTAAACTGTTCATTTTCAAGAACGTGCTGATGATAGGATTGAGCCCGTTCCTTATGAACATTACCGCCGCTGGAGTCGTGGCTCTGCTTAACTCACAACTGCTGAAATATGGCGGAGACTACGCCGTGGGAGCATTTGGAATAGTCAACAGTTACGCTAACTTCACATTCCTGTTCATCTTGGGAATCTGTCAGGGAATGCAGCCTATTGCCGGCTATAACTACGGGGCGGGGCATACTGACAGGCTGAAAGATATTTATGCCCTTACAAATAAGATATGTATAGCCATCGGGGTAATATGCAGTGCTATCTGCCTGATTATTCCGGAACCACTTGTACGTGTATTCACAAAAGACCCCGACCTTATAAAAGTTAGCACCACTGCCATAAGGTTTATGATGGCAATGTTCCCGTTCATTGCATTTCACATAACCAACACAAACTTTTTTCAAGCCATTGACAAGCCTTGGGTATCAATAGTTACAAGCCTGTCACGCCAAGTAATATTCTTGTTGCCACTATGTTATGTAATTCCCACGATATTTGAATCAATGGGAATGCCGGGGCTCAACGGTGTATGGGCGTCTTGTTCCATATCTGATGTATTAGGAGCCGTGCTTGCTGGCATACTGCTCTACAGTCAAAGAAAGGTTTTCACAACCCCATTGCCTCCAACTGCTCCTTTAAGCACTCAAGAGTAGTAAATCTTATAGCCTTTATCCCCGCCTTCTCTGATGCCTCCACATTGGCAGGGTTGTCATCTATGAACAATGACTCCGATGGCTCTATCAGGAACCTTCTGATTAGTTCCTCATATATCTCAGCGTCTGGTTTAAGCATCTTTACATCACCAGAGATAATATACCCGTCAAGCAGTTTCTCAAACTCAAAGCCATCTTTAACTTGGTTGAAAGTGACCCTCGCCCAATTACTGAGCCCCAGGATTCTGTATCCTTTAGCCTTCAGTTCCCTTATGAGGTCGGTCATTCCGGGAGTCTCATCCCCCACCATCTCCACCCAGCGGTCAAAGTACATTAAAATCTCCTTCTCCCACTCAGGGTATTTTTCTAACAACTCCCTGTTAGCATCATCAATTGAGCGTCCCTTATCAACAGTTCCGTTCCACTCAGGCGTACAAATATTCTTAATAAACCACTCCGCCTTATCAGCATCACCAAAATATGGAGTATAGACATAGCGTGGATTCCAATCCACCAGCACCGCCCCAAAATCAAAAATTATGTTCTTAATAGCCATTGTCACATTTTTTTGCGAATATAGTAATTTTTGGCACAATATTTGACATAACTATGGTAGATTATTAACCTAAAAATATTTTACAATGGGCACCACATTACTAATTTTGGCACTCCTGACACTTCTTATTGACAGTGTCGGGTGGAAAAGATTTATTTGGTTCATATCAATTGGTTACGGCTACAGTATTGCAGCCATTGCCATCGCACTTATGATTATGCACTTCAGCGCCATTACCTGGACCACTGCGGTGTTATGCGGACTAATGGCTTTTTACGGATGCCGACTGGCTACCTATCTGTTAATTAGGGAGTTAAAAAGTACCAACTATAAACAGACTGTTGACCTTGATGCCAAGAATAACAGTGATTACCCCAAAGGTGTGTTGTTTGCCATTTGGATTAGTTGCGTTATTTTATATCTGTGCCAGATGTTTCCTCTTATTGTCAGAATACAGAATGCCGCAGACGGGCTTATAGATACACAGATTACTGCATACATTGGCATTGCTGTTACTGTCTTTGGCATTTGGATGGAAATGTGGGCTGATAAGCAGAAGAATGACGCAAAAAAGATTAATCCCAAAAGATTTGTAGATACAGGCCTTTACAAAATTGTACGTTGTCCTAATTATTTTGGTGAAATTTTAGTGTGGACAGGCTTGTTTATCAGTGGTATAGGTTGCTATCACACTTGGTGGCATTGGGTACTTGCCCTGCTTGGATACATTGGAATCATCTACATAATGTTCAGTGGTGCCAGAAGATTGGAGTTAAGACAAGATATAAACTACGGAGCAGACCCGGAGTATCAAGCCTATAAAAAGCGTATTCCTATTCTAATACCATTTTTACCTATATATTCCGTATCAAAATATAAATGGCTGAAAGGCTGAAAATGGAAATAGCCCCACCGGGGAACAAAAAAAATATACAGTTTTTATGGAGCGAAGCGACTAAGCCCTACCCTGAGGGGAGGGTTTGGGAGGGGGTCAGAAGAGGAACAAGATCACAAAGAAAAAGCAGAACCATCTGGTTCTGCTTGAATCTTTGTGATCCCGGTGGGGCTCGAACCCACGACCCATTGATTAAGAGTCAATTGCTCTACCAACTGAGCTACGGAATCATTCTCTTTGTTGATTTCGGGTGCAAAGATACAATAAAAAATTTAATTACATCAATATTACAGATTATTTTTTTTGTTTTTTAATGCCACATAACGCCCCCTGAAACAGAATTCCCTACACTTTCAGTACAATTTTTGCACTTTTAGTATAATTTTGATAATCAGTGTGTTATATAAAATTTTATTTGCTCAAAAGAGATTTATAATGTATCTTTGCATTGATATCAATATGTTTAAGATGACTGTATAAGGAAATATGATTCATCTTTACAAAAAACTTTGATAGTATTAAAAATAATACTATATTTGCAGAGATTTATATGAAGAGATATAAAGTCAAAGAAGTAATTTCATTACTTCAAGAAAACGGATGGTTCCTCTCGTACACAAAAGGAGACCACAGACAATTCAAGCATAATACCTACAAAGGTAAAGTAACGGTCAATGGAAAATTGAGTGATAATTTAAGTCAGGAATTACTCAATAGTATTTGGAAACAAGCAGGATGGAAATAACAAATTCAAATATGCAGAAACTTATAATAAAAATAGATTGGTGTGAAAAGAACTATTCAGCCTCACTGGTATCAAATGAAATAGGAGTAATTATTGCGACGGCTAAGACAGAAGCCGAAGCCAAAGATAAATTCCATGAAGCCTTAAAGTTTCATATTGATGGAATGATTGCTGACAATGACACAGTACCATCTTATCTCTCAAACAATGAATACGAATTTGTTTACGAATACACCCTATCCGCAACACTACATAACATTCAGCAGTACACAAGTCTTACTGCCATCAGTAAAGTCACAGGCATAAAGCACGCACAACTATCCCACTATGCAAACGCCGTAAGCAGACCAAAGCAAAAACAAAAAGATAGAATAATAAACGGACTGCACCAGATAGGCAGAGAATGTCTTGCGGTCAAATAATGCTGATTTTACCCACAGCAGTGTTCAATCACAATCTTCACCCCGATGGCGATGAGGATAACGCCACCAAGAACACCGAATTTGAAGTGCAGTTTCTGACCGGCGTACGCACCAGTGAATGAACCTATTAGAGAGATAAGAAAACTTCCTACACCTATTATAATAATGCCACGCCATAGGCTATCTGGTGCGGTAAGGAACACAAGACCTGTGGCAAGTGCGTCAATGCTTGTGGCTATGGAAAGAAGTATCACAGTACCCACTGAATATGGATTCCTAACCTCACAACTCTCATCTTCTTTTGAGAACAAATCCTCCCAAATCATCTTGCCTCCTATAAAGGCTAGTATTGCAAATGCTATCCAATGGTCATAATCCCTGATATAATCAATAAACTCATTACCAATGAAATAACCTATTAGCGGCATCAAGCCCTGAAAGAGCCCGAACATAATGGCCATAAAGAGAAACCCGCCAAAATTAACTCTGCCTACGCAACCCGCCTTGGCAAGAGATACCGCAAAGCAGTCCATTGCCAAACCGACAGAAAGCAATATCAAGGTAATATAATCCATAAATCGGCTATGCGGTGATGCGGTGATGCGGTGATACGATTCACCGATTCACCAGTTCACCGATTCAACAAAAGTTTTGAATGTAATTCAAAACTTTTGAATATACCGCCTCTCCGTTAAAGCCAAACTTCTCATCAAGAACAGTGTAAGGAGCGGAAAGTCCAAAGTGGTCAAGACCGGCGACAGTGCCTTTAAGTCCTACCGTACGCTGAAGCGTCATTGGCAAACCGGCAGTAAGTCCAAACACAGGTTTAGAGTAATCAATTACTGTGCGACGATAGGCTTCATCTTGTGCAAAGAATAGCCCTTCGCTTGGGATAGATACTATTTTTACCTTTAATCCGTTACGCTCTTCAAGAAGTGCGGCGGCATCAAACAGTGTGGCAACTTCTGAGCCACAAGCAACAAGTGTGACATCAAAATCCTTAGCATCTTTAACTATGTATGCGCCACGCTTTGCTCCCAAGCAACTCTCATACTTATTCTCACCACGAGGCAGGCTCTTAACATTCTGACGTGAAAGAATAAGACCTGTAGGTGTCTCCTTATTCTCAAGTGCCATCTGCCAAGCCACCGTTGTCTCATCAACATCGGCAGGACGCAGAACAAGCATAGAGTTCTGACCTTTGTGGTTCTTGAGAGCCTCCATAAGCCTTACCTGAAGTTCGTGCTCCACAGGCTGGTGTGTAGGACCATCTTCTCCAACACGGAAAGCATCGTGGGACCAAACATATATAACCTGCAAACGTTGCAACGCAGACATACGGAATGCAGGCTTCATATAATCTGAGAATACAAAGAAAGTACCGCAAACAGGTATTATACCACCGTGCAGAGCCATACCGTTCATAATACAAGCCATTGTAAGTTCACTTACACCAGCATTTAGGAATCCACCTGAAAAATCTCCCTTCTTGAACGGTTTGCTGTGTTTAAGGAATCCCTCTGTCTTATCTGAATTAGACAAGTCAGCGGAAGAAACCACCATATTCTCTATCTTCTCTGAGAAGAGAGCGAGCAGACTACCCGATGCCGAACGTGTAGGCTGGTCTTGTTTCTGTTCTATACTTGAGAAATCAATAGCAGGTAACTCCTTGCTATAGAACGACTTGAACTTCTTATACATTTCAGGCTGAGCCTTTGCGTATGCTGCCTCATCTGCCTTACGTGCGGCGGCTATTTTCCTAAGTTCCTCCTTGCGGGCGGCATATATGGCGGCAACCTCAGGGAATATTTGGAACGGGTCATCGGGGTTACCACCAAGACCAGCGATGGTCTTAGCCACATCAACGCCAGCCTTTGAAAGCGGTTGTCCGTGGGTGGAAACTTTGTTCTCATAACTCTCCCCGTTAGGTCCAAGGGCACCTTTACCCATAATGGTCTTACCAATTATAAGTGTAGGACGCTCAGTCTCCGCCTTTGCCTTTGCAAGAGCCTCACGAATCTGAGAAGCGTCATTACCGTCAATTGTCATAACGTTCCAACCCCAAGACTTGTATTTAAGAGCGGTATCCTCATCGGTTACCTCATTTACGTATGTTGAGAGTTGGACATTATTGGCGTCAAAGAACATTATGAGATTGCTAAGACCAAGCAGACCGGCAATTCTGCCAGCACCTTGTGAAATCTCCTCCTGAATACCACCGTCAGAGATGTACGTGTAAATCTTGTGTTTTGTCCACTCGCCGAACCTTGCAGCCATAAAACGCTCAGCGATGGCGGCGCCCACAGCCATCGTATGTCCTTGGCCAAGAGGCCCTGAAGTGTTCTCTATTCCGTGCTCAAAATCAACCTCAGGGTGTCCAGGACAGATTGTACCCCACTGACGGAATGTCTTGAGGTCATCTAATGTGTACTTACCGGCAAGCGTAAGAGCCGAATAGAGCATTGGAGACATATGACCAGGATCAAGAAAGAAACGGTCACGGTTCACCCACAATGCGTCATCGGGGTCATACTCAAGAAACTCAGAATAGAGGACATTAATGAAATCAGCACCACCCATAGCACCGCCAGGATGCCCTGATTTAGCCTTTTCAACCATAGCGGCGGAGAGAATTCTAATGTTGTCAGCCGCCTTGTTAAGAGAAGATATAGAGTTCATATTTTGTGAATTTTATTTCCATCACGTAAACTCTACAAAGTTACTCATTATAAAAAGAAAAAACGGGAAAATCAAATAGGAGTTATTAACATTTTTCCCACCTGCACAAGAAGGTATCAGAAACCGTTCTGTTCTCTGAACTGCCTGACTTTTTTTGAGGGAATACGATATGTGAGCAGATATTCAAACCCGAAGTTCACCGCCCCGTCAGAACATTGACCGAAACCTGGGACGTATGTAGGCGTGGTTAAATGACTCTCATAAAAGTGAGCGAAGGTCTTAACCTTAGCGTTTATGCCCATAAAGAAATCTTTATAAACCTGCACCCTTACTGTAGCCATAAACTCCACCCAACCCATATTAGCGGTCTGTTTAGGAGTTGAGACTTTTGAATCCTCCTTCCAATATGAATCCCCGATGGCAACATCAGACAAAGTATATGATACATTGGAATAACCATACCTCACACCCACCCCGAACATATGGTCATACTTGCGGTCTGGTTTGGTATTAAGGAAGTTATACATTGCGCCGGCACGCACAAATAGGCCGTTAGTGGAATAACGGTATGTGTCATAGTTATGATTCTGGAACATCATACCATACTCTATAACAGGCACTAACCTATGCCATAGAGAGACATCGGCACTGACAACAAACTCAAACCTGCCGTCACTCCACGCCGTAGCAATAGGATTGAAAATATCAAGACTTATGAATGTACCCTGATACACGGGCATCTTTAGTTTGAAAGTGTCACGCGGAGCGTCAGCGGGAGCACGGTCTATTACAAGAACAGAATCAATATGCACAGTTCCTATAGTATCTTTATGTGTATCCGCCATCAACGTTGTAGTGTCATTTACCACAACAATGGAATCAGCCTGCGCGGCAAACATTGCAACAGGTAAAATCAGCAGCAATATGTTAAAAATATATCTTGACATTTATATTCTGCTCAACATTTATAACTTCAGGGCTGTATAATTCAATTGTCTTATACAATCTACCTGTATTTTTCACCTTGAATGAATCCACCTTAAATATAGGCACACAGCCACAGGCAGGACTTACAAACTGAGTCTCCTGCTTATGAAATACAGAAATAGTGTCATTAATTACACTCTCCCCGTTTTTAAAGGAAATTGCATAGTTAGTAGAGTCTTTAGTAGTGTGCAACGGCAGATATATGGCACTTACACTGGCATTATTATAAAGCACCGAATCACTACCCAACCCCTTGCCTGTAACACCAGAGACCGTAACCGGCTTTCTGTTCAATGAATCCAGAAATCCAACACCAAGCATAGAGCGTGTCGGCTGATAACACCCCTCACGGCACGATGTAAGTGCAACCGTCAAAATCAATGCAAATATGTAAACTATGCGCTTCAATTTAATTAATAATTAATAATTAATAATTAACATTTGTTAAAACTTCGTTTTAACTTTTAACTTCGCCTATCGGCTTGTAAAAGTTAAATAACCTTCTCTTACCCCACCCCAAACCCCTCCCTTGGGGAGTGGCTTAGTCGCAACTATCGTTGCTCCGTAACAGTGCTATATATAACTTTGTTAAAACTTCGTTTTAACCATGTTACTTCGTCTCTCGGCATAACTCAAGTAAACTTAGTTCTGCTCTCGTTCCTAGTAACAGTTAACTTTTCTTTTTTAACTTTTAACTTTTCACTCATTTATTATTACCTCACTCCTCTCCTTCTTAGTATTAACGCGTCTTATTGAGGCGTCTTTCTCATACCCCACAGGTATAAGCGCCACGACCTCTTCATCGGGGTTAAGATTTAAGATGCCAGCACACTCTGCGGCGTTAAAACTGCAAATCCAACAAGTTCCAAGACCCTGCTCAGCGGCGGCAAGCACAAGATGTTCTGTTGCAATGGCGGCGTCAATATCAGCGTGGTCTTTGTTATCATAACCACGATGCCACGACTCTGTATGATTTACACAAACCGCTACTATCACAGGAGCGTCAGAAGCCCAAGTGAACTTGTGAGTAGAACATACTTTCTCCTTCATATCACCCTTCAGCACAATGAATTTCCAAGGCTGGCGGTTGCAGGCAGACGGTGCCATAACGGCACAAGAGAGTATGTACTCAATTTTTTCCTGCTCCACATCATCAGTTTTGAAACTGCGTACAGAACGGCGACTATTTACTAATTCCTGAAAGTTCATACAAAATAACGCTGAATTTCGTGTTTAAGATATGATATGGCAAGAGATGTAGGAGACTCCTCCTCATTCTGATATATTGTAAGGATAACACTTGCCAACTGCTCTGCAGGCGCTTCTGGCGGAACCTTTGCGGCACAAGCGTTAATCATTTGAATAACATTCTCCTTAGCGTTTTTAGTTACATTCCACGCCTCATCACTAACATAAATCTGCTGAGCCACATTATGCTCAAACTCTGCCCTGATATCAACAAGAAGCGATGAATGGAACTGCAGAGCGGTGAGAGTACTGTCCTGCATACGAACAAGAAGACTGTCAGGTGTAATACGCTCCAGAAAAAGCACCAAACGCTCATACGCCGTAAGCCTTATGGGTATAGTGGATTTCTGAGACTCCTTTGCAAGCAGATAACGGCGTCTTGCGTCCTCCTCATTGAGGAACTTACGCATAACAATATATACCAGCACAAACACCACAAGTGCCGGCAGTGTGTAAGCTAATATTTGCAAAAATATATCCATAAAACAATGTTTAATCGTGGAATCGGTGAATCGGTGAATCGTTAATTATTAATTGTTAATTGTTAATTATTAATTGTTAATTAAATAGTTCTCTCAATCTGATAATGGTTCCTCTCCCCTGAACTCCTTGAAACAAGTTCACCAATGAACCCTGTGACAAAGAATTGTGTACCTAAAATCATACCAAGCATAGCAAGGTAGAAATAGGGACTATCTGTAATAAGAGGTGCCCTGTAACCCGCAATAATGGCGTGCAGTTTAATTGCAGCCACCACTATAACCATTATGAAACCTATAATAAACATTATTGAGCCCCACACACCAAAAAAGTGCATAGGTTTCTTTCCAAATTTTGTAAGGAACCAAAGACTAAGCAGGTCAAGATAACCGTGAACAAAACGGTCAAGCCCGAACTTGCTCTGCCCGAACTTACGAGCCTGATGGTGAACCACCTTCTCCCCTATCTTATCAAAACCGGCGTTCTTTGCAAGGAACGGAATATAACGGTGCATCTCACCGTATACCTCAATATTCTTGACAACATCATTACGGTACGCCTTAAGCCCGCAGTTGAAGTCGTGCAACTTCACCCCGGACACCTTGCGAGCCGTTGCGTTGAACAACTTGCTGGGCAGGTTTTTTGTAAGTTTTGGGTCATATCTCTTCTTTTTCCACCCCGATACCAAATCATAACCCTCTTCCTTAATCATACGGTAAAGCTCCGGAATCTCATCGGGGCTGTCCTGAAGGTCAGCGTCCATAGTTATTACAACATCACCCTGAGCCTTGTCAAAACCGCAGAAAAGAGCCGGAGACTTGCCGTAGTTACGGCGGAACTTAATGCCCTTAACCTCTTTGTTGTCCTTTGACAAGTCCAAAATTGTGTTCCACGATGCATCAGAAGAACCATCATCAACAAAAATAACCTCGTATGAGAACTTGTTCTCATCCATCACCCTCTTAATCCACTGAAACAGTTCAGGGAGTGACTCCGCCTCATTATATAAAGGTATTACAACTGATAAATTCATAATACAATTAGCAATTAGTAATTAACAATTCTCCTTTATCCTTTCTCCTTTATTTTATTTACTATCGCCGCAATTGGCAGACCTAAAATCAAACCTAAAAATATGAAAATCCATATTGTCTGCACAGCCACCATTGACGCTGTGGGAGTCCCCGCCTCAGCAATCAAGGCCTTAAACTGCTCCACCTGAGCCTCCGCACCCTTTATTTGAGAGGCGGTAGAGAGAAGCAAATCAAGTTGCTGCTGAATATAATCAGGATTAATGTACTGATAATATACAAATTGTGCCACAGCAAGAAACATTGACCCAAAGAAGAAGAGGTATATTGTAAAACGCAGGAACAGACCGAACCCCGCCTCACTACCCTCAACCTTACGCTTGAAAAGCACTGCGCATTTATATGCGAAAACAGGTACCATAATAGTCAACACACCTGATATAAACGCACCAGCACCACCATCAAACGCCACCTCAAAAACAAACTTAAGAACAAGGAACAGACCAAAGAACAGACCATAATACATAGCCTGCCTGTTAGTAAACATCCTTAATTCATACTTCTCCATTAATGGCTTACACTAATTCTAAACTGCAAATATAAGCAAACAAGAGCAAATACCCAAAAATGGTTGCGCTTTTTTGAAAAAATACTGTTGAAAACAAAATTTGTATAAATTCAAATTTTATCATACCTTTGCACCTCAGGAAAGGTACTACACGACCAGCTCCCTTCCAATCCCCCAGGGCTTGACCGCAGCAAGGGTCCGTTGGTTGAGCGGTGCGATGTAGCCAGCCTTTCCTTTTTTTGTATAACTATTTAATATTCCACTACTATGGCTCAAGAACAAAATTTGAACACAGCACACAATTTGATTGCTTCTGGAACAATTATCAAGGGTGAGATTAATTCAGCGGTAGATATTAGAATAGACGGAAGTGTTGAGGGTACCATCTTCTCAAAAGGCAAGGTGGTTGTTGGAGAGAAGGGCGTTGTTAATGGGGAGATTAAGGCCTCAAACATTGATATAATGGGTGATGTTAAAGGCAATATAATATCAGTGAACACATTGTCATTAAAGACATCGGGGGTTATAAACGGAGATATAAGCACACAAACCCTGATTATAGAGCAAGGAGCCAAGTTTAATGGCAACTGCAAGATGGGTAAGGAGCAGGAAATAGCACCTCAACCCCAAAATCAAACTCAGAAGAAATAAAGGTGGGTTGACTACCTTATTATAGATACAGAACCACGTTTCAAATACTTGACACGCTTTCCATCGGAGTCATAATCTGAACCTGTAGCCTCTATTATGTACATATAGGCGCCATCGGCCGCCGGTTTGCCGTTAATGGTGCCGTCCCAGCCTTGTGCAGGGTCAACCCATTGATATACAAGCCCACCCCATTGGTTATATACCCAACCGTGGAACTCTATGATTGAACGGTAAGCGACTTTGAACAAATCATTCACACCATCACCGTTAGGAGTGAATACATTTGGAACATCAAGTTGAGACTCACGAACCTCTATCTGGAACTCACGCACTTGAGTGCACCCCTCCTTGTAATCTTCAGAAACAGCGTCATTGGAAACTTCCACTTTCAAGTAATATGTTCCCTGTTCAGTGAATGTGTATCTGAAATCCTTGTCGTGAGACTTTAGTATTAAAGGAGAGTATTCCTTACTCTTTGACAGAGACCACATATAGTGATATGCCGCCGCCGAAGAGTAGTTCAATGCTTCAAAATTAACCGGAGAAGAACCTTTTAACTGAAGTGGCTCCCCTGCCTTAGCCTCTGTAGGTTCTGTAGGTTCTCCCTTATCATTCTCATTAATAGCGTCCTCCCTTATCCTCACACTTGCAAAGACGTGGCTCTCAACTGCAAACGGCTTGAAAAGCACAGACTTCACACTATCAGCCTCATCTAATTTTACAGCGTATTGGTTAGCATATACAACAAAACGCGTGGTGTCAAGCGGTGCTTTTATAGTATGGTCTATGACATCCTCCAATTTGTCCATAGCGGGCAGGTTATACTCTTTTTTCTCTATAACAAACTCTTTATCAGCATAATAGACTGAATCATATTTCAGAGAGAGAAACTGAGGCATAACAGCAAGTTCCGACTTTTCTGACAATCCCTTGTATTCCATAGCGGGAGCGGGTTCCTCATCAGGATAGATTTGCAATTGGGCGTAATCACACTGGTCTTCAATTGATGTGTGCACTATTAGTGTGTCCATCTTAGGTGTGAAATCCTTACACCTGAACACCCATACGCTCTCTGAATTATCATCATCAAATTGTAATAGATACCCCGATGTAGCCACATCATTCAACTTTACAAATGTTGTATCCGTGGCCACTTCCTCTGTTTTAAGCTCACTCTTATTTCCTTCAATGTCAAATGAGAACCACTTGAAATTGAACTTTGCATCTGATTTATATGTAAGATAGGCATCTTCTGTAGATTTTACAACCATTATAGTGTCTATACCAGACTCATCTGATGCTGAATCAGCCGCAAATTTGACGCCTGATATTGAAAAATCCGCCAATGCGGCAGTGGCGTATGTCAATAAAAACACTATTGAGAATAGGACTCTTTTCATTTGTTAATATAATTTGGAGTCCAAAGGTAGGAAAAATTTTGTAATTTTATTACCTTTGTAACTTTGTAAAGTCTAAAATACGACACAATTATATAACAATGAGGAAACTGACACTGCTTTTTATAGCCGCACTTACCGCTTTCACTATCTCAGCGGAGGAACTGAACTACCCCACAACTGTAATTAATGGTAAAACATACTATATTTATAAGGTACAGAAAAGTGAGGGTTACTACGCCATAAGCAAGAGGTTTAATGTTACTATAAAAGAGATAGTTGACGCAAACGGTGACGGCGGACTGAAACTCGGACAGACGGTGTACGTTCCAGTTAAAGCAAACACCGAATCACCGAATCACCAAATCACCGCATCACCGCATCACCAAACCACCGTTCACACTGTCCAAAAAGGTGAGACGCTCTACAGTCTCTCAAAGAGATATGATGTGACAGTTGATGAAATAAGGGCGTTGAACCCTGAATCTGATATTCTATCTGTGGGTGAGACTCTGATAATTCCTTCCAAAACAACACCTATTGCAGTTGCGGCAACAACAGTAGCAGAGACATTTAAGAGTGTGGCTGAGAACACTGACTCCGTTACAGTAACTTATGACACAGTTGAAGAACCTGATGAACAGTTTGAGAAGGAGCCGCGAAACAGTGTTAGAATAGCCATTCTAATGCCATTCAACATAACTATGCACACTGAATCTGATGACAAATTCATTGATTTCTATCGTGGTTGCCTTATTGCCGCCGACTCACTCAAGGCATCGGGGTACAATGTGACAATAGACACTTATGACATAGGAAAGACAAAGGAGTCTCTGTTTAACATATTGAACAAGAAGGAATTAAAGGAAGCAGACCTTATAATAGGACCAGCCTACACGGCACAAATAGAGTATGTGGCAGATTTTGCAGCAAGAAACCACATAAAGACAATAGTGCCGTTCTCAAACAATGTACCACAGGTTAAGAGAAACAAATATATATTCCAAATTGTATGCCCGCAGCAGGAACTATACGCCACTGTAATTGACAAGTGCCTGGAAGAGTGGCAAAACAAAAAGGTGCTTATAATCACTCCAGACAGCGCTGGTATAAGATTTGACAAAAAGGAGTTCTCTGATATGCTTGCCAAAGAGTTAAGGAGCGACAACAGGTACTGTAGATATATTTCAGCAGAAAGAATGGCGGCTGAGGTAAATTTAATAACATCAATAGATTCATCTGAGTTTGTTCTTGTAATACCCACTACAAATCACGTGAAACTGACTCAGATTTCTGACCATTTTGACGCAATCAAAAGTAACCGCATAACAATATTTGGATTCCCCGAATGGAACGATATGCTACATAAAGATTTGTACAACAGACCTTTATACACATTCACCAACTATTGGCTGAATTTCAACGATACTGAGACCCTGAAGTTTTTCCACAAATATAATTTGATATTCGGGGTTCCATACCCTCAGAATAATCCGTCATATTCAATATTCGGATTTGACATAACCCTGTTCTTTGGCAAGGCGTGGTGTGAGAACGGCAGACATTTTGAGCAATTCTTTGACAAAGAGGGTTCTCAAATGCTTCAGATGAACTTTAATTTTGAGAAGATAAACGGTGGCGGATATACCAACCACGGAATATATTTACAAACATACGATAAGGAAGGGATTCATTGATTTTGAGAAACCGTATTAAAATATTACTTGTAATTGCCCTGCTATCTCTGTCAGGCATAGTCTCCGCACAATACAAATTCTACTACCCTGAACTTTATGTGGGTACAAACCAGGGTGTAGCCTTATGGACAACCGTCGGTTTCTCTCCATCTGTTGAGGAGAACTTTGACGTAAGGTATCACGGCGGCATTACCGTACGCTACATAATACAGAAGTATTTCGGCATTCAGGCTGAACTAAACTACTCACAAAGAGGTTGGTCAGAGACCTCCGCCAAGACAGGAGAGCGTTATGAGCACCGGCTTGACTACTTGGAGTTACCACTTGTCTCTCATATATTCTTTGGAACGGAGATTTTTAAATTCTACATAAATCTTGGTCCTAAAATAAGATATATGATATATGACAAGGTTACCGCACCCTTTTCTGACGGTTCCGGCGGTGTACAGCAATCACTTGCAATACAAAACAGATTTGACTACAGCGTATTCGGCGGCATCGGGTTTGAGTTCCGCACAAAAAAGGCGGGAAGTTTCTTCTTTGAGGCACGCTATGACTACGGATTAGGAAACATATTCCACACATCTAAATCAGACCCATTCCAACGCTCTAACAACCAAGCAATTACAATTAGTGTTGGATATTTGTTCAATGTATTAAGTAAAAAGAAAAATGACAACCTTTAAAGATTTGGCTATCAGACGCCGCAGTCACAGAAAGTTTGAAGAGAGAGTTATAGAGCAGGAGAAGATTGACTCCATTCTGCAAACAGTTTTAATGGCACCAGCAGGTAAACGTGCCAATGAGTGGCAATTCTATGTGGTCACAGACAAGGAGACCTCTTTAAAACTTTCAGAATGCAAGCAGTTTGGAGCGGCATTTGTTAAAGAGGCACCACTCAATATCGTAGTTACCGCCGACACATCAAAGAGTGACGTATGGATTGAGGATTGTGCCATAGCGGCTATCTACCTGCAACTTGCGGCGGAGGATTTAGGGCTTGGCAGTTGCTGGAGTCAGGTTCGCTGTAGAGAGTCTCAGACAGAGGGCGTTATGGCGGAGGATTACATAAAAAAACTGCTTAATATCCCCGATGGCTTTGCCGTTGAGTGCATAATAAGCATAGGCTATCCCGCCGATGAACGCAAACCGTATGACCTTGAGAAACTTCCATACGAGAAAATAATGGTTATTCGGTGATTTGGTTATTCGGTTATTCGAATCACCGCATCACCGCATCACCGCATCACCATAACTATGAGAGTTTTTTTAATTGGTTCCGGAAACGTAGCAACGCACTTTGCCTTGCGGCTTAAGAGTGCGGGGGCTTCTATTGCTGGCATATATAGCAAGACCTTGGAGAATGCCAAAATATTGGCAGACAAGATAGATGTGCCCTACACCAATGATAAAACTCAAATTCCAAACGCAGACATCTACATTTGCAGTGTTAAAGATGACTCTATATCAGACGCTTTGAGCGGTATCACCTTCCCCGATTACGCCATCGTGGTACACACCGCAGGCAGCGTTGATATGAGTGTTCTAAAACCATTTGCTCAAAATATTGGGGTCATATACCCTATGCAGACATTCTCTAAGACTAAAAGCGTTGATTGGAATGAAGTGCCACTGTTTATTGAAGCGAATACGCAAGATAATATAAATAAATTACTACTATTCGCAAATAATTTATCATATAAATGCACTGTGGCTTCATCGGCTCAACGTAAGATTATACATTTAGCCTCTGTATTCGCCTGCAACTTTACAAATGAGATTTACGCAATTGCAGACCGCTTGCTGACTGAGAACGGAATGGATTTCAGCATACTCCACCCTCTCATTGATGAGACTGTGGCAAAGATAAAGACAATGAGACCCGTTGACGCTCAGACAGGACCTGCCAAGCGCAATGACAAAAAAGTTATGGAGATGCAGATGAGCCTGCTTAACGGCACGGACAGAGAGATATATAAACTTATTAGTGAAGCGATAATAAAAGAATTAACAATTAACAATTAACAATTATCGATTCACCGATTCACCAATTCACCGATTCACCAATGAACTACAAAGAGAACTTACATAAAATAAAGGCTTTGCTGTTTGATGTTGACGGGGTGCTCTCATCAGCCACTATGCCAATGGATAATGAAGGCAGACCTATACGAACCGCTAATGTAAAAGACGGGTACGCCTTGCAGTACGCACGTAAAAGCGGTTATATTCTTGGCGTTATAACAGGTGCTGACAACTCAATGCTGCATAATCGTTGCAAGATTTTCGGCATAACAGACATATATACAAAATCAGCCGACAAGATAGTTGATTATGAGGATTTTAAAGCCAAGCATAATCTCAGCGACGAGGAGATTATATATGTGGGTGATGACCTGCCGGACATTCCTGTACTGAAGAGGTGCGGCATATCCTGCTGCCCTGCCGACGCAGCCCACGAGGTTAAGGAGATTGTTCAATACATATCACACTGCAACGGCGGTCAGGGGTGCGTGCGTGACATCATTGAACAGACAATGCGCGCTCAAGACAAGTGGATGGCAGGAGAGATGTTTGTGTGGTAGTTAAAAGTTAAAAGTTAAAAAAGAAAAGTGAAATTATATATGCGTAACTACATTAAGTTAATCCGCCCCATAAACATAGCCATAATTATTGCTGTGGTATGTTTAATGCAGTGCTGTATCATAAACCCGATTATGGCACGATACAATGTGAGTTTTGATAATTTCTGGTTGATTTTCACACTTGAAATGGTTGCCACTGTTACCATTGCGGCATCGGGGTATGTTATAAATGACTACTTTGACACCAAGATTGATGAAATAAACCGCCCGTCAAAAGTAATTGTAGGTCACGGAGTTACAAGGGCTCAGGCAGCCACATACTTCCAAACCCTGCTCATCATAGGGAATATTGCCGGAATAGCCCTCGCCATTCTGCTCAAAAATATAACGCTGGTCTTTATTTACGCAGGCGTGTCAGGCTTGCTTTGGTTCTACTCATCAAGTTACAAACGCCAACTGCTTTTAGGGAACTTTATGATAGCCCTCTGCACATTTCTCTGCGTATTTTTAGTGGGTTATATTGCGAACAAGGCTCTGTTCCTTAAATATCAGGAAAACATTACACTACTGCCTGAATTTGAGAAAGACCTCACCACCCTGTTCCTCGGAGGAGCAATACCTTGTATATATATGTGGACAATAGGTTTCGCACTATTCGCATTCCAACTGACCCTGATGCGTGAGATGGTCAAGGATATTGAGGATATTGAGGGAGACCGTGAGATGGAGTGCCGCACAATGCCTATTGTCTGGGGTGAGACTACGAGTAAAATTATCATAACAGTTATATCAGCCATAACCATAGCACTTGTCGGCTTCTTTACCGCCGTTATCTGTGGGTGGACCGGAGTAAGTCCTATATTCCTCATTCCATTTGAAAATGACAACACAACACTGTCATTCTCTGTGATACTTGCTGTTTTCCTACTCTTTTTCATAGGTCAGTTATGGATGGCTCACTGCAAATCAGGGTTCGCATCGGCAAGTATGACACTTAAGATAACTATGGTTTTGGGATTATGCTATAGCATTGTGTTCAATATACTTATTTAAAACTACAAGTTCCTCCCTTTGGGGAGGTTAGGAGGGAACTTTTCTTTATTCTTTTTTAACTTTTAACTCATAAAGTATGTTATTGAAAAATAGACTAAAGAATTACAATGTGGTTCTTGTGTCACAATCACCACGACGACGTGAACTTTTAAAGGGATTGGAGATTGAATTCACAAGCACAAGTGTTGACACCGCTGAGTCCTACCCCGATACTCTTGAAGGCGCGCAAATTCCGGTGTTCATTGCGGAACGGAAGGCTGACGCATATATGTCACAGATGAGTGATGACACGCTTGCCATAACGGCAGACACCATTGTTCTTGCCGGCGGTAAGGTCTTAGGTAAGCCCCACGATGCCAAAGAGGCATCAGAGATGCTTAAATCACTATCCGGCAATACTCATCAGGTAATTACTGGAGTCTGCATATTCACAAAGAAGATGAGACGCACTTTCCACGCTATGTCAGAGGTCACCTTCGCCACATTGAGAGAAGAAGAGATAGCCCACTACATAGATGTCTATAAGCCGTTTGACAAAGCCGGTTCATACGGTGTTCAGGAGTGGATAGGCTATGTTGGCATAGAGAAGATAAACGGCTCATATTTTAATGTTATGGGACTGCCCGTGCAGAGACTTTATAAAGAACTGGAACAATTAATAATTAACAATTAACAATTAACTTTTAACAATTAACTTTTAACAATTAACTTTTAACTAATGAAAAACCTCCTACTACCCATTCTCTTATTATTCAGTGTCTCTCTGCTGGCGAAAACCGCAAGAGAGGAAATTTATGAGAATCTTAAGCTATCAGGCAATCAATATCTTGAATATCCTGTTCCAGAAGGTGTGCAATATACAAAAGCACCAAAGGGCTACAAACCATTCTATCTGAGCGCATACATCAGGCACGGTTCCAGATACCTTATAGGTGCCAAAGATTATACTGAGCCGCAAGCACTGCTAAGCACCGCTGATTCATTGGGGTTGCTGACCGAGCAGGGCAGATACGCCAAGATGGTTGTTGATTCAGTTGCGAGACTTGCAGCCGACAGATACGGGGAACTTACACAAAAAGGCTATATGCAACATCGTGGTATAGCAACACGTATGTACAATAACTTTCCGGAGATATTCAAAGGCAAGGGCAAGCGGGTTGACGCACGTTCCACTATAGTGATAAGGTGTATATTATCTATGATGAGTGAGTGTAACACACTTATGTCTCTGAACCCAGACCTTGATTTCTTTATTGACGCCTCAAACGCTGATATGTACTATATGAACAACGGCAAGTCAAAATACCATAAACTATACGGTAATGAGCCGGAGACAAAGCAGGCGAAGGCTGATTTCAGCAAGAAAAACACTGACAGCGGAAGATTTACAGCCGCCTTGTTCACATCATACGCACCACTTGAGAGTCAACTTGACAGCACAAAAATGTTCAGCCGCCTGATGGAGATTGCACAATCAATGCAAGGATTGGACACAGAACTTGAACTATTCTCAATATTCACACCTGAGGAGTGCTATAAATATTGGGCTAAATCTACATTCAACTGGTACACAGGTCACGGTTTCTGCCCACTGTCAAAAAATATGAAGCCATACGCTCAAATCAATCTGCTGAAAAACATAATATCAAGTGCCGATGAGGTAATTGAAACCGGTGGTACTGAGGCACATCTGCGTTTCGGCCACGATGGCATATTATTACCACTCGCCGCACTTATGAATCTTGACTCCGTGAATTACTCCACCGCTGACCCGGAGGAACTTATTGAGCATTGGCGTCCGTACAACTATTTCCCTATGGCTTGTAACATACAACTAATCTTCTTTAAGAGTAAGAAGGCGGGCGAGCCAGTGCTTGTGAAAATTATGCTTAATGAACGTGAGTGTCATCTGCCCCTACAGGCAATTAACGACGTATTTTACAAATGGGATGACATCAAACAGCTCTATTTTTCAATAATCAATAATTTTTCAGAGTAAATTCTTTGTTCTGTAAAAAAATAACTGTAACTTTGGACTTGGTTTTTAGTAAAAATATATAAACATATACTTATATGGCTCAAACAAATGGCACAATCACCCAGGTAATAGGTCCGGTAGTGGACATTTACTTTGAAAAAGGAGGTGACGCCCTTCCAAAAATCCACGATGCGTTACAAATAATCAGAAGTAACGGTCATAAACTTATTCTTGAGTGCGAGCAGCACATCGGGGAAAACTCAATCAGAACAATTGCAATGGACTCCACTGACGGACTTGTCAGAGGTATGGAGGTAACCCCGCTTGGCTCCCCTATAACAATGCCTATTGGCAACCAGATTAAGGGTCGTCTGCTTAATGTGACGGGTGACGCCATTGACGGTATAGGAGACCTTGACAAGAAAGATGGTTACCCTATCCACCGTCAGCCGCCTACATACGAAGATTTGGCTACAAGTAGTGAGGTGCTTTTCACAGGTATCAAGGTTATTGACCTTCTGGAACCATACCTTAAAGGTGGTAAGATTGGTCTGTTCGGTGGTGCGGGTGTTGGTAAGACCGTTCTTATTATGGAACTTATCAATAACATTGCAAAAGGTCACGGCGGTTACAGCGTGTTCGCAGGTGTTGGTGAACGTACACGTGAGGGTAATGACCTGCTTCGTGAAATGCTTGAATCAAATGTAGTTGATTACGGAGAGGAGTTCAAGAAGAGTATGGAGCAAGGAGATTGGGACCTTACAAAAATTGACAAGAACGCATTGCAGAACAGTAAGATATCACTCGTCTTCGGTCAGATGAACGAGCCTCCCGGAGCACGTGCCTCTGTCGCTCTTTCAGGACTTACGGTTGCTGAGTCATTCCGTGATGAGTCTGGCAAAGATGGCAAGGGAAATGACATTCTCTTCTTCATTGACAACATATTCCGTTTCACACAGGCAGGCTCTGAGGTTTCAGCACTTCTTGGTCGTATGCCTTCCGCTGTAGGTTACCAACCTACCCTTGCAACAGAAATGGGACAGATGCAAGAGCGTATTACATCAACAAAGCACGGTTCAATCACATCAGTACAGGCTATATATGTTCCTGCCGATGACCTTACAGACCCTGCTCCGGCAACCACATTCTCACACTTGGACGCAACCACAGTGTTGAGCCGTAAGATTGCTGAGCTTGGTATCTACCCTGCTGTTGACCCGCTTGACTCAACATCACGTATTCTTGACCCTAATATAATAGGTGAGGAACATTACAACACCGCACTAAGGGTTATTGAATTACTTCAACGTTATAAGGAGTTACAGGACATCATAGCCATTCTTGGTATGGAGGAACTATCAGAGGCAGACAAACTCTGCGTACACCGCGCACGCCGTGTGCAGAGATTCCTTTCTCAGCCGTTCCATGTAGCGGAGCAGTTCACAGGTCTTAAAGGTGTGCTTGTTCCTATTGAGGAGACTATTCGTGGATTCAATATGATTATGGATGGTGAGTGTGATGAGTATCCTGAGGCGGCGTTCAACCTTGTGGGTACAATTGATGACGCAATAGAGAAAGGAAAGAAATTGCTTGCCGAGGCAGGACAAAAATAAATTCATAACGCAAGATTATGCAAGTTTCAATTATAGCACCAGACAAAAGCGTATATTCAGGCAGCGCATACTCCGTAACAGTTCCCTCTGTACAAGGTAGTTTCACCGCTCTGGAAAATCACGCTCCTATTGTCTCAATTCTTGAGAAGGGAGTAATCTCTGTTCAAGAGAAAGAGGGCGGAGAGAAACTTTCATTCAATATTAAGGGTGGATTTGTGGAGATAAGTGACAATGTAGCCACGGCTTGTATTGAATTAGACAGCAATGAGCGGTAAAATCGCAGGCAGACATATCTTAACCATCGTGGTGATATTAGGGTTGGAGATTATCCTGTGTGGGATAGAGCAAATTGCACTGTCAAAGCCATATTCAATATATTACGCAGTCATAACATTTGTTTTTGCTGCAATTCAAATAATATATTGTCTTAACATTGACACTTTTACTAACGGAAGAAAAGGAATCAGGGATTTCTTCATATATAAAGCGGTTAAGTTACTCATTGTAATACTGCCACTTTTCATATATGTTGTTATAGCAGAGACAATTGATGTCTGGATTCCAATAAGGATTGCCGCTTACTATTTCACTTTTCTGATAATAGAGACAGCAATTACGTCAAAGCATTTGAAAGAGAATAAAATTCAAACGGCTACAGCAGAAAATGATTAAATATATAAAGTACATATCATTATTTTTCACCGCACTTCTGTTTTCCAACGGTGCGTTCGCCGCTCAGGAGGCGGAGACAGAGGCAAAGGAGGAGTTTAATGTGGTAGAGACCATTTTCTCTCACATTGGTGACGCATACGAGTACCATATAACAGAGATTAACGGACACCCTATCTCAGTACCTCTGCCCGTCATTGTCAGAAGTGAGGAGAGGGGCTGGTTTATATTCTGTTCAAACAAGGTTGCCCACGGAGAGACATACGAAGGGTTCCATATTGCAAAAGGCGGTTCCCACGATGGTAAAATAGTTGAACTGAACGCCGCCGGTGAGGAGGTGCGTCCGTTTGACCTCTCAATAACAAGAAACGTATTCGCTCTGCTGCTCTCCTGCACAATACTTATTATAATATTTGTGCCAATGGGCTGTTGGTATAAGAAAAATCCATACGGAGTTCCTTCAAAAGGGCACAATATGCTTGAGGCTGTGATACTTTATCTTGACGCAGACATACTTGAACCGGCTCTTGGTTCAAACAAGACAAGGTTCGCTCCATACCTTCTAACGGTATTCTTCTTTATTTTGATTAATAACCTTATGGGATTGATTCCAATATTCCCGTTCGGTGCCAACCTTACAGGTAACATCTCTGTGACAATGGTTCTGGCTCTGTTCACATACCTTATAACAAATGTGTTCGGGTCTCGTGAGTATTGGAAAGATGTGCTTTGGCCCGATGTTCCTACATTCCTTAAGGCTCCTATACCGTTGATGCCTCTAATTGAGATTATATCAACCCTTACAAAACCAATAGCCCTTATGATAAGGTTATTCGCCAACATATTTGCGGGGCATATGATAATTTTAGTGTTAATCTGTCTGATATTCATATTCTCAGCCGCTATGGGTGTAGCCGTGGGAGCAGGAGTGTCAGTGGTATCCATAGCATTCTCTCTGTTTATGTACTGTCTGGAATTGCTTGTGGCGTTCATTCAGGCATACGTATTCACAATGCTTTCAGCCATATTCATTGGATTGGCACACGAAGGAAATGAGAAATGAGAAAGGAGAAAGGAGAATTTGTTAATTGTTAATTGTTAATTGTTAATTATTAATTACTAATTTTTAATTATATTATTATGTTAAACGTTATTCTAGAAGCCGCCTTAGCAGGCGCAGCATTAGCAAAAGTAGGTGCCAGCCTTGGTGCGGCAATAGCTATTATCGGTGCAGGACTTGGTATCGGACGTATTGGTAGTACAGCAATGGAGGCCATCTCACGTCAACCGGCATCCGCTGGAGATATCCGTTCCAGTATGATTATCGCCGCTGCTCTTATTGAGGGTGTGACACTGTTTGCTATCATTATCTGTGCATTGGCAATTTTGATGTAATGCGACAGAACTCCATATTCAAGGCGGAGTATCCGCTCCGCCTGATTTGTGGAAATTCAATTAAATTAAAAAAGTAGTTTATGAATCTTTTCCTACCTGAGTCAGGACTGGTTATCTGGATGCTTGTGGCATTCAGCATACTGTTCTTCGTACTCGCAAAATTCGCTTGGCCTGGAATAATGCAATCTATAACCAAGCGTCAGGAGCATATTGCAGACTCTCTCCGTAAGGCTGATGAGGCTGTAAAAACTCTGGAATCATTGCAAGAGAAGGGAAATAAGATTATAGCGGAGGCTCAGGCAGAGCAAGTCAAGATGGTTCAAGAGACAAAAGAGTTGAACCAGAAGATGATTGCGGAGGCTAAGGCTAAGGCTGAATCTGAAGCGGCTAAGATTATTGAAGCCGCAAATGAGCAAATCAAGCGTGACAAGGAGGATGCTATAAAAGAGTTGAGACAAGAGGTGGCGGCTCTCTCAATTGAGATGGCAGAGAAAGTTCTTAAAAAAGAACTGGCTGACAAAAAAGCCCAGAGCAACTATGTAAGTTCACTGCTCTCATCAATGGAGAAAAACACTCCCGCAAGTTAATTTTATATGAATAGCGGAAAAATATCCATACGGTACGCACGAGCACTTCTGATGAGTGCGAATGAGAAAAAGGTTGCTGAGACTGTCTATAATGAGATGATAGCGCTTGGTAAGGTGTTTGAGGATTTTCCTCAGATAAAAGAGGCTCTTGCCTCCCCTACCATATCAAAAAAAGATAAACAGGATTTACTCTCATCGGCGTTGGTCAAACCAAGCAAGGAGACAACAGCCTTTATTAAATTTGTCATAGAGGAGAATCGTGAGGATTATATGCCTGCCATAGCACGTATGTATGAGAAACTGTACCGTGAGGAGAATAAAATTGTAATCAGTAATCTTACTTGTGCCGCAGAACTCTCAAAAGAGGCTGTTGACGCAATTAAGAAATATATATCTGACCTGAGCGGTTCCACAAAAGTAGAGATACGCACCCGTATTGATGAGAGTCTTATCGGGGGTTTTGTTCTTGACATTGAGGATAAACGCTTAGATGCAAGCATTAAGGAACAATTAAAGAAACTGGAATATTATGCCGGACATTAAACCAAGTGAAATATCAAGTGTTCTTAAACAGAAACTTGATGGTTTCAAAGAGAAACTAGAGTTTGAAGAGATTGGCAAGGTTCTTCAAGTGAGTGATGGTGTTGCTCGTGTATTCGGATTGAATAACGTTCAAGCCAGTGAACTTGTTGAATTTGAAAACGGCACAATGGGTATTGTCCAAAACCTTGAAGAGGACAATGTTGGTATTGTGCTACTTGGTGTCACATCTCAAATCAAAGAGGGTTTCACAGTTAAAAGAACTAAGAGAATTGCCTCTATAATGGCGTCAGAGGGTATGCTTGGTCGTGTTATCAACACGTTAGGCCAACCTATTGACGGTAAGGGACCTATTGAGGGCAAGGCGTATGAGATGCCTCTGGAGCGTAAGGCTCCGGGAGTTATTTTCCGTCAGCCTGTAAAAGAACCTCTTCAAACAGGTATCAAGGCAATTGACGCTATGATTCCAATTGGTCGCGGACAGCGTGAGCTTATAATAGGAGACCGCCAGACAGGTAAAACCGCCATTGCAATAGATACAATCATCAATCAAAAATCAAATTATGAGAGCGGTGACCCAATCTATTGTGTATATGTAGGTATTGGTCAGAAAGGTTCAACTATAGCCAACCTTGTTCAGACATTGGAGAAACACGACGCAATGAAGTACACCATTGTTGTCTCTGCAACAGCATCTGACCCTGCCGCAATGCAGTTCTACGCTCCATACGCAGGTGTCGCCATAGCGGAGTATTTCAGAGATACAGGCCGCCACGTGCTTATTATATATGATGATTTGTCAAAACAGGCTGTGGCATATCGTGAAGTCTCATTGATTCTTCGTCGTCCACCTGGCCGTGAGGCTTATCCTGGTGATATATTCTACCTGCACTCCCGTCTGCTTGAGCGCGCCGCTAAGATTATAGCCAATGATAATGTGGCTCGCACAATGAATGACGTACCTGAGTCAATCAAGGATATAGTGAAAGGTGGTGGTTCCATAACCGCGCTTCCTATTATTGAGACGCAGGCTGGTGACGTTTCAGCCTATATTCCAACCAATGTGATTTCAATTACAGATGGTCAGATATTCCTTGAATCAGGTCTGTTTAACGCAGGTGTTCGTCCGGCTATCAATGTTGGTATATCTGTATCACGTGTAGGTGGTAACGCACAGATTAAATCAATGAAGAAGGTGGCTGGTACATTGAAACTTGACCAGGCTCAATACCGCGAGTTGGAGGCATTCAGCAAGTTCGGTGCCGAACTTGACGCCGCTACAGTGGCTATTCTTGACAAGGGAAGAAAGAATGTTGAGTTGCTTAAACAACCACAATACTCACCTCTTGCAACTGAAGACCAGATTGCAATCCTATTCTGCGGTACTAACGGACTTCTCCGTGACATACCAGAGGAAAAGGTTGCCGATTTTGAAAAGAAATACCTTGAGTTGCTAAATGTCAAGCACAGAAAAGATGTTCTTGATGTTTTGAAAGCAGGTAACATTGATGATAATATAAAAGAGATTCTGACGAGCGAGGCTTCAAACCTGGCAAAGCAATATAAATAATGGCATCATTAAAAGAGATACGTTTAAGAATCGGCTCGGTAAACTCCACTTATAAGATTACCTCAGCTATGAAGATGGTCTCCTCCGCCAAACTACATCAGGCGCAGGACAAGACTCTTCAGACTGTGCCGTATAAGAACAAACTCACAGAGGTGCTTGCCAGATATCTTGGTTCAATTGATGATGAGAACTTCCGTGTGTCTTTATCTGTTGAACGTGAGGTAAAGAGAGTGGCTTTATTAGCAATCTCCTCAAGCACAGGGCTTTGTGGAGCATTTAATTCAAGCATAAACAAGTTGCTCAACAAAACTGTTGCTGAAAAGCAGGAAAAAGGCCAGCAGATTCTAATTATACCAATAGGTAAAAAGGTTGCAGACTACGCAAAAAATAATTTCACTGGCAAAGATGGTATTGAGATAGATTATTCATACATTCATCTTTGTGAGAAGCCAAATTACCAATCAGCAAGTGAGGTGGCTGTAAAACTTACAGATATGTTTGTCAGTGGTGATTGTGACCGTGTTGAACTTTTGTACAACCACTTTAAAAATGCTGGTGTACAGATTCCAACCGCAGACCAATTCCTGCCATTGCCTACAATAAACACAGAGGCGGGTAATTCAAGTCGCTTGTACTTTGTTGAGCCTGACGCTAAGGTATTTGTTGAGAGTCTTGTTCCTATTGTTGTAAGAATGATGCTTTACGCAACACTGCTTGACTCCTCTACCGCCGAATTCGGGGCACGTACAACCGCTATGCAGGTTGCTTCTGACAATGCTCAGAAACTGCTTGCTGAGATTACTCAACAATATAACCGTGCCAGACAAGAGGTTATCACAAATGATCTAATTGATATAGTTGGAGGTTCTGAAGCATTGAAAAATTAGTTGAATGGAAGTAACCAGGCTATTTGACATATTAGAGAGATACAAAGATATTTATCCGGAGCAACAAAAGGCACTCTCATTCAAAAGAGATGGAGAGTGGCATAGTTATTCACTGGATGAATATGTTACTACCACTGATTACATCAGTGCCGGACTTTTAGAGATTGGCGTAAAACCTGGCGACAAAATTGCCATCATCAGTTCTTCAAGACCTGAGTACAATATGATTGATATGGGTATTATGCAGATTGGTGCCATACCGGTACCCATCTACCCTACAATCAGCGTTGATGACTACAAATATATTCTCAATCACGCAGAAATAGTATATGTCTTTTCAGAAGGAGAGGAGTTGCTACGTAAAATAGAGAGTATCCTGCCTACAGTCCCTACCATTAAGGGCATTTACACTTTCAAAGACCGCGGGCGTCATAAATATCTTGCCGAACTGACTGAGTTGGGTCAAAAGAGCCTTGACAAACATCGGGGTAAGATTGCTGAACTTAAAAATTCTGTAAAGGAGGACGACACTTGCTGCATTATTTACACCTCTGGCACAACCGGACTTCCTAAGGGTGTTATGCTCTCTCACAAGAACATTCTGATGCAGGTTAAGGTTATTACAAAAATATTCGCACCTTGGTGTAAGACGGCGTTCAGTTTTCTTCCTCTATGCCACGCGTATGAGAAACTTATGGTCTATGCCTATCAGTACAATGGTATTTCCATCTATTATGCTGAGAGTCTGGGAACCATAACAGAGAACATAAAGGAGGTCAACCCTAATATAATGACCTGTGTGCCACGTGTTCTTGAGAAGATGTATGACAAGATTTTTGCGGCAGGTAAGAAACTTCCGTTTGCAAAACGTCAGATTTATTATTGGGCTATAAAACTTGCTGTAAACTATAAGAGAGAGATGCACCTGCACGCATATACAGGGCTATACAAAATTGCCGATGACCTTGTATTCTCTAAATGGAGAGCGGCCATAGGTGGCAACTTTGATATTGTTGTCTCTGGCGGAGCGGCTTTGCAACCTAAACTTTGCGCCTTCTTTACGGCAATTGGAATGCCTATTTATGAGGGATACGGACTTACTGAGACCGCACCTGTTATTGCTGTAAGCAACAAAGAGCCTGACGGTCTTGCATTTGGAACCGTTGGAAAACCGTTGAATGGTGTTGAAGTAAAGATTGACGAGGAGAGTGGTGAGATTCTCTGTCGTGGCGACAATGTTATGAAGGGTTATTATAAAGACCCGCAACTTACCGCTCAGGTTATTGATAAGGATGGCTGGTTCCATACAGGCGATACCGGTGTGATTAACAGCAAGGGGCAGTTGAGCGTGAAGGGAAGGCTGAAAGGTATCTTCAAAACATCGATGGGTAAATATGTGAACCCGTTTGTAATTGAGGAGTTGTTCGCTCAATCTCCGTTCATTGATAATATTATGGTTGTCGGTGAGAACCAGAAATTCGCCGCCGCCGTTATATCGCCAAGTTTCCACTTTCTTAAATCGTGGTGCAAGTCACACAAGGTTCCATACGGGTCTGATGAGAAGATAATTGAGGACTCCCGCATTAAGGCAAGGATTGGTGAGGAGGTGAAGAAATATAACGAGTTCCTTGGTGAGACAGAGAAGATTAAGAGATTCTGCCTGGTGCCGGAAGAGTGGACTGTGAAAAATAAACTACTGACCCCTACTCTTAAAGTCAAGAGAAACAAGGCGGCGGAAGTCTATAAAGATGAGATTGATAAAATGTTTGTTTAACCATTAAAACCGTATTGCCTATAAGTCAAAATACTTTACCCTGAAAACCACTATTGTAAAGTAGTATGACATCTATGAAAAAAATGTCTGACGAAGAGTTGGTAAAACTCTACGCAGACGGTTGTAATGAGGCATTCGGATATTTACTCCTTAGGCATAAGGATTATATCTACACCTACATTTTCAGTTATATAAAGAATGAGGATGACAGCAATGACATCTTCCAGGAGACCTTTATAAAGGTTATAACCTCCATACGCTCATCGGCGTATAATGAGGTTGGAAAATTCCGTTTCTGGGTTATGAGAATAGCGCACAACCTTATTATGGACTATATGCGCGCAAAAGCCTCAAATAATACGGTATCGGCTGAAAATGAGGATTTTACACTGCTCAACAACAAAGATATCTGTGACTGGAACATTGAGGATTTCATAATTGAAGACCAGACTCAAAGAGAACTTCTCAGCCTGGTTAATGAACTTCCTGAGAGTCAGAGACAGATTGTACATCTGCGTTTCTATGAGAATAAGAGTTTCAAGGAGATATCTGACCACCTTGGTTGCAGCATAAACACATCACTTGGCAGAATGCGTTACGCCATATTGAATATGAGAAAAATGGCGAAAGAAAAAAATTATTTGAACTGATGCAATAATTTGCGTGGCATCGCCGTTATTATACAAAATATAAACCGATGCCTATGACAAAAAATTACTCCGCTACTTTACACTCACATTCTGATTTCAAAATTACGTCAATGCTCTCACCCCGTCAGAGTACAATTGACTCATTACTTATGTTTGCTGAAATTTTTCAAGCAAAAAAAAGTGAAAACGCTCTATTTTTGAGCACAAATCCTTATCTTTGCTGATAATATAAAATTTCAGGAATTATGAGTTTGATTGCGCCTTCTCTATTATCAGCAAATTTCGCCAGACTTGCTGAAGATATTGATATGATTAACCGCAGTGAGGCTGATATGCTTCACCTTGACATTATGGACGGAGTGTTCGTACCTAATATCTCATTCGGGTTTCCTGTTATTGAATCATTCAAGGATATGTGCAAGAAACCTCTTGACGTACACCTTATGATTGTAGAGCCTGACAAGTTCATTGAGAACTTCGCCAAGGCTGGCGCAAGTTATATAAATGTTCACTATGAGGCTTGCACACACCTGCACCGCACTATTCAGAAGATTAAGGCGACAGGAGTGAAAGCGGCCGTCACGCTGAATCCTCACACCCCTGTCTCCCTACTTGAGGATATTGTCTCTGATGTTGATATGGTTCTCTTAATGTCTGTCAACCCCGGTTACGGAGGTCAGAAATTCATTGAGAATACCATAAGCAAAACCAAACAACTGCGTGAACTTATTGATAGAAAGAACGCCAAGGCAATAATTGAAATTGACGGAGGCGTTAATCTTGAGACCGGCAAAAGACTCATAGAGAGCGGAGCAGATGCTCTTGTGGCTGGTAATTTTGTATTCAAGTCTGTGGACCCTGTACAAACAATACACCAACTGAAGCAACTTTAGACATTTTCTTATTTAAAGTCAGCACCAAGACTAAGAATTTAGAGATTGAATATCCATCAAGTTCCTTGTTTAAGGATTCTTCTTCCGTTTATTAGCGGTATTATATTGGGTTGGCTCTTCCTGAGCGACACCCTCGCCTTGTTTTTTGCCATAACGGGTTTGACTGTATGGTTAATAGCCTTGTTCAAAGAGCGTTACCGTCTCTATAACAACCGCCACATTAAAGGCATTGCCATCACGCTGCTCTTCATAGCCGCGGGCATCGGGGTATATAACAATACATTACCGCTGAGTTTTGAAAAAGAGCATACAAACAAGCATAGCACTCTGGAAATAAAGGCATTACAAATAAGGGAGAATTTAATTGAAATATACCGCCGTTATGTCAGTGATGAGAATATTCCTATTTTGTCTGCAATAACGCTTGGTAAGAAAGATGAGATTAGCAAAGAGACTAAGAATAACTTCTCACTCTCTGGTGGCTCTCACGTACTTGCCGTAAGCGGACTGCACGTTGGCATAATCTATATGATTCTGCTTTGGCTTGCCAGTTTGCTTCCATACCGCCGATGGCTCTTTGTAACGGCTCACATATCTGTTATTCTCTGCCTTTGGCTTTACGCCTTCATCTGCGGACTGCCGGCAAGCGTTGTACGCTCATCACTTATGTTCAGTCTGGTGTCAGGGGCGTTTATAACTGAACGTCAGAATCTTAGCCTCAATTCTGTATTTGTGTCAGCATTCATTATGTTGCTCTACAAGCCACTCTATCTTTTTGACATAGGTTTCCAACTAAGTTACAGTGCGGTTATAAGTATTCTGCTCTTCTACCCCAAGATATCGGCTCTGTTTGCATTCAAAAACAAAATTTTAGTGTGGGTGTGGGGAATGATTGCTGTCTCAGTCGCCGCACAAATAGGAACATTGCCACTCACTCTGTTCTATTTCCATAAAATGCCCGTATATTCACTTCTCACAAATTTCCTGGTAATTCCGGCAGCGTTCTTCATTATCTACTCAGGAGCCTCACTACTTGCTCTAAACTGGTGGAATGATGTGGCTGAGTATATCGGGCGTATCATTAATTTCCTTACCACGATGCTACAAGAGGGGGTGCGGACCATAGTGGAACTGCCCTATTCTGTAATTGATGGTATATACATTATGCCCTGCACAGTGGCGGCACTCTATTCCATAATAATTTCCACGTGGTTTTTCATTGAGACAAAAAAATGCAGGTTCCTGCAAACTGCACTTTGTCTTATAATTTCTATTCAAGTTGCAGATTTGATATGAAAATAGTATCTTTGTAGGTTAATACTGAGCGTGAATATGATTACAAAAGTTATCCCGGAAGAGAAGATTACAGCCGTTCTGAAACTTATTAAAAAGTCTTCAAAAATTGTTATCGTGGCACATAAGAGACCCGACGGTGACGCAATAGGCTCTACTTTGGCTCTGTGCAATTTCCTTATCGGACAAGGCAAGAGCGCCACTGTAATACTCCCTGACGCCATACCAAGTTTTCATTCCGGTTTGCCAGGTGCTAAAGATGTAGTCTGCTTTGAGACTCAGGAGACCGAGGCAAGAGCGCTTATAAATGAGTGTGACCTTATTTTCTGCCTTGATTTCAATTTCCCAAGCCGTATAGGTGCGTTGGAGGCTCCAATAACTGAGAGCCGTGCTAAGAAGGTTCTTATAGACCATCACTTAAACCACGGAGAGTTCACTGACGTTATAATATCACACCCTGAGATTGCCTCCACTTGCGAGTTGATATTCCGTCTTATCTGCCGTATGGGTTACTACCCCGATATGTCACTTGAGACAGCACAGTGCATCTGTACAGGTATGCTCACAGACACAGGCGGACTCGCCTTTAACTCAAACAGTCCTGAAATCTATACAATCATATCAGAACTTTTGAAAAAGGGAGTTGACAAGGACGCCATATACCGTAACGCATTCAACAACTACTCTGAAAGCAGAATGAAGTTGCTTGGCTATGTGCTCTATAAAAAGATGAGGGTTCTTAAAGAGTATCACACGGCAATAATAACTCTCACCCACGATGAGATGCTCCGTTTCAATTACCAACCTGGTGATACAGAAGGGTTTGTAAACCAACCTCTCTCCATTGACCACGTATTCTGCAGCATCTTCATAAAGGAGGAGAAAGATGTCATTAAACTCTCATTCCGCTCACAAGGTGATATGGACGTGAACATTATGGCAAAGGAACTCTTTGGTGGCGGCGGACATAAAAACGCATCCGGAGCGGAGAGTCATTTCTCTATGGAGGAGACAGAGAAGATTATTGAGAAGGCGATACCGGAATACGTAAAATAGTGAAAAGTGAAAAGTTAAAAAAGAAAAGTTAAAAGTGAAAGCAATAATAATTTTAGGCGATGGGATGGCAGATGAGCCTATTTCTAAATTAGGCGGGCGTACTGTAATTGAGGCGGCAAAGACTCCGTATATGGATATGCTTGCAAAAATGGGCAAGTGCGGCACATTCGCCACTGTTCCAGCGGGATTCAAGCCTGGCAGTGAGATTGCCAATATGGAGGTTCTGGGCTACAGTGTGGCAAAGTGCTTTGAGGGCAGGGGCTCACTTGAGGCGGCGAGTATGGGTGTTGAAATAGAGCCTGGTGAGATGGCAATGCGTTGCAATCTTATATGCATTGAGAATGAGAAAATCAAGAACCATTCAGCTGGCTACATATCCACGCCTGAGGCAAAAGTTCTTATAGAATACCTACAGGAGAAACTTGGCGGAGATGAGTTCTCCTTTCATCCGGGCATTACATTCAAGCACCTGCTTAAGATGAAAGGCGGTGACAAGCGTATCTCCTGCACTCCACCCCACGATGTTCCGGGCACACCATTCCGTAGCGTTATGATAAAGGCACAAGTTCCTGAGGCTGAGGAAACTGCCGACAAACTGAATGAACTTACGCTTAAGAGTCAGCAACTGCTTAAAGAGCACCCTGTAAACCTTAAACGCATTGCAGAGGGGAAAGACCCTGCAAACAGTATCTGGGTATGGTCTCCTGGTTACAAGCCAAGTATGCCTACCCTTGCTGTGAAATTCGGCATAAAGAGCGGCTCTGTAATTTCAGCTGTTGACCTTATCAAAGGCATCGGGGTATATGCAGGGCTTAAAAGCATTGATGTGAAGGGCGCCACGGGTCTCTATGACACAAATTATGAGGGTAAGGCACAAGCAGCCATCGAGGCACTTAAAACAGATGAATTTGTGTTCCTGCACATTGAGGCGAGTGATGAGGCAGGCCACGAGGGCGATGTTGACCTCAAAGTCAAGACAGTTGAGTACCTTGACAGCCGTATAGTGGGACCTATCTATGAGGAAGTGAAAAGTTGGAAGGAGCCTGTAACTATCGCCATTCTTCCTGACCACCCTACGCCTTGCGCCATTAAAACTCACACAGCGAATCCTGTTCCGTTCATCATCTATTATCCGGGTATAACCCCTGATGCCACAGAGTGTTACAGTGAGCGGGAGGCACTTAAAGGAGAGTACGGACTTGTTAGCGGAGAGCAGTTTATTAAGCGAGTGCTTAATATAGTGAAGAGTGAAGAGTGAATAAAGAAAAGTTAACTTTTATTTTTTCTTTTTTAACTTTTAACTTTAAATTAACCGATTAAACTATTTATATGAAATACTACAGTACAAATAAGAAAGTTAGTGGCGTATCTCTTGAGGACGCCGTAGTTAAAGGTCTGGCAAGTGACAAGGGGCTCTTTATGCCTGATGTTATTAAAAAGATGCCCGCTGAGTTTTTTGATACAATTGACAAACTCTCTTTTCAAGAGATTGCATACGCTGTTGCCGATGCTTTCTTTGGTGAGGACGTTGACGCAGAGAGTTTGAAAAAGATAGTATATGACACCCTCTCATTTGATGTTCCACTTGTAAAGGTTGAGGATAACATCTACTCTCTTGAACTATTCCACGGTCCTACCCTCGCCTTCAAAGATGTAGGCGCAAGATTTATGTCTCGTCTGCTCGGATATTTCATCAAGAAAGAGAACAAAGGAGGTTTGGTCAATGTTTTGGTAGCCACAAGCGGAGATACAGGCAGTGCCGTTGCGAATGGCTTCTTAGGAGTTGAAGGGATACGTGTATTCGTACTATATCCTAAGGGCAAGGTAAGTAAAATTCAGGAGTGCCAGTTCACCACCCTTGGAAAGAACATAACAGCAATAGAGGTAGATGGCACATTTGATGATTGCCAACGTCTTGTCAAGAGCGCCTTTATGGATGAGGCTCTTAACGCCAAAATGAAACTCACATCGGCTAACTCCATTAATGTGGCGCGATTCCTGCCACAGGCATTCTACTACTTCTATGGTTATGCTCAATTAAAGCGTCTGGGACTTGCTGATAACTGCGTAATCTGCGTTCCAAGCGGCAATTTCGGTAACATTACGGCTGGTCTCTTCGGCAAGCGTATGGGACTTCCTGTAAAGCGTTTCATAGCGGCAAACAACAGCAATGACATATTCCTACAGTATCTGAACACAGGTGTCTATACCCCTCGTCCGTCTGTTGCCACACTTGCCAACGCAATGGACGTTGGAGACCCAAGTAACTTTGCCCGTGTTCTTGACCTTTATGGCTCACACGCAGCCATTTGCGCAGACATTGCCGGCTGCCGTTACTCTGACCCACAGATTGCGGAGGCAATACAGAATTGCTACAAAGCAAACAAATATATACTTGACCCGCACGGTGCTTGCGGTTGGCAGGCACTTAAAGATGGCTTAAAGCCAGGTGAGACAGGTATATTCCTTGAGACAGCCCACCCTGCCAAATTCCTTGAGAAGGTGGAGTCAATCTTAGGCATCGTGGTTGAGATACCTCAGAAACTTCAAGAGTTTATGAAAGGCACAAAACAGTCTGTTCCTATGACTAAGGAGTTTACTGATTTCAAAGCGTATTTGATGAGCAAGTAACAGCCACACTATTTCTTTAGGCTTGAGGCAATCATTGCGGCGGTAACAAGAACCACTATAACAGTAAGGGAGGCAACATTACTAATCTCAACGCCCCACGCAAGTTCCTTGCTCAGTTCATTAAAGCACATCTTAACCCCGATGAATGTAAGTATGCCCGCAAGTGCGTATTTAATGTAACGGAAACGCCACATAATGCCGCTGATGGCAAAGTAGAGTTGGCGAAGCCCAAGTATGGCGAATATGTTTGAAGTATATACTATAAAGGCGTCTGTAGTGACAGAGAGTGCCGCAGGTACTGAATCAACGGCAAACATAATGTCTGACATTTCTATAACAACCAATGCGGCAAGCAGAGGTGTTGCAACCACTTTGCCATTAAGTTTTGTAAAGAAATTATGACCGTCAATCACTTCTGAGATATGAAGGAACTTTTTCACTACACGTATGGCGCCACTCTCCTCATCGGGGTTAGCGCTCTTCTTTTCAGGAATCCCCGATTTAACACCTGAATATATAAGGAACGCACCAAATATATACATAGTCCAGGAGAAACTGCTGACAATGGCGGCTCCGGCAAAAATAAATACCGCACGCAGCACAATGGCACATAATATACCCCAGAAGAGCACTCTGTGCTGATATTCAGCAGGAATCTTAAAGGCGTTGAAAAGCAGAATGAAAACAAACAGATTATCAATGCTCAGTGACTTCTCAAGCAGGTAACACGTTAGAAAATCAAGAGCCTTGCCGTGGTCCATCCACACATATACCCCACCACAGAAAACAAGTGAGAGAACAATCCAGAAGAGAGTCCAAAGCAATGATGACTTTACTGTAGGCACAGCGTCCCTCTTATGGAACACGCCCAAATCAAGTGCCAGCGCCACCAGTACAAAAGCGTTAAATAATATCCAATATAACGGACCCTCCATCTATGTTAATTTTCCAATGCAAAATTATATTGTTTTAGTTACTTTTCCAATTTTAATAATTGAACTATGGCAAGAGTGCTTCTTTCTTCCTAACTAATCCAAACAAAATTATAACCTATACTGATGATAATGGCATCACCTATACAGGACTTTTCAACTTTCTATTGCAGGGATAATCTCCCCATTTGCCACACTGATTGCAAGCAAACTTTGTTACCAGTGAAATCGTACTGCTACAAAGGTGCGCATAATGGCTATGTTAACCTCTATGGCTATCTTACTATTAAGTATTCCGGAAAGCATTGCAACTCCTTGCTCTGTGAATGCGTACGGGAGGTAACGTCTCCCTCCTTTAGTCTTTGAGGTTTCAATTTTAAACCTCAAAGACCTCCATTCTTCTATATTAAGTTAAGTTGAAACATAAAATCTGTAGGGAATCTATTAATATTCCTCTTTACAGAAAGGTTTAATGACTTAGTCTCTATGCCATAAAGTTCCGCCAAATCATAATCAAGCATCACCTTCTGCCCTCGTATCTCATATATCTTCCTTTCTATAGATGCCAATGTTATCTCTGTTTTCTGTTCCATAATTACTTCCTATTAAACTTACAATGTATGGGGCAAAGAATAAGTGTTTTATATAATCTGACCAAATGCAACTATTCCTGGACAAGCACTCTGCTATGGCAGTTCAAATTGTCTTGCACTCTGTGTTTCCAAGGCTAAAGAAGAAGTCCTCTGTTGGTGTTCTCAAGTATACGCATTTGCTGAATTGCTATTTGATTCAGTTTAATAAGGCGTTCTGACTGCGGTATACCATCATTGATGAACACAGCGTTTAGGCTCTCCATATTAGACAAACAAATAAGCTCATTCATACTTGCATAGTCTCGTATATTGCCTTTCTTGTTTGGATTTAATTTTCTCCACTGTTTTGCGGTAATCCCGAACATTGCCATATTTAAGACATCCGCTTCATCTGCGTATGTAATAGAGGCTTGTTCCTTTGTAACTTCTTGAGGAATCAAGTTTGCTTTTATTGCATCTGTGTGTATATGATAGTTAATTCTGGATAATTCGCGCTTTGCCGACCATCCTAGTAGTTTTTGCTCACTTTCCTTTAGCCGCTGGAATTCCTCAATGAGGTACAACTTGAACGGAACACTTATGGCTGTGCCAAATTCAAATGCTATATCTTTATATGCGTATGTCCCACCATATTTCCCCTTTTTTACAATAATTCCTATTGCATTCGTTTTTTCTATCCACTCTGAAACACTAAGAACAAATGAATGTAATCCAGCCTGCATCCTAAAGTGGTCGAATTCGACCACTTTAAAATCTGGATTATGTATAATTTCCCAAGTTCCAAGAAATTCAATAGTATAGCGATTTCTTAACCAATTCTTTATTATATCAGCAGCTCTGCTCTCTTTTCCCTTAGCATTTGCCATATCAGTCGTAAGCGTCTTCCATATGCAACCCTTGTGTTTGGAACAGCACACTAATCCCTTAAACTCTTGCAAAAACTTTATTGTATTTGCACCTGTTATGGCAACTCCATCAGAAAATATGTCACAATAATTGCGTCAAATAAACCGCACCGCAGTTTATTATCTATTGCATAATTTATTTAACTTTGCACCGTAAAACAAAAACACACAAATTATGCTTACACAAAATTCAGAATTAAGACAGAGTGCCTGGGAAGCTATGACAGGCAACTGGAAACCGGCGGTTATAGCCTCACTGGTAATTGGAGTAATCTTTTACATCGGGGCGGGAGTCTTTACTGGATGCGGAGTGTCATCATCATTCGGCATCTCATCATTCATCTATTGGGTGTTCATTTTTGCGTTGGTAATGCCAATACATTATGCGTTCACCATTATTATGCAGAATTTCCTTAATGGTGCAAGAGAGAATGTGCTTGAGGATACCTATAACTACTTCAAGTCAAACTACTCACGTGCTGTCATAACATCAGTTTTGGTTGCTGTTTACACCGCACTGTGGTCTATGCTTTTCATTATCCCGGGCATAATAAAGTCATACTCTTACGCTATGACATTCTACATTGCGAATGAAATGCCTGAGAAGAGTTCTGAGGAGTGCGTTCAACTTAGTATGAAGATGATGTATGGTAATAAGGCAAAATTATTCTGGCTTGATATGAGTTTCATAGGCTGGTTCCTGCTTTGCGCCATAACATTTGGTATTGCGGCACTCTTTGTAGAGCCATACTGGTTCACAGCACGCGCCGCCTTCTATGAAGACCTCAAGAAAGAGACTATTTCAATCCCTCAATAATATTGAGCATCTTACGGGTTGCGGTGATGGCGGCTTCGGTCTGGTCAGCATCAAACCCGTGAGTTTTGAAAATGGTTCCGTTCATATTCCAAGTTATGACGGTCTGCACAAACGCATCGGTGCGTCCGCCCGGAGGAATGGAGACTATGTAGTCTGCAAGTATAGGATGCGGCTTCCCAAGTGAGTCATAAATTTTCCACAACGCTTTCATAAAGGCGTCATACTGACCGTCTCCTGAGGCTGATTGCTGATAGGGGTTTCCCTCTATCTCCACAGCAACATTGGCAACAGGCTTGAGCCCTTGTGCAAGTGATAGCGAATAGTTAGTAATTCTTACTTTTTCTTCGGTATTCGCACTCTTTAACACGTCAGAAACTATATATGGCAGGTCATCTTGCGTAACTATCTGTTTTTTGTCTCCAAGTTCTGTTATACGCTCAGTAATCTTCTTCATTTGAGCCTCATCAAGTTCTATGCCAAGTGCCTGCAAATTTTTCTGTATGGTTGCCTTGCCTGACATTTTGCCAAGAGCATACTCACGTGTACGCCCGAAACGCTCCGGTATGAGGTCATTATAATAAAGGTGGTCTTTGACATCGCCGTCAGCGTGCACTCCGCTCACTTGAGTAAATACGTTCTCCCCCACCACAGGCTCATTCTTAGGTATGTGTATGCCGGAATAGGTCTCAACCAACTTGCTCACACGGTTTATCTGTGTCTCATTCACAGATGTCTTCTCTTTGAGTTGGTCTGTGAGAACGGGTATAACGCTTGATAGTGAGGCGTTTCCTGCTCGCTCTCCAAGACCGTTTACCGTAGTGTGAACACAATCAATGCCAGCCTTGACGGCGGCGAATATGTTTGCCACGGCAAGTCCGTAGTCATTATGCGGGTGCAAATCAAAGTGAAGGTCAGGATAACGCTCCACCATCTCACGGCAGAAGTTATATGTGTCATCGGGGTTAAGGACACCAAGAGTGTCAGCAAGCATAAAACGGTTTACGTTCTTATGACGCAACCTCTCAATAAAGCGGAAGATATACTCCTTGTCCTGCATCATTCCGTGGCTCCAGTCCTCAAGGTAGAGATTAACGCGTATGCCCTTCTGACAAGCGCAGTCAAGCGTGTCCTCCACATCTCCCAGATGCTCCTCCTCACTCTTGCCGAGTTGCATTTCACAATGCTTTGAAGAGCCTTTGCACAGTAGGTTCATAACTTTGAACCCTGTGTTATATATCCAATTAACAGACTCATTGCCATCAACAAAACCAAGCACCTCAATACGGTCAAGAAGCCCCTTGCCGACAGCCCACTTTGAGATTTTCTCCGCTGTAAGAAACTCCCCTTTTGAGACGCGCGCCGATGTTACCTCAATACGGTCAACACCCACATCCTCAAGCAGAAGACGCGCTATGCTTAGTTTCTCCTGAGTGGCAAAAGAGACTCCGGAGGTCTGCTCCCCGTCACGCAGTGTTGTGTCAAGAATCTGTATCATACTCTAAATAAATTGATTAACTGCGTCAATATATGCTTGCAATGATGCAAGTACAATATCTGACGATGCTGAAAATCCGTAATAGAGTCCATCATTATAGAGGACCTGCATATATACCTTACCTATGTCATCACTGCCACGGTCCACTGACTGAATTGTGAACTCCTGCAGTGTCATATCCACTCCAAGAATCTGCTTGAGTGCCTTGATGGAAGCGTCAACGGGTCCGTTGCCCACGGCTGTAGCCTCCTTCTCAGAACCTTTGACACTCAGTTTCAAATATGCCACGGCACCATCGCCAAGAGCGGAAGATACCTTATGCTCCAAAATCTGAACCGCCATTACGGCGTTATGGTCAATGCCAGAGATGGCTACTATGTCATCATCTGTTATATATGTCTGACGGTCAGCAAGTTTTAGAAATTTTGAATATATGGAATCAACCATTTTGGAATCTGACACATCAACACCCAGACGTTTCAAGCGGGTTTTAAGCGCCGCCCTGCCACTGCGTGCCGTAAGAACAATGTTTGACTTGTCAGCCCCCACATCCTTAGGGTCAATAATCTCATACGTCTCCTTATGCTTGAGCACTCCGTCCTGGTGTATCCCCGATGAATGAGAGAAGGCGTTTCTGCCAACCACAGCCTTGTTAGCCTGTACGGGAGAATTCATCAGATTTGAGACCAAATGACTGGTTTTTACAATATTACGCGTCACAATACCAGTATCAAGTCCGAGATTCTTATGACATTTGAGAATCATACAAATCTCCTCCATAGCGGTATTACCGGCACGCTCACCCACCCCGTTCACGGTACACTCTACCTGACGGGCTCCGTTTCTCACACCCTCAAAAGCACAAGCCGTAGCCATACCTAAATCATTATGGCAGTGGACAGAGAGTATTACATTATCTATGCCCTTGACATTACCTTTAAGGTACGCAATCTTCTCTCCAAATTCATTTGGCAGGCAGTAGCCGGTAGTGTCAGGAATGTTCACAACAGTGGCACCAGCCTTTATCACAGCCTCTACCACCTCTGCAAGAAACTGATTATCTGTGCGTCCCGCATCTTCACAGTAGAACTCCACATCGGGGACAAAACGGCGGGCGTACCTCACAGACTCAACGGCACGACGCAGAATCTCCTTACGTGTGGTCTCAAACTTATACTTTATATGATAGTCTGATGTTCCTATACCAGTATGAATACGTTTCTCAGAGGCATACCTCAGAGCCTCAACCGCCACATCAATATCTGATTTCAGGCATCGGGTAAGGGCACATATAACAGGTCCTTTGACAGCCTTTGAAATCTCAACCACAGAGTTGAAATCACCTGGCGACGATACAGGAAAACCAGCCTCAATAACGTCCACGCCCAAACGTCCGAGCGCACCGGCAATCTGAATCTTCTCAACGGTTGATAGATGACAGCCTGCCGCCTGCTCCCCGTCACGCAGTGTGGTATCAAAGATATAGACCCTCTCCATTGTTGTGTTGATAATATAGGGTGCGAATTTACGAAAATTATTAGTAACTTCGGTGCAAAATTCAAAAAAGCGATGAAATCAACACTATTGAAAATTAGAAATTTAGTTACCACGATGGCTGTGACCGCACTATTTGCGGCGTGTGGCGGCAGTGAAAAGAGTGATGAGACCGCTGAGCCTCAGCCTGCCGCAGAGCCTACGTATGAGTATGGAATCTGCGTTGACAGCCTGACAAAAGTTGAAGGAATAGTAGGCAGCGGAGAGAGCGTCTCTGTTCTGTTCGACAATCTTGGAATTGACGCAGGTACCGCATACAAGGTTCAGTTCTTGCCCGACTCTCTCTTCAACGCAAAGCGTGTGAGAGCAGGCAACCGCTACACGGTCTATTTCTCAAATGAGGGAGACACACTACATAACGCACTTGAGAATCCACAATACTTTGTCTATCAGAACACCTTTATAGACTACACGGTTATCAAACTCGGAGATTCTCTTACGGCATACCGCTACCGCAAGCCTGTGGAGGTTAGGGAGCGTGTGTCAGAGGCTCAGATAGAGTCATCACTGTGGAACGCCATCACAGGCAACAACCTTAACGTAGCCCTTGCAGGTGACCTCTCTGACATTTACGCCTGGACTATTGACTTCTTCGGCATTCAGAAAGGAGATGGGTTCAAAGTCTATTATACAGAACAGTTTGTTGACGGCGAATGCATAGGCATCGGGGAGATAAAGGCGGCTGTATTCCACCATAATGACAGCAACTACCTTGCGTTCAAATATGACACGCTTGACTTCCACGGATATTGGGACGCAACGGGTCACAGCCTGCGTAAGGCGTTCCTTAAGGCTCCGCTAAACTTCAGACGCATTTCATCAACATTCACCTACACACGCCGTCACCCTATCTATAAGACAGTGCGTCCGCATACAGGCGTTGACTACGCCGCCCCTAAAGGAACTCCCGTATGGAGCATAGGAGACGGAAAGGTTGTTTTCAAGGCATACAAGGGAGGTGGCGGCAACACTGTCAAAATAAAGCACAACAGCGTCTATTCCACCGCCTACCTGCACCTTAGCGGCTATGCAAAGGGGCTGAAAGTCGGTGACCACGTAAAGCAGGGTCAGGTTATTGGATATGTAGGAAGCACAGGAGCCTCCACAGGTCCTCATCTTGATTTCCGTGTGTGGAAGAATGACAAGCCCATAAACCCGCTCACAATGGAATCACCCTCAGTTGAGCCGCTTCCTGAGAAGTATATGAGTGGATTCAACACAGCAAAGGATAAATATCTTGACAAATTGAAATAACCTGTTTTTATATTTATTAACTTTGCAACGCAACAACTAATTACTAATTGCTAATTACTAATTGCTAATTGAACAAATCTGGTACCATAACAGCCATAACTGACAATACGCTGACAATAGCCATCTGTCAGGAGGAGGCTTGCCAAGGTTGCGGTGCCAAACTTATATGCAACGCCTCAAACAGCAAGATAAAGCATATTGAGTGTTCTGTAAGTAATGCTGCGGCGTACAATGTGGGAGAGAGAGTGACAGTAGGCGTTTCAGGAGTATTCAGTCTGAAGGCTGTGACACTTGCGTTCATCGTACCGCTTATCATACTCTTTGCCGTGCTTTTTATGTTGGAGCACGGAGGCGCGCTCAGTGAGGCGGCAAACGCTCTTTTGGCACTATGTGCCGTTTTAGCATATTACGGATTATTATATCTGTTGAGAGATTCAATAAGAAGAAAATTCATTTTTAATATAGAAAAACAGAAGTAATGGTTTTATCATCTGTATTAGTATTAACAATAATCGGCTTGGTTTCAGCGGTGCTGCTCTACTTTCTGTTGCAGAAGTTCAAAGTGGAGGAAGACCCACGCATAGACCAGGTTCAAGAGGTGCTTCCCGGAGCCAACTGCGGCGGATGTGGAAGTGCCGGCTGCCGTAACTTTGCTGAACGTTGCGTCAAGGCAGACTCACTTGAAGGACTCAACTGCCCCGTAGGAGGTGCTGAGACTATGAAGAAGGTTGGCGGCATACTTGGTCTTGCAGCGGCGGAGTCCACCCCGATGGTTGCCGTTGTAAAGTGTCAGACAGTTTGCAATGAGCGTCCTGTGACAAGCAAATATGACGGAGCGCTGAACTGCCATATATCACAGACTCTGTTCACAGGTGAGAGCACATGCCCATACTCCTGTCTTGGTTACGGAGACTGCGTGAACGCCTGTAAGTTCGGTGCTCTGAGTATCAGCCCTAAGACAGGAAGCATAGTTGTTGACCCCGACAAGTGCACGGGCTGCGGTTCCTGCGTGAAGGCTTGCCCTAAACATATAATGGAGTTACGCAAGAAATGGCCTAAGAACCGTCAGATTTATGTTAAATGCACAAATGAGGACAAGGGCGGCATAGCACGCAAAGATTGTGCCACCGCTTGCATAGGTTGTTCAAAATGTGTTAAGGAGTGTCAGTTTGAGGCTATAACCGTAACCAATAATCTTGCACACATTGACACAATGAAGTGCCGTCTGTGCCGCAAATGCGTTGCAGTATGCCCTACGGGAGCCATTGTGGCGGAAAACTTTCCTAAAATTAATAATTAATAATAAAGCCCGCTTCTGCGGGCCGTGCGGAGCACGAATAGCGGCGTAGCCGCAAAAAGAAATGTGAGTATAAAAATTTATGAAGACATTTAGGTTAGGTGGTGTACATCCACATGATAATAAAATAACGGCGGCGGTGCCATTTCGGAAAGTTCCCGTGCCTGAAGAGGTTACAATTCCTCTTGACCAGCACATAGGAGCGCCCGCTACAGTTTGCATAGCCGTAGGAGACAAGGTTAAGGCGGGACAGACAATAGGCAACCCCGGTGGATTTGTGTCAGCGGCTGTCCACAGTTCTGTAAGCGGTACAGTCAAAAGAATTGACCGTGTGCGTGACGCTTGGGGAGTTTATCACCCTTGCGTAATAATAACTGTTGAGGGTGATGAGTGGCTTGAAGGCATAGATACCTCTGACACACTTGTCAAGGAGTGCGCGCTTGAGCCAAAGGAGATTCTTGATAAGATTACCGCATCGGGCATAGTTGGTTTGGGCGGAGCCTGCTTCCCTACTCAGGTGAAACTTATGCCGCCAAAAGATTGCAAGATTGACACTCTTATAGTTAACGCCGTTGAATGCGAACCATATCTTACTCATAACCACCGTCTTATGCTTGAGAAGGGCGATGAGATTATGGTCGGTGTCCAGATTCTTCTAAAGGCTTTAGGCATTAAGAAAGCCATTATTGGCGTTGAGAATAACAAGAGAGACGCTATTGAGCATTTGCAGTCACTGCTGCCCACATATAATATAAGTGGCTATGACATAGAGGTTACGCCACTCAAACTTAAATATCCGCAAGGTGGTGAGAAGCAACTTATACAGGCTCTGACAGGTCGTGTGGTACGTAGCGGAGCCATTCCGGCGGCTACAGGTGCGGTGGTTCAAAACGTAGCCACAGTATTTGCCGTTTATGAAGCGGTTCAGAAAAACAAGCCAATAACAGAGATTGCCCTTACCGTAAGTGGTAAGAGAGTGGCTAATCCTGGCAACTTCATTCTAAGAATAGGAACCCCTTTAAGTGCCGCAGTTGATATGGCTGGCGGTATCCCCGATGGCACAGGCAAACTTATATGCGGTGGTCCTATGATGGGACGCTCAATGGTTCACCTGAACACACCTGCAAACAAACGCACATCAGCGGTTGTAATGCTTGATGAGAGTGAGGCGGTGCGTGGCAAGGTTGAGAACTGCATACGCTGCGGAAAGTGTGTTGAGGCGTGCCCTATGGGGCTTGAGCCATATCTGCTTTCCAAGATGAGCAAGATGGAGATGTATGATGAGGCTGAGCAGCATCAGATTTTTGACTGTATTGAGTGCGGTTGCTGCGCATTCTCCTGCCCAAGTAACCGTCCCCTCCTTGATTATGTACGCTTAGGCAAAGCACAAGTAATGTCTATAATGAAATCCAGAAACAATAAATAATTGAATAATGTACATCTCCCCTTCCCCACATACTCACGCTAATGTAAGTGTACAGAAATGTATGCGAAACGTGCTTATAGCGCTGCTGCCTGCATACATTGCGTCACTCTACTATTTTGGCATCGGGGCGCTTGTTGTGAGTCTTATAAGTGTAGCCTCCTGCGTAATCTTTGAGTTTCTGATTACAAAATATCTGCTGAAGAGAGAGAACACTATCTCTGACCTATCAGCAGTGGTCACAGGATTACTGCTTGCGTTCAATCTGCCGTCAAACCTTCCTTGGTGGATTGTGGTACTTGGAGCGTTGTTTGCAATAGGCATAGGCAAGATGGCGTTCGGCGGACTTGGCAACAACCCGTTCAACCCCGCTCTTGTAGGACGTGTGTTCCTGCTTATATCATTCCCCGCTCAAATGACAACGTGGCCACGCCCCATACCTTTTAACACAGCATATCTTGATGCTGAGACGGGAGCAACGCCACTCTCATATATGAAAGAACTTGCACAATTAGATGTTGACACCACATCATCAGCCACGGCACTGAGAAACGCCGCTTCAACCCTTGAATCTGTCCCTGACTACCTGCACCTGCTTACAGGTAATATAGGAGGCAGTATGGGTGAGGTTTGCGCCGTAGCCTTGATTATTGGTTTCATCTATCTGCTTTGCACCAAGACAATAACATGGCACATACCGGTAAGCATACTTGCCACAGTGGCACTGTTCACCTGGCCTCTGCACGCCTGCAATCCTTTGACAATGGTTGACCCTCTTACACAGATTCTTACAGGAGGTCTGCTGCTTGGCTCAATATTTATGGCTACAGACTACGCCACATCACCAATGACACATTGCGGGCAGATAATATACGGCATAGGCATTGGGGTAATAACAGTTGTCATAAGAACCTGGGGCAGTTACCCTGAGGGTATGTCATTCGCCATACTCATTATGAACGGCATTACACCGCTTATTAACCATTATGTCAGACCTAAACAGTTTTCAAAATTATGAGCAAAGCACAAGATAAATTCTGGCCAATGGTTCTCTCCCTGACCCTGATAGCACTTATCTCAGGAGGTCTGCTTGCCGTTGTCTATGACCTTACAAAGGAGCCTATTGAAAATTCAAAAGAGATTTCAAGACAGAAGAACCTGAAGATGGTTCTGCCTGAGTTTGACACAATTAAAGATACTGTGTTTTCATTTAAGAGTTATGACACAAATCTTGAGATTCCAGCCTCAATAGCCTATAAAGACGGAGAGGTCTCCGGTTACGCCTTTTACACTGAAGAGAACGGCTATGGTGGCGCTGTTAAGGTTCTTACCGGTTTCTCCCCCGATGGCACAATAGTTAATTACGCCATTATGGAGCATCAGGAGACTCCGGGTCTTGGCGCCAAGGCAGACAAATGGTTTAAAGTTTCAATTGCAGGCGGAAACGCATATACAACATACACAGTCACAAAAGATGGCGGCAATGTTGACGGAATAACAGCCGCTACAATAACCTCAAGAGCGTTTTTGAAGGCTGTAAACAGAGCAGGTTACACCTACAGGTCAATAACCGTGATAGAAAAGGAGGCGACAGATGAATAAATTAAAAATTATAGCGAACGGTCTCATTAAAGAGAACCCCACATTTGTACTTATGCTGGGTATGTGCCCTACTCTTGGCACCACCACAAGCGCGCTTAACGGAATGGGAATGGGTCTTGCCACTATGTTTGTGCTTATATGCTCAAACGCGGCAATATCATCGGTACGTAATCTAATACCCGACAAGGTTCACATTCCAGCCTATGTAATTATAATAGCCGCCTTTGTAACAATACTTCAACTATGTATGCAGGCTTACCTGCCACTACTCTACGCAAGTCTCGGACTCTTCATACCTCTTATAGTTGTGAACTGTATAGTACTTGGGCGTGCGGAGGCGTTTGCCGCAAAGAACGGCGTTTTTGATTCCGCACTTGACGGTCTTGGCATAGGGCTTGGATTCACATTAGCACTGACAATTCTTGGTGCCGTGCGTGAACTGCTTGGCACAGGAATGATTTTCGGGCTCTCCGTATTCCCTGAGGATTATGGAATGCTGCTCTTCATTCTCGCTCCAGGAGCGTTTATTACACTTGGGTTATTGATAGCACTTAAAAATATATGGTTCACTACGTATTGATATTCATCGCCGCAGTATTTGTTAACAACATAGTACTGGCTCAGTTCTTAGGAATTTGTCCGTTCCTCGGTGTCTCAAAAAAGATTGACACAGCGCTTGGAATGACAGCCGCCGTCGCATTTGTAATGGTGCTCTCAACACTATGCACATTCCTGTTGCAAAAATATGTTCTTGACCCGCTTGGGCTTGCATTTTTGCAAACACTTGCCTACATACTTGTTATTGCGGCGCTTGTGCAAATGGTTGAGATTATACTTAAGAAGGTCTCCCCTGCCCTTTACAGTGCCTTGGGTATATTCCTACCTCTGATAACCACAAACTGCACCATTCTTGGCGTTGCCATTATGGTTATACAAAAAGATTTCACAATGCTTGAGAGCCTTGTATTCGCATTCTCAACAGCAGTTGGCTTTGGTCTCGCCCTGACAATTTTCGCAGGCATACGTGAGCAGTTGCGATTCTCTGAACTGCCAAAATCAATGGAAGGTACCCCCATAGCACTTATTACAGCCGGCATACTTGCTATGGCGTTTATGGGATTCAGCGGAGTGGTTTAATTAACAATTAACAATTAATAATTAATAATTAATAATTAATAATTAGCAATTAACCGATTAACCAGTTAACCGATTAACCAGTAAAATATGAGTAAAAACCTGATAATATTATTAACACTTCTACTCTTTGTGGCATCGGGGTACGCAAAAAAGAAGGCGGCTGACACTGACGCTGAGGTGACTGTGACTTTTCTTGTAATGATGGACAAAGATGCCAAAAGCAAGATTTCCAAAGCGTTGGACGGGCAGGACGGCATACTTAGCAGTAAGATTGACACGCAGAAACAGGAGGTTGTGGTTACTTTTGACGCCTATAAGAACACGGTAAGTAACCTGCAAAATATGTTCAAAGAGGCTGGTTACACAGCAAGCGCCCTTGAGGTCGGCTGTTTCGGTTCACCTGAGGGCTGCCTCAATGCAAAGCACTACATAAACAACTCTATGCCGTAAAATAATTAGTAATTAGTAATTAACGTGCAAGCCGAATACAGACAAACTTGTTTGTATGTTGAGGCGAAGCCGTTAATCACGAGCGAAGCGAGTAATTAAGATTTTTTTGCAATTGTTTTTATTTTTATTAACTTTACGAGGTTAAAATTCATTTACTATGGGGGCAAAGAAAAATTTTGTGCTTGACACAAACGTAATCCTGCATGATTTCAAGTGCATCTACAATTTCCAGGAGAATGACATCTATATTCCAATGGTGGTTCTTGAGGAACTTGACAAGTTCAAGAAAGGCAATGATGAGATTAACTATAATGCACGTCAGTTTGCCCGTGAACTTGATGAAATATCTGATAATGACTTCTTTAAGAAAGGAGCATCACTTGGCGAGGGGTTAGGCAGACTCTTCATAGCACTACCTCATCAGGCATCAGAGAGAGTACAGAACGCATTTATTGACAAGATTCCTGACCACCGTATTCTTGCGTTCACTGACTACCTCACACAATCAGACAAGAAGCACAAGACTATACTTGTTACCAAAGATATAAATCTTAGAATGAAGGCTCGCGCCCTTGACCTACCTTCAGAGGATTATTATAATGACAAGATTACAAGCAAAGATATATTTGAGAAGGCGCACGAGGTGTTTGAAGGCATTGACGGCAATGTTATTGACCGTATGTACAGCACCGCCGCAGGTGTTCCCATCACTACGTTTGATTTTCACAAAGACATACTTCCAAACCAATATTTTGTATTAAAGAGTGAGCGTAACTCTATAATGGCTCGCTATAATCCTGAGTATGACACTGTTGTAAAAGTTGCAAAGGAACGTGCATTTGGCATTGAGCCACGCAACTCAGAGCAGGCGTTTGCAATGAACGCACTCCTTGATGACAATGTAAAACTTGTTTGCATAACAGGTAAGGCTGGTACAGGCAAGACCCTTCTTGCCCTTGCGGCGGCAATTGAAAAGCGTAATGAGTACAAGCAGATACTTCTTGCCCGTCCTATCATTGCATTGGGAAACAAAGATTTAGGTTATCTTCCTGGAACAGAGAAAGAGAAAATCACTCCTTATATGCAGCCTCTTTTTGACAACTTGAACGTCATAAAAAACCAATTCGGCTCTGACAGTCGTGAGAATCTTGCCATAATGGATATGCAGGCATCGGGGCAACTTGTGATAGAGGCGTTAGCCTACATAAGAGGACGCAGCCTGAGCAACGCCTACATAATAGTTGACGAGGCGCAAAACCTCACCCCACACGAGATTAAGACCATAATAACACGTGCCGGAGAGAACACAAAGGTTGTCTTTACCGGTGACGTACAGCAAATTGACCAACCGTACCTTGATATGCTCTCAAACGGATTGGTCTATACTATTGATAAAATGCGCGGACAAGAGATATTCGCTCACGTTAACCTTGTAAAGGGAGAGAGAAGTTACCTGTCTGAATTGGCAAGCAACCTTTTATAATTTTTTTTATGAGAACATCACTCCTAAAGGGACTAATCCTTTCTATTTGTATAATCTGCGGAATTTCAACAACTTACGCAGAAGAGCAACGCCTGTTGAGTGACAGCGCCACGGTATCTCTGCTAACTTGCTCTCCCGGCACTGAGATTTATGAGCTTTTCGGGCATTCAGGAATCCGTGTGTTTGACAAGGAGAAGAACATTGACGTAACATTCAACTACGGACTGTTTGACTTCAACCAAGATGACTTCATTTACCGCTTTGTACGTGGCAAGACAGATTATGAGGTTGGCGTAACATCTACAGACTACTTCCTCCATACCTATATAGAACGTGGTTCAGGCGTTATGGAGAGCGTTCTAAATCTTACACAGAGTGAGAAAGAGAGCATCTGGCTCTATCTTATGGAGAATATCCAGCCAGAGAACAAGACCTACCGCTATAATTTCATATTCAATAACTGTGCCACCAAACTGCGTGATATATTTGACCAGAATGTGTCAGGCGTAAAATCCTACCCCGATGTCTCAGGCTCACTGTCATTCCGTGAGGCGGTTGGGCTATATACTAAGACTTCTCCGTGGAGTCAGTTCGGCGTTGACATCTGCCTTGGCAGAGGAATGGACCGCGACGCCACTACATACGAGAAAATGTTCCTGCCAGAGATACTCGGCAATACAATAAACCAAAGTACCGTTATGGTTGGTGACTCAACATTCAACCTTGTGAGCCAGATAAACACCATTAATGAGAATACGCTTGAGAACCCCGCACCTTTCATATCACCACTTGCATTGGGTATAATTCTGTGCGTTTTGGTTCTGATTCTCTCACTCTACGGATTGTGGAAGAAATTGGATTTAAGATGGTTTGATGCCATAATATTCAGCATTAACGGACTTTTCGGATGTTTGGTGTTATTCCTCATTCTATTCTCAAAGCACCCGTTCACATTCGCCAACTTCAATATAATATGGTTGAATCCGCTCTTCTTCTGCCCTCTGTTATTCGTCATATTCAAGAGGTTACAGAAATATGAGTTCATATATTACGCAATTGTGAGCATTGTCCTTGTTCTATTCCTGTTCGGAAGCAATATGCTAAGTCAGGAGTTCAATGACGCTGTTTATCCGTTCACAATAATATTCCTACTCAGAGCACTTTCATACGTCATTAACTGGGGTTACAGATTAGATGCTCAGAAGGAGCATACCCTGTCATAATCATACACAACATTACATAAAAGAAGCGGAACTTAATAAAAGTCCCGCTTCTTTTATATCTTAAAGAGAAAATTAAGAGAGAGCGACAAATACCTCTTTCTCATTCTCCTCAATAGAGATTTTACCCTCACGGAGTAACCAACCGAAAGCAGCGTAAGCCTCTTTATCAGTAAGCTTGGTTGCCTTCTTGATTTGTTTAACTTCTACAGCCTTGCCAGCTGCGTTAAGACATTGCCATACAAGGCCTGCATTTGCACCAACGTTTTGCATAATAAAAATGTTTTTTATAGTTCTATTAATTCGGGGGCAAAAGTATATATATTTTTTTTATTTCAATGAATTTCAATTGTTAAAATTCAAAAATCTCAAAATCAAATACTTTTTTATTACAAAATAGTTTCTTAATAGAGGTAATTTTACTACTTTTGCACTGCCTTTATAAAGGCAAACGCCTCATTAGCTCAGTCGGTAGAGCAACTCATTCGTAATGAGTAGGTCCGGGGTTCGAGTCCCCGATGAGGCTCTAAGCCACCTGTTTATGCATACCACCTATTTATCTGTTGTCAACCTTCTCAGGGTATAAATCGTGGTTTTGAAGACGGAAGAACGCCATCTGCTCAAATTTGGTGCCGGGTTTTCCGTAGTTGCAGTAAGGGTCAATGCTCAAGCCTCCGCGTGGCATAAACTTACCCCACACCTCTATATATTTAGGGTCAAGAAGTTTTATTAAATCCTTCATAATTGTATTCACGCAGTTCTCGTGAAAATCACCGTGATTGCGATAACTGAAAAGATACAGTTTCAGAGATTTACTCTCTACAATTTTCTCATCAGGAATATAACTTATGTAGATTGTGGCAAAATCTGGTTGTGACGTTATAGGGCACAGTGATGTGAACTCCGGGCAATTGAACTTAATGAAATAGTCATTGCCCTTGTGCCTGTTCTCAAACGCCTCCAGCACCTGCGGTGCGTACTGCGTTGGGTACTCTGTATTTCCTGAACCTAATAGCATAATTAATAATTAATAATTAATATTTCTCCTTTTTCCTTTCTCCTTTCTCATATACTCCTCCAGCCCTCTGCGTCTCAAGGTGCACGCCGGGCAATGTCCGCAGCCGTCACCTTTAATGCCGTTATAACAAGTCAACGTATTCTCTCTAACATACTCCAAACGCCCCATCTTGTCTGCAAGTGCCCAAGTCTGAGCCTTATTGAGCCACATAAGAGGCGTGTGAATCTGAAAATTATAATCCATTGCAAGGTTAAGTGTTGTGTTGAGTGACTTTATAAAGACGTCACGGCAATCTGGGTAGCCACTGAAATCTGTCTCACACACACCTGTAACTATGTTATCAATACCATTCACCTTTGCAAGAACAGCGGCAAAGGTAAGGAAAAGCATATTTCTGCCCTCAACGTATGAATTTGGCACCGATGCTCCATCGGGGATTTTTTCATCAACCTCTATATCACTGCGGGTAAGAGAATTTGGGGCAAGTTGTGAGAGTAGTTCCATATCAAGAATATGGTGTTTCACACCTAAATCTTGTGCTATAGCGGCAGCACACTCTATCTCAGCCTTATGCCTCTGACCATAGTCAAAGGTAACTGCCTCAACATAATCAAAATTCTTCAACGCCCAAAACAGACACGTTGTAGAATCCTGACCACCACTAAACACTACTAATGATTTATTGCTTCTCACTTTTAACTTTTCTTTTTTAACTTTTAACTCTACTCATACGAGCCCATTTTAAGCATTGCAACCTCTTCATCTGTGAGGAAACGCCAACGCCCGCGAGGAAGTTTGTATTTTGTAAGACCCGCAAAATATACGCGGTCAAGTTTCTCAATAGTGTAGCCGAAATGCTCAAACATACGGCGTACTATACGGTTACGCCCTGAATGAATCTCAATGCCTAATGTCATACGTTTTGTATCAGGAATATATTCAAGCGCGTCTGCGTGAATAGGACCGTCTTCCAGAACAATGCCTTTAAGAAGTGCGTCAACGTGCTCCTGCTCCACAGGTTTGTCAAGAGTCACCTCATAAATCTTTTTCTTTTCAAACTTAGGGTGTGTCAGTTTAGCGGTGAGTTCGCCATCGTTGGTAAGAAGAAGCACTCCCATAGTATTACGGTCAAGACGTCCTACCGGGTATAGCCTCTCCTTGCACGCCCCGGCAATTATATCAAGAACCGTTGTGCGTCCGTGCGGGTCAGTAACCGTTGACACACAGTTTTTCGGCTTATTCAAAAGCACATAAACCATCTTCTGTGATTTTAGAAGTTGGTCGTGGAAATGAACAGTGTCTGTTGGCATCACCTTGGTACCCAACTCAGTAACAACCTTACCGTTTATACGCACTACACCAGCCTGAATAAGAGTGTCAGCCTCACGGCGTGAACAAACCCCGGCATTACCTAAAAAGCGGTTCAGGCGTATGCTTCCGTCATCAGCGTGCTTCACCACTGTCCTGCGACTGCGGTGCGCATTATTTCTTTCTTCACTTTTCACTTTTCTTTTTTCACTTTAAACTATCCTCTACCCTCTCATTTTCTTCTCAAGTTCCACCAATTTCTGTCTCAGTTCCTCCTTCTCCTTCCTCATCTTCTCTATCTGAGCCTCCATTTGCTTGAGCAATGGATTCTTATCACCTTTGGAACCAAAATTCAGGAAAGACATATTATTTTCTCTTGTAGTAAGGTCTGCCACTAATTTGTCATAGGCACGGCGAAGTTTCTCATACTCCTTTGAAATTGAAACCACACCCTCTGTAGCGGCTTTCTTCTGTTCAAAGAAATAGTCACACGCACTCTTGAAAGCGTTCCATATCTGGTCACTCACACGTTTTGACACAGGTCCTACCGCCTTCCACTCCTTCTGCAGTTTCACAAAGGCGTCTGTCGCCTCCTTCCACTCCTTGCTATCCTTCAAAGCCTCCGCGGCGGCAACCAACTCCTTCTTCTTTTGCAAATTAATTGCGAATGCCTCCTTTGTACTCTTATAGAATTCGTTCTTCGCTTTGAATATCTCATCACAAGCGGAACGGAAACGCTCATATATCCTATTATTCACCTTCTTAGGTGCGAAACCACTCTTTTTCCACTCTTCCTGCAACTCCAGAACCTTAGCCGTTATCTCATCCCAAGCCTTATATGACTTAGCCTTTGCAATATCAATAGCCTCAATAGCCTCACACAGGGCTGTCTTCTTAGAGAGGTTTTCCTCTTCCTCCGCCTTCTTTGCCTGATAGAAATCAGCGTGCTTATGGTTCACAATATCTGTGGCTGCCTTGAACCTGTTCCACAGTTCATCTCTTAGTTCCTTAGCCACAGGACCCGTCTCACGCCACTCCTGATGCAGTTTCTGCAACTTCTGGAAAGCGTCATTGAGTTGTTTTGACTCTGTAAGTTTCTCAGCCTCCTCACAAAGACGAGTCTTTATCTCAAGATTCTTCTTAAAGTCATAGTCACGCAGTTCATTGCTTATCCTCACATCATCATAGAACTGAGTCATCAGGGTCTGATACTTCTTAACTATCTCATTATATTTGCTCTGAGCAACCTCTCCCGCCTCTTTCCACTCAGCCTGAAGTTTGCGGACCTCAGCAAATATCTTATCCACGTCACCGCCATCTAAGAGAGAGGTCAGTTTGTCAACTATACCCTTCTTAATCTCATACGCACGCTCCTGCATAGCCTCAATTTTCTTTAGTTCCTCAGCGCGCTTCTGCTTATAAGCCTGCAAAAGTGCCTTGAACTCAGCCTCCTCAGCAAATGAATGTGCGAACTCACTGATGTCCTTTCCGTCATCAATCCAAGCCTGCTTCATCTCATCAAGCAACGCACTGTGACGTTTATAGAATTGTGATTTCAACTGTGCGACCTTCTCCTTTGCCTGGTCACCATCTAAAACTGCCTTCAATTGCTCTACAATCTCAGCAAGAGACAACTCATCTTTTCTCTCTTCTTTTTCAATATTCTCTTCCATATCTTATAATTTTTTACCCCGATGACACCTCGTGGATATACAAAGTAGCAAAGTTATGAAAAAATTCAGTTAAATACAATACAATCCACTATTTTTGTCTGGCACGGCTACGTTGCACTATCCAAACACCAGAGAGAACCATCAGGGCGGCTGTGAGTTTTAAGATACTGAATGTGTCCATACCTGTGCAAATACCTACTACAGACGCTATTATAGGTTGCAGATAGCCATACATACTTATTATTGTAGGTCGTATGCGTTTCTGAGCCACAGGAATAAGAAAATAGGAGACAAACGTAGCCATAACAACAGTAAATAGCAAATCACCTATTATGTTAAGCGGAATAGAGGTATAATCTATCTTCAATAGATGCGGTAATGAGAAAGGCAGACTCATAACGGCAGAGAATAGGAACATCCACTTCATAAAAGTTATGACGCTGTACTTTTTTATAAGCGGAGAGAACACACCCAAATATATGGCGAATGAGAGTCCGTTCACAAGCATAAGCACAATGCCCAAAGGTTGCGTTGTCTGTACTCCACCATTTGATACGGTATTGGCTATCAATATATTGACACCCGTAAGACTCACAAACACACCGGTAACCTTCTTCACAGTTATAGGCTCCTTAATGGCAATGGCGGCGACTATCATTGTAAACACAGGAGTGAAAGATGTTATTATGGCACAATCAAAAGGAGTTGTTATTTGCACCGCCTTAAGAAAGACAATCTGGCATAGGAACAACCCCACCATAGCGGCGGCGAAGATCTTAGGGAAGTCTCGTGGCTCAACCCTCTCTTTTTTTGTGAACGCCGATGCTATCCAGAACAGTACTGTAGCACCTACCGCCCTTAATGTAAAGACATCCAATGGCGCTATGGTACCGTCAACGGCAATGGCGCGGCAGGTCAGAATATTAACCCCGAATATAATGTACGCCACAGCGGCTGCTATATGCCCTGTTATTGTCTGATTCACACTCAACACACTCTGTTTTAAGAATATCGCCGCAAAATTAATACTAATTTTGCAAAAATTATTTAGCCGCAATCATAGTTTTTTTGTAACTTTGTCACTTATTTGAAATCTAAAGAATAATAACAACAATGGACAAAAGTCAATTTTACAATCCTGTGGAGACAATAAGCAGGGCGGATTTGAAAAAATTACAGTTTGAACGTCTTCAAAAGACAATTTTGAGAGCACTGAATGTGCCTTTCTATCAGAAAGCATTCAAGGAGAGAGGAATAGCGGCATCAGACATAAGAAGCCTTGATGACATAAGAAAACTTCCATTCACAACAAAAGATGATTTAAGGAACAACTACCCTTTCGGGATGGCTGCCATTCCACTAAAAGAGTGTGTCAGAGTACACTCATCAAGCGGTACCACAGGCAACCCTACAGTTGTGCTTCATAGTAAGAATGACCTTGACGCCTGGGCTGAGCTTGTGGCTCGCAACCTCTATATGGTAGGCGTGAGAGACACAGATGTGTTCCAGAACACCTCAGGATACGGAATGTTCACTGGTGGTCTTGGATTCCAATATGGCGCTGAGAAACTTGGCTGTCTCACAGTTCCCGCCGCCGCCGGCAACAGCAAGCGTCAGATTAAGTTTATGAAAGACTTTGGCACAACAGTTGTGCACATTATACCGTCATACGCCACTCGTCTGGCAGAAGTTATGCAGGAGGAGGGCGTTGACCCACGCAAGGATTTGAAGATAAAGATTCTTGCCATCGGGGCTGAGCCACACACAGAGGAACAGCGTAAGCGCATAGAGGAACTGCTTGGCGTAAAGGCCTACAACTCATTCGGAATGAGTGAGATGTGCGGTCCTGGCGTGGCTTTTGAGTGCAAGGAGCAGAACGGAATGCATATTTGGGAGGATAATGTTATAGTTGAGATTGTTGACCCTGTGACACTTGAGCCTGTGCCTGACGGAGAGATTGGCGAACTTGTTTTGACAACCCTCAACCGTGAGGCAATGCCACTTATCCGTTACCGCACACGTGACCTTACCCGCATTATTCCGGGAGAGTGCCCTTGCGGACGCACACACCGCCGTCTGGCTCGTTTCCAAGGACGTAGTGATGATATGATGATATTAAAAGGTGTAAACATCTTCCCTATCCAGATTGAGAAGATTCTTATGGGTTACAAAGAGTTAGGCAGTAATTTCCTTATTACATTGGAGACAATAAACAACAATGATGAAATGACTGTAGAGGTTGAACTTGGTGAGTTGGGCACTGACAATGTAGGAGACCTTAAGGATTTGGTTAAGAACATCACCCGCCAACTTAAAGATGAGATACTTATAACACCAAAAGTAAAACTTGTACCTAAAAATTCCCTACCTTCAGCAGAAGGTGGAAAAGCAGTCAGAGTTAAGGATTTAAGAAAACTATTCTAATCACCGAACCACCATATAATGACATTAGTAGCACTGATATTATATTTCGCAGTCCTATTAGGCATAGGATTCTATTGCCGTAAGCACTCAACTGATGTGAATGGTTTTGTGCTTGGTGGCAGAAGCGTCGGTCCCTGGCTTACAGCATTCGCCTACGGAACCTCCTACTTCTCTGCGGTTATTTTTGTAGGCTATGCCGGTCAGTTTGGCTGGAGGTATGGCCTGTCATCATCGTGGATAGGAGTGGGCAACGCCATAATAGGCTCACTACTTGCCTGGGTGATACTTGGCAAACGTACAAGAGTTATGAGCCAGCATCTGAACTCCTCCACAATGCCTGAGTTCTTTGGAGCCAGATTTGACAGCAACGCACTGAAAATCTGCGCATCTGTAATTGTCTTTGTGTTTATGATACCCTACACGGCGTCACTCTACAACGGACTCTCACGCCTCTTTGGAATGGCGTTCAGCATTGACTATTCAGCCTGCATAATACTTATGGCGGTTCTTACAGCCATTTATGTAATTGCCGGCGGATATATGGCTACGGCTATAAATGATTTTATACAAGGTATAATAATGCTCTTTGGCATAGTAATAATAATAATTGCGGTACTAAAGACACAAGGCGGACTTGTTGAAGCCGTTAACAAGATGGCTCTTATTGAGGACGCTGGTGCCGGTGTTGCAAAGGGTGAGTTCGCGTCTGTGTTCGGCCCCGATGTCATAGGCTTGACATTTGTGGTGCTGCTCACCTCTCTTGGCACGTGGGGGCTTCCGCAGATGGTTCAGAAATTCTACGCCATCCGTGATGAGAAGTCAATTCTCAAGGGAACCATAGTCTCAACCATATTCGCTCTAATAGTTGCCGGAGGCTGCTACTTTATGGGAGGTTTCGGACGTCTGTTTGACGGTCCCGCACTCTATAATGCGGAAGGTAAGATAATTTATGACGCCATAGTGCCTGAAATGCTCTCAACACTCTCCCCCGCCCTTATAGGTTTGGTTGTGATATTAGTGCTGTCAGCAAGTATGAGCACACTATCATCTCTTGTAATAACCTCATCATCAACGCTTACAATTGACTTTCTGAAAGACAATTTCATTAAGAATATGAGTGACAGGAAGCAGGTAAGGTGCATACGGGTGTTCATCGTGGTGTTCATAGCCATAAGTGCGGTAATAGCACTTATACAATACAGCAGTTCAGTCACATTCATAGCACAACTTATGGGTGTGAGTTGGGGCGCTATGGCGGGAGCGTTCCTCGCCCCGTTCCTATATTCACTCTATGGCAAGTGGGTGTCAAGGGCGTCTTGCTGGGTCTGCTTCATATTCAGCACCACACTTATGCTTGCCAATATGATTATCCGCCCATATTTCCCGGAACTGTTCCAATCCCCCATCAACTGCGGTGTACTTGCTATGGTGGCAGGCTTTGTAATAGTTCCCGTAGTCAGTGCGTTCACTAAAAAACAAGATAAAAACAGGTTAGAGCAAATATTTGAATGCTACTATAATTAATTGAAAATTAATTACTAATTATTAATTGCTAATTAAAATGAACACTCCTATTAGCAGAGAATTGATAGATAAATCCATTGAGGAGTTTGGCATTAAAGACTTCTCAAAGGCTACCATACGTGAGGTGAAGGCTATAGCAGCCCTTGCAGAGAAGAAGTCTGGCGTTGAATTTATAAAGATGGAGATGGGTGTCCCCGGTCTTCCGCCTTCAAAAGTTGGCGTAGAGGCACAGGTAAAGGCGCTACAAGGTGGCATAGCCCGTCTCTACCCCGATATAAACGGACTTGCTGAACTCAAGAGTGAGGCTGCGCGTTTTGGCAGTCTATTTATTGACACCGATGTAAAGCCAGAGGGTTGTGTTCCTGTAACAGGCTCAATGCAAGGCACTTACGCATCATTCCTTACCGCTTCACAGTGTGTTGAGGGCAAAGATACCATTCTCTTTATTGACCCTGGTTTCCCTGTTCAGAAGCAGCAGATTGTGGTTATGGGTGCAAAATACAAGACATTTGACGTTTACCATCATCGTGGTGAGAAGTTGAGAGCCAAACTTGAGGAGTTTCTCAAGCAGGGAGATATTGCGGCAATTGTATATAGCAACCCTAACAACCCTTCCTGGGTATGCCTGAGAGATGAGGAACTGCGCATAATAGGAGACCTTGCAAATAGATATGATGTTATTGTGTTTGAAGACCTCGCCTACTTTGCAATGGATTTCCGCAAAGATTTGAGCAAGCCGGGCAAAGCACCGTTCCAACCATCAGTGTCACACTATACAGATAACTGCGCAATGCTCATAAGCGGTTCAAAAGCATTTAGTTATGCAGGAGAGCGCATTGGCGTTGTTTGTATGACAGACAAACTCTATCACCGTGCATATCCGGGTCTCACAAAGAGATACGGCGGCGGCACATTCGGAACAGTATTTGTTCACAGAGTGCTCTACGCCCTTTCAAGCGGAACAAGCCACAGTGCCCAATACGCTATGGCAGCAATGCTTAAGGCGGCTAATGACGGCACATACAATTTCCTTGATGAGGTTAAGGTTTATGGAGAGCGAGCGCACAAACTAAAGGAGATTTTCTGCAAGCACGGCTTCCACATTGTATATGATATGGATATGGACCAGAAAGTTGCTGACGGGTTCTACTTTACAATAGGATATAAGAATATGACATCGGGGCAACTTGCAAAAGAGTTGATGTACTATGGAATATCAGCCATAACACTCACCACAACAGGCAGTGAGCAGGAGGGACTCAGAGCCTGCACTTCATTCATTGAAGACCATCAATATGAGGAACTTGATAAGAGATTGACAATTTTTGAGGAAAATAATAAATAATTGAATTATGATAGTTGAACAAATTTCTGTTTTTGTTGAGAACAAGGCAGGCAGTATTGAGAAAGTTACAAAAGTATTAGCCGATGCAAACATTGGTATTCGCACATTCTGTACAGAAGACGGTTCTGATTTTGGCATATTGAGAATGCTTGTATCAGACCCGGGGAAAGCCGAAACTGTATTGAAAGAGAACGGATTCAGTGCTTTCCGCAATAAAGTTGTAGCGGCAAAATGCGCAAACAAGACTGGTTCTTTGTCATATCTGCTCAATAAATTATCAGAAAAAAACATATCTGTTGAATATATGTATGCCTTTCAAGATAATGATGAGGCAAAGGTGGTTCTTAGAACAAAGGACATTGAATTGTGCAACACAATAATAGAAGAAGAGTAAACGCTTGGCGTAGGGGTTTGGGGATACGCCCCAATAGAAAAGGTAAAATTACTTTCATTTTACATTAGCCATACAAGCCAATGTAAATGAAGTGAATAATATACAAAAAGCAATATATTACTAATTGAAAAGTAAAATGAAAGTATTAAAATTTGGAGGAACGTCAGTTGGTTCCGCAGAGAATATCCTTAAAGTCAAGGATATTGTTGAGAGCACTGGCACTGAAGCCATTGTTGTAGTTTCCGCTATGAGCGGAGTAACAGATCTGCTCATCAAGACTGCTGAGACAGCAGCCAAAGGTGACGCTACATACACAACTCTTTTCACAGAGTTGACACAACGCCACACTACAACAGCCACTGCTGTAACTCCAAAACAAAGTGTCAGTGAGGCGTTAAAAGGTCTTGAAAATTATTTTTCAGAGTTAAAGGCACTCTATGACAACATATTCAAGACAAAGCAACTGAGTCCTGAGACATTACGCACAGTTGTAAGTTACGGAGAAAAAATGAGTTCTCTGTTCCTTGCCTTTGTTCTTGGGGCAAAACACTTTAACTCACCTGACATAATTAAGACAACAGAATATCATAAAAAGACCGTTCTTGACAAGAGCGTAACCTATCAGAACATTGCAAAGGCGTTTGAGAGAGTGCCAGCAAAAAGTATTATGGGTGGGTTCATATCATCTGACTCCAAGAGTGGTGACATAACAAATCTTGGTAGAGGCGGCTCTGACTACACTGCGGCGATAGTTGCAGGGGCTCTTGAGGCGGAGGCTCTTGAAATATGGACCGATGTTGACGGCTTTATGACGGCAGACCCCCGACTTGTACCTAACGCATACACTATTGAGGAACTCTCATACATTGAGGCTATGGAACTCTCCAACTTTGGAGCCAAGGTACTCTACCCTCCCACCATATATCCTGTGTATGAGCGTAATATACCTATATTTATTAAGAATACTAACAATCCGTCATTCAGAGGCACAAGAATATCAAATATTCAGAACCCGGAGGGCAAGGCAATCAAGGGTATCTCATCAATAAATGACACCTGCCTTATAACACTTCAGGGAATGGGTATGGTTGGTGTGCTTGGAATCAGTTCAAGAACATTCAAGGCACTTGCCGATGAGGGCATAAGCGTATTTCTTATCTCACAAGCGTCATCAGAGAACTCAACCACATTTGCGGTTATGAATTCAGAGGCTGACGCAGCCGTCAAGGCTCTTACAAAGGAGTTCAAGGCTGAACTTGAAAGGGGTGAGATTTGGTCTATAACACCAAAGATGAATCTTGCCACAGTTGCCATCGTGGGAGAGAATATGAGATTCAATACAGGACTTGCAGGCAAGTTGTTTGACACTCTTGGCCGTAGCGGCATTAATATCATAGCCTGCGCTCAAGGTGCGTCAGAGACCAATATTTCATTTGTTATTACTCAAAAATATCTTCAAAAAGCTTTAAACGTGTTACACGATTCATTCTTCCTGGCAGATTACCAGGTGTTAAACATATTCCAAGTTGGAACGGGAACAGTTGGCGGCAGCCTGCTTGAGCAGATTGAACACCAACAAGAGAAAATTCTTAAGCAAAACAGTGTGAAACTTAACGTTGTGGGAATCACAGATATTAACGGTTCCATATTCAACGCAAACGGCATCGACCTGAAAACATATAAAGATGAGGTTGCAAAGAACGGCAAACCAACATCACCGGAAGAGATTAAGCAGACAATCATTGATATGAACCTGTTTAACTCAGTATTTGTTGACTGTACGGCAAGTGCCGCCATAGCCTCTCTCTACACAGATTTGATTAACCATAATGTATCAGTGGTAGCGGCAAACAAGATTGCGGCATCAGGACCCTACTCCATTTATGAGAACCTGAAGAACACCGCACGCCGCAGAGGCATCAAGTACCTGTTTGAGACAAACGTAGGTGCGGGGCTTCCTATCATCAACACAATGGAGAGTCTTGTAAACAGCGGTGACCGCATACTAAAGATTGAGGCGGTGCTTTCCGGTACCTTGAATTTCATTTTCAATACAATAAGTAAAGATATAACATTCTCTAAATCAATCCAGATGGCAAAAGAGGCTCGTTTCTCTGAGCCAGACCCGAGAATTGACCTTAGCGGAACAGATGTCATACGCAAACTTGTTATTCTGGCACGTGAGAGCGGCTATGCCGTTGAGCAGTCAGATGTCAAGAAGAACCTATTTGTCCCTGACAAATATTTTGAAGGCTCACTTGAAGACTTCTGGAAGAACATTCATGAACTTGACGCAGAGTTTGAGGAGAAACGCAAGGTACTTGAAAAGGAGAATAAGAAATACCGTTTTGTAGCCACGATGAAGGAGGGCGAATGTTCTGTAGGACTTCAGGCTGTTGACGCCTCTCACCCATTCTATGACCTTGAGGGCAGCAATAACATAGTTATGATTCAGACAGAGCGTTACTTTAATGACCCTATGATAATAAAGGGTTACGGAGCGGGAGCAAGCGTAACAGCGGCAGGTGTGTTTGGGGATATTATGAGTATTGCGAACATTAGATAATTAAGGCAGAGCCTTAATTATCAATTAGCAATTAGTAATTAGTAATTAGTGGTTAATATGAAGGGAATGGAGGAATTGAAAAGTGAAAAGTTAATGAAAGAGGAAATGGAGGAATCCTATAATTCCTATAATTCCTTTAAATTCCTAATATTCCTAATATTTCTGACATCTTGTTGCAGAACAAATCCGCAGTTGCCGGCAAACAAGGCTGAAGCGGACACTATTGCAGAGAATCTTATAGATTACAACCGTCTCTGCATTGAAGATGAGAGGCGAGAGATTGAGGCGTACATTGACAGCGTTGGTGGATTCACCCAGACCGAGGATGGATACTATTATAAAGTGGACAGTGGACAGTGGACAGTGGACAATGGATACACTACCAGAAAAACATTGTCAACTGTCGACTCTCAACTGTCAACTATTAAGAATGGTGACAGGGTCTCAATAGCCTATAGTCTTGAACTGCTTGACGGAACCATCTGCTCTCAGACAACAGGCAAGGCAAAAAGTTTCATAGTTGGGAAACGTGAGGATGTGAAAGGACTTGATATGGCAATTGTAGGAAAACAGATGGGTGATGAATTTGAACTGATAATACCCTACAACCTTGCATACGGAGTAACAGGTGACCGTGGGTGCGTTCCACCTATGACTCCGATACTTTATAGAGTAGTAATAATTAGTAATTAGTAATTAGTAATTAGTAATTAGTAATTAGTAATTAATAATTAATAATTAACCGAATGATTAGAAGAGTATCCATATTATCAATTATTGCATTAGCGGCACTAACACTGACAATGTGTAAGGCGAACACCTACGCCAAACAAAGAAAAGAAGAAAAAGCAAAGTTGTCATCATACATAGAAAAAAACGGCTTAATTATAAAAGAAGGTGTAAATGACTCCACTGAACTGATTAAGACAAGTGATGAACAAGGCAAATGGCCCGATAAGGTTTGGTTCAAGACATATAACGGAGCATACGTAAGAATTGAATCAATAAACAAAGATGAGAGACAACCCGCAAAAGGCAACACCATAATAATGCGTTGGAAAACGTATGACCTTGACGGGAACCTGACAGGAGACAACACAGACCCATCAACACCAGGTGGTCGTGAAGGAATGGTGTTTGTATATACACCTGGCAGCTCAACCCCATCTCCTGGTTGGAACGCCTGCATTCCGTTTATGCGTCATAACTGTCAGGCACAATTTATAATTGAGTCTGTCATTGGACCTGCAGAGCAGCAGACAGCAGTAGTTCCACTTACAGTCAGCGTCCTTGATTTTACCGTTAAAAATTAACTAAAACAGAATACAATGTCATTAATTAAATCAATTTCAGGAATCCGCGGAACAATAGGCGGTTCAGTTGGAGAGGGATTAAGCCCTGTTGATGTCGTTAAATTCACAGCGGCATACTCCACCCTTATTCGCAAAATATCTACAAACGGCTCAAACACAATAGTTGTAGGACGTGACGCACGTATGTCTGGCGATATGGTTGACAAACTTGTCACAGGTACGCTGCAATCAATGGGATTTGATGTGACCAATATAGGACTCGCCTCCACCCCTACAACAGAACTTGCCGTAACAATGGAGAACGCCGCCGGCGGTATAATACTTACAGCAAGTCACAATCCAAAGCAGTGGAACGCCCTTAAACTGCTTAACCAAAACGGAGAGTTCCTCAATAAAGAGGAGGGAGAGGAAGTTCTGCGTATAGCGGAGAAAGAGGAGTTCACGTTCGCAGAAGTTACAGAACTTGGCAAAGTGACTCATAAAGATTACACAGACAAGCACATTGACGCCGTACTTGGCTTGAAACTTGTTGATGTTGAGGCAATTAAGAAAGCGAACTTCAAAGTGGCGCTTGACACAGTGAACTCAGTTGGTGGCATAATACTTCCAAAACTGCTTGAGCGTCTTGGCGTAAAGAGCGTTAAAACCCTTTACGGAGAGCCTACGGGTGATTTCCAACATAATCCTGAGCCACTTGAGAAGAACCTTGGTGACATTATGACTCTTGTAAAGAATGGTGAATATGACATAGCGTTTGTTGTTGACCCCGATGTTGACCGCCTTGCACTTATATGTGAGGACGGCACAATGTACGGAGAGGAATACACCCTTGTTACAGCCGCAGACTATGTTCTAAGTCACACACCAGGCAATACAGTATCAAATCTGAGTTCAACACGCGCCCTGCGTGATGTAACACAATCACACGGAGGTCAGTATAACGCAGCGGCAGTCGGAGAAGTTAATGTTGTAACCAAGATGAAAGAGACCAATGCCGTTATAGGCGGTGAAGGCAATGGCGGTGTAATCTACCCTGAAAGCCACTACGGACGTGACGCATTGGTTGGTATCGCACTGATACTAAGCCATTTGGCTCACAAAGGATGTAAGACATCAGAGTTGCGGGCATCATACCCTTCATACTTTATTGCAAAGAACCGTATAGACTTAGAGCCATCTACAGATGTAGATGCCATACTTGCAAAAATCAAGGAAGTCTATAAGAATGAGAAGATTAATGACATTGACGGCGTTAAGATAGATTTTGCAGACAGTTGGGTGCATCTGCGTAAGTCAAACACAGAACCAATTATCCGCATCTACTCAGAGGCGTCCACAATGGAAAAGGCAAACCAGATTGCAGAAGAAATACAAAATATAATTGATTAGATACGTTTATATACTCCATTTCCAGTGGCTCATACCTTCTGTGAAGGTATTCGTCCCTCCCGTAACGGTTCTGTGAACCTACGGGTCCCTCCCACTATACGGCTGCGTGGGTGCAGACGCACTGTCAACGGAGTATATAAACATACAAAACAACAATGAAATTATGAACCTAATTATTCCAAAAGTGTATAAATCTCTTCTTGATGTTGAGCAGACAGAGATTGCCATAAAGTTTCTGAAAGACTTTTTTGAACGCAATTTTGCATCGGAGTTAAGATTACGCAGAGTAACCGCCCCACTCTTTGTGCTAAAAGGTACAGGCATAAATGATGACCTTAACGGCATTGAACGCCCTGTAACATTCAAAATCAAGGATATGAATGAAGCGGAGGCAGAGGTGGTACACTCACTTGCCAAGTGGAAACGCATAATGCTTGCAGAATATGGTACAAAACCACACTTTGGCATATATACAGATATGAACGCCATTCGTGCCGATGAGGAGTTGGATAACATTCATTCATTATATGTTGACCAATGGGATTGGGAATTGGTAATAGAGAGAGAAGACCGCACCATTGATTTTCTGAAAAACATTGTTACACGCATATATTCAACCATTATTAAAGCGGAATATGCTGTCAGCGAGCGTTTTCCTGGAATAAAGCCACAACTGCCGTCAGACATCCATTTCCTAACATCACAGGAGTTACTTGATTTATATCCTGACAAGACAGCAAAAGAGAGAGAGAACCTAATCACTAAGAAATACGGAGCAGTATTCATTATGTGCATAGGTGGTGAACTTTCTAACGGTGAAAAGCATGACGGACGTGCCCCTGACTATGATGATTGGGCATTGAACGGCGATATGCTTGTTTGGAATCCTGTACTTGGTCAGGCTCTTGAACTGTCAAGTATGGGCATTAGGGTTGATAAAGAGTCTATGCTAAGGCAACTTTCAATATCAAACAAAGAGGAACGCCTTAAATATCTATATCATCAGCAACTAGTGAACGGCAAACTTCCGCTTACAATAGGTGGCGGCATAGGTCAGTCTCGCCTATGTATGTTCCTGCTACACAAAGCCCATGTGGGTGAAATTCAGTCCAGCATTTGGCCTGATGAAATGCGGCTTAAATGCAAAGAAGCAGGAATGACACTATTATAGTTGACAGTGGATAGTGGACAGTGGACAATGAACTCAATCCGACAACTGTCAACTATCAACTGTCAACTAATTTGGTCCTATAGTTCAATGGATAGAATAAAAGATTCCGGTTCTTTTG
>JAKSOA010000012.1 GCA_024405875.1 Paludibacteraceae bacterium
ACGGAATGGCGGCTATGTACGCCTTTATCTCTGTAAGTGCCGTGTCTATGTCATCGGCGTAGAGTGCCTGCACCACTCGCACAAGCATTGCGTTACTCTCTCCGCCCGGTATGTTTGAGACTTCGGGCAGAAAAGCCTTCAGAAAGCCGTTCCTAACCTCTTTGTTAGGGAACCCCAATGTGTAAAGGTTTGTTATGCTGTCGTAATTTTTTATGGTAAGGTAGCCGCTCTGGTAAAGCATAGGGAGCGCTGACACGGCAACCTCCGGTGATACGTTGAAATCGTCTTCATTAACACTTCTGCCCTCTATGTTCTGTAGTTCTGTCTTGTGCCTACGCATCTCATTAAACAGGAACGTAGGTGTGCCTGAACTGTACCAATACTGACTCAGCATACCATCATTAAATGCGTTTATAAGGCTGAACGGGTTAAACACATCTGTAATTACTTCGTCATCGCCTTTTGAGAAATGGTAGCCGTCATAGTTCTCTGTGAGTTTTGCAATAGCGTCATCATAACTGCATCTTAATTTATCTGCTAATGCCTGTATGTCCGGCTTGCACTGAGTTAGAAGTTCTTCCTTGGTTATGCCGCACAGTCCGTCATACTCCGGCAGCATACTTATTGTTTTAAGGTTGTTTATCTCAGAGAATATGCTCAGTTGTGAGAACTTGGTTATGCCCGTTATGAAGCCGAAACGCAGCATTGCGTCACAAATTTTTATTGGTCCGTAGAAGTTGCGGAGCATATCCCTTAACTCTTCAAACACCGCCTTGTTGTGCATAACTTTAAGCAGTGGTGAGTCATACTCGTCTATAAGCAGCACCACTTTTTGACCTGTCTTTGCATACGCTCTGCTTATAATGCCTTCAAGCCTTTTGCCGAGTGTCACCTCATCATCTGCCTTGCCGTATAAGCGTTCATATTTTCCAAGCATCTGGCTCAAGTCCGCCCTTACATCATCAACTTTCATTGACTTTATAGAACTCATATCAAACCTTAGCACAGGGTACTTTACCCAATCTTTCTCAAGAGCATCTGCCTTCAAGCCTGCAAACAACTCCTTCCTGCCCTCAAAATAGCACTGCAACGTATCTACAAGCAGAGACTTTCCAAAACGGCGTGGACGGCTCAGGAACACATACTTGTACTTGTTGGCTATGTTATGTACATAACCAGTCTTATCTATATAGAATAGATTCCTTTCAATTATCTCACTGAAAGTGTAAATCCCTAACGGGTAATTTTTTAGTTTTGTATCCATAATTCAACTGCCTGTTAAACACTTCACTAATTATCTTCACTTCACAAAAATACTATTTTTTTTATAAAATCACAAAATCACAACAAAAACGGGTCAAAGGAGCGGTTATGCTCCCTTGACCCGTTTGAACCTTGTTCCTTGAACCTTGTCCCTTGACCATTAGCACCTTCAGGTGCGTATTTTTAATCCCTTAGACAACGCACAGAAAGTCCGAGGTACTTATCGACGCTGTAGTCGCTCAAGTAGCCAATGAAGTAATTGAGGATCCTGTAGTAAGCGTAGCCGCTATAGCTCTCATCCGGAGTAGCCGTCCAGAAATAGGTATGGTAGCCAACATTGTACACACTACTACCATCCGCGTAGCCTGCCGGCAGAGCCGCAAAACCATACGTATCTAAGCCGCTGCCATAGCCGTACCAACCAGAGGTGGTCTTCAAATGTTTGCCCGCCGTGGCTGTTCCCTTGCCGTCTGTCATTTCTATGTAGTTTTCAAGTGTCTGCCACTCCGCTCTTGACGGTACGTGCCACCCGTTGGGGCAGATGCCCTGACGCTTGCCACTGAACTCTGTTGTCTGTTCTTCCCCGTCCGCAACACCTACAGCCGCAGCCCAGTTGTAGAGGTAGCCCAATTTCTTTACCTGTGCGTCAGTGAGGTTATCAGAATAATCATAATCTTTATTCCACTTGCTTTTGTCTGAAGCATCGGCGTAGTATGGGGCGTATGTGTAATCCTCTGATGTAGGAACGGTGTTGTTTGTTAGCCATGTGGCGTTGTACGCCTCTGACTGTGTGTCATACTTTGAACAACGGTAGTTCTCCGCCATCCATACCTGTGTGCCTATGGTTACCTGTGGGTAGTCTGACGCATTGCACTTCTCACCCGCAGGAGTAGGGGTAGACGGGTCAGTAAAACTGATACTATCCACATTTGAAATCAGAAACTCTGTTTGTGTGCCATCATTGTTATACACCCAAAACTTTGTTTGTGCCATAGCGCATAGTGTTGCAACCAATGCAATCAGTATCAATGTAAATTTTTTCATATTCGTTAATTTTTAATTATTGTACTTGTATTTTAAACTGCTGTCCGTCGGCAACCACCATATAGGTTCCGGCAAGAGATATTGTACACTCGCAATGTGACGCCCTTACGCAGTCGCCCAACTGCTGACCTGCCATATTCCAGAATGTGATATTGCACTCCTCATCAGCCTCAACAAATATTGTCTTCCCTTGTGTGTAAACGTTCACATTAACATTAGCGGCTTCTACGTCCTGAGCTGAAGTTGGTTCAGCCTGCCCGAACTTGAGAAGTTTTGCTCCACCGTCCTCCTTGCCGTCCTTGCGGTTAACAACAAAACTTGGAGCCTCAGTTGACTCAGTGTCAAGTGTTATTTTTTGCACACTTGAAATGGCGTAATTGGTCTCAACTCCGTTTGCCTTTATTGAGATTAGGCATAGTTCCTCTGCCCCTGCCACAATTGGCAGCAACAGAAACATTGTAAAGTAAAAAAGCCTCTTCATAATTTATAACTACTTGATTTTTAATATTTTACCCCCCCCTCCGTTTACACGGAGAGGGTAATTCTACCTCCTAATATATTTAAGCCGTAATCGGCTTCTATGTCTTAGCATTGTTTTCTTTCTGTTGGGGACAAAGATAGTGAAAATTACGCACTATTTTTTGTTTTGCAAAATTTTTTTGAGATTCTTCTGTTAACTTATAAAACTCCAATTCACAACATTATGTGTCTTCTCCTTCAATTGCTCAAGCAGGAGTGCGTTTGACGGCGATGAGAGCATAGGGTCTGCCTTCAGTATTTCAGTAGCCTCTTCACGGGCAAGCGTGAGAGCCTGTGAGTCACGGCTTAAATCAGCCACTTTAAGGTTGAAGGGAAGTCCGCTTTGCAGAGTGCCCTCAAGGTCACCGGGACCACGCAGACGCAGGTCTGCCTCAGCAATCTCAAAGCCGTCTGTGGTTTGTGTCATTATATCAAGACGCTTGCGTGTCTCTGATGAGAGTTCATATTTTGTGACAAGCAGACAGTATGACTGGTCACCGCCACGCCCTACACGCCCACGTAACTGATGCAGTTGTGACAGTCCGAACCTCTCAGCGTTCTCAATTACCATAACTGTGGCGTTGGGAACATTCACTCCCACCTCTATAACGGTTGTAGCCACAAGCATATTTGCTCTGCCGCTTATGAACTCCTGCATCTGCACCTCCTTTTCAGCGGGTTTCATCTTGCCGTGAACCATACATACATTAAACTCACTGAATACATTTTTCATTGCCACAAATCCGTTTTCAAGGTCTTTCATATCACTCTTCTCTGACTCTTTTATAAGAGGATAGACCACATAGACCTGCCTGCCTTGTGCCATTTGGCGGCGTAGAAAATTATTGAGGGCTGGGCGTTTCTCATCAAAAATATGTTCAGTCCTGATTGCTTTGCGACCAGGTGGCAGTTGGTCAATTACACTGACATCGAGGTCACCGTAAAGAGTCATTGCAAGCGTGCGTGGAATAGGTGTAGCCGTCATAACAAGAACGTGTGGCGGACGTATGTTCTTGCTCCAGAGTTTAGCCCTTTGAGCCACGCCAAAACGGTGCTGTTCATCAATTATCACCATTCCAAGCCTGTCAAATTTAACATTCTCCTCAAAAACAGCGTGTGTTCCCACTAAAATTTTCAATGACCCCGATGTCAACCCCTCTGATATTATCTCACGCTCCTTTCTCTTTGTGGAGCCGGTAAGCAGTCTCACCTCAAGTCCAAGCGGCTCAAGCATCTTGCTCATACTCTCATAGTGCTGAGTTGCTAAAATCTCAGTAGGAGCCACTATGCACGCCTGATAGTCATTGTCAATAGCCATAAGCATACTTAGCAGAGCCACTATAGTCTTGCCACTACCCACATCACCTTGCAAAAGGCGGTTCATCTGCCCCGGACCACGCACATCATCACGTATCTCCCTCAGCACCCTTTTCTGAGCCTCTGTAAGGTCAAATGGCAAGCACTCCTTGTAGAAAGTGTTAAAATAGTGACCAATAAGGGGGAACGGATGCCCCATAGCCTTGCTTTTGAACTGATTAGCCTGTTTTAGTATGGCAAGTTGTATGTAGAAAAGTTCTTCAAACCTAAGCCTTGCGAGAGCCCTGTCAAGAGTGGACATATCCTTTGGGAAATGAGCCTGAACCAAGGCGTCAGAGGCTGACGGAAAGTGATATTTGTCAATTATATGCTGCGGTAGAGTCTCCTTAATGGCACTGCGGTCAATGCTTTTAAGGGCAACCAATATAAGTTTTTGCAGAGCCTTTGAGTTGAGAAAATGGTTCTTCATCTTCTCTGTGGTGTGGTACAGGGGCATAAAACCTGTCATACGGTCAGCCGATGGCTTCTCTATCTCTGGATGCACAAAATTGTAAGTGCCGTTGAATGATGATGGTTTGCCAAATATAATATACTCTGTATTAATGGAATAGGCATCAAGAATATAATTCAACCCTTTAAAGAATACAAGTTCAATAGTCCGCTCCCCGTCACTGAAAGTTGCCACAAGTCTTTTGGCACGTCCCTCACCCACAGGGCGGAATCCAAGTATGACACCCTTTATCTGTACGTATGCGGTAGCACTCTCAATGTCACGTATCTTATAGAACTTGCTGCGGTCAATATATCTGTACGGGAAACAGTGGATAAGGTCTGAAAGCGTGGTCACTTCCAACTCCTTCTCAAGCAGTGCGGCTCTTTTAGGTCCCACGCCAGGCAGATACATTATAGGTGAGTTGAGTTTCATCATATTTTGCGAAGTTACAAAAAAATCGCTACTTTTACGGCAAATATGAAAAGATTCGTGATAATAGTGGCGGCTGGGAGCGGAAAACGCATTGGAGGAGCCGTGCCGAAACAGTTTCTTGAGATGGACGGCACCCCTATTCTTATGCGTACCATCGTGGCATTCAGCCATATAGAGAACATTATTGTAGTACTTAATGAAGATTACATTGAGTTCTGGCGGGAGTTGTGCGTGAAGCATAACTTCAACCTGCCTCATACTGTGGTGAAAGGTGGTGTTGAGCGTTTCCACTCTGTAAAGAACGCACTTGTCTCAATCCCCGATGACGCCATAGTGGCTATTCATGATGGTGTGCGCCCCTTTGTAACCCACGATGTCATTGAAGAGGCTTTTGCGGTGGCGGAGAGAGACGGAGCGGCTGTTCCCGTTATTGATTGCCCTGATTCAGTGCGAATTCTATCAAATGACGGCAGTGAGAGTAATCCTTTTGACCGTAGCAGAGTCAAACTTGTACAGACCCCGCAGGTTTTCAAGGCGGAGATAATCAAAAAAGCGTACAACGCTGAATTTGACAACTCGTTCACCGATGACGCATCTGTTGTGGAGCGTGCAGGGTTCAAAGTAGCGCTTACAAGAGGCTGCACAGAGAACAAAAAGATAACCTTTCGCAGTGACTTGTGAAAAATTTAGTAAATTTGCACCTATTATGAATAAAAAGGTAGTTCTTATATTTTGCATTCTTGTCTCAACCATGACATTCGCAGGGCAAACAGGCTCTCTAACACTAAATCAGCCAAGTGGTTTGGACTCATTAGTTTATAAAAGCAGGGAGATAAAGGCAGGTACGGCAAAAACTGTTGAGTCCCAAGGGTTCAGGGTTCAGATTTACTCAAGCAACCGCAGTCAGGAGGCTAAGGCAGGTGCGTTTGAGGTTGAGAAGAGTTTCTTAGAGGTTTTTCCTGACACACACGCATACGTAACATACTCCGCTCCGTTCTGGAAAGTGAGAGTTGGAGATTTCTCCACCTATTTTGAAGCCCTTAACTTCAGCAACACTATTAAAGACGCCTTCCCCGATTACGCAACAGAGATATTTGTAGTAAAGGAGAACATTAAGCCAATATATCTTGATAATGGCGACAACAATTCAACCGTAGAGAATGCTAATCAAGATATACGATGACAACCCCAACCCTAAGGAGATTTCCAAAGTGGTTGACACCTTGAGACAAGGAGGCGTTATTGTCTATCCTACAGACACACTGTATGCCCTTGGATGTGACATAACAAATGCCGAGGCGGTTGAGCGTATATGCCACATTAAGAACATTGATGCAGACAAGGCTCTACTCACAATTGTATGCGGTTCAATAAGCCAGATTAGTCAGTTCACTACAATAAATGACACAACCTTCCGCATGCTGAAAGGTTGTCTTCCTGGTCCGTTCACATTTATTTTCAAAGGAAACAAGGAACTTCCAAAACCCTTACGCAAACGCAAACAGGTGGGCATACGTATTCCCGACAATGCAATTGCCCGTGCAATAGTGGAGGCATTAGGTCACCCTATTCTCTCCTCATCAGTTCCTGTGAATGAGGACGACGAGGCATACTATACAAATCCTGAACTTATTGATGAGTGCTACTCCAATTTGGTTGATTGTGTTATTGATGGCGGTACAGGTGGCACAGAAGTCTCAACCATAATTGATTGTACAGGCGATGAGCCCGTGGAGAAACGGAAAGGGAAGGGAATTCTTATTAAATGAGAAAGAAGAAATTTTGGAGTAGCGAAGTATGTTAATTGTTAATTGTTAATTATTAGTGCGTGTAAGAATATTAATATTGCTATTATCTCTCTGCGGTGTAGCGGTGGCTATGGCGGCACCAAAACTCATTGTGACCATCTCTGTTGAGGATATGGATACTAAATATCTCAAGGAGTTTGAAAGTGAGTTTACTAAGGGAGGCTTCAAGAGAGTGGCATCGGGGGAGAGATATGAGAAGGTTACGTTTGACTACATAACATCAGACTATGCCGCCGATATGGCTACCATCTACACTGGAAGCAACCCCTGTATCAACGGAGTAATAGGAAAGAGGTACTTCAATATAAAAGAGAATAAAGAGTTACTCACACTTTCTGACAATGAAAGTTACGGACTTAATGACGGAGGCAAACTTAGCGGCAAAAACATACACGCCACCACTTTTGCCGACAAACTCTATGAATCAACATACGGTCTTTCAAAAATTGTCTCCATAGCCACAGACCCGACCGTGGCGATGGTTATGGCAGGACACTCAGGACTACCTGTCTATATGAACAACCTGACCGGTGAATGGAGTACCTCTTCTTATTATAAAGACGCACTTCCTGAATGGCTTACAACATACAACGCAGGCAAACCTGTTGAGGCGTACCTTGATAAGGATTGGGAGAATTTACTGCCTGCCGGTTACTATGTAATGGCGGCACGCAAGGGAAGTGTTGGGTTCAGATACTCAGTGCGAGGTGTGTGCAACGGACTTAAAATGTATGACAACTTCACCACAATGCCTCAGTGCAATGACTATATTTGTGACCTTGCCTTAAAAGCCATTGAAGGTGAGAAAATGGGCAATGACCTTACAACAGACCTGCTTATGATTAACTTCTCTCTAAAAAAGTTCTTTATGAAGAGTGATGACCCATACTCATTGGAACTAGAGGACGCATACCTGAGGCTTGACAAAACCTTGTCACGCCTGTTGGAAAACATTGAGAACAAATTGGGCAAGGAAAACATTAAGGTGGTTCTGATTGGCTCACGCACTGGAGAGATAAACACTACATCGGGGATAAATCCAAAAGTAAAATATGAGGCGTTTACCATTGACCGCTATATGGCGCTGCTGAACTCATACCTTATGGCACACTTCGGGCAGAAACGCTGGGTGCTAAGCGTTGGAGAGGGCAACATCTACCTTAACCGCAGTGAGATTGACAAGTCAGGACTGCAACTTAAAGAAGTTCAGGACAAGGCTATGGAGTTCTTCTACCTGATACCCGGAGTTCAGAATCTTTGCACCTCATATCAGATGGAGAGCGCTTTTTATACAACAGGAGTATTACGCTACGCTTATTACAGAGGTATGAGTGGTGATTTACTCTACTCACTTATGCCACGATGGTATGAGGTGAACCTTAAAGAGGTGCCAAACGGTTATTTCTCATCAGATATCACAGATGTTCCAGCCTGGATATATGGCGGCGGTCACCCCGATGCCACAATCGGCACCATAAAGGCTACCGAACTGCTTGACAATCTCCGTTAGAGAGTCGCCTCCACTTCATATACCCCACAACCGCAAGAAGAGTGTAAACGGCATACAGCGCTGCTGTTATGTATATTCCCTTGTATATATAGAGCCCTACGGTAACCGCATCCACAACAAGCCACACAAGCCATTGCTCCGTATATTTTTTAGAGAGCATCCAAAGAGCCACAATGGATAGCGCGGTGGTGAAACTGTCACAAACAGGAACTGTGCTGTTTGTGAATGTCACTAAAAGCAGATATATGGCAATATGCAGTATAGCGTAAGAGGCAACCAACAGCGGAATTGTACGTCGTGGTGCTGTGAGAACAGAATGAGGCACGGCATCTGATTTTTTTTGAGAATGACAGAGCCAGCATATAAGCCCGTATATGCCTGCAAGCACATAATATATATTAATGGCGGCATCAGCGTAAAGCCCAGCCTGGTAATATAGAATGCCGTGAACCACAGGCATAACAACACCCACAACCCATAGCCAGATGTTCACCTTATACTCAAGATAGAGGTAAAGCAAACCAAGTATTGTACCTATTATTTGTAATGCAAGCACCATATTAGTGAATAGTGAATTTTTGGAGTAGCGAGAGGAGAACAAGTTTACTTGTTATCCCGAGTCACGACAAAAATCATTAAACGAAGTTTAATAATAGTGAATAAAGAATAGTGAATAGTTTTAACAAATATTAATTATTAATTATTATTTTCACGCTTCCTGTAGCATTGAATTTAGCCTGTGGGAAATAGTATCCCGTATCAGTGCGCACACCTCCGGAAACAGAACTTGAGGCAAAGGCATTGGAGCAATACTCAGCATTAAACAGATTATTAAGTGACACACCCAGAACTATGCGACAGGCGTTTTTTAAATTTATTGAGTATCCTAATTTCAGATTGGTGACCCAATAGGGGTCTATCGTGAGATTCTCATTTGAACTGTTTGTTATATACTGTCTGCCAACATAGTGCGTGTACCAACCCGCACTGAAACCGTGAGTCTCAACGCCAGCCTTTATCAAAGCCGTCACATTTGGCGAATAGGCAAGGTCTGTTGTTCCAAGATAGATGGCATCTGTGGTATATGTATCCTCATTGTACAAATATTCAGTATAATTTAAGGCACGATTCTGACTCAGAGTAACATTACCGCCGAACCATAACCATTTAAGCGGTGTAGCCGTAATATCCAACTCAATACCCCGACGGTAACTCTCCGCTATGTTTGAATATAGGGGCTCATATATATCAGGATTCTGGGCGCCCGTCAGACATAACTGGTCCTTATAATTCATATAATAGAAGTTCAGCGTACCCGTCACCCACTTTGATGCCACACTATAGCCCGCTTCCACGTCATAAAGCCTCTCAGGCTTTGGCATATTGCCATCGGTGGCGTCTGTAAAATCCCTTCTTGTAGGTTCACGGTTTGCCATCGCCCCCGACGCATATACCTTATGGTATTTGCAGAAATTGTAACTGACACCAATCTTAGGATTAACAAAATTATATGCCCTGTATATATTCAGCTGGTCCATAGCCTCTGTTGTGTGGTTATAGAGGTCACTTATTCCGTTTATATTGTAATCCACAAACCTGTACTGAACGTCAGCATAGAGATTAAACCCTCTGAACGCCTCCCACAGAACCTTTGCAAAGAGGCTTACATCATTCTTACCACAGAAATTCCTGTAATACTCACTCCTGCCACTGAAATCAGAAGCCTTCATAACGCCTGTGACATTACCCCAGTGATTACTGCCGTATGATGTCCAGGAGACTCCGAAATCTGTGGTAACCTTGTCATTCTTATATACCGCATAACCAATAAGTCCCCCGTAGTTACTACGCTGACTCTTCTCTCTTGTAAGATTACTGCGCTCCAACAGAGCCCCTGAGGCATCGTGGAGAGTGGTCAGACCATACTCCTTGAGTTTTCTGTCATTTTTATATTGGTCATACCAACCACTCCCAAATGTATAGTGCGCGGTTGCGTTAATAGACCAATTTCCGTTAAACTGATGCTTTACGCTCAAATGGTTGTTGGTCTGCAAAAAATTATCATTCTGATTCTGATAAAAACCAATCACCTTACCATTGTCATCTCTAATCTCTCCACACGGATTATAACGGCGGTTCTTTGCCATCTGCTCCTTTGTTATACCGTCCCAAGCATTGTAAGTGCGCTCTATTCCGCCAAAAGAGAGAATTTTAACTGTAGTGTTCTGCGTCAGATAGCCGGCGTGAACCATATATGAGCCCAGATTTGATGACGCCCTCTCCACATAACCGTCAGATGATGTGTGTGACAGCGTTCCCTCTACAGCCCATTTCCCCTTTATCAACCCCGATGCCACTCTCATCAACTCCTTATTTGTATTATAAGAGCCGTACATAAACTCCAAATCCACCCCGAATTTATCCTGAAACTTCTGAGGCTCAAGGTTAATGGTTCCGCCAAAGGCTCCTGAGCCTACAGAAGAGCCTGTGGCACCACGCCCCACCTCAACACTTGATGCGGACTGTATCAGGTTTGGAGTATCAACCCAATAGACCTTGTGGCTTTCAGCCTCATTCAGCGGCACATCACCCATAGTTACATTTATGCGTGTGCCGTCATAGCCACGCATACGTATATCAGTATAACCCACACCGTTACCAGCGTCAGAGGTGGCTACAATTGAGGGTGTTGATTGCATAATGAACGGAATATCCTCAGCGGTAGTCAGATTCTTTATATCCTGTTCCGTAACAGTGGATATGACAACAGGCGCCGCTTCTGACGTTCGCATAGCGGTCACACTAACCTCATCTAATGTTTTTACAAGCGTTGAGTCATTCTCCTTTTCAAGAACGCTTAGTTTCTGTGCCACACAAAACACCGGTATGGTGGAAACAGCAATCATTAAAATTTTTTTCATCTTTTAAGCAGTTGCGGGGGTCTGCTTTCTGCTCCATCCCGGTCTCAGCATTACCTGTATCCGGTACAATGGGTATAATCTCAGCCTGAATAGTAGGGCACCCCTGGTTATTTCGTGTGCAAAATTAGTAATAAAAAAAGAAAGAAGAAAGAAAAAAGAAGAAATTTTACAGTTTGCAGCGGTCAATCTTGCCGTTTGGAGTGAGAGGAAGTGAGGTTACAGTGATGACCTCTTTAGGTTGCCAATACTTTGGAAGCGTGGATATTGCAGCCTTAAACAGAGGTTTTGAATGTGTGTATGCCTCTTCTGACACAACAAGCACAACCCTGCCGCCAAGCAGAGAGTCTGGCTTGGAGGTTATGGCAAAAGTTCCGGCAAGGTTTTGTGGCAAGGCGTCTGTAAGAAGGCGTTCCACCTCCTCAGCCTGAACCTTCACACCTCCTGTGTTAATGGTGTTGTCTGTGCGACCTAATATGCGGAAACGCCCGTTGCCATCAAATTCAGCAATGTCATTTGTAACACGAGGTTCAGCACACACTGCGGGAGCGTCAATAACAAGTGTACCTTGAGAACTCAGACTAAGATTCACACCCTGAAACGGAGTGTACCACAGTGAGGCATCGGGGTTACTTAGACGGCGCAGAGCAATATGAGAGAGAGTCTCTGTCATACCGTATGTACTCCACACGGCATTAGGAAAACTCTTCAACGCCTCAGCAAGAGTGCGGTCAATAGCACCGCCACCTATAATAAGGTGTCTGATACCTTTAAGAATCTCACATTGGGCAGGGTCTGCAAGAGAACGGATTATTTGCATTGGAATCATAGCGGCAAAGTCAATAGAGACCCTCTCTCCACGTGCCGCAGCGTCAGCGAATCCTTTAAGCGGCTCTGATGACGGTTCCACACTGAGAAGTCTCATTCCACGCTCAATAGAACGAACAACCATCATCTTGCCTGCAATATAATCAAGAGGCAGGCATAAAAGGGCGGTGTAGCCAGGCTTCAAGCCAAGAAAATCACAAGTTATGCGGGCACTTGAGAGCATTCTGCTTTTCTCAGCCATCATTCTCTTAGGCGTGCCTGTTGACCCCGATGTCATAACCTCAATGGTTGAACTATCAGAGTTCCACTGCTCTATGAACTGACTCAGATTCATTTAATGTGCCACATTTTGTCACCTTGAAGGGTGAGTTTTGACGGTTGGTTAGTGGTAAACAGAGCACCCGTGCCAAGACCTTGCGGAAAATCCTGCATTTTAGGATATTGGTCAGAAAGTATGCCGCACAGGTGTGCTATTGCGGTAAGCCCTATATTACTCTCAAGAGCGGAGGTAAGCCACCAGCCTATGCCAAGACTCTCAGCGGCTGCTATCCACTCAAAAGTTCCTGAAATTCCTCCGTGAAGTGTAGGCTTTATAACAATATATTGAGGATTTATTATGGAGAGCAGTTGCAATCTCTCTTCAAGGGTGTTGACACCTATCAAATCCTCATCAAGGGCGATAGGAATGGGAGATTCAGCACACAGCCCAGCCATTCTGCCCCACTTGCCCGCCTTGATTGGCTGCTCAATTGAATGAATGTCAAAAGCGGAGAGCAGACGCAGACGCTCAGGTGCTTCATCGGAGGAGAAAGCGCCGTTGGCGTCAACTCTTATTGTCACCTGCTCCTTAGTAAAATCACGCCTTATCTGTTCCAGCAACGCAAGTTCCTTGTCAAAATCAATGGCTCCTATCTTTATTTTTATGCAACTGAACCCCTGACTAAGTTTCTCTTCCATATGCTCCCGCATCTGCTCATAACTTCCCATCCAAACCAGTCCGTTGATTGTTATGGGACACTCAGAGCGCGCGAACCTTGAATCAACAGTGGTGAACCCTTTGCTTTGTACAAACCATACGGCAGACTCAAGACCAAAGAGTACTGACGGGTAGGGACGCAGACGCTCAACAAGTTCCGGCGGCAACTCCCCTTTTGAGAAGGCGTCAATAACGGAGGCATCGTGGATAATTTTATTAAGAAGAGAGCCGCAGGTGGAAAAATCAACGCTCAGGTCAGGAAGCGGGGCGCATTCACCGGCAATAACTCCGTCTACCGTTATATACCAACCTGTACGTTCTGTATAGACACCACGGGAGGTGCCTGCTGGGCTTTTGAATTGGAGTTTGTATGGAATAATACTTAACATTGTGAGATACTTCGCTTCGCTCAGTATGACGAGCGTATTAGGTGATGACGGGCGTTAGGGGATTACGGGCGTTAGGGGATGTATGGATACTGGTCAAAATCGGGGTCACGTTTCTCAAGGAACGCCTTGCCACCCTCCTGCGCCTCATCAGTGAAGTAATAGAGCATAGTGGCGTCACCGGCAAGTTCCTGTATGCCTGCTTGACCGTCAAGTTCAGCATTAAGTCCAGCCTTAATCATACGAAGTGCTATAGGGCTGCGTTTCATAATTGTCTTAGCCCACTCAACCACCTCATCCTCAAGCCTCTCATAAGGGACAACCTTATTAACCATACCCATATCATAGGCCTCCTGTGCGGTATAGAGTTTGCATAAGAACCAAATTTCACGGGCACGTTTCTGCCCCACCTGACGGGCAAGATATGAAGAGCCGAAACCAGCGTCAAAACTGCCGACCTTAGGACCTGTCTGCCCGAACTTTGCGTTCTCTGACGCTATAGTGAGGTCACAAACAACGTGAAGGACGTGTCCGCCACCAACAGCAAAACCATTGACCATTGCAATGACAGGCTTTGGAAGTGAACGTATCTGTTTCTGAACATCAAGCACATTAAGACGTGGCACACCATCACCACCAACATATCCGCCACGACCCTTGCAATGCATATCTCCGCCACTGCAGAACGCCTGAACCTTGAGAAAATCCTCCCTGCTCTGACCCTCTACGGGTTCTGTAGGCGCTCCGGTAAGCACCACCACTCTTATGTTCCTTGCCTCACGGCAGAATAAAAGCGCGTCACTAATCTCCTGAGTTGTTACAGGCGTGAACGCATTACGGTAGTGAGCACGGTTTATTGATATACGTGCAATCCCATCAAACTCATCAAACAGAATCTCACTATATTTCTTAATTCTCTTCCACTCTCTTTGCATTGCTATAGTCTGTTTTTAGTAAATACCTCAATTATCCTAACCCCCTTCATTTCCTCTTTCATTAACTCTTCACTATTCCTCACCGCCACATACTCCACTCCCGCTGTGAGCGCTATCCCCTCCGCCATAAGTGATGACTTGCCCGCTATATACTCACACATATACGGAGAGGCGTCAAGCCCTTTCAGACTCTTGAAGATAGAGCCTCCGCCATTATTCAACAACACAATTACAAGCGGTGCGTCTGACACACGCTTTTGGAGCGCTCCGCAGAACAGAGCGTTGCTGTCATAGAAAAATGATAAATCACCAGTAATAAGCAACGTGGGCTTGCCACTTGCCGCCCAATAACCTACAGCAGTTGAGACCGAACCGTCAATACCATTGACACCCCTGTTGCAGAAGATGTTGTTTGGTAACTGCGGAGCAACCCTCTGCAAGGCACGCACCGCAGTGCTGTTAGCCACTTGAACAGACCAATCCTCCGGTATGACTGACGCAACCTTACTTATAACAGCCAAATCACTCATAGGCTCAAATTTCTCAACAGGCAGTGAAGCCACGGCATCTCTCCACTCATTTGCAAGAGAGAGTGAGCCGCCAAACCTGGCAATAGAGCATAGAAAATCCTTAGGAGATGATTCTATAAATGTTGTGACACACTTGAATGTGTCAGGCAAGTCATTGACCGATGTAGTGACACGGCAGAGCATACGAGGCGGATAGTTCCTAATGAAGTTCTTTAAGGCTTTTGACACTATATGACCACCTACATAGGCGACACTCATAGGTCTCAGTCTCTTCAAATCCTCATCCGTAGCGGTTGAGAGCACCCTGTCAAACTCACCTATGGCACCTGTTCCCTGTAAATTGGCAAGTTGCTCGGCAAAAACAACAATCCCGTTCCTTGTCATCTGCCTTACGGCGTCACGTATTGTGTCATCGGGGTTAAGTTGCCCCACTATAACCATATCAAAGAGGTCTGTGAAGTGAGAGACCTCACCACAGCCAGCACTGTATTCCACTCTCTTTACTAATGGCAAAGACTCTGTGTTGAAATTGAACAACGGCTCTGATATGGGAACATTTATATGAGAGGGGACGTTAAGCCTGTTCATCTTTATAACAGCCTCATCTACAAGCCTTTCACAATACCACGCATCTTCATCAGATGAGACTTCGGGCAGTTGCACGCTGCAACCAACCACAGACGACAGGGCTTCCGTTTGTCTGATTGTCTGCCCGTCCATCTGTCCTATCCAGCACTCTGGTCGGTCAGCGGAGATGACAAGTAGCGGCAAAGAGTGGTAGAACGCCTCTGAAACGGCAGGTGCCGTATTAAGCAATGCCGAACCTGACGTACAGCAAACAGCCACAGGAGAACCTGTAGCCTCTATCACCCCGATGGCAAAGAATGCGGCGCTACGCTCGTCAGTAACCTGAAAGAGTTCCATACCAGCCTCCGCAAAGTTGTGTACCAGAACTGCATTCCTACTACCCGGACATACTACAACCCTGCTGATGCCGTATGAGAGCATCTTTGCTGTAAGAATATTGCAGTTTTTCTTATCAGAGTACATTATATTATACTAATTATTGTCTGTAACTTGCTCTCTGTCTCACACCACTCATCTGCGGCATTTGAGCCTTTGACCAACCCGCCGCCCGCATAAAGCAGAGCCTCACCACTATTGAAATTCACACATCTGAGATTAACATATAAATGAGTATCATTACCCACGATACCCGTAATACCTGCGTAACAAGAGCGGTCATACCCCTCATTCCTCTCAATGAATTTACGTGCGGCGTCACGTTCAAGCCCACACACGGCAGGTGTTGGGTGCAATGCTGACGCCACCTCCAAAACAGAGCGGTCATCAGTCAGAGAGAAACTGAAATCGGTCTTTATATGCTTAATCACCCCAGCCTCGGCACTATATGGCTCACTCTCTTTGACATCGTGGGAGAACCTGCTCAAAACAGTGCGGACAAAACCTGTTACAAAAGCCTGTTCCCGCTTGTTCTTCTCACTCCACTCTCCCTCTCCTGACGGCATAGTCCCCGCTAACGCAACACTATGAAAAGTGTCTTCGCCTCCCTCAACAAGCAGTTCCGGTGAGCAGCCGAACCAAACACCGTTCCGCGCGGTGCTGAGGACATACACAAATGCTGACCTGTATTTTGCACACGCTCTTTTAAACAAGACTTGCAGGTATGCCTCACTTACAGGCGAACTTAACTGCAATTTATGGCATCTTGAAAGCACAAGTTTCTCATACTCCCCTCCCTCAATAGCGTTATAGAAGACCTCAAACACACTATCATATTCATCACGCTCATTTTTGCAACTCTCTGCGTAAGCGTACTTTATACGCTCACCGTCAGGCAACTCATCTACCAAACCTGTTGAATATGACTCACTCTCTATTAAAACGCCCTCTTCTCCATTGAATTTTGACAATATAAAACCTTCAGCGCCATTTAATGAGACTAATGAATGGAATTGTCTTTCTGAACCGCTTATAAGTGTGAAGTGCTTCTCAAACGGGAACCTATATAGAGCGAAAGGTCTCATTGAAGCACATAATTTGTGACACGTTCTGTTGAGAGCAATTTGCCTTCCGCGTCAGTTATGTCAACATTCCACACGTGCAGAGTGGCTCCAGCCTGTATAAGAGTGGCTTTCCCATATACAAATCCCTCTGTAGGGCTCATAGCAATGTGGTTCCCTGTTACCTGAATGCCGCAGACCTTGACATCGGAGCTGACAATTGAACAAGAGGCGGCACCGGCAAGTGTCTCTGCAAAAGCAAGATAAGCGCCTCCATGAACAACTCCGAAGTATTGACGGGTGGCTGAATTTATGGGCATAACCCCCTTGAACTCATCACCGTCAGACGGCAGAAATTCAATACCGAGGGTTCTTACCATAGTACCCTCCATACGCTCATTCAGTTTTTTACACTCCTCTTTTGTTAACATATTTCACTCTGCTGATAATTCAACCAACATTTCACGGTATGCTGACAGAACCTTTGATTTTGAGACAAAACCAATATATTTATCACCGTCAAGCACAGGCAGATTCCAAGCGCGTGAGTCATCAAATTTGCGTATGACACTCTCCACTGGCTCACCTATATAGACCTTTGCCGGCGGTGACACCATAAGTCGGCGGACGCTGAAACGGTTATATAGTTCAGGGCGGAACATAATGTTCCTAACCTCTTCAAGTGAAACTATTCCTAAGAACACACTATTACGGTCCACTACCGCAAATATGTTTCTCTTTGACTGTGATATCAGTTTAATAAGGTCTCCGAACATAGCATTCGGGCTGATTGTCTGAATATCGGTCTCTAAAAGGTCTTCGGTCTTCAGAAGCGTGAGCACTGCCTTATCCTTATTATGTGTCATAAGCTCCCCTTTCTTGGCAAGACGCATTGCGTAAAGGCTGTGAGGCTCAAATACATAGATGGTACAGTATGAGATAACGCTCACAATCATAAGTGGTATGAAGAGTTCATAACCGCCTGTTAGTTCGGCTATAAGGAATATTCCTGTAAGAGGGGCGTGCATAACTCCTGACATAAGACCAGCCATTCCCGCAAGAGCAAGGTTCTGAGCAGGCACGTCACCGAATCCCAATGCCTGCAACACTACAGCCACAAGGAATCCTGTAAAGCAACCTACAAATAGTGACGGAGCGAATATACCTCCGCATCCGCCAGCGGCGTTCGTGGCAGCCGATGCGAATATCTTAAAGAGAATTATCAGAAGCAGATATGCTATAAGCCAATAGGTGCTGTTCTGCAAATTCCAGAACATACTATGCTCAAAAATCTCTGATGTATTCAGGTTTAGCAACGCTGAAATTGAGTCATAACCCTCACCGTATAGCGGAGGGAATATGAATATCAACGCACTGAGAATAACCGCCCCTATCACAAACTTCACCCAGAAATTGCTTATCTTGCGGAATATGTTCTCTATCCAATTCATTCCCCTTGTGAAGTAGAGAGAGAAGAAACCACACACCACTCCCAATATGAGGTAGTAGGGAATCCTGCTGAGAGAGAAGGACTCACCTTGCATAACAAACTGAGCCTCAGTACCCATAAACAGATACGCCATAGTAGTGGCGGTAACTGATGATATAAGCAGCGGTATTACCGATGAGAATGTCATATCAAGCATAAGCACCTCAAGAGTGAATACAATACCCGCTATCGGGGCTTTAAAGATTCCCCCGATGGCACCTGCGGCACCGCACCCTACCATAAGCATCAGGGTCTTTTGGTCAAGTTTGAAAAAACGTCCGAGGTTTGAACCTATGGCGGAACCCGTCAGTACAACAGGAGCCTCAGCACCCACAGAACCACCAAAGCCAATGGTGACGGAACTTGCCACCACTGATGACCACATATTGTGAGGTTTTATTATGCTCTTTCGTTGAGAGAGTGCGAAAAGAATCTTAGTGACACCGTGGCTTATGTCATCTTTGACAACATACTTTACAAAGAGAGCGGCTATCAGAATACCTACGGCGGGGTAAAGCAGATATAGGTACTGCTCGTGATAAACAGAGAAATTTGTTGTCAGAAGATATTGGATAAGATGTATTATCTGTTTCAGAATACAGGCTGCTATTGAGGTAAAGATACCCACAAGGAAACTGAGGAGTATCACAAACTTATCATTAGGGATATTCCTCTCTCGCCACTTAAGCAGCCTGTCATATCTTGAAGTCCAACTACTCATCTACATTCCCTCTCCTGTTATGATTGTTTTTAACGTATATATTGCAATCTTTATATCCACAAGCATTGAGGCATTCTCAATATATATTATATCATACGAAGCCCTCTCTACCATCTGCTCAACTGTATTGGCATATCCGAATTTAACCATTCCCCACGATGTTATGCCCGGTTTGACATTCTGTAGCATATAGTAATAGGGAGCGCTCTTAACAATCTGGTCAATATAGAACTGGCGTTCAGGTCTGGGCCCCACAATTGACATATCACCTCTCAGCACATTATAAAATTGCGGCAACTCATCAAGGCGGTATTTTCTCATCCACTTACCAATCTTTGTGACACGCGGGTCTGATTCAGCCGTAAGCATCGGGGTACCATTCTCAGCACCGTATATCATACTGCGGAACTTGTACATTTTGAAAGGCTTGCCGTGAAGTCCTACGCGTTCCTGACTATGAATAGGGTGTCTGCCTATGCAAAGTGCAAGCACACAGTAGAGCGGAGAGAATATAATCAGAGCCAAGATGGATACGAATATATCTGTAAGCCGCTTGAAGTTTATTTCAAAGGCACTCATCTTAACGGCAGACATATCAATCATAGGCACGCCATAAATGGTATCCAACCTCACACAACCTGTAATCAACTGGTACTTTGAGGGTATGAACTTAATTTTCACACCTGTGTTTCCCACGATTCCCATAATTGAGTATATCTCCGACTCCGTAGTGTTCTCAGTGGCTATGATAATCTCCTGTATATTAAGTTCGTCAATCAGACGCTTTATATCAGTGCGTTTGCCAACCATCATCTTCTCCGGAACAGCCACTGATGCAGATGGAGACATATTTACAAAACCTCTTATAATAAACCCTGTGGATTTAGGCATAGCCTGCAAATCAGCATAGAGTTTGGCGGCTCTCCGCCCCGCCCCCAGAACAAGTGTATTGAAACCTAACTCTCCGTTTTTTATTCTCTCACTTGTGCTTGTGGTTATTATTATCCTGGCGGCATACGTCAGCACAAACTGAAGACCCATAAGTGCCAGAAGTGAGGACAAATAGACGCTATAATCACTCACAGGGTCATCTATTATAATGCCAAAGAACAATATGATAGAACCTACTACAGTTGTTAGAAGTGTGGAGATAAGTTCTGTCAATCTTGACTTGAAGCATACGTCATTATAGTACCCGGATAGCCAATAGAGTGAAAGCCAGAATATGGGAATAAGCGGATATACAATTCTTGCATTATATTCGGGAATAAGAAACTCATACCGGAACGATGCGTTAGTAAACTCCATCATTCTTATTCCGTTAAGCAGAGCCCAAGCCACAAGTGACGTCAGGGCGTCAAAAAAGAGGTACTTATATAATTGCCTTCTCCCTTCCAAAACAGCCTACTTTCTTAAAAGTACAAATGTACCATTTTTTTCCAATTTAATAATTGAGGAAGGCTCTTTTTTTTCTCTATCTGAGCGGCGGAAATCAACTATATGGTCAACTCCGTTCTTAATCTCATCTGAAATCTCAGGGAAACAGGCCGCCGCAGGCTGACCGCTGATATTCGCAGACGTGGATACCACGGGCTTGCCGAGCGCTCCGCACAGATATTTTGAGAACTTCTCAGAGGTTACGCGCATTCCAAGACTTCCGTCCTCCGCTATAAGGTTTTGTGCCACGCCTTTGGCATCGGGGTAGATAATGGTAATAGGTTTGTCAGCAAGTTCCGCAAGGTCATAGGCGATTTCAGGTATCTCTGCAACATATTGTGCCACACGAGCCATTGAATCCACAAGACAGAGCATTGACTTGCTGTCCTCACGGCGTTTGAGGGCGTAGATTTTTGCTACGGCGGTGGCATTGGTGGCGTCACAGCCTATGCCCCAGACAGTATCCGTAGGGTAAAGTATAATGCCTCCCTCCTTCATAACCTTCACAGCCTTTTTCACCTCTTCCACTAATATTTTGTCATCATATTCCATAATTTGCACATTTTACATTATCTTTGCAAAGATACAATAAAAGGAGAAATTTTGGAGTAGCGAGAGCAGAGTAAATGAATTTACTCTGCCGAGTCACGACAAAATTCAAGGCGAAACCTTAAAGGAGAAAGTTTAAAGTAGCGAGAGCAGAGTAAATTTATTTGAATTATGGAGAATAGATGGATAATAAACAACCTCTCTGAAGAGGATGAGAAATGCCAAAAGGCATTGGAGGAACAACTGAAGATAAGCCCCACTCTGTGCCGCCTGCTTGTACAGAGAGGAATTAAGACTATGGATGAGGCTCGCCGCTTCTTCCACCCGCAACTTGAGCATATCCACGACCCGTTCCTTATGAATGATATGGACAAAGCCGTGGAGCGTATAAACCGTGCGTTAGGCAAGAAGGAGAAGATTCTTGTCTATGGAGACTACGATGTTGACGGCACCACCGCTGTCACCCTTGTCTATAAGTTCCTTCAGCAGTTCACCTCAAACATTGACTTCTATATTCCAGACCGCTACGATGAGGGTTACGGCATATCATACAAAGGCATTGACTACGCCTCAGAGAACGGTTTCTCACTTATAATTGTCCTTGACTGCGGTATAAAGGCGGTTGAGAAGGTGAAGTATGCCACACAACGTAATGTTGACATTATAATCTGTGACCATCATAACCCCGATGACACACTTCCTGCGGCGGTTGCTGTTCTTGACCCTAAACGAGTTGACTCCACCTACCCGTACGCACACCTCTCAGGTTGCGGAGTGGGATTCAAACTTATGCAGGCATTTGCCATAAGCAACCACATACCATTTGAGAGACTGCTAAACCTTATGGACCTGCTTGCCGTAAGCATAGCCTCTGACATAGTCCCTATAACAGGAGAGAACAGAGTACTTATGTTATTCGGACTCAAGCAGTTGAATCAGAACCCCTGCATAGGGTTGAAAGGAATAATTGATGTATGCGGACTCAGGGACAAGGAGGTTACAGTAAGTGAGATTGTCTTTAAGATTGGACCAAGAATCAACGCCTCAGGACGTATGCACTCTGCCGGCGAGGCGGTTGAGCTCCTTATTACAAAAGACCTTAAGTTTGCAAAGGAGCGCAGCAGCCAGATAGACAGTTATAACCAGGAACGCAAGAACCTTGACAAAAAGACTACTGAAGACGCACTTGAGAGCATTGTGAGTGATGATGAGTTTGCAAACAAGAACTCAATAGTTGTATATAACCCTAAATGGAGCAAGGGTGTAATAGGCATAGTGGCGTCACGCCTCAGTGAGAAGTTCTACCGCCCGTCAGTAGTCCTCACACTGTCAAACGGATACGCTACAGGGTCGGCACGCTCAATAAGCGGCTTTGACATATACAAGGCCATAGACTCATGCCGTGATTTGCTTGAGAATTTCGGCGGGCATATCTATGCGGCGGGGCTTACCCTCAAAGAGAAGAATGTGCCTGAGTTCCAACGCCGTTTTGATGAGTATGTCTCAGCCAACATAACTGAGGAGCAGAAAGTTCCGCAGATTGATGTTGACGCTACCATACACTTCTCTGAGATAACACCAAAATTCTTCAACATACTACAAAAGTTCGCACCGTTCGGTCCTGACAACCTGAAGCCTGTGTTTGTCACACACAATGTGGTTGATTTTGGAACCAGCCGACTTGTGGGCAAGGAGTTGGAGCACCTCAAACTTGAACTTACTGAGCCTGACAGTGAGAATGTTATGAACGGAATAGCATTTGGTATGGGAGAGAAGTTCAATGACCACATTAAGGACCTCAAACCTATTAGCATCTGCTATACTATTGAGGAGAACAACTTCAATGGCAACAAAAGCATACAACTTATGGTTAAAGATATTAAGGAAGCTTAATATCTTTAACCATAAGTTGCACGGTTATACGGTAAAACCGTATAACCTATGCTCTTTACCTATTATGACCCCATCCCAAACCCTTCCCTCAGGGAAGGGCTTAGTCGCTTTGCTCCGTAATGTTGCTTTCTATACCCTTTTATAACTTTACAACTTTCAATTCTAAATTCATCTTATAACCTATGTTCATAAAAAAAGTGTCTGAATTTTTGTACTTTTATTATAGAATTGTACCTTTGCGGAAATTTTACTTTTATGACAGTTTTTGAAGATATATGTCAGGCACCTCAAGATGGTGGATATGCGTGCGCGATAGGTTTTTTTGACGGCGTGCATCTTGGTCACAAGGCTCTTCTTGCCACTTTGAAGAAAGCCGCCGCAGAGAGAGGTCTCAAAACATTAATAGTGACTTTCAAGCAACACCCTCGTGAAATTATGAAGGCCACATACGTACCAAGCCTGCTTACAACAACAGCGGAACGTCTTCAAATAATGGAGAAAGAGGGCATTGACGCCTGCTATCTTATAAAGAGTAAATCAATTTTTGAGCAGACAAGTTCATACTTTATGCACCATACGCTTGCTGAGTTGAATGTAAAATATCTGCTTGTAGGGTATGACCACCACTTTGGCAGTGACCGTGAGCACGGCTTTGAATACTACAAGAAAATTGGAGCGGAATATGGAATTGAGGTAGGACAGGCGGAGGCTATGCTTGTAGCAAAAAACAAGGTCAGCTCATCAGCCATACGTAGGGAACTTGAGGCGGGGAAGGTTGACGGCATAAGTAAACTCTTAGGTTACAACTACTTTATTGAAGGTACTGTAGTACACGGACGTAATGTTGGCAAGATAATAGGTTTCCCTACCGCCAATATATGTCTGAGCGATGTCCGCAAACTTATACCAATGGGCGGAGTCTATTCCGTAAAGGTTAGCATTGAGGGTGAGCGTAAATCCTACAAAGGAGTACTCAACATAGGTGTCAGACCAACCTTCATAGATTTGAAGTCAGTAAAGACAATAGAGGTTCACATTCTTGACTTCAGCGAAGACATCTATAACAAACATATAAGAATTGAGTTTGTCAAATTCCTTCGTTCAGAGGAGAAATTTGAGACTACGGAACAACTCACACAGCAGATTTCTGAGGATTTGAAGAGGGTGTAAGAGAAACACTCTACTGAAGAAAAAGCACCGCCTCCGGTCCCTCATTAAGCAGGAGGTCAAGGGCGCTTAGCCCTGGTGTGAAACCGAATTTCTCTCTAAAAACCTGATAATACGGCTTTATAGCAAGTTCCGCCGGAACAGCGGACTTCTTCTCTACCAAACCGCGGTAATCATTTATGACATCGTGGTTAAAAGTGTTTGTAAATGAGAAGTTACACTTGATTCCAAGCAACTGAGCCAGGCGCTGCTGCAGTTCAAAATTGAAATCAACTAAGAAACGGTATTGTTTTGTGTAGAAAGGGAGCAGGTCATCTGCGTAGAACTCAAGGAAGGGGCTGGAGTTATACGCCGCCTCAATGGCACGCCAATGTTGCGTCCGCCACTCCGTACCGTCAATGATAATATCTTGTACAAGAGTCTTTTCCTGTGGCTTTATTACAGGGATTGTAAGAGCCTCAACCCCGTTTGGTCCAAGAATAAGGCATCGGTTACGGAAGGTCTGACGGCTGTAGTGGTCATTAACCTCAATGAGAACATCATCAGCACCAGCCATCAGTTTATAGAGTGCCGTACTGCCAAGGTATGTTGATGAGATTGTGACGCTCATTTTATGTTGTCAACCTTGCTGAAGAGTCGGCTGAAACGGATTTTGCCTGTAAGAGAGGCGTCCTTGTCCCAAGATAGCCAGATGAATATAGGTTTGCCGACAATATGGTCTTCAGGAACAAAGCCCCAGTAACGTGAGTCGGCTGAGTTATGACGGTTGTCTCCCATCATCCAGTAGTAGTTCATACGGAATGTGTATGAGTCCGCCACCTCACCGTTAATGTATATCACGCTATCCTTAACCTCAAGAGTATTACCCTCATAGTTCTTGATAATACGCTCATAGAGAGGCAGATTGTCAATTGTCAACTCTGTTGTGGCGCCTTTGCGTGGAATATATATGGGACCATAGTTGTCACGTGTCCAGCCTTTGTATGACTCAGGATAGTACTTGCCCGCAGGGAATACCTGTCCGCTGAATACACCTGGGTCAACGGTCATTTTTTTCACATTGGGCAGAGACTTCATCTTGTCAGCCATCTTAGCGGTAAGTGGTACGTAGAATACAGGATTATGCTGCCCCGATGCCATAGGCATACGCGTACGGTCATCAACACTCACCCCTATCTCATCAAACTGCTTGTCTGATATGCTTCTGCCATCGGTCTCAACAAAGTAGTTAAGTTGCTTGTTCTCAGGCTCTTTTATGGCTGAACCATTAATATAGATATTGTTGTCAATAATCTGCAATGAGTCACCAGGCAGACCTACGCAACGTTTCACATAGTTCTCACGGCGGTCAACAGGGCGGCACAAGACACGCCCGAACTGCTCAGGATTACTCTTAATTATCTTTCTACCCTCAGCCATACACATCTGCTGCGGCAGTTTTACATTAAGACCGAACCTCATAAGAGAGTTAGCCCCTACTTGCGCGCACAGTGAGTAGTAGTCGGGGTTCTGCTGATAGGTCGCAACTGTATCACCAGCGGGAAAATTGAACACAACTATGTCCATTGCGTGGATTGTGTCAAGACCGGCAAGGCGTTTGTACTCCCACTCAGGCCACTCAATGTATGACTTTGTATCCCTTGTTCCCGGCAGAGTATGCTGTGTGAGAGGCATTGAGAGCGGAGTCATAGGCACACGAGGTCCGTAACTAACCTTGCTCACATATAGGAAATCACCCACAAGCAGAGATTTCTCCAAACTTGATGACGGAATCTGATAGTTCTGGAAAATGTAGAGGTTTATGAAATAGACAGCCACAAGTGCGAACAGTATGGCGTCAATCCAACTGAACAGAGTGTAGAGATGCTTGTTCTTGGTCTTTTTCCAGAATGTCCAAGGAATAATCTTTGTAATGTATATATCAAATATGAACGGAAGCAGAAAAAGCCACCAATAATTTCCCACCCATACAATAAAGAGCACGTAGAGAAGTGCTACTATTGAGAATTTAATCCACTGCTTCATTATAATTAATAATTAATAATTAATAATTAACAATCCTTGACCCTTGTCCCTATTAAAATTTCAGCATATCACTCATTCCAAGTATCCCTTTCTTGCCGTATGTGAATTCAGCGGCAAGAACGGCGCCAAGAGCGAAACCCTCACGGCTCTTTGCACTGTGGGTTATTGTTATCTCATCAACGGGAGAGTCATAATGAATTGTATGGATTCCCGCTACCTCACCCTCACGTATAGCCTCAATCCCTATCTGAGAGGCGTCCTGCTCCCTACCGAGAACCCAACTTTGCTTGCGGTCAATATTCTCAAGCAACCCTTCGGCAAGTGTGACAGCCGTACCGCTTGGAGCGTCAAGTTTATGAATATGGTGAGTCTCAGTCATATCAACATTATAATTCTCAAAACCGTTCATAATCTTTGCAAGATAGTTGTTAAGTGCAAAGAATATGTTTACACCAAGAGAGAAGTTTGATGTCCAGAAGAACGCCAGACCCTTCTCCTCACAGAGAGCCTTAACCTCAGGCATCCGCTTGGTCCAGCCTGTTGTACCGGAGACCACGCTCACCCCCTCAGCAAACGCTTTCTTGTAGTTTTCAACCGCCACACTTGGTGCGGTAAACTCAATAGCCACATCGGCACTGCGGAATGCATCGGAGTGGAAATCCTCCTGATTGTCAATATCTATACGTGCCACTACCTGGTGACCTCTGCTAAGGGCTATTCTCTCTATTATATGCCCCATCTTACCATAACCTATTAACGCTATCTTCATAAATTCCTGTATATAATTCTCTATTTTGCTAACAGTTAAAGGAATTTATGAAAATTCCTTCCTTGTTTATTGGGACACATTCCCAAACCTTTGCGTGCTTCGCACGGACCGCAGAAGCGGTCTGGTCGCACCACCGCATCACCGTATCACCGAACAGGTGCCATAAAGGCGTCCTCTATATGATTCACACGATATGAGCCATCGGGGTCACGAATTATTGCCATAATGTCAAAACGCACGGGAAGGTCAAGTCTGTGGTACTTTATGTACCCGTCTGCGGCATTCACAATGCGGCGTATCTTTTTCTCTGATACCGCCTCCTCCGGTTCTCCGTATTGCTCAGACGTGCGGGTCTTAACCTCTATGACAACAAGCGTCTCATCTTTCTCCGCCACAATGTCAAGTTCAAGATGACCGCAATGCCAGCGAGTGTCTCTAATCACATAGCCCGCACTCTCAAGCCACGACTTTGCAGCCTTCTCCCCTTCAACTCCAATTAGTGTGTTGCTTAGCATAAAAATAAATAGTATCTTTGCAACTCTTTTAGGGTGACAAAGATATAAAAAAATGAAAGGCAAAGCAAAAAAAACGGTTCAGCCAGTCAATGCCGGATATAATCCATATATCAGGCGTAACCGCATAACTTTTATGCTTAACGACAAGGAGATGGCCGCTCTTGGACGCTTGTATGCCAGATATAAGGTTAAGAATAAGTCAAAGTTTCTGCGTGAGGCTGTAATGAGTGCGGTTTTAAAGCGGTTGGAGGAGGATTATCCGTCACTATTTGATAAATGAAATGAGTGCGGAAGATGAGAGATATATGAGGCTTGCCATTATGGAGGCTCGCAAGGCTTATGAGGCAGATGAGGTTCCCATAGGAGCCATCGTGGTGTTGAATGATACAATTGTGGGGCGTGGATACAATCTAACGGAGAGACTTTCTGATGTTACGGCACACGCTGAGATTCAAGCAATTACAGCGGCAACGGGAACATTAGGCTCAAAATATCTTGAGGGGTGCACCCTGTATGTTACTGTTGAGCCTTGCGTTATGTGCGCAGGTGCTATGTATTGGGCTAAGATAGCACGTTTGGTCTATGGCGCCCATGATGACAAATATGGCTACACTCAGAAGGCTCCTGATTCACTCCACCCGAAAACGGTGGTTGAAAGCGGAGTGCTTGCAGAAGAGTGTGCTGATTTAATGAAGAATTTTTTTAAGAATAAAAGATAATGGATTTTGTAGAAGAGTTAAAATGGCGTGGAATGCTAAATAGCATAATGCCTGGTACACAAGAGCATTTGAATAAGGAGATGACTACCGCTTATTTAGGTATAGACCCTACTGCGGACTCTCTTCACATTGGTCACCTTTGCGGAGTTATGATGCTTCGTCATTTCCAACGTTGCGGTCACAAACCTATAGCACTTATCGGTGGCGCAACAGGTATGATTGGAGACCCATCGGGGAAGAGTTTGGAGAGAAACCTGCTTGATGAGGAGACACTGCGTCATAACCAAGCGGCAATAAAAAAACAACTTGAGCATTTCCTTGATTTCAACGGCACGCAACCTAACGCCGCTGAAATGGTTAATAACTATGACTGGATGAAGGGGTTCTCATTCCTTGATTTCGCACGTGAGATAGGAAAGCACATAACCGTCAATTATATGATGGCTAAGGAGTCAGTGCAGAAGCGTTTGAACGGTGAGGCTCGTGACGGTCTGTCATTCACTGAGTTCACATACCAACTGCTTCAAGGCTATGACTATATGCACCTTTATGAGACAAAAGGTTGCCGCCTGCAACTTGGAGGCTCCGACCAATGGGGCAACATAACAACAGGTACTGAACTCATACGTCGCAAACTTGGCGGTGAGGCGTATGCTATAACTTGTCCGCTTATCACAAAGGCTGATGGTACTAAGTTTGGCAAGACTGAGAGTGGTAACATCTGGCTTGACCGCCGTTACACTTCACCATATAAATTTTATCAGTTCTGGCTCAATGTCGCTGACGACGATGCCGCACGCTATATTAAAATATTCACATCACTTCCAAAAGATGAGATTGAATCCCTGATAGCGCAGCACGCTGAGGCACCTCACCTGCGTCTGCTTCAGAAGAGACTTGCTGAGGAGGTTACCGTTATGGTTCACTCCCGTGAGGATTATGAAAAGGCTGTTGAGGCATCGGGCATACTGTTCGGCAACGGAACGGCAGATTCTTTGAAATCACTTGATGAAGCCACCCTTATGGACGTGCTTGCAGGTGTTCCAAGTTTTGAGTTCTCAATTGCAGAGAATGAGGGAGCCCGACTTGCAGACCTTATGGTTGACAAGACACAGGTGTTCCCGTCAAAAGGTGAGATGCGCAAACTTGTGCAAAATAACGGTTTCTCAGTCAACAAGGCAAAGATATCTGACCCAAACGCAACATTCTCTTCTGATATGCTTTTAGACGGCAAATACCTGCTTGTACAGAAGGGCAAGAAGAACTATGTGCTGTTGATTGGTAAATAGAGTGGCTCCGTCATTTTGAGCAAAACGAAAAATCTTTGAAAAAAATTTGCTGGTACATTAAATTTGTTGTACTTTTGCACCGCTTCGGTAAAAAGAGCAATTCAATGATGGGCTCATAGCTCAGTCGGTTAGAGCATCGGACTCATAACCCGCAGGTCCTTGGTTCAAGTCCAAGTGGGCCCACACTGATTGCCTTGTCGTATAATGGTTATTACATCAGATTTTGGTTCTGGCTATCTCTGTTCGATTCAGAGCAAGGCAACAAAAAAGAGTGGATTTTCCACTCTTTTTTGTTTTAGCCTTGCTCTGAATCAATCCTTGTTTACGGGGTGTACCCCGAACCCCCTCGTGCTCCGCACGGTGCCCTTCGGGCTTTTTACCTTTTCTACTGGGGCGTATACCGTTTTGAGACAAGTTGGGGATATCAAAAAAAATCACTACCTTTATAGTTGATTTTAATCACTATCCCTATGAACACTTCCACTATTTTTAAAGAGTATATCTGGCTAGTAAACACTATTCGCAAGGCTGGCAGAATAACCTTTTCTGAAATTCAAAGCAAATGGCTTGAAACTGATATGAGTGAAGGGCTTGAACTTGCACGCAGCACATTTAACCGCCATAAAGATGCCATTGAGGATATATTTGGCATCTACATAGAGTGTGACCGCAAAGATGACTACCAATACTATATTGGTAACAGTGAAGTGTTTAATGAAGATACTGTACAGAACTGGATGCTCTCAACCCTATCTGTCCACAACATTGTAAGTGAAAGCATCTCTCTGCAGAACAGAATAGTGCTTGAGCCAGTGCCGTCAGACAGCCTGCTGCAAACCATAATAGACTCTATGAAGCGTAATGTTATGATAGAAATCACCTATTGCAGGTATGGGAACATAGAGCCTAAGGATTACATATTTGAGCCGTATTGCATAAAACTTTTCAAGCAAAGATGGTATGTATTGGGGCATTTCCCTTCTGACCCCGATTATTTCCGCACATTCTCTTTTGACCGCATTCAGAGTGTGAAGCCCACCGATATTAAATTTGAAACAGACCCTGATTTTGATGCAAAAGAGTACTATAGTGAGTGCTACGGAATGCTCTCAGGCGATGGTACTGAAGCGGAAAAAGTTGTGCTCAGAGCATACGGGAAAGAGCAGTTCTATATTAATGACCTACCTTTGCATCATAGCCAAAACATAATAGAAAAAGGTGAAGACTACACTGATTTTGAATACTTTATACGCCCCACCATTGATTTTATGGAGCATATTCTAAGTAAAGAGTCAAGACTTAAAGTCATCTCGCCAAAATGGCTTGCAAATGATATTAAAGCAATGCACGCAGGTGCTGTGAAAATTTACAAATAGAAGATTTACTTATCTTTCTTCTCTTGTTCTTTTCTGTTAACTCTTATAGTTATCAGTATTTGATGTTCAAAGTCAGCATCCTCATCAATACGGCTTACAATGCAGTTGAAAATTTCAGTCCAACCAGATTCAAGAATCATTGCCAATTCATAATTCTCCGCTCTGGGAATATAACCTAACAGATAAGGCTCAACCTTATCAGTACCTTTAATAGGCATATCAAACATAATGGCAACGGCATTGGGGTCATACTTGTTATCCATATCTCTTGCAAGTCTTAATGGTGTACCCACTTTCAATTTATCCCAAACCAAATCTGCGTCACTGTACCTTCTACCTGCCACACGGCACTCTTGAAAAAATAGATTCTTTGCTTTCATAATTGTAAATTTTAATGGTTAAACTTCAATTCACCAGCAAAGATAAACGCAACTTGTCTCAGAACGTGGGACAAGTAAAAAAATTTTGTATCTTTGCAATTAGAGGAATGGCATACAATTGATTTTAAGAATAAACTAAAGAACAAAGAATAAAAATGAAATCATACAGAAAACAGAATATAATAGTAGCACTACTACTGTGCTGCGTCACACTACTCTCTTGTAATACAACTACTAAAAAGTGCGGAGCAGACAAAGACACCCACGATTGCATAGGTTCAGCCGGGTATGTATGGAGTGAGATTTTGCAAGAGTGCGTACGCCCTTGGGAAACAGGTTCATCGGTGGCTGTACCTAAAAAAGAGGGGGATTCCTACACAAAAGAGTACCACATAGTGTTTAACGCAGACGGCACACAAGCAGAACTTCTTGGCATAGGCATACTACGCCCCTCCGCAGATGGCACTTGGGAAAGTGAAGACGGCAACATCAAGGTAGTTAAAACCGATGATGGTTTTGCGGTGGAGGAATAAAATGTAAAATTATGCATACATCTCCTCCAGCACATCAAGGGATTTGACGGCGGGCATATCGGGGAGGTTCATCTGGTAGTAGAGAAGCAATAGACGCAGCAGGGATTTGCGTTCATCGTGGTTGAAAATATTGACATTTCCCCCCGATGCGGCATCTACAAGCCTTATAAAGAGTTCTCGCTCTCTCTGCTCCACAAGGGTTCCCACAAACTCACGCAGCACCACATTCTCAAAATCCCGGACAGGGTTGAAGCCTAAGGCATCTGCGTAGTCAAGCAGGAAACGAATGGCAAAGTGACCGTCAACTGCTGTGTCTGAATTAAGAGACTTTACAACATCAAGCACTTTATTGTAAAGAATAAGGTCTGCGTTACCATCAACTGTGGTACAACAAACCAAATCAGAGACAAACATAGCGACACTTATTTTTGCAGGAGATAGCACACCCATAGATAAGGGTTTGGCGTCCTTTATCTGCTGCACAGTGCGAGATGGCTTGCTGTCAAAATCAATTTCAAGAAGAGTGAGTGGCTGAAGCATTGAAGTGCGTATGCGAGCCCTCCTGCTCTGCGGGGCATAGATGGCAAATGACAACTTGCCTGCCTCTCTTGTAAGTATCTGAGCAATATAGTTGTTTTCTGAATACTTGCTGCAACGGAGCACTATTCCCTGACTCTTTATCTCCATAGGAACTTATGGATTTCAGTTGACGCTGAACCCTGCAAAACAATAATATAGAGACCTTGCGGTGCGGCAAACGGCACAACAGCGGTTTTATCAGAGAAGAGAAGAGTACCTGTGGCAAGGCTTCTTCCACTCATTTCCTTTATTATGTAATCACACTTCTCTGTGTCAGCAATTGAGATTACCCTCAACTCTCCGTCATCAGCCACCACTATACTAAAATAATTCGGCACAGGCTCATCACACTCATATACCCTCGACGGCTTTACATCAGCCACCACAGGTTGCAACCAAAGTGACGCCGCCTGAGGCTGTGACGGGTATGATGTAAATGCAGACCAAACGCCATTTCTATAATAGTATGCGGAGTTCCCCGATGCACGGTTCGTAGTCTGATATAGGGCAAGGGTGTCCGGAGTGGCGTAATTCTGGAAAGAGATTCCTATATAGCAATCCCTAAACGCCTTCACAGGAGACGGGAATCTTACGTAGGTGTCACGGGTGTTCCAACCCGTTGTAATGGTCTCACTAATGCTTCCGTCATACTTGTAGGCATAGTCATAAGGCTTGACAGTTACTGAGGCAAGTTCCTCACCCGGATTTGAGCCTCCCGCATAGACCTTTACATTAACAGGATGTCCACTGACATATTTTCCCTTGTAAGTTCCAATATATACGCCATACACCTCAGTCTCCTCATCAAACAGATAACGCTCTGCGTATGCTGTGCAGCCAAGCGAGTTATGTCCTGCCTGATAGCCTGTGGCGCCACCGCTGAGACGCTGATACCCCACTATATCATAGGGGGAGAAATTAGAGGCTCTGTAGCAAGGCTGGTCATAGGCATACGGGTCTGCTCCGTCCATACTCTTAACGCCTTGATTATGAGGGTCAAGCCAACGCTTCAGTTGCATCTCTGAATCAACGTGGAACTCCCAGGCAAAACTCAGTTGCCAAAAGTAGTCATTAACAGGATTCTCACAGAATGAGGAGCCGCCTGTCAGGCAACCAATGATTTTACCATCAGAATTAAAAAGCGGAGAACCCGATGAACCACCCTGTGTGGCACCCACCCTCCAGCGGCTGATTTTCCAGAATGAGTTATATTTGAACTTCTGCGTCTCAAAATCAACCTTTGAGATGGTTGCAGTTACATTGGCGTATGAAATCTTTGTAAAATCACCATTAGGGTGGTGAATGCACTTATATGGGGAGAGATAACCGGCACTCTCATTAGCGTCCCAACCCGCAAGATAGGGGCGGTAATCCTTAGGCGGCATCTGGTAGAGTTCAACCATAGCCAAATCCAAATCCTTAGCCGCTGTTACAGATGTGGCTCCCGCCATAGAGAGTTCAGAACTACCCTTCACGCCCTCTCTGACTTTATGATTCTGAAAATAGAAGACACTTGTGGGAGCGTACTTTCCCTCATAAAAGACGTGATTGGCGGATATTACATATGGCTTACCATCGGGGTTATTTATAAGAGAGCCACTGGCATACCAACTCTGACGCAGATCAGTTCCGGTAACATAAATCAAGCAGGAGGCGTTTACGGCTGGATTCTGCGGGTCATCAAGAAACGCCTGCGGAGAACAGGTTATGCCGCCATCGGGGTTTGTCCTTTTCAGATAGCCGTTTGTGTCAAAGAAGTTATGGCTTGCGTACCCTACTCTGAGCCTTCCCTTGAATTCACTCCCCGATGCCTCCATAGGTTCCTGATACTCAACTATTATAGTATCAGCGGAGAGAGGCTGCACGGGCAGAATATTATTCGGGTTATTATTATCACTTGAAAATGAGCCTATTACAATAGATTGAGAGGGATTATAGAGGAATAGATTAGCCCCGTCAGGAATATTGAATTCAGAGAAGACAACACTTAAAGCCACGGCTCCCGGCGATGTTATACCCGTTCTCCAAACTCTGTACCCATTTGAGTTGAAAGTAATTCCGCTGTCATATGGGGTTATGTCAACCTTGCATACATTACCTGCCACAAAACGTTTTTCTCCACCATCCGCAGGATGATAGACTGTGTCAACATCAAGGGTTTGAAAGAAATCATACGCACCAAGTGCCGAGAACCTTCCGCCACCCTTAATCACACCGCAGTGGGCATAGTCATCGGGGTTAAAGGGCATAGGAGCGCCACCACCGCTAATCTGAGCAATTGCCGCCACCGCAACCGTTAACAGAACTAATATGTTACAAATTCTCCTCATACAACAAAGTTACACAATATTTGCGGTTACACCACTTTTTTCCACCCTTTTTTAGCTATTAACTATCTGAAGCAGGTACTCCTGCTCTGTCTGACCGGGGGTGGCACTCCACTCCACTTTGTCAGATACACCAAGCAGGTGCATATCCATAACGCTGGTATAACCTGAACGGCATATTATTTTATCAGCACCAAGAATATAGGGTAACAACTCAGTCGCCCTATATTTTTTTGCTATGACAATATTAAGATTTTCGCTTGAGAAACGCTCTTTAATGCTATTTTCAAACATTGTACGCTGCGGCTCAACGCCTGAAAGAATTGCAAGCACATCACACTTTTTTGGCTGCACAAAAGGCTTTAGGTATGTGAAACGTGAAAGCGGTCCTATAAACCTGGCGTTGACAGGCAGAGGGTATTTATGATTCAAATCTCCGGCAAGTGAGTCATCGGGGTTTTCATAATCAGGAACAAGGCACTCATCAAACTTTTCTATGATATGCCTGTGAATCCTATATGCAAGCGGTTCAAGCCATTTAAGACCTTTAGGCATCTTGATCATTATCTGATGGGTAATATATATGCTATGCACACCGCTGCCATAAAGCCCGAAGCGGTTGTCAGAAATAACCTTGTCTATCTCCAAATCCTTTACAATACGCTTTATCTCCCTATGCTCCTTAATGGAATTACGCACAATAGAGGGCAGGCATCTAAGCATTGCAAATACCTGAGTGTCTGATTTGGAGTACCTTATCTTAAAAGAGGGTATGTATCGGCACCAGAGCGTGGAAAACTCACTGCGTAGCAGTTCAAGAGACTCTCCGTCACCGCCAATAACCACCTCATGACCCTCTTTTAGCAGGTCATTTATTATTGGAATACACCGTGTGGCGTGTCCCAAACCCCAGTTTAATGGTGCAACAAGTACTTTCATAGTTAAAAGTTGAAAGTTGAAAGTTAATAGTTTTTACAATCTGTTCCTCCCTTTAGGGGGTTAGGGGGCACTATTCTTTATTCTTTCTTCACTATTCACTATACCGTTACGCTTACTCCAATCCCCAACCTCTTGATTTTTGCCGCTACGCCGTCAAGGAACTCACGTGTTACAGGTTTCAGGGTATCAAACGGAGTTTTGCGGTCAAGACTATAGATTTGGACTGACTTAGGCTGAATTACGGTATATGCCTTTAGCAGAGCGGCAACCTCAGCATCGGTGGTGTTATCTACTGTATTGCCCGTTAAAAACAGCGTTTGAATAATACAGTTACCGGCAAACTGAGCCATATCATTTATATGTGCTTCCAAATCAAACTCACCTGTATTAGGGCGGTTAATGGCGGCTACACTTGCAGGCAAAGCACTGTCAAGTTTCAGAATGTTGTTATCAACCTTACGCAGTGCCATTGCAACCTTAGGATTTTTTATCTGCCAGGCGTTTGTAAGCACAGATATTTGAGTTTGCGGAGCATAGCGGTTTCTCAGCCTGATGGTATCATCAATAATCTCAGCAAACTCAGGGTGTAGAGTAGGCTCTCCGTTACCTGCAAAAGTAATGGTATCCAGAGGCTCGTGGTCTCCCTTTAGATACGCTTCAAGGTCAGAATAGACCTGCTCTCTTGTAGGCATTACGGTATCTTCTCTGCCGTCCTTATTAAGTCCTGCCTCACAATACACACAATCAAACGAGCAAATCTTGCCGTTATTAGGCTCAAGATTTACGCCAAGTGATGTTCCAAGCCTGCGGCTCTTTATTGGTCCGAAAATAGTTGAATTACAAATCATACGTATGACTTATTTTTCGATTCACCGATTAACCAGTTCACCGATTAACCTACAAGTATCCTTTCTGCATTATTAACTTTCTTGAATGGGAACTGGGCAATCACACTGTCCATAAGTGCGGCTATTTTATCATTGCAAAGGTTGCCTATGCTACCCTCGTGGGTGTGGTGTATTTCCTTGTTTGCTTTGAAGTTACCTGCCTCAATATCAAGTCCCACCTTTTTATAGGCATCACGGAAAGGCATACCCTCTGTGGCAAGACGGTTCACCTCCTCCACACTGAAAATGCAGTCATACTTAGGGTCATCAAGAATATGTTCATTAACAGTAATCTCAGCCATCATACGCTTAACCATACTGAGGCAGTCAAGAATCTCATCAAACATAGGAAGGTAAGACTCCTTGATAATCTGCAAGTCACGGAAATAGCCCGACGGCAGATTATTGGTAATCATCATTATCTCATTTGGAACGCTCTGAATCTTATTACATTTGGCACGTGTGAGTTCAAAGACATCGGGGTTCTTTTTATGAGGCATAATACTTGAGCCGGTGGTATATTTAGGGTCAAGTTTCATAAAGCAGAAGTTCTGGCTTGTGAACATACAACTGTCAAAGGCGAGTTTTGAGAGAGTTCCAGCCACCGATGCCACAGCCTGTGCCACTATGCGCTCTGTTTTTCCTCTGCCCATCTGAGCATATACAACATTATAATTCATTGAGTCAAAGCCCAACAGCTCTGTAGTGAGCGTGCGGTTAAGAGGAAATGAACTGCCGTAGCCCGCCGCACTGCCAAGAGGATTACGGTTTGCCACCTTGTAGGCTGCAAGAAGCATCTGCATATCATCTAAAAGGCTCTCGGCGTATGCCCCGAACCATAAGCCAAAAGAAGATGGCATTGCCACCTGCAAGTGGGTGTAGCCTGGAATTAGAACATTCTTATATCTCTCACTCTGTTTCTGAAGCAGGTCAAACAAATCCTTAACGGCAGAAACCACTTCCTGTAACTTTGAGCGCGTAAAGAGTTTAAGGTCAAGCAGAACCTGGTCATTACGTGAACGCCCGCTATGGAGTTTCTTACCTACCTCACCAAGCATCAACTCCACCTCTGAGTGAATATCCTCAACACCAGGCTCTATCTCAAACTCTCCATTTTGTATTTTTGTATATATCTCACGCAACCCCTTAAGCAAGGCGTCACGGTCTGCTGTTGAGAGAAGTCCTATGGTCTCAAGCATCGTGGCGTGAGCCATAGAGCCTATAACATCAAACGGGGCAAGGTACATATCCATCTCAGCATCCTTGCCAATGGTATAACGCTCTATTTCAGAGTCAACAGTAATGTTTTTTTGCCAAAGTTTGTTTGCCATTTTCAATATTCTATTTTTGTTAATGCCTCTGCCATCATCTCTATGCCCTGCTCAAGTTTTCCACCAATCATTGGTTTCATAAAGAACGGAATGTCAGCACGCAGGGTGAGACGCAGTTTTGTATCGCCAGGCTCTTTTTCAACCAGTTGAATCCAGAAATTGAAATCAAGCGGTGAACGGTCTGCCGCAAATTTAATTGTCTTGAAAGGTTCTGTCTCAATTATCTTAAGACCGACCTGCCCTACAGGGTCAATATCTATATATACACTATCTGTATTGAGGGTAATATCCTTAATCTTTACCTTATCCTGAGGCACCTGCTCCTTGTACTTATCAATTACAGGTTGCAGTTGAGACAAGTCAGTAAGTTTTGAGAATACCCTCTCAGCCGATGCTGCTATATGCTTTACGCTACTTTGATAATCACTCATCAGGCATTCCAGATTGATGGGTCCTTACGCCACTCCCTCAGTGTTGGAAGAGCGCTTTCAGGAATATAGTTAATATCAAGAGCCTTCTTGATAATTGCCTCATAGTTGCTTAGTGTTGTAAGTTCCACTCCAGCATTTTTGAATGTCTGCTCCGCTACAGGGAATCCGTATGTAAAGGTGGCAACCATACCAAGCACTATGCTGTTTTTCTCTCTCTTAATAGCCTCGACAGCCTTCAGACTGCTACCGCCTGTAGATACCAAATCCTCTACTATAACCACCTTCTTACCATCTTCTATATAACCTTCAACAAGGTTCTCCATTCCGTGGTCTTTCTTGGCGGAACGGATGTAAAGGAAAGGCAGTCCAAGTTCCTCAGCCACCAACGCACCCATTGCAATGGCACCTGTGGCAACGCCTGCGATAGCCTCAGCATCGGGGTATTTTTCAAGAATAATATGCGCCAACTCTATCTTGATAATAGAACGGACTTGCGGGAATGACAAGGTTTGACGGTTATCACAATAGATTGGTGATTTCCAACCTGACGCCCAAGTGAAAGGCTCTGACGGTCTTAGTTTCACCGCCTTGATTTCAAGCAGTTTACCTGCTACTAATGATTCTACTGATTCCATAATTTTTAATTGAAAATTGAAAATTGAAAGTTAAAAGTTAAAGATCTCTCGCTTCGCTCGAGATGACGGAATGTGGTCATTTTCAACTTTCCACTTTCAACTATTTACATACTCTCTCCATTTGTTTATCAGATTCTGCATATCTTCCGGAATAGCAGAATCAAAATTCATACGCTCACGGGTTTCAGGGTGCTCAAAACCTAAAGTTTTGGCGTGCAAGGCTTGCCTTGAGCATATCTTAAAGCAATTCTCCACAAACTGACGGTACTTTGGGAATGTTGTTCCTTTTAAAATCTTGTCTCCACCATACCTCTCATCAGAGAACAACGGGTGCCCAATATGTTTGAAATGCGCCCTTATCTGATGGGTTCTGCCCGTCTCCAACCTGCACTCCACAAGCGATACATACCCAAAACTCTCCAACACTCTGTAATGCGTTACGGCGTGTTTGCCTATTTCACTGCCCTCTGGAAAGACTGTCATTGCAAGGCGGTCTTTAGGGTCTCTGCCAATGTTCCCGACTATTGTACCCTCCTTGTCAGGCTCTCCCCACACAAGTGCGTTATACAGCCTGCTTGATGTCTTGTTGAAGAACTGCAAAGAGAGGTGAGTCTTGGCGTGAGGCGTCTTAGCCACCACAAGTAACCCCGATGTATCCTTATCAATCCTATGCACAAGCCCTAAACGCTCATCACCAGCCACAAGCGGCTCCCGTTCCCCAAAATGCCACGCAAGAGCGTTAAGCAGCGTACCCTCAAAGTTCCCGTGACCAGGGTGAACCACCATACCCGCAGGTTTGTTCACCACAAGCAGTGAGTCATCTTCATATACAATGTCAAGCGGAATATCCTGCGGGATAATTGAGGTATCCCTTGGCGGATAATCAAGCATAATGGTGACAACATCACCGGGCTTAATCTTGTATGATGACTTCTGCGGCACACCGTTAACCTCAATGTTACCGGCATCGGCACTCATCTGAACACGGTTACGTGAGGTACCCGTAATGCGGTCTGTGAGAAACTTGTCAAGCCTCATAGGAGTCTGACCAGGGTCTGCCGTAAAACGGAAGTGCTCATAACGCTCATCAGAGGGCTCAACGCTCTCCATAGTGTCATCAAACAGTTCCTCTTCCTCAAACATACTATGTCAAAATGTAATTTCCTCTTCCAAAGAACCTGCCACTGACTCTTCCATCGTGGTTATTGAATCCTGCTCCATATCAAGTTCATTACTACCCACATATAGTTCAATACCTGAACCTGCCTGAAGTGTCTCACCCGGAAGAACCTGCCTGCCTCTGTAATAGACGCCAAGCACCAAATCATTGTACTCACTTGGCTTATATGTTACCTTGTCAATTTTGAACCCCGATGCCTCAAGAATAGTTCCAGCCTGACGTATTGATATGTCAGTGACCTCAGGCATAGCAACCATCTCATCAAGTACGGCGTTTGTAATGAGGTAAATCTTTCTGTACTGCTTCACCATACTTCCAGCCGCAGGGTCCTGCTCCACTATGGTACCCTTTGGCACCGCATCAGAATAGACGGAATCAACCACCTCATACCTTAGATTCTTGCCATCAAATAGATTTGCGGCAGACTTAACCCTGAGCCCCACAACATCAGGCACAACCTGCTGTTCCCCGTGGTTAGTGTATGACATAAGCCATATAAGGACTATTACTATAAGTAACAGCGCCACTAAAAACATATAGCAAATATGCTTGGTCAGCGGGTGCTTCTTAAAAAAATCTGTAAACTTACTCATAGGTTACAAAGTTAGCACTTAGCAAGTGAAATTACAAAAAAATTTATTTACACAAAAAAAGGTGACTTTTAGTAAGTCACCTCTCTATAGTAATGCTTCAACTAATAACCTCAGATTATTAGTTACGGCGAACGCTGGCCTCATCAGAAACTGTAAGTTTCTTGCGACCCTTTGCTCTGCGTGCTGCTAATACTCTACGGCCGTTGGGAGTTGACATTCTCTCTCTGAAACCGTGCTTGTTCGCTCTCTTTCTGTTTGATGGTTGAAATGTGCGCTTCATCGCTGTATGTTTTTATATTATTTATCAATTTGGGAGGGCAAAGGTAATACTTTTTATACTATCTGCAAAAAATAATGGGATTTTTTTATTTCCTAATCTTCAAACTCAAAAAACTCATCAATTTTTGTAAGCGTAAGTATCTGTTTTATATCAGGTTTCATTCCCTTGATTAAAATTGTCCCGGATATTTGTTTCCTGATTTTAAGGAAAAGTCTCAAACCAGATGAACTGATATATTCCAAACCGTAGCAATCAATAGCAAGTTGTTTCCCCTGAGATTGTGCTATAAGTTCATCAACCTGAGCGCACAACTCTGTGGCAACCTCTGTGTTAAGTCTGCCACTCAGGGTACATACAACATTATCTTCGTTCTGTTCTATATTGAAGTTCATAAAATTTTATTTTAAAATTTTATGCATGTTTGTTCGTGACTCGGCATAATCAGGTAAACCTGCTTCCTAAGTTTTTCTCTGTGTGTTGATTAGAATAAATTCTATCAACACTCATCGTAAAACTTGAATCTGCTACGCAGATTCTGCCCTCGCTACTCCAAACAGTCATAAATACTAGTTAATACCTTGTCCCTTGACCTTTTAATTAAGGCTCACGCCTTAATCAAATTGCTTCCGCTCATCTCCTTTGGTTGCTCAAGCCCCATAATATGGAGTATTGACGGAGCCACATCGGCAAGAATACCGTCCTCAGTCCTGGCGTCCTTGTTATCAGTAACATATATGAACGGAACAGGGTTCAGTGAGTGGGCGGTGTTTGGTGTGCCATCGGGGTTGACAGCGTTATCAGCGTTACCGTGGTCTGCAATTATAATTGCCTCATAACCTGTGGCGCGGGCAGCCTCAATAACAGCGTGAACGCAGGCGTCAACAGCCTTCACAGCCTTCTCTATTGCAGGATACACACCTGTGTGACCTACCATATCGCCGTTGGCAAAATTGACAACTATAAAATCATATTTATCTTCTCTGATAGCATCAACAAGTTTGGCGCATACACTGAACGCACTCATCTCTGGCTGCAAGTCATACGTGGCAACCTTTGGTGAGTTTACAAGTATGCGGTCTTCATTGTCATACGGAGTCTCCCTGCCGCCGTTGAAGAAGAATGTTACGTGGGCGTACTTCTCTGTCTCAGCAATGTGAAGTTGTTTGAGACCCTTTGAAGAGATATACTCACCAAGTGTGTTCTCAACATTCTCCTTATCAAACAGTATATGCACGCCTGTGAAAGAGGCGTCATACGGGGTCATACAGTAGTACTGCAGGTTAGGAATTGTGTGCATTCCAGCCTCAGGCATATCCTTTTGGGTAAGGGCTATTGTAAGTTCCTTGGCACGGTCATTACGGTAGTTAAAGAAGATAACCACATCACCCTCCTTAATGCGTCCGTCAACATTTGAGTTTACAATAGGCTTTACAAACTCATCTGTAACGCCGGCATCGTATGATGCCTGCATAGCCTCAACCATATTTGAGAACTTAGCGCCCGTACCGTTTACTATAAGGTCATAGCCCTCTTTTACACGTTCCCAACGTTTGTCACGGTCCATAGCGTAGTAACGTCCTATTATAGAGGCAATTACACCAGCACTTTTTGCGATATGCGCCTCAAGAGCCTTTATAAACCCGATACCGCTCTTAGGGTCAGTATCTCTGCCGTCCATAAAACAGTGGATAAAGCAGTTCTTAAGTTCATACTCTTTGGCAATGTCACAAAGTTTAAAAAGATGGTCAAGAGAACTGTGCACGCCGCCGTCAGATGTCAGACCCATAAAATGGATGTTCTTACCCGTCTCTTTTGCGTATGAGAAAGCGGAGACAATCTCCTTGTTTTGAAGTATTGAGCCGTCAGCGCAAGCCTTGTTGATTTTTACCAAATCCTGATATACAACACGTCCTGCTCCAATGTTAAGGTGACCCACCTCTGAGTTACCCATCTGACCGTCGGGCAGTCCAACATTCTCCCCCGATGCCTGAAGTTGGGAGTTTGGATAAGTGTGGACAAGATAATCCCAATATGGAGTCGGAGTACTTGAGATAACATCAGCATAAGAGCGGGAACCTATACCCCACCCGTCTAAAATCATTAATAACGCTTTCTTTGACATAATTCAATATTTTTTTATGTATATGGGGTACAAATTTACACAAACGAGAGCAAAAATCAAAAAATGCTCGCATTTTTTGAAACACCTACTTTTTTATGGCACCCTTTACAGTTTTTCCAACATTGATTAAGTGGTCAGAAATACGCTCACTATTGCTTGCCAATTCCAAAAATTGTGCACCCACTAACGGAGTGCATAACCCCTTGGTCATACGCTCAATATGGTTTGCAGACATCTTTTCACACAAATCATCCACTTGGTCCTCATAGATGTGAGCCTGATTGTAGGCTTCAGCATCGGCGTCCATATAAGCCTTCATAATGTTTTGATATACAGAGAATATCAATTCCCTCATTTGTTCAATCTCCTCTATGGCATCTTTTGAAAAACGCACTTTGTTGTCCTCCATCAATGCCGCATATTCTGTAATGTTTTCTGCATAATCACCTATGCGTTCCAAATCTGATATGGTTCTAATGGCACCTGTCAAATATCGGTGGTCTTCTTCAGTCATTGATTTCTCATTCAGGCGTATAATATATGAAACCAAAGAATGATTCAGGAAATTCAATTGGTCTTCATTCTGCTTAAACTCCTCCATTTTTGAAAAATCCATTTCACATATTGTTTGCAGTGATATGTCATAATTTCTGAGTGCAACGGATGCCATATTCTCTATCTCCAATTTAGTTTGACGCACTGCAATGATAGGTGTTCTTAACATGTTCTCGTCCAAAAAGAAATAATGAGGCTGTGCAGATTGTGGTATATCGGCAGTCTTGTCAGGAATCATTTTGCATACCACTTTCACCAAGATGTTGGTCAGCGGCATCATAATCAGCACTGTACAAACATTAAAAACAGTATGGAACATTGCAAGTTGTAGTTGAGGGGCAGATGGAAACATATTCTCAAACAACACCCCTAAATTCAGACTGTTACCTGTTGTAACATTCATTATCATAGCCAAAAGCATAAACACAACCACACCGGAGCAGTTAAACAGCAGGTGTATCAGTGATGTTCTTTTTGCGTTTATACCCGATGTCATTCCAGCAATAATAGCCACAACGCAGGAACCTATATTGGAACCCAATGTCAAATAAATACCCTGTTCCAAATTGATTAGTCCTGCTACAACCATAGTCAATGCTATGGAAGTTGTAACGGAAGATGATTGGATGATGGCGGTTATAACCGTTCCCAACAGAACCAGTAAGACAGGATTTGATATTTTTGCCAGGAAAAACTTAACCTCTTCCATCGCAGCAAAGTCTCCCATTGCGCTGCTCATCATGCTCAATCCCACAAACAACATTCCAAAACCTGTAATTATGCCGCCAATGGTCTTAAACTTATCTGTCTTGGCAAACAATGCCATAAACGCGCCTATTCCGGCAAGTGATGCAAATAAGGTTGTAGTGGAGATGCCGCCGCTGCCAAACATACCCAATGCAACTATTTGTGCGGTAATGGTGGTACCTATGTTTGCTCCATAGATTATGGTGGCGGCTTGTGTAAGTGACATGATTCCAACATTCACAAAACCAATCACCATAACGGTAGTGGCACCTGAAGATTGAATTGCCGCCGTACCCAATGCCCCTATTCCAACTCCAAGCCAACGGCTGTGAGCGGCTTTTGAAAACATTGCTTTAAGTCTGTCACTGCTGGCGGTCTCAAGGTTAGTTGACATCATTTGGCATGCCACCAAAAAAATGCCGATACCAGCCATTAAGGTCAGCACGGCAATGAGTAGAGTGGATATCATAATAATCCGATGTAATTGTTTGGCAAAGGTACAAAAAACGAGAGCAAAAATCAAAAAAAGCGAGCATTTTTTGATTTTTGCCGAGTGAAAGTTAACGTTGCTTTATCAAAAACTCCAAATAGTTTTCCGGGGTAACAACAACTGACGATGTCGGATTATATGTATTCAAAAATTTATTTGGGAATTTAGTGGTCTGCTTCTTACTATTCCACTTAATCTCAAACAATGAGATTTTTCCGTCATATTCCTCTATGTAGTCTATCTCCTGCTTATCTGTAGTACGCCAAAAATAACTTTTTACATATCTTCTATGATAACGATTATATTTTAATCTTTCTGAAATAAAGAAATTCTCCCACAAAGCCCCTATATCACCCCTTAAATCAGGACTTGAGAATGTTTGTATAATGGCATTTCTTACCCCATTATCATAAAAATATATTTTCTTACTTTTTGTGAGTTCTGTTCTAATGTTTCTACTGAAACTATTAAGCGTAAATATTATATAACATTTTTCAAGCAGATTTATGTATTTTTCCACCGTCTTACTATCCAACCCCACTGTTTTTGACAATTCATTATAAGAAACCTCACTTCCTACCTGAAGGGCTAATGCCACAAGCAACTTATCTAAGAATCCTGATTTTTGCACATCGTGTAGTTCAAGTATATCTTTGTAAAGGTAACTATCTGTCAGTTCCGTCAGTAAATCGCGTACATCAGAGGCACCGTTTATAACATCGGGATATGAGCCATAAATAAGTCTGCTGTCAAAACGCTGTTTTACATCTATTAAACCATTATTAGCATATAATTCTTCTGTTGAGATAGGGTATAAATAGTATTCCCACTTCCTTCCTGTTAGCGGTTCTTCCAACTTATTCCTTAAGTCAAAAGCAGATGACCCCGATACCAATACCTGCACTCCCTCAATATTATCAATGATGATTTTTAATGTAAGACCTATGCCGTTTACACGCTGTGCTTCATCAATTATAATAGTTTTATTACCGCCTATAAGCAGTTTCAATTCCGCTAAATTACAATTAGACAGAGAACTCCTTACTTGTGGAATATCACAATCCAACCATAATACAGGACCTTCCATTTTTGATTTCAGTTCTTTAAGTAAGGTGGTTTTGCCCACTTGTCTTGCCCCGATTATAATGATAGCCTTGCCCTGATGACAATGCTCCATAATGTCTGAGAGAATAAATCTTTGTATCATGCCCGATATATTTTTGCCAAAAGTACTATATTTTATTTAATAATCCAAAAATACGGCAATATTTTTGGAATGTAATCCAAATTTATGGCAATAGATTTGGAATAATAACCCAGGTAAACATAGTTTCCGCTCTCACTGCTCCAAAACTTCACCGAGTACCCTCAGGGTACGAGTAAAGTTACACAAACGAGAGTGAGTTAATTATAGCAACGATGCCATATATAGGGGTAAAATCCTTTGTCCTTGCTCCTTTTTGCAAAGAACCTATATTGAAGCGCTTTTCGTGTTTTTGCAGCTGTCTAGGAATGGAATCCCAAATTTTTATGACTTTTGAGGCATCCTCTTCGGCGTAATGATACACCAAAACAAGATTATTAAGATGGCTATCTATACACCAAAACAAGATTATCTGCCACAAATGTAGTGATTTTTACATAAAATCAAAAAATTGCAGGCGTTTTTGTTTCAACTGACAGGTCACTCACTTACAATGTAGAGACAGGCTATGGAAATAAAATACCGCTTTGGATGTTTGGCTTGCTATACTGATGTGGAGTTCTAATGCCTACAACGCATCTCTAAAATAGTCCAACGCCTCAAATATCTGCTCTTTTGTGAGGGTGCGGTTAATTTCAGGGGAGCCTGGCTTTGAGAGTAAGGTGAAATTTACGGCACCTATGGCACTGTTCTTCTTATCGTGGAGCATAAGAGCGTAGAGTGACTCATAGTCATCACAACCTATGCTGTAAGTGCCGTAATGTTCCCTTATATAAGAATTCACCATACTCAACAATCTGTTATCCAACCCGTTATGCTTATATGAGAGGAACAGTTCCACCGTTAAGCCAAACGCCACGGCATATCCATGACTCAGGGGCTTGCCACCTTCAAGCATTGCGTTCTGATGAGAGAAACTCTCAAAGGCGTGACCTACAGTATGCCCAAGGTTAAGTGCTTTGCGAATACCATTTTCCATAGGGTCAACAGCCACTATATTCTCTTTGACTTGGAGAGATTTTCTTATAATTTCAAGCCACATTTCAGGCTCTATGTGCGAAGGGGCACTTGAGAGCAATTCCATTAAATCATTCTCAGATGAGAGCAGAGCGTGCTTAATCATCTCTGCATACCCCGATAGCAGTTCCTCTTTTGTAAGTGTCTGTAAATAAGCGGGATATATAATAACTTCAGATGCCTTGTTAATGACACCTATCTCATTTTTCAGTCCCTTGAAATTGAAACCTGTCTTGCCACCTGTGGCGGCGTCAATCATACTCAGAAGAGTAGTGGGGATATTTATGAAACGGACGCCTCTTTTGAATGTGCTGGCGGCAAAGCCTCCCAAATCAGTAACCATTCCGCCACCCAGATTAATGACAAGGCTTGAGCGTGTGGCTCCATTCTCTACAAGGAAACGCCATATTGATATTACGGCATCAAGGTTTTTGTTCTCATCACCCTCTTTAAGCATTATCACCCTTGCCCCTTTCAACTCAGGTAATGCGGAGAGCAAGGCATTCAGGCAGTATTTACTGCTGCCTGTATCAGTAATTATAAAAATTTGTTCCGGTGTAAGCCCATCCAAAAGCGGTCTCACATCGGAACATAGATTCTGACTATAGACTATTTTACTTTCTGATGTCACCCTCTTTTACAAGATATTCAGCAATTTGAACAGCATTAAGGGCGGCACCCTTCTTAATCTGGTCTCCAACGCACCAGAAAGTGATGCCGTTAGGGTTGGCAAGGTCTTTGCGGACACGCCCTACATAAACGGGGTCAAGGCCAGACTTGAAAAGAGGCATTGGATATATCTTCTCTGAAGGGTTATCCTCAAGAACCACTCCGTCTGCCTTAGCAAACGCAGCCTGAACCGCCTCTACTGTAAGAGGTTTCTCTGTCTCAACCCATACAGCCTCAGAGTGAGCGCGGAGAGACGGTACACGTATGCAAGTAGCACTGGTAGCAATGTCTGTGTGCATAATCTTCTTAGTCTCATTGTACATCTTCATCTCCTCCTTGGTGTAGCCGTTATCTGTGAACACATCAATCTGGGGGATAAGGTTGAAAGCAAGTTGATAAGCAAATTTATTTACAGTAACAGGCTCATTATTAAGAACTTGACGGTACTGCAACTCCAACTCCGCCATAGCGGCGGCACCAGCGCCAGAGGCAGCCTGATAAGTTGATACGTGAACACGCTTAATGTGTGAAAGTTCCTCGATAGCCTTAAGGCAGACAACCATAATTATAGTAGTGCAGTTAGGGTTTGCAATAACACCACGAGGACGCACCTTTGCATCAGGGGCGTTTACCTCAGGAACAACCAACGGGACATCAGCGTCCATACGGAAAGCGCTTGAGTTATCAATCATAACAGCCCCGAACTTGGTTATATCCTTCTCAAACTCCTTTGAGATACCCGCTCCAGCCGATGTGAAGGCAATATCAATATCCTTGAAATCATCACCGTGAACCAACTCCTTTACAGTATATTTCCTGCCCTTGAACTCATATTGTGTGCCGGCACTTCTGGCAGACCCGAAAAGAGTAAGATTGGTAATAGGGAAATTTCTCTCGGCAAGCACTCTCAGAAACTCCTGTCCTACAGCGCCACTTGCACCTACAATTGCTACATTCATAATTTATTATCTTTAATTTTTTGAGCCACAAAGATAATATTTAATTCTTTACGCACCTTACACTCTGTCCTATATTTTTATCGTAGGGGTCTGAACCACATTGGTCAGAGTCATAAGCAAACGTTCTCTCAAAAGCCTTCTCCTTGCTTGAGCCACCAACAGTAGCAGTCCAGAAATGAGAGAGGAAACCTACTTGATATATGCTTGTAGCATATGAGAAACCTCCTGGCAATACCGCAAAGCCGTACGAGTCACTCCCGTTTCCATTCTCATTCCACCCCGATGTTGTCTTTAGATACTTTCCAGCCGATGCTATCCCCTTACCATCTGATTTCTCTATGAAATCAATCAGGGTGTTCCATTCGGCAAGTGTAGGAATATGCCAGCCGTTAGGGCATATTCCCTGACGAGGCTCAGTAAAATTCTCTGTCTGTTTGAGACCGTCAGCCACACCCACAGCCGCAGCCCAGTTATAGAGATAACCCAACTTAGCCCTGTGGCTTTCATTCATATAATCAGGCAACTTAACCTTTGAGACATCAGCAAAGTAGGGTGTATATACCTGCTCATTTGAAATGGATACTGATTTAACGCCAGCCTTATAAGCCTCAGATTCAGTATCATACTTATAGCAACAATAATTCTCTGCCATCCACACCTGTGTGCCAATTGTCACTTGTGCATAATCTGACGCACTGCACTTTTGAGGAAGTGGCTGCGGGTCTTCTTTTTTTTCACAGCCTGATAACAGGAGCACAAACAGAACTCCTATAAAGAGAAAATGTTTATTCATAGTCAAACCTTATTTTTTATACCGCTAAATTACAAAATAAATATCTTACACACAAAAGATTTTGTATCTTTGCCACATCTCCCCTATTTGATTTATGACAGCACCTCCTTCATTCCGCCATATTTTGACAGAGAATGAGAAATATCTTTACAGCCGTAGCCTTGCTATTATGCCATCTGAGTGCGGTGGCGTGGAAAGGTGATTCAGACAAGTTTGTATTCAACGCTGACACCATAAGCCTCTCCGCACCGGCTGAGTCAGGAGAGGCTCTGCTTTATGACACCTGCACCGCCTGCTACAACGCCACGTGGAGAGCCACATTTAAGTTTGACTACGTACCATCATCATCAAACTACTGCAAATGGTTCATTATGGCTGACTCCACCTCTTTCAGCACAGAACTAAACGGCTACTACCTGAGAATAGGCTACACAGGAAAGAACATAGCACTTTGCCATCAGAGCGGTTCAAAGAGTGAAACCCTCTCTCAGGGTGATGAAGGCAGAATAACCGCAGGAGAGCCAATAACCATAGTGGCACACCGCTCTGAGACAGGGGCGTGGCGTGTATTGTCAATTGCAGAAAATGAGGCGGACTCAACACTTGAGGCTGAGGCTTTTGACGCCGCCGTGCAAAACAACCGTTACAGCGGTTTCCACTTCAAATATACCTCCACACGCTCCAATGCCTTTCATATCTGGAACTACAGTCATCGGGGGAAGAAGATTGACTACTCTGACCACGATTCCGGCTCCGTTTGGATTGAGCCCCTCACCTTCACCCCGGATGGAGACTCACAGAATGACCTTGCGTACATCTTTTACAAACTGAATGAGCCTGCCGTGGCAAACATCTATGTTTTTAATGCGAATGGAGTGCTGGTGAAACATCTGGTAAACAACACCCAACTGCTTGAGCAGGGCGTGGTAACCTGGGACGGACTCTCTGACCGCAAACTGCTTATGCCACCAGGCATCTATGTAGCGCTTTTTGAGGCATTCACAGCAGAGAAAGTAATCCTACGCAAAAAGATACCGTTTGTTTTAGGGGTTAAATAGAAAATAAGGCTGGCGTAAGCCAACCAAGCGGGCTTCTGCCCGCCGTGCGAAGCACGAAAAGGGGCGTAGCCCCATAAAAGAAGGGAAAAAGGTACAAAAAAAGGTTGGCTTACGCCAACCTTTTTTCGTACCTCCGAGGGGAATCGAACCCCTATCTAAAGTTTAGGAAACTTCTATTCTATCCGTTGAACTACAGAGGCAAATATCAAATCATTCACATTGGTCCATTGCGTTCTTAATGTTGCACACCTCAAGTTTTGAGGCATATTTATAGACCTGTTCCAAAGCGTCGGCCCAGCCATACCATTTGCCTGAATTTGAGAATATTCTGTTTGTCAGGCAGCAGCAGAACTGTCCATTGACATTTTTTATTCTATTTACAATAGGTACAATGGCAGCCTCAATAGCATTATGATGGACACCCATAGCCTTAAGAGCCATATCTGTAATGGCAAGATTATGAACCATAAGACGTGTCTTGCTCTCGTGCTTTATATCATAGAAACGGAACGGCGTGCAAGTGCTGGCACGGAACCCTATGGCATCGTGGTAAGCCATTGAATAATCATCTGTTATACCAATCTTAAGAAGCGTCTCATACCCGACAGGCAGTGAGAAGGCGAACTTGTCATACATATTTGTATCAACACGCTGCTTTACAATATGTTTCTCAAGTTTACGCAACTCCCTACGAGCCTTTTTTGTATTATTATATGTACCAATGGACGGATGCAATCCGGTGGTATAGTTTCTGCGAAGATTCTTACGCAGTTTGCTGAACGTTGTGTAAATGTTATGACAACACCTGCGACCCTTCTTAATCATAACAAAGAATGTAGGGTTAAGAGTGGTGTGGTTATGGAAACTGAGAATCTTGTCAAAATTATCATACGGGTCTTTCTCAAGAAACAAACGCACTCTCAACTGATGAATGAAACTCTTGAACTGTCCTGTGAAGAGTTTTTTAATAAGAGAGACGATAGAGAGTGTTATGGAGTTATACCTATATTTATAGAAGTTGTCAATGACCACAGATGAGTGCATTCTGAACTCACCTTTTTTAGCAGGTTTATACTTCAATTTCCTAACCAACATAGATTCAAGCATATACGCCCACTCATCAACCAACGGACGGTCAAGAAAACCATTCTTGTAGGCAAGACTGCTCTCTTTCTTAAAACGGCTAAGTTCATCTTTCTCACCATAGTACTCCTCATATCGGCTCAGCAGAAAGAAAGAGGCTGAGAAGATGTCAAACGGCAGGTCATACTTGTCATCGCCTGTCCTGAAGAAAATCTTGGTGTCATTCCACTCAGTAACAGTTGTATCCTGGTCTCTTATTCCATCTTGGAAGACCAAACCGTGAGGACGGATGTTGAAAGCATTGTCCAGAGTTAAAGTGCGTGAATAGACAATCAACGGCTCCTTGCACTCCCTTGCCTCATTCTCATCTCTTATAACGGAGACCTTATCATTAAGAATCTTCTCAAATATATGGTGTGCTATATATTTGAAACGCGGTGTGTATTTTTCAGTATATATATATATCATAATAGATGTGAATCTGCAAAACTGTAATAACCGTCACCCCCGACTATTATATGGTCAAGCACCCTTATTCCAAGAGCCGAAGCGCCTGATATCAGCACTTTTGTAAGTTTTATATCCGCCTCACTTGGCTCAACGCCTCCGCTTGGGTGATTATGGCATAGCACAATGCCCGTTGCAAGATGTTGCAGAGCCTCCTTGAAGATATGCTTGGGGTCAACAAGGGTCTCGTGAACTCCACCCGATGACACTCTTACCTTACCTATCAGACGGTTTGAATGATTGAGCATCATAACCCAAAACTCCTCATACCTGGCGTCAGAGAGCATAGCGCTGAATATGTCAGCAGCCTGACGGCTTGACTGAATACGCTCACTCCTCAAAGCACCCTCCGCCTGACGACGGCGTCCTATTTCAAGTGCGGCAAGCAGAATAACCGCTTTTGCCTGACCAATGCCGTTGATGCCTCTTAGTTCCTTGTAATCCATCTTGGATAACTGAGAAAAGCGGTCTCCGGCCTTTTTCAAAATCTCCCTGCCAAGTTCCACGGCACTTTTGTTCCTTGTCCCTGAACCTATGAGAATTGCAAGCAACTCTGCGTCAGAAAGAGCGGAGACTCCGTGTAACAGGCATTTTTCTCTTGGGCGGTCGTCTTCTTTCCAACCTTTTATGCCCTGAATAAGTTTTTCCTGCATAAAAAAGAATTTTAATTAAGACGGCCTATTAATGTCACAAAGGTACTAAATTTTTATTTTTTATTGCAAAAAAATTTGGGCATAAAGAAAAAATAAACTAATTTTGCACACTCTTTTTGGGGAAGGCCCATTCGTCTATCGGTTAGGACGTAAGATTTTCATTCTTGAAAGAGCAGTTCGATTCTGCTATGGGCTACGATAAACAAAATAAAAAGTAATAGAAAATGGCGAATCACAAATCGTCTGAGAAGAGAATCAGACAAACAGAGACAAGAAGATTGCACAATCGCTATTACGCAAAAACAATGCGTAACGCAGTAAGAGATTTACGTGCAACACGTGAGAAATCAGAAGCGGAAGCAATGCTTCCAAAGGTATCAGCAATGCTTGACAAACTTGCTAAGATTAACGTTATCCACGCTAACAAGGCAAGCAACCTTAAGTCAAAACTTGCTCTTTTCATCAACAAGATGAAATAATAGTACTGACTCACAAAACAAAAGCCTGCTTCCATAACGGAGGCAGGCTTTTTTCTGTTCACCGGTTAACCAAAAATCAGAAGTGGCAGCGGGAACATCACTGTAAACCCTAATAAAGTACCGGCTATAAGTTGCCAAGGGGTATGCGCGTCAAGCCTGAGACGTGCCGAGCAGACTAAGCCGCAGCAAATTATAAGCACCACATAGAGTGGCGGATTATAGACACCGTATGAGAAACCTATATACAGTGTGGCGCCCAGCAATCCGCTTATGCCTGTGGCGTGAGCGGATATTTTCCAAAAGAAATTTATCCCCGTAACCAAGGCAAGAGCCACTGATGCCATAAGTATGACACCACCTACAACAAGAGAGCCAAGTTTCATAAAGAACCACGCCGTTCCACAATAGCAGAGCAGGGTGAAGAGATACGCCCATATTCTCTGCCTACGGTCCGATGCCTGCGGAGTTGTTATAACCTTAAGTTTAATAAGCGACAGATACCATAGCACAGGCAGAATAACCATCAGAAAAATTGCTATACCTATGACAAGCAGTTTGGCGTGCATATTGTAGCCATAGAACTGAGGCACTGCAATAAGAAGCAGCAACCCATACATTGGAACTAGCAAGGGCTGGAACAGAATAGTTAATATTTGTGCAATGCGGTCACTCATTATAGTTACGGAGCACATTTATGTGCGACTAAGCCCTGCCCTGAGGGCGGGGTTTGGGGTGGGGTCATATACGCTATGATACTTGAACTTACTATGACAGAGTCATAGTAAGTTCATAGTATCTTGTGCAATCATCAACTCTTCATCAGTAGGAATAATAACAACCTTGACCTTTGAGTCCGGGGTTGATATTACACGCTCAATGCCACGACACTTGTTAGCCTCCTCATCAAGTTTTATGCCAAGGAATGCGAGATTGTCAACCAAAATCTTACGTAGCGGAGCCTGGTTCTCACCCACACCACCTGTAAGAACAATTACATCAACACCTCCAAGAGCGGCAGTATATGCACCTATGTACTTAATCCAACGATACATATACATATCAATAGCAAGTTTGGCACGGTCATTGCCACCATCGGCGGCTGCCTGAGCGTCACGCATATCAGATGAGCCTCCTGTAATACCTTGAACACCAGACTGTTTATTGAGCAGAGAGGAAACCTCAGCAGGTTTCAGGTTATTCTTGTTCATAAGATATGTTACAGCACCTGCGTCAATATCTCCGGAGCGGGTACCCATCATCAAGCCCTCAAGCGGAGTGAAACCCATTGTTGTATCAACAGATTTTCCATCTTTTATGGCAGTTATGGAGCCACCGTTACCAACGTGGCACGTAATCATCTTTGTACCCTCTACAGGAATACCTAAAAACTCACAGGCACGAGCGCTCACATAGCGGTGGCTGGTTCCGTGGAAACCGTAACGGCGTATGCCGTAAATCTCATACAAACTGTACGGAATAGCGTACATATATGCCTTTTTAGGCATAGTTTGGTGGAAAGCGGTGTCAAACACGGCAACTTGAGGCACTGATGGAAGAATCTTGGCAATGGTGCGGATACCCTCAATGTTGGCAGGGTTATGAAGAGGAGCCATATCGGCACACTGCTCAATCTGATTGAGCACCTCCTCTGTAATCAGCACACTCTTATTAAATTTCTCACCTCCGTGAACAACTCTGTGACCAACGGCGTTTATCTCTGACATTGACTTAATGGCGCCATACTCACTTGATGTGAGAATCTCAAAGATGAAAGCAATAGCCTCTGTATGCGTAGGCATATTACGCAAGAGGGTCTTTTTAGAGCCATCGGCAAGTTTAAACACATTGCAAGAGTCAGGAAGACCAATCTTCTCAACACCACCTGCAGCAATCACATTTCCACCGGCAGCCATATCAAAGAGTTTGTACTTGACAGAGGAGCTACCGCAATTTAGAACTAGAATTTTCATATTATGCTTGATTTGAGGTTATTATTATCATTTTAATTATATCATCAACATTACAGCCACGTGAAAGGTCATTCACAGGGGCTGCCATACCTTGAAGTATAGGACCTACGGCAACTCCGCCACTCAGACGCTGTGCAAGTTTATAACCAATATTGCCTGCGTCAAGGTTAGGGAATACCAATACATTGGCGTCACCCTGAATATTACTGCCCGGAGCCTTACTCATACCCACTGATGGAACAATAGCGGCATCAGCCTGGAACTCACCGTCAAGGCAGAGGTCAGGAGCCATCTCCTTGGCAAGACGTGTGGCGGTCTGAACCTTCTCCACACAATCGTGCTTGGCGCTACCCTTAGTTGAGAAACTGAGCATCGCAACCTTTGGCTCAAAGCCTCCAAGAACTCTTGCGGTAGAGGCGCTTACTACGGCAATCTCAGCAAGTTGCTCAGCCGTAGGGTCGGGAGTTACAGCACAGTCAGCAAATATGAATGTGCCGTTATGTCCGTACTCCGCCTTTGGTATAATCATAAGGAAAGCACCAGAGACAACGCTTATGCCTTTCTTCATCTTAATAATCTGAAGAGCCGGACGCAGCACATTGCTGGTGGCGTTCATAGCACCGGCAACCTCTCCGTCGGCATCGCCGTTCTTAACCATAAGAGAGGCAAGATATAAAGGACTGTCGTGGACAAGTTTGCGAGCCTCATCCTCTGTCATACCCTTGTTCTTACGCAATCCATAAAGAAGTTGTACATACTCCTCTGCCTTAGGGTCAGACTCCACATCAAAAATTGTAGCCTTATCAATGCACTTAAGACCCATTTCCGCAGCCTTTGCAAAGATTTCCTCTTTTTTACCCAGCAGAATTACATCTGCCAAACCCATCTCCATTGCCTTGCAGGCAGCCTCTAATGTGCGTGCCTCAAGCGATTCAGGCAATACAATTCTCTTTTTGTTTGCCTTAGCCCGCTCCGCTAATTGTTCAAATATTTCCATAATGTTAACTGTCCACTTTACAACTTCGTTGTGAATTTTGTCGTGACTCGGCAGAGTAAATAAATTTACTCTGCTCTCGCTACTCCAAAATTTCAACTTTCAATTAAATTCTTCCTCTCGGATGAAACTCTGTTATAGTATTTCTCAAATTCTCCATACTTATATGTGTGTATATCTCGGTTGTAAGAATACTCTCGTGACCTAGCATCTGCTGAATGGCTCTCAAGTTAGCCCCACCTTCAAGCAGATGGGTGGCAAATGAGTGGCGGAATGTGTGAGGGCTCAACTCCGTCTTCACGCCCGCCTCTGCGGCATAACGCTTAACCATTATGAACACCATCTGCCGGGTTAGTTTTGAACCACGACGATTAAGGAACAGATAGTCCTCATTGCCCGGTTTTATCTTGAGTGACCTACGCCATACCAGATAGTTGTCAATATCCTTTAACGCTGTCTCTGATATAGGCACAAGACGCTGCTTGCTACCCTTACCCTCAACCTTCACATACATCTCATCAAAGAACACATTACTTATTCTAAGCCCCACAAGTTCACTCACACGCAGTCCGCAACTGTACATTGTCTCTATTATGGCGCGGTTACGGTGTCCCTCATCGGCACTCAAATCAATAGCACCCTTTATTGCGTCAATCTCCTCTACACTGAGCACGCTTGGCAAGTGCTGTCCAAGTTTCGGAGCCTCTATCAGTGCCGCCGGGGAGTCCTTTATAATATCCTCCATAACAAGATACTTATAGAACTGTTTTATCCCCGATATAATTCTCGCCTGAGAGCGGGTTGCAATGCCCATCTCACTCAGTTCCACCAAAAAGGCGGTGAAATCTTCCAATTTGGCATCGTGGTAATTAATGCCACGAGCCTCAAAAAACTCCATAAGTTTCTCAATATCACGCACGTATGCGTCAATAGTATTAGAAGAGAAACTCCTTTCAAGTACCAGATACCTTCTGAAACCAGGCTCTATCATAACGCCGCCGCTTGATTAATAGCGGGGTTGGCATACATCTCAAGCAACTTGCCACGCAAAAAATCAACATCTTTGCCTGGAATGTCAATCAAATCAATCCTGCTCTGCAAATAACACTTAAACGCCTCAGCCTCAGCACTGTTATACTTATCAGCAAATCTCTTTCCACCTTCAAGCAGGTCTGCTGCCACATAGTTGTTTGCAAAAAGTTTGTAACCACTATGTATCTCACGGTCAAGCATCTCTGCTATAACCCTCGCCTTCTCATTTTTTGACTCCCCGACAGTTGCCTCAGCAAGACCTCTGAGCGGTTTGCCTATCACAAAACTAACACGTCCCTTGTAACCCATCATACCCGTCTTCATATTCAAGAGGTCCTCCTGCGGAGTCTTCTTGTAATCAGGCAGGTCACGCTTTAGTTGGAACTCACGAGCCTTCAGATAGTCACACGGGTCAAACTCATAGTTTATTGAGACCGGAGTAATGTTAAGCGCCTCAACATCAGTTGCTATATCTCCACTGCCACTCATACCGAACATCTTTATTATAGAGGTCTGCGTACGGTCATCGGAGTTCTTGGCACGACCTTCACGCTGTGCTATCCAAACAGACTCCCCCGCCTCACGGGTAAGCCTTATATACTCTGACAGGTGCTTTGATATGAGCAGCAATTCCTTAAGTGAGCCGTCACGCTTTACCACGAAAGCCTTGTTCACCCTTACGGCGTACGCTATCCACGGGGCGGCAAGCAGGTTGTTTCCAATACCTATCTGCCCTGTCTTGAACCCCTTATAGAGTAAATGTGAGTTCAGAAAAGCCGAATCAAGAACTATATCTCTATGATTTGATACAAACAGATTCCCCTTCTCACGGTCAACATTCTCATCGCCCGTCAATGAAACCTCTTTGCAAGTCTTATGTTCAATGGTAGTTATTATTACCCCGATAACCTCTTCCTGAAACTCATCTACTGTATTAATAGGTCCAAGGTTTCTTAGGAAATATTCTGCATAATCCTTTCCAAGCACCTGCTGCACAATTGCCTTGACTTGTGGCTCTGCCACTATTTTGGCATACGCCGTTTGAACCTCCTCATCATAGAGGCGTCTGATGTCATCAAATTCTACAGGATATTTCATTCAATTAGTAATTAGTAATTAGCAATTAGTAATTAATCCTTACGCATTAAGTTTTTGCTGGAGGGCTATTATCTGGGCTGCCTTGCGTGAAAGGGCGGCGTTTGAGTAACTGCGGTCAAGTGAGACCTCCTCTCCAGCCCATTCGGGCAACTCATATTCCGCATCCTCACTCTCAAGTTCAATCTCAGCCACTATCAAACCTTTATGCACGCCAAGGAACTCATCAACCTCCCAAATTCTGCCACCCACATTAACCTTATATCTTATCTTCTCAATTTCAGGATATAGTGCCATCTTGAGCATCTCCTCTGCATCACTCACAGGTATCTCATACTCAAATTCAGGACGGCTTATACCCACTGTCTTGCCCTTGATTGTAAGAAACGCCCGTTTCTCCCCCCTCTCATCTATTATGCGGACACGGGTCGTGGCTCCGCTCTCTGCCAGATAGCCCTGACGGTAGTAGGCTCCGCCCTCTGCGGGCGCCTTCCACTTCTCATTCACCAGAAATTTCTTCTCTATCTCAAGCATTGTTTCACAAAAAATTTAATACTATTATTCGTATATACACTCGCATTATGCAGAAGCTCTATTTCCTCAAAAAAGTTCAAGATTTGTTCGGAGACTCGCGAAACTCGCTTCGCTCAAACACTCGCTCGTGCCTCCAAAGCTACGAACTTTTTTTCGGTCGCTTCTAAATAATGTTCGTTGTATATACTCATATTGTAATTTTATCAGATTTGTAAATCTTTTAGCAATTCAACATACAAATTCACTGCATCAGAAATTTCTGATAAATAGATGAACTCATCAGCAGTGTGGGAGCGGGATGAGTCTCCCGGACCTATCTTGACTGACGGGAACGGCATAAGCGCCTGGTCTGACATAGTGGCTGAGCCGAAACACTTGCCTCCCATTGCCTTGAACCGCTTTACCACAGGATGACACATATCCACACCTGACGGTTTAAGGCGTGTTGAGCGGGGTGTGACAGAGCATTTCACATT
>JAKSOA010000013.1 GCA_024405875.1 Paludibacteraceae bacterium
TTGGTTTTGGATATAATACGTTGTTTATGAGGCTTCGCCTTAATTATCAATTATTAATTACTAATTACTAATTACTAATTGTTTACAGGTCTCCGTCCTTGACATCATTGGAGGCAATCTTCTTAAGTCCTGCCATATTGAAGCCAAGAGTGAATTTAAGTGTCTGGTCAAGTGGGTTGTTACGAGCGACCGCAAGGTCGTATGCAACATCAATCTCAAATACGTTGTAGTGGAATCCCGCACCAAAGGTTATGTACTTACGGTTACCGCTCTGCTGGCTCTCATTAAAGTAACCCATACGTACAAAGACCATATTCTTGTAGTCATACTCAAGACCAAGAGAGAAGTTTATCTGTTTAATCTTATATCCGAAATCAAACTTGCTGCCGTCAGGCATATCAACAAATGACTTTCCAACACCTGTAATAGGGTCCATCTTATAGTAGTCATCCAAGCGCTTTTGATATTCCTCATCGGTCTCATCGCCTTTAATAGGACGTGCCGGAACAAGGAGTTTGTTGAAGTCAACGCTTAATGACATTCCGTTGTATTGGTCAAACGGCATACGGAAGTGTCCGCCAAGTTTCAGTTGAGTTGGAACGAATGCGGCGCTGTGGTAATCTCCGTATTCAAGTTTCTTACCTATGTTTGATATGTTGAAACCGAACGCTCCGCGTCCCTTACCCCAGGCAAAGTCAACATCTTGTCCGTAATATCCGGATATGTCAGCCGCTATACTCCAGCCAGGCTCAAGATAACTGCCGTCAACAGAGTGACCGCCTGTAAGGTCAGACCAGATGAAACGTAATGCCACGCCCATAGAGAAGTTCTTTGCAAGTATGCGTGAATAAGATACATCTACGGCAAGGTCGTACGGCTTAACATTATAACCAGGGTCTGATTGGTCTTTCTTTATAAGTACTTGTCCTATGGAGAAGAAACGGAATGATGCGGCAATTGTCTGCACATCTTTAATCTTGTAGAATCCTGTGGCTGATATAAGGTCAATGTCAGATACAAGTTTCCTGAGCCAAGGTACGTATGATATGGTTGCTCCGCCAATTCCGTTTATAAAGGCGTATTTTGAAGGGTTCCAGAATTGAGAGTTCTCATCAGGAGCTGTGGCTCCACCTGTGTCACCAATACCGCCGGCACGAGCGTCAGGACCTACTGTAAGGAAGGCGGCACCCGTAGTTATAGGGCTAAATGTCTCAATTGTAGAATCGTCTGCAAGTAGTGAAGCGGAACCTGCTATGACAAGTAGAAATAATGTTATGTACTTTTTCATCTGTTAAAAATTTTTACATTTCAAAAACGGCTACAAAGATAACGCACTTTTTTGAATAATATTGTGTTTTTATTTGGTTTTAACAATTAATTTTTTCACAAGTTGTGTATAATTGCCGTTTGGCGTATGTATAATGGCTCTCACCCAATAGACTCCGCTGCAAACGTTGTTGAATCCTCCTGCCATTTTCCAAGTGGAGTGATATGTTCCGTCTGTATTCTCTGTTACGGTGGAACTCCAATATTCTCTCCAGCCCATATCATAAACTCTGAATGTCACGCTCAGGGGAACTTCAGGTCTGTTGTGGCGCAGATACATAGTGGCGTGGTCTGAGGCAGGGTTAGGATAGATGAAAAACTCTTCAATTTCCGGTCTTGCCAATGTGTCAACAACAAACTCCAATGATGTGGTGTTTGATATGTTCTGTAAATTCCAGACTTTGAAATCCAGTCTGTAAGAACCTTGCTCCAAATCCCGGAACTGATATTTAAACATTCCGTTTTTATAGTCATTGAGTGCGGAGACATAAGAATCATTCAAATTGTATGTTCCTGAGACGGGACCAGTAAGTATTACTGTGGCATCGTGGCCGATACCGGCACCAACAACGTTCACACCATATTCATCAAACGTATGGGAGTAGAATACGGGCGAACTATTTACCTTCCCTCCGTTTACAAACTCAGGTGCGTTCATATAGGCTCGTATCACAGGTCCTACGGTGGTCTCCTCATAACTTGGGTCTGTGCCGCCAACTCTGAAATCCACGTCATTACCGAATGCGTCATTTTCCGTTGAGCCCTCCTGCCAGGCGTAATATAGGATTTTACCTTTGTCAATCCGGTAATTAATATCCTTTGGAACCATAAATGTTGTCTCAAAAAGACCGTTTGTTACAGATATGGTACCCTTAAACAATTTGTTAGGGTAGTCCTTATATGAGAAGGCGGACTTGTCTCCAACTTGCCCCAATGTCTTGAGAGTCTCCTCTTTATCATATACCGTTATTAATATCTTACCGTTAAAATTTTTCAAGGTGTCAGCGTTGGCATTCTCCAAATGTCCTCTTATTGTCACTATGCCAAGTGCCTGCATTTCGGCTTCTGCGGGAACGGAGTGATTGATTGAGTCTGTTTTTACTATGTGAGATGGGTAGTGTATCTTTATGGCAGGGTCACCAAGCAGTGTGAAATTAAGTTTGTTTGAGTTGTTCTTCAAATCTATTTTAGCAAGGCGGAATATCTCTCCTATTGTCTTGTGCTCTGCATTAGCCTCTGGAAACAAATAGGTGAATGCGGCTTTCATAAGTTTGAAGTTCTCTGAAGAGTAAACCACACGTGTCGTGGTATATAGGGCTATACCGCCTCCGTTCGGGTTAAGTATGACCTCCATACCGGCAGAGTGTGACACGTCATCATATCTTGAGAAATCACAGGTTGCTGTAGCCCATAACGCAAGGTTCTTGTTGTACATTCCCGTAATGTCATTCTTTGATATGGTCTGCTCTGTTGTGAGTATATTGGGACTTCCGTGCCCCACGAATGTGAATACCACTGTTCCGTCTTTCAGGTTCTGAAGAACCTTGTTCCTGGCTCCGGGATAAGATGTTCCGGCGGAACTGTTTACGGCTATGTATGAATCAAGAAATATCTTATCAGTCCTATAACTGTTATTTGTCTCGGTCACCATAGAGGCAAGCTGGTCTGCCTGCTGTTCGTGTGCGTGGGAGTCATCATTATCCCCTAAGAATGTGCATAACGCACGCCAATCTCCAGTAGATGATGAGGTTACATAATTAATTGTCTTGGTAACGACGTTTTCAGCCTCCTGTTCGGAAGTTACAGGTAGACGCCCGACACTTATGTCCATAGTCGCCGATGAAATGTAAGCCCCTTCGTTATCATCAAGCATACCATAAAAATCATCGGTTGTGTATGATGAGGTGCTGGTGAGGGATTCTGGTGACTGATACCCTACAAGAGGGCGCTTCTCGTTTTTTATTCCGCGGTTGTCATAACCTGTCACACCCATGAGGAGCAGATGCTGCGGAAGTCTTCCCTTGCTCTCCATAGCTCTGTCATAAAACATCTTCATCAGCAGTCTGTAGGCGGATACGTCAGGTGTGCCTGATGAGAACTCATTGTATATTAGTTCAGGGGTTATTATATGTACTGAAAGATTGTCGTTTGTACGGTGGAAATTAGCAAGGCGGTTTGCCGCATTCATATACTCCGGTGGTGTGATGATGACCATATCCGCAACACTCAGTTGATGTAGGTTCTGGTTCCCGACAGCACCAACCATCTTTGGCGCTTTTGCCGCATTAGGGTTGAATGCTATATATTTATGAAATTCGGAACGTTCCTCTTTGAATGTCAGTGTGCCGCCTGAGATGGTAGCCGGAATCCTTTTTGTTCTTACGGGGTCTGTTATATCCCAAACCATTGTTGAACCACTTGCTCCTGTTATCTCATATTTTGCTATTACGCCCCTTGTCAACTCTTCGGGGTTTGTAATGAGAATGGAACTGTTGTTTGAGTCCAGAATCAGCCTCTTGTAGTAATTTGCGCAGATGTAGTATAGATAACCTGCGTCAGAGGCGGAGAAAGGTGAGTATTTCAGTGAAATCCGGGGATTTGAGGAGGTGTTGTTATTCAAATATTTTTGGAACAGCCCCTTTTTGCCCGCAATATGTGAACTTGTTGAAGCGGCAATGTTGACTGTACCAGCGTCAGCTCCGTTAAAGGTTACGGCAAATTGTGTTTTGTTTGATGAATGTGCTACAAGTGTGGCGTCAATATATATATCCTCACCTGTGTCAATATTAGTGTCACATATGGTGAATGTGCGTGACAGTGTGCCGCTACTGAATTTATATCCATACCACTCACGTCCGCTTGTCAGCAGGGTTGTCTCATCAGAATGAATATAATAACCTGCTAAAGTGTTTTTGAAGGTGACTGTGGGTTCATTTGTCACCAATGCCGCTTTCTCCATTCTCAAACCCTCTCCTGAACCACAGGTTATAAAGTAATACCCCTCCTTACTACAATAATTGTACGTGTATGAGTGTGTTGGTTCCTCTTTGGAAATATTGTCCTTCACCACACCTTGTGCGTAGAAGAGAATGTAATCACCTTCTGAGAATACTCCATCAGCACCTTTCTCCATATAGACGGCTACTTCAGGCAAATCATCATATCGTGGCAACGCCTTGCTCAGGTCTTCATCAATAAGAGCGCCTCCGTATCCGTATACCCTCACTCCGGCAGGGTCTCCTATTCCCATATTTTTTATATCAGAGTATGTTAGTTTGTATAACCCCGATGTCTCCACAGCAATTTTGTACCAACTACCGCCTGCCAGCACTGAATTAGCCGCATATTTTTGTGCGGTTTTTAATGCTTCACCTGTTTTTAATCCTCCGGATGCCTGACTGATGTGCAGAGAGGCACTCTCAATACGGTGCGCTGTACCATTTTTTATAAAAAACGGCAGTACATATATTTCAAGTGTTTTCTCACCACGTGTGGTTGCTATTTCCTTGTTAATAATGGGCTCTTCCCCGATGCCATAAAGCAGTTCTGACTCATCAGATGAGCAAGGGGCGCTTTTTATGTTGGTGAGTTCAACTATGAAATCAGAGGCTTTGCTTGACCGTTGTGCAGGAAAGTCTGTGTTGAACCAGGGAATGTTGTTGATGTGAATGGCGTCAGTGAATGTAAGCCTGATGAGCGTGTCGTCAAGGGCTGAGATGGTCTCAGCCTTGAAGCCTTCCGTTGTCAGAGGCGTGTAAAACTCTGTGGCGTGTGATTTTATCACAGCAGTTAATAGAAACAATATGTAGATGAATCTTTTCATTTAATATAAAAATCAAGCAACTTGCGTCCCTCAAGCCAGCCTTCAAGATGGTTCCCTATCTTTACCGCTCCCACTCCTTCTGGTGTCCCTGTAAAGAAAATGTCACCTATCTTTAATGTGTAAAACTGACTCACGTATGATATTATTGCGTCAACGCTGTGAATCATATCAGATGTATGTCCGTTTTGAACAGTTTTTCCGTCAATGTCAAGGCGAAAGTTCAGATTCTGAATATCACCGCCCAAATCAGCAAGCGGAATAAACTCACTGATGGGGGCTGATGAGTCAAAACCCTTGCAAATGTCCCAAGGCTCACCGCACTCACGCGCCTGTTTCTGAAGGTCTCTCGCCGTAAAATCAATACCAAGTCCAACTTCTGCATAATAGCGTGAGGCAAACTTCTCCGCAATTCCTTTCCCTAATCGGTTTATCTTAACAATAAGTTCAATCTCATACTCTAACTGATTTGTGAAGTCAGGAATATAGACAGGTTTGTTATCTTTCAGAATGGCTGTCTCTGGCTTAAGGAATATTGTGGGGTGTGTTGAAGCGGTATTCCCTCCAAGTTCCCTGCAATGCTGCTTATAGTTCCATCCAACACAAAGCACCTTCATAATTAATAATTAACAATTAATAATTAACAAAGTTGTTTATTTTGTTTGCAAATTTAATATTATTATAGTAACTTTACAAAAATTTTATTTTCTTTCAAAAGCTTATGAAAAAATTTACTTCTTCACTTATCTTATTGATAGTGTCATTGTATGGTTTTACGGCTTTAGCCGTGAATATTCCTATGGGAACATTCTATTTTGACAACACCAACACAGGGTGGGTACAGCCCAAGTTTGTTTACGGAACCGATGCCAACTCAGCCATTTGGAATATGGAATGCGTGAACGGTAATGTCTGGAAATTCACCAGTCTGACTAACGTCAAAGGAATATCCAAGTACTTCTTCTCAGACACATCACTGCCAGAGGGTAATAAATATGACCCTGTGAATGTGCTTAAGGATGATATCGCTCTTACAAGAGGTGAACACCGTACCGCCACTTCAGCCATTCAGATAAACGTTGATTATATTTTCACACCTGAGGTCGCTGAAAATTGGAATCAAGGTATATGGAGTAAGTATGAGAAGGGTTACTCAGATTTCTGCATAGCGGGGAACGGAGATGAATATGAAGCGTTGGGTTGGTGCTGCGGATTATACTGGGATCCTGCAGCCTGCAATTTATTGAAAGGAGACTCAATAGTATATGCCTTAGACGCTGGCACCTATACATTTAAGATAACATATGGCAGTTGGGAATACAACTGGGGTTTTGCAGCCCTTGACAAAGAGGGGAGTATAGCTTGCTTTGATGATTTGGACGGTAATGTGAATTTCACTCTTACGGAGCAACACAACATCACAATTAAATTTGACCAAAAGAACCAGATTATAACTGTTATAAAAGACGGTGTGTCTCCCACACCTCCGCCGGTGATTACTTGTAATCCGTCATCAGGTACGCTGCCTGTAATGTATCTTAACACAGACTCAGGGCTTGAGATTACTGATGATGAGAATTATGTGCCTGCCACAGTCTATATAGACGCTATGGGTATTCCAGGATATGAGTCTTTGGGAACAAAAGATGAGCCATTAGTTGCGGAGACAAAGGGTAGAGGTAACTATACCTGGACGGGGTTTGATAAGAAACCGTACGCTCTGAAGTTTGCAAAAAAGCAGACTCCGCTTGGTCTTACAAAAGACAAGAGTTTCACACTTCTTGCCCACGCAGATGACTCTGACGCCTTCTTGCGTAATACTTTGGGCTTTAAACTAAGCAGATTGTTCGGACTTGTCTATACCCCTGGACAGGAGCCGTTTGAACTCTATCTCAACGGAATATACAGAGGAATCTATTTCCTTACAGACAAACTGAAGATAAGTAGTAACCGTGTGCAGGTTACGGAGCAAGAGGAGGGAGAGACAGACCCTGCCTTGGTTACAGGCGGCTGGTTGCTTGAGATAGATAACTATTGGGAAGACCCTTCCGTTCAATTCCAAATGGAGGAAAAAGATGGAGAAATGCTAAGAGTTACAAGCAAATCACCAGAGGTTATGTCTAATGTTCAGTATGATTATATGTGGAATTACCTCTATAAAACCAATGAAGCCATACATAAAGGAGGCTGGGAGAACTACATAGATTTGGACACATTGGTTAATTTCTATTTGGTTCAAGAGGTAATAGGTAACGATGAGTCATTCCACGGCAGTTGCTATATGCACAAGGAGAGGGGCGATAATACAAAACTTGAGTTCGGACCAGTGTGGGATTTCGGCTCATCACTTCATCACTATAACGGATATCATATCTATGAGTTCCCTGCTTGGGGAGATACTTGGATAGATGACCTTGCCGCCTACCCGTCATTCCAAGACCAATGCGCCATACGTTGGGAGGAGGTTAGAGGCTCTCTTTATCCTGAATTGAAGAAGGAGGCTGACGCCTTTATTGACAAGATTTCCGCTGCCGCCGCTTGCGACCTTAAAAAGTGGCCTGAGTATGGTAATGACAAACTTCAGACAAAAAAGTCTCAGGTGCTTGCATACTTAAAGGAGAGAATGGAGTGGCTTGACACACAGTGGGGTACTACAGATGTTAATTCATACTCTGATGGCTCTGATATTAAACTTACACTATATCCTAATCCTACAGAGGGTGAGATTAATATAAAAGGAGTTGAGAATATTGCCGATGTCTATGTCACAGATTTGAGTGGCAGAAGAATCAGTGTACTCAATGTATCAGATAGTTCCTCTTGGAGCATTAACGCCGCTCCAGGAACATATATAGTAAATGTTATTGACGGAGACGGAAATTACTATAATGGCAGAGTGGTTGTGCGTTAGTCAACCTTGACTATCTCAAAATTCTCAAAATAGTAAATGTAGCCGGTTACGTTCTTGTGGCCGGCTTCTTTGTATAAGTTCATATATTCACCTACTTGTGATATGTGCGACTTCTCCTTCTGCTCACCGAATTTGTAATCTATTACGGTAACCGCATCATTATTTGTGTTAATTAGCACACGGTCGGGGCGTTTTTCTCTTTTGACGGTTCTCCCGTCAATGTCTTTGTATATTTTTATTATGGTTCGCTCTGTCACAACTCTCATACTGCCGTCAAACCATTCAACAGGAGCCCTACGCACATACTCTGTGAGGTCTGCGAGCAGAGAGTCATATTGAGCCTTGTCAATGTGCCCTTTTAGAAGCATCTCATCTATTTGGGGTTCTATGTCACTCTCTGTGACAACTTTTTCCATAATCCTGTGCATACGGCTTCCACGCTCTGTCTGTTCTGTAATCCCGTCAGCGTCACGCAGAGGAAACAGCGACATCTTCTCAGACGGTGACAATTGACAATTGACAATTGACAATTGAAAGTTGTTGTTTTCTCTATCTTCGCATTCCATCAGCTCCTTTTTTCCCTTGTCAAAATCGGCGTGGTTCGGAATCTCCCCTATATGGCATTCAACATCTCCGTTAAAAATGGGGAATATAGAGGAGATGACTTTGTTATAATCGTGGCCGTATTTTGTCTGGCTACAGTAACCTATTAATACATATTTGGCACGCGTGAACGCCACATATAAAAGATTGAGGTTGTCAATGTATTGCATAAGTACCTCATCATAGTATCCGTCTTTGAATATGGAATCCCTCATTGTGGCGTTGAACTCAATAGGCACACATTTCAGTGAGCTGTATTCAGGTGCTGAGGCTGGAATCTTCTCCCATAATATATCAACGGCTTGCTTGTTTGCTTTGAAATCCCAGTTCATCTCAGGAATTATTACGGCTTTGAATGCCAGACCTTTTGATTTGTGAAGGGTTATTATGTTTATGGCATCGGCGGTTGTTGAGGTTGTAAGGGATTTGTTCTCCTTAACATCGCTCCACCACTCTAAAAAATCCTTTATATCAGAGCCTTTCTTGTCAATATAGTCTGCGACTAAATCTCTGAAGGCGTTGAGATACGGAATGTTTGACTCATCTTTATCCATTCCGCACAGGTATATAATCTGTTCAATCAGTTCATATAAGGGTAACTTTGACAGCGTGGTTATGCTCCCGTTGATTTCAGGTGGCAGAAAATTCTCCACTATATGACCGCTTGCCTTGTCATTTCTGTTAACTATGTATGTCAAGACCGCTGTTATATCATTAACAGAACTGTTTGAACATACAAGCAGAGCCTCTTCTGAAATTACATTGATGCCGTTCCTGATAAGGTATTGCGCAATCTCAACGGCTCCTCTCTTCCATCTGTAGATTAACCCGATGTCAGATAGGTTATATCCTTTTGACTGTAGTTCACGTATGTCATCCAATACTTTTTTGAACACCTCTTCATTGTATTCTTCTTTTGTGCAGTACGGTATCAGATTTATGCTCACATAACCTAATCCCTTGACATTAACGTCATTTGTCCCTTCCCGTGGGGTGGGCGGTAACTGGCACACATCAGAATATGCGTCTGTTATGGTGTGGTCATCGCGGTTTGAGAATACGTTGTATGTTGTTTGCAGAAAATCTGAGAGACGCTTGAACAGGGCGTTGTTATACTCAATTATATTCCCAAGACTTCTGTAATTATGGTTAAGAACTTTTGGAGAGGTGTTGAAGTTCTCATCTATGCCGTGGTCAAGTATTGACCAGTCAGAGTCACGGAAACGGTAGATACTCTGCTTAACATCGCCTACAATAAGGTTCTCCATTCCGCTGGCGTAACTGTCCGCTATAAGCGGCTTGAAATTGTTCCACTGAAGGCGTGATGTGTCTTGGAACTCATCAATCAGATAGTTGTCAATGAATGTGCCTGTCTTTTCATAGATAAAGGGTGTGTCACTTCCGTCAATTATCTTGTTGATAAACTCACTTGAACTACTCAATAACTGCGTGTTCTCACTTTGTGTATGCTTGCGTATCTCCCGCTCAAGTTCGTTGAAAAGAAGAAAGTATGGAGCGTTTTTCACAATAAGTGAGCAGGTGTTGAACTCCTCACGGTATTTCTCCGTGGTCTCAACAAATTCTGATATTAATTTATGAATCCATCTGTTATATGCGTCTTCAATCAAATCTCCCTTTGATGAGGCTTTGGGGTACTTCGCACCCTCTGTAGCCCACTTTTTTATTGTGTCATTAAGAGTGGGGTATTTTCCGTCTGAAATAAAGTTGTTGATAGGAGAGAATGAACCTCGTGAGCAATCTTTCTCATCAAATTGTTCCTTGTCCATCTCATTTTTGAACCTTTTTGCAAGAGACATCAGAGTCGCCAATATCTCGCCACGTCTTTTCTTGAGTCTCGATATTTCAGAACTGTAGGTGCCTGAATCAGGGAGAGAACTCTTTATGTCAGTGTATTTCGCATTGAAAATCTGATATGAGAAATTCTCAAGGTTTTTGCGTAGGGTTTTCAGTTTCACATCCTCTCCACTCTCTTCAGCCGATGTCAGGTTTTTGTAAAACCATTCAAAAAAGAGAGCGTACTCCTTATCACCTATCTTCAGCAGTATGTCAGTAATGGTGTCTCTTATAACCTGACCTTCATCAAGTTCAACCATATAGTTTGAACTGAGTCCTAGTTCCTGCACAAACGCCCTGATTATAAGTTGGAAGAACTTGTCAATGGTTGAGACTCTGAAATATGAGTAGTTGTGAAGAATGGCGCTGAGCAGTCTCTTCGCCTTGTCGGGGCTGATAACATCTCCTGCCACATCTTGTGGCTTCTCTTGCTTTGATATGTTGTATAACTTCTCAACAATCCTCGCTTTCATCTCAGCGGTTGCCTTATTTGTAAAGGTGACGGCAAGCACCCTGCGGAACTTCTCTTTGTCACTCAGTTCCGTATGTAAAAGCATCTTTATATACTCCTGACTGAGAGCCTCTGTCTTTCCACTCCCAGCCGATGCCTTATAAACTTTAATCTGTTGCATATTGATGGTAAATATAGTCTAAAATTCAAATAATTCAATCATTTTTATCAATTTTTTTGTGTTTTAACGTACAAAATAGTAACTTTACCAAAATTATTGCTTTTTAATATGAGAAAATTTGCATTGGCTGTTTTGCTGGCTGTCGGAGTCGCCGCTCCTGTTATGTCTGAGAATTCAATGGTTGTTCATTTGAAAGATGGTGGTCACACTGTATATCCCATCTCTTCAGTTGATTCTGTAAAGTTGGAGACAATGTTTGTTGTCACAGTGGCGGATTCTCCCGGCGGTAAGGTCAAGTTGACTGACAGGGGCACAAAAAAGGCAGTGAATAGTGGTGATTATGTGAAAGAGGGTGCAAGCCTTACTGTCTCTACTACCGCCGATGCAGGGTATGAAAGAACAAGCATCAATGTGAAATCACCTGTTGTCGTGGTTTCTGACACCACGATAAAAGCGGAATTCTCACCACTTCCTGAATATGTGGTGAATGTGGCTGCCGTAGCAGGCGGAACGGTGACGCTTACCTGCGGAGGTGAGCCTATAAGTGCGGGTGATAAAGTTCAGAAGGGTAAGTATGTTGTATGTGAGATAGTGGCTGACAACAATCACTTTTTTGAGAGCGTCAATGTTTTCAAAGGTCAGGCTGTGAGAGACTCATTCAAGGTTTCAAAAGACACTACGGTTACTCCTGTATTCTCAGAGGTGACGCTTGCCGAGGCTTCTGACAAGTATAAGGTGTGCAACTATAATATCAGATATTATAATGGTGGTCAAAGCGGAGATGACAAGGGGGACAAGGCGTGGTCTAACCGCAAAGGGAAAGTGTTTGAGATGATTCACAAGCACGCAATGGATATTTGCGGCATAGAGGAGATTACTACTTATGAGGCACCCGATTTCATAAAATCTATGAGTGATTATGAATATATAGGTTACGGACGTGACAATGGTAAGGAGTATAAGGCTGGCGGCACGGGTGAGGAGACCGGGCTTATATATAGGAAGGCTAAGTTTGTAAAACTTGACCAAGGACGTTTCTTCCTCTCAAACACACCTGATAAGCCATCTAAAGTAAGCGGAGCCTCTTTCAACCGTATGGTGACTTGGGTTAAGTTAAAAGACCGTCAGACAAATGATGTGATTTTCTTCTTCGCCACCCATTTTGACCATCCTACAAACCAGACAGGTATAAACACACGTTCAAAAGAGGCGGATATAGCGTTGCAGATTGTGCCTTCAATATCAGGTGATTCTCCTATGTTCTTTGTCGGAGATTTCAACTGTCGCCCCGAAGAGGAGGCTTATACAAAACTCACAGCAGAGTGGAATGACTCATATATTACTATGGGAGATGAGGCGCAAGGCGGATATGTATGTAATGAGGCTCAACTTGCAAAACCGGAACTTGCGGCAGACTGTGCCTGCAAGGGGAATACATATACCGGGCTTTACAGTACAACAGACATATTGCCCAAACGTATAGATTATGTTTTGTATAATGCGGCGTTTGCAGAGCCTGTGTCGTACAATGCTGATAATGACGATTTAGGTCACACAACCCACCCGTCAGACCACGTGCCGGTGGTAACAGAGATGGTTATAAAGTAAGCCCTCTTTACGTCATTACCTAACGGTCTGTAAATAGTCTGAGCACCCTTTACGTCATTCTGAGCGAAGCGAAGAATCTTTTAATAGAAATATAAAATGTCTGAATTTCTACAAATAGAAGAGGGTATAGTCAAAATGCTTAAAACAGTGTTTGACCCGGAGATACCAGTAAATGTATATGATTTAGGTCTTATCTATAAAATTGATGTTGATGATGATAAGAATGTTACCATAGATATGACCCTTACGGCGGTAGGGTGTCCTATGGGAGAATTTATTGCAGAAGATGTAAAGCAAAAGGTCCAAAGTGTGGAGGGTGTCAACAGCGTTACTGTAAACATAGTCTTTGAGCCTGCTTGGGATAAGTCAATGATGAGTGAGGAGGCGCAGTTGGAGTTAGGCTATCTATAATAAAATCAATGACAGACGACACCTTTGTATATCACTTGCGCGGTAAATTCTCAAAGGCGCTGAAGGATTATGCCCTTATTGAAGATGGGGACAAGGTTCTCATTGGTTTGTCAGGAGGGAAGGACAGCCTTGCTTTGGTTGACTTTTTTGCCGAGAGGATGAAAATCTTTAAGCCTAAGTTTACCGTTGAGGCGGCACACATTATTGTGAGGAATATACCGTATCAGTCAGATATTGAGTATCTGAAAAACTATTGTAGCGGTTTTAATATACCTTTGCATATAGTGGAGACAGAGTTTGACCAATCCACAGACACACGCAAGTCTCCTTGTTTCCTCTGCTCCTGGAACAGACGTAAGAAACTGTTTGAGACGGCATCGGGGTTAGGTTGTACTAAAATAGCATTGGGGCATCACCAAGATGATATTATAGAGACTCTGCTTATGAACCTCACTTTTCAAGGTGCTTTCGCCACTATGCCTCCGCTACTGAAAATGAAGAAGATGGATTTCTCCATAATACGTCCGCTATGCCTTATCAGAGAGAGTGAACTACAGCGGTTCGCGTCAATTAAAGGCTTCAAAAAGCAGATTAAGAACTGTCCGTATGAGAATGACTCCAACCGAGCCGATATGAAAGCCTTGCTTTCAGAGTTGGAGAAACTTAACAAAGATGCCCGATACAGCATTTGGGGTGCGATGCAAAACATTCAAATGGAGTATTTGCCAAAAAAAGATAAGCCTTCATCCACGTCATTTTGAGTGGAGCGTAGCGTAACGAAAAATCGCTAACGCTCAGAATGACGCAAAAAGTTGATAAAATTATTTGAATTACATAAAAATAAACTATACCTTTGTGTTCCATTAAGGTGTATATGAAAATCAGTTATTAATTGTTAATTATTAATTATTAATTATATAGTTATGGCAACAAAAAAATTGAATTTTTTGGCTGACTTTCCCGCTATCTCAACGCAGGAATGGATGGACAAAATCACTGCTGACCTGAAAGGTGCCGACTTTACAAAGAAACTTGTATGGCGTTCACCTGAAGGCTTCAATGTGCAGCCTTTCTACCGTCAGGAGGATTTGAACGGCTTGCAGACAACAGAGAGTGCTCCTGGAAAGTTCCCGTTTGTGCGTGGCAACAAGGAGAACAATGTATGGCGTGTGCGTCAGAACATTAATGTCAAGGAACTTGGTGCCGTAGAGGCAAACAAAAAGGCTCTTGACATTCTTACAAAGGGAGTAGACTCCATTGGTTTCAAATTGAATGCCGATGACCTTAACGCCGCTTATATTGCCACACTTCTTAAAGGCATTGACGCTGAAAAGGTGGAACTGAACTTTAAAGTTTGCGTTAAAAAGACCGCTGAACTTGCAGACCTTCTTGTTGAGAATTTCAAGGCTAACGGTTTTGACCCTGCAAAGGTAAAAGGTTCAATTAATGTTGACCCTGTTAAGAGAATGCTCCGCAAGGGTAGGAAATTCAGCGCCGCTGAGGTTTCTGATATTATAGTGGCGGCAGTAAAGGCTGGAGAGAAACTTCCTGAGTTCCGTACTGTTGGTGTTGGTGCAAAGGCATTCTGCAACGCTGGCGTGAACTGTACTCGTGAACTTGGATACGCTCTTGCCTGGGGTAACCAATATATGGAGATGCTTACAGAGGCTGGCATTGACGCAAAGACCGCTGGTAAGGCCATTAAGTTCAATATGGGTATTGGTGGCAACTACTTTATGGAGATTGCCAAATTCCGCGCGGGTCGTCTGCTCTGGGCTAAGATTGTGGAGGCTTACAAACCATCTTGTGACTGTGCCGCTAAAATGTGCGTATGTGCCACAACCTCTACATACAATATGACTGTTTATGACGCACACGTTAATTTATTGCGTTCTCAGACAGAGGCTATGAGTGCCGCTCTTGGTGGCGTATGTTCAATGGTTGTTCGTCCGTTTGACGTAACATATAAGGCATCTGATGACTTCTCAGAGCGTATTGCCCGTAACCAACAGTTGCTTCTGAAAGAGGAGTCTCACTTTGATAAGGTTGTTGACCCCGCCGCCGGTTCTTACTATCTTGAGAACCTTACGGCAATGGTTGCCGCTGAGGCTTGGAAGATATTCCTTGAGATTCAGAATAACGGTGGTTTCTTTGCCGCTGTTGAGAATGGCTCTATAGTTAAGGAGGTTAAGGCTATTGCCGCTGACCGTCAGAAATCTGTTGCCGCCCGCAAGGAGACTCTGCTTGGTACAAACCAATTCCCTAACTTCAATGAAATGGCTGCTGGTAAGATAGAGAAGAGTGGTAAGAAGTGCTGCTGCTGTTGTGGTAACGCTCCTGAACTTGAGACCCTTCCTAAGACTCGTGGCGCTCAGGAATTTGAGAACCTGCGTCTTGCGGTGGAGAATTCAGGCAAGCGTCCTAAAGCGTTTATGCTTACAATTGGTAACCTTGCAATGCGTCTCGCACGTTCTCAGTTCTCTTGTAACTTCTTTGCTTGTGCCGGATATGAGGTTATTGACAACCTTGGATTTGACACAGTGGAGGCTGGTGTTGAGGCTGCCCGTAAGGCTAAGGCGGATATTATTGTACTTTGCTCAAGTGATGATGAGTATGCTGAACTTGCTATTCCTGCATTCAATGCGGTAGGCGGTAAGGAGATATTCGTAGTCGCTGGTGCTCCTGCTTGTATGGAAGATTTACAAAAGGCTGGCATTGAGAACTTCATTCACGTTCGCAGCAATGTACTTGAGACTCTTAAATCGTTTAACACTAAACTTGGAATTTAATAGGAGGATGTAAGAATGAAACCAAATTTTAATGATATAGATATTAAGAAAGTTGCCCCTTCCAAGGCTGAATGTGGCAATCAGGCAGATTGGCTTACTCCTGAGCAAATACCGGTTAAGTCAATATATACAAAAGATGATATAAAGGATCTTGATTTCCTTAACTATGCCGCTGGTCTCGCTCCATTCCTGCGTGGACCTTACAGTGGTATGTACCCAATGCGTCCTTGGACAATCCGTCAGTATGCGGGATTCTCCACGGCACAAGAGTCAAACGCTTTCTATCGTAGAAACCTTGCATCTGGTCAGAAGGGACTTTCAGTTGCATTTGACCTTGCCACACACCGTGGCTACGATGCAGACCACGCACGTGTTGTAGGTGACGTTGGTAAGGCTGGTGTATCCATCTGCTCTGTAGAGGATATGAAAGTTCTTTTCAACGGAATACCTCTAAACAAAATGTCAGTCTCTATGACAATGAACGGTGCCGTTCTTCCAATTATGGCATTCTACATTAACGCTGGTCTTGAGCAGGGTGCTAAACTTGAGGAGATGGCAGGTACAATCCAAAATGATATTCTTAAGGAGTTTATGGTGCGTAACACCTATATTTACCCACCTAAGTTCTCTATGAAGATTATTGCTGACATCTTTGAATATACATCAAAGAATATGCCTAAGTTCAACTCAATATCAATCTCAGGATATCATATGCAGGAGGCTGGCGCCACCGCAGACATTGAGTTGGCATACACACTTGCAGACGGTCTTGAGTACTTGCGTGCAGGTGTAAACGCTGGTATGGACATTGATGCTTTCGCACCACGTCTGTCATTCTTCTGGGCTATTGGTACAAACCACTTTATGGAGATAGCCAAGATGCGTGCCGCTCGTATGTTGTGGGCTAAGATTGTAAAGCAGTTCAATCCAAAGAATCCTAAATCTCTTGCATTGCGTACACACTGTCAGACATCTGGTTGGTCACTTACAGAGCAAGACCCGTTCAATAACGTAGGTCGTACTTGTATTGAGGCTATGGGTGCCGCTCTTGGTCACACACAGTCACTTCATACAAATGCTCTTGATGAGGCTATCGCATTGCCAACAGACTTCTCCGCACGTATTGCCCGAAACACTCAGATATACATTCAGGAAGAGACAAAGATTTGTAAGGAGATTGACCCTTGGGCAGGTTCTTACTATGTAGAGTCTCTTACAAATGAACTTGCTGAGAAGGCTTGGGCTCACATTGAGGAGATTGAGAAACTTGGAGGTATGGCAGCCGCTATTGAGACAGGTATTCCTAAGATGCGTATTGAGGAGGCTGCCGCCCGTACTCAGGCTCGTATTGACTCAGGTGCCCAGACAATTGTCGGTACAAACAAATATCGTCTTGACCACGAAGACCCGATTGATATTCTTGAGGTTGACAACACAACAGTGCGTACAGAGCAGATTGAGCGTCTTAACGCCCTCAGAGCAAACCGTAATGAGGCAGATGTTCAGAAGGCTCTTGACGCCATTACAAAATGTGTTGAGACCGGAGAGGGTAACCTTCTTGAACTTGCCGTTGAGGCAGCCCGCGTAAGAGCGTCACTTGGTGAGATTTCATACGCTTGTGAGAAGGTTGTAGGTAGATATAAAGCAACAATTAGAACAATTTCAGGAGTGTATAGTTCAACTGCAAATCAAGACCCAAGCTTCAAGGAGGCTTGTGACCTTGTAGCCAAATTCGCTAAGAAAGAGGGTCGTCAACCACGTATTATGATAGCCAAGATGGGTCAGGACGGACACGACCGTGGCGCTAAGGTAGTAGCGACAGGTTATGCTGACTGCGGCTTTGACGTAGATATGGGTCCTCTGTTCCAGACTCCTGAGGAGAGTGCCAAACAGGCTGTTGAGAATGATGTGCACGTACTTGGTGTATCTTCTCTTGCGGCAGGTCACAAGACACTTATTCCACAGGTTATAGCAGAACTTAAGAAACTTGGCAGAGAGGATATTATAGTTATAGCAGGTGGTGTAATTCCTGCACAAGACTATGACTTCCTTTACAAGGCTGGCGTTGCCGCCATCTTTGGTCCTGGAACATCAGTTTCAAAGGCTGCCGTGGATATTATGAATATTCTGCTTGCAGAGTAAGTCTCGTCATCTCCTCCCGTCATTCTGAGCGAAGCGAAGAATCTCAACCTCCGGTAAGAAAATTTCTCTTATCGGAGGTTTTTTTTCAAAAATATTTTTATCTTTGCAAGGCTGTACGCGCTGGAAGTGCTTAATTAAAAGAGCGGTGAGGGTGGACAGACACAGAGACAAACGAGTCTCTGTTGACATAAAATAGGCGTTTATTGACGCTCAGTTTCTGCATTTCAGAATCTGGTAAATTCTTTTAATTATAGTGGAAACATAGCAACAATGAATGTCCTGCGAGTATGGATATTCGCATACGGCTTGGGCTTCTTGTTGCTTGGACTTCTGTAATGGGCTTACCAGAGCCTTTATATGCGGGACGAGCAGCAATCGGGTTCCGCTTTTTATACCCGTATGTAAAATAAGTTAGATTTTGAAAGATTGTGGTGTATGTTTGTCTCTAATAATAAGATATTGTTTTAACCTATTTATTAACTTTTAAAAAATTAAAGTATGAAAAAATTTTTAACTCTTGTATTTGTAGCTGTAATGGCAATGATGGCAAATGCCCAAAAAACGTATGAATTGGGCGAGATTGTAGAAATGGATGGCGTAAAAGGTATGGTTTACCAATTGGATGAAAACGGACGACATGGTAAGATGTTTTCAATTCAGGTGCCCAAAAAGGTAAAGTTCTGCACTAATAAGAAATTTGCAGATGATTTGGGTGCAGATGATTATTATGATGGTCAGAAAAATATGGCAGCCATAGATAAGTATCTGAAGGAACATAATTTGGATTGGTCTTATTTCCCAGCATATCAATGGGCGAAGGAATTAGGCGAAGATTGGTATGTGCCTTCCATTAAGGAGTTACAAACTCTTTTTGAGTTTTTGTTAGGTGTAAATATGACTTTAGATACAGAAGGAGAAGATGATTCGGCGGAACCAGAGGAGGTTGGTTCTTCAACCGACGATGAAAATGAGTTGGCGGAAATATCTTCTGTTTTAAAAGAGTCTGATGTGAAAATACCCAAAGGTGCAACAAAAAGGGGTAAGGCTTTAAATAACCAATTAAAAGATGCTGGTGGTGAAAAGTATTTTAATTTTGTGTATGGTGGAGGATATAGAATTACATCATTGATATCTTCTACGTACGTAAACGTGTCTTATGAGAAAAAAGGTAAAACGAAATATGTGAACGGTGGCCTTATGTATTTCCATCAAAATTTATCAGGTGTTGGTGTGGCATTGCTCGGGAAGGTAAAGCCTTTTATGTTTACTGCTAAAAATTTTTCATTAGCAGCTCCGCAAGTTCGTGCAATCCGTGAATTTTAAAATTTTATGAAGAAAATAGTGCTTTTAAATCTGATGCTGTGCATGTGTGTATGTACCTATGCACAGCATCTTGTTCCTATATCCCAAAGTGGTAAATGGGGGTATGCTGATGAAGATGGCAATGTTATTATTCCTGCCAAATATTCTGCTGTCGGAGATTTTTGTAAAGGTTATGCTTGGGTTAATCAAGGTGGTAAGGCTAAATACGCCCAATGTCCGGAAGGAGGTAAATGGGGGATAATTAACAAAAAAGGGGAGATTGTATGTCCGATAGAATATGATTGGATTGATTATTTGACAGGCGATATCATAGCCGTTAACAAGGGTGGTGTTATGAGTTACACCAAATATAAAGACAAACCTAATCATTATATAGTTTCAGGTGGTTTGTGGGGTTATTATGATTTGGCTAATAAAGTAGAACTGGTTTCGCCACAATATAATCAGGTAAGTGCATTTTATAAAGATGGAGTGGCTTGGGTTCAGAAAGGAGGAGACCTTGTTTTTCAGATACGTGTAAGAGAAGAGAAGAATGCAAAGGGAAAGGTTGAGAATTTGGAACGTATGTTCGAGGTGTTTGGTTTTTATTCTATTTTGCGACAATTTGAACGTTATAAAGCAAGTGGTCAATGGGCACTGATAAACAAAAAGGGCGAATTGCTTACAGATTTCACATTTACCACTGTCGGTGATTTTAAAAGCGGATATGCATGGGCATATAATAATGGTTATGGTGTCCTAAATATGAGTGGTAAAACAATAATTCCGTTTCAATATGAGAATATCTCTGAATGTTTTGATGGTAATGTTTTCTGGGTATGGCAAAAGGATGGCAAAGGGGATGATGACTTAATAGGTCTAGTAAATGCTGACAATAAATTACTTACAGAGTTTAAATACAATAGGGTGACTGATTTTGATGATGGTGTTGCTTGGGCTAAAATAGGAGAAAAGTGGGCTGTTGTCAGCGACAAAGGCAAAGAATTGTCTGATTTTATTTATGATAAACATGGTAAATTTACAAATGGAGTGGCGTATGTAAGCAAGGATAATTTGTATGGCTACATTAACAGTTCTGGTAATCTGATAACAAATATTGAATATATAGGTGCGCAATCAAGATTCGGTTTGGGCTGTCCATTTAGATTTAATAGGAACGACAACGATTTGTCTATAGGTTGGGTTCGTGCTGTTGATAAGAAAATTGTCTGGCTTGATTCAAATGGCAAGATTATTTGTGAAAGCGATAAAACAATATACGGTATAACAGATACCATTCCAAATGCTTTGTGGGATTATTAAAAAATCAAATATGAGACGAATATTTACTATAATTTTATCAATATTGTTGCCAATGATGGCGATATGCCAACAGAGTGACAAATATATGCGAAGTTCTCTATATTCTATTCTTCTTTCCCATCCGGAACAAAAAATGGATAAAGAGATTACGTCTGCGTTTATGAAATTGAAAACACCAGATAAGTTCAATAATCATGATCTTAGTGTAAAATATATAACAACTACCAAAGCTAAAGGGGATGATCTAGAACAAATGATCTCATCTTTCCTTTATGTAAACCAAGTACCTAAACGAATGATATCAAAATGGTTTAATCGTGATGAAAATGGTGCATTTGACATTGACCTTCTTAAAGAGAGAGGCTTATACGGGACTTCATGGCAAGATAACCAGATTTCTAAATTTACGATAAGAGGGAAAGCAGAATTGGCTGATGCCGGAGAGCAGTTAATAGGCAATACATTCCTTGTTGTAAATAACGTAAGGTATATAGATAAGGAAAAAAATGCACAAATAGCTAAAATAATTCTTTCTGCTATAGCATCTTTCATACCTGGAGTTGGTGGTGCAGTTGGCGATTTGATAAAAAATGTTGTTGATTTAGCATCTCAAATAGCGAATCTCATTGCTGGATTTACAGTTAAAATTACTACATATCTTTATCAAATAGAATGGAATGATGAGGTTGCAAATACCTTTTATAACCAATACTATGCTGATAAAAAACATATTACACCAGAAATGAAAGCCACATTTGAATCAGATACTACATTATTTAGAATCAAGTATATCGGCAGATTTACATCGACAAGTTCAAAAACCGTGGCTCGTGGTATTCAGGAACCCAGTGATGTATTCCGAAAAGTATTGGCTCGTGCCATTGACCGAAATATTGTGGATTTACAACGTAAATATGATGTGTTTAAGGTGAAAGTACCTGTTTTAGCAGTAAAAGGAGATAGATTAACAGCTCCGATAGGTATGAAGGAAGGAATAACAGCAACTTCAAAATATGAAGTTTTAGAACGTGTTTTAAGTAAAGATGGCAAGACTCAGTATCAACAAGTTGGTGTTGTACGACCTATAAAAGACCTTATTTGGGATAACCGTTATATGTCAGTTGAGGAAGAGGCTGATGGAGCAGAGTTAGGATATACCACTTTTGAAAAGGTTTCAGAAACAAAAGAATTTTACGCTGGAATGTTGTTAAGAGAGGCATCTTTCTCAGGTAGTGTTGTTGATGAATCGGAGGATGATTAAACTTTGATACAACATAATAGGTCAAAGAGACATATTTGCACAAAAAGATATTTATGCATAAATTTGTATCCTGTATGGAACGGTAAACATTTTTAAAATTTATAATATGAAAAAGATTGTTTTATTTCTGGTAACCGTTATGGCGGCAACAGTTTGTATGGCTAAATCTTCTGCCGACAAAAACACAGAGCAGTGGAAATATGATATTGAGTGTGCTGGTGTGGGTGCTCAGGGTACATACCTTGTCAAGGTCTATTCATACTCAAAATCACAAGCAAAGGCACAGAAACAGGCTATTAAGAATGCCGTCCACGGCGTAATCTTCAAAGGTGTTATGGGAAAGGGCAGAGAGTGCAACTCACAGCGTCCTTTAGCCAAGGCTGAGGTTGCAAGCCAGCATCAGGATTTCTTTGACAGATTCTTTGCTGAGGGTGGTGATTATGCTAAATACGCATCTGCCACAGGCGCTCCTGAGACGTCAAAAGTTGGAAAGGAGTATAAGGTTGGTGTTGTGGTATCTGTACAAAAAGACCAATTGCGCAAGGATTTGGAGGATGCCGGCGTACTTAGAGGTTTAAGTTCAGGATTTTAATGTTTAACAGACGGCTTCAATACCTTTTGTGCGGGAGCCGTCATAACATAATGATTTTATGAAAAAAATAATACTCTCATTGATTTTGTGTGCCGTAGGCGTATGCTCACTGATGGCACAGGATGTGGTTTACCTGAAAAACGGTAACATTGTTAAAGGTGAGGTTAAAAAGAACGACGCTACCACAGTGGAGATTGTTTCAAATGGCAACACTTTGACTTATAAAGCCATTGATGTGCAAAAAGTGCAGATTGGCAGCACCGCTGTAACTGTGCCTGAGACACCTAACCGTCCTAAATATAAAGATTATGATACAGCGGAGAAAGGTTATTGGACTGCTGTAGAGTTGTGGGGTGGTGGAGCCGTTGATTTCGGAGGCAAGCCTAATATGTGCAATATTGACATTCATTGGATTAACGGATACAGATTCAATGAGTGGATACGCATAGGTGTAGGTCTTGGTTTCCGTTACTATCTTGGTGATTTGAACTTTGCCTCTGCTGATGGCAAAAGTTATCCGGAACCAATCAGTTCAGGTTATAATTGGACAGACCCGTCTAATCCAAAAGAGGGCTTGGGCGGCTCACAGTGGGCTCTTCCGCTATATTTGGACTTGCGTGGTAACATTATGTCAATGGCAACCCGTATGTGCGTTCCATATTGGTCATTTGACGCAGGTTACACCTTCTCTGGAAAGTTTGTGAACCAGGCTGAAACTGTTAAGAGCGCTGCCACTGGAGACGACCCTACAATTGTAATAGGTGGAGATAAACTGCAAGGTCAGGGTTTCTTCTTTGCTCCCACACTTGGTATTAAGATAGTAGGTCCGCGTCACACAGTGTTGCTTGGTATAAGTTATATGGGGCAGATTTTGCCAAGATATAGTGACTATACAGCAGGCCCTCAGGCTCAGGCTGTTCCATACGTATCAGCAAAATACACAAACTTCCTTATGGGAAGAGTCGCATACGAATTTTAATCTAAAAACTTTAATGATATGAAGAAAAGTTATTTAATAGGTTTGGCATTGACGATGTTTATTCCAATGTCATTAAATGCTAAGAAAACTGATTTAGGAGCATATCAGAACATACCTACAGAGTGTATGAATGTGGAACTTGACGGTTCTCAGACACTTAGGGTATATGGCAAGGGACGTAACCGCACTGATGCCATAGAGCAGGCTAAGAAAAACGCCGTATATGAGGTTCTTTTCAGCGGTATCAAGAGCGGTAACGGTGGTTGCAACACACAGCCGTTGTTGCTTGAAGTTAACGCTAAGGAGAAATATGAGTACTATTTTAATGTCTTCTTCAAAGATAAAGGAGAGTATTTGAAGTATATTAGTATGGAAGACCAGCGCATACTCTCTAAGAAATGGGGCTACCGTAAGGAGCAGATGTATTATGGTATCACAGTAAGAGTTCTGCGTCCCGAACTTAAACAACGTCTGATTGATGACGGTATTATTAAACCATAAGCGGTTGATATTGTCTAACGGATAATAGATAAACAAATAACTTTTAGATATGAAAAGAATATTGATTTTTGTAACATCGCTATTAGTTGCGGTGTCAGCAATGGCAGAGTCACACGCTACAAAACCAACTCTTATGGTCGTTCCAAGTGACGCTTGGTGTAGTGAGAACGGTTATGTGCAAGACTTTGACAATCAGGGTACTGTAGAGAGAATTCCTGATTATAAAAGAGCGTTGCAAAGTGACCAGAACCTGATGCTTGCAATCTCAAAGATTAATGATATGATGGCGGACCGTGGTTTCCCGCTAAAGGATTTGGAGAGCAATCTTAAATCCATTGCAAACCGCACGGCTGAAATGAATGTGACAACAAGCAAGTCTGGCTCAACTATTGCTCAGAGCCCGTTGGATATGTTAAAAAACACCGCTAAGGCTGACATTATTATTCAACTGGGTTGGTCTGTTTCAGAAACAGGTCCTAAAAAGACTCTGACATACATTTTAAGAGGTCTAGATTCATACACAGACAAACAGATTGCGGGTGCGAGCGGAAGCGGAGCCCCATCTATGAGTTCAGAGGTGCCTGTGTTGCTTGAAGAGGCTGTTGTTGATAAAATGGATGAGTTCACAGGACGTCTTGAAGAGTATTTTAATGATTTGTTTGACAACGGACGTGAGGGTATATTTGAGGTTCGTGTGTTTGACAACGGCTCCGGACTTGATTTGGAGAGTGAGTTTGGCGGCACGGAACTCAGTGAGATTATTGATGACTGGATGCACCAGAACACTGTAGAACACCGTTATTCACAATCTGAGGCTTCTGAGAACTATATGTTGTTTGAACAAGTCCGTATGCCTCTTATGGATGAGAAAGGCAAGGCTATGACAGCAAAGGTTTTTGCAGACAATCTGCGTAAATACCTTAAGCAGACATACCAAATAGAATCCAAAACTGCAAACAGAGGTTTGGGTAGGGCATATTTGATAATTGGTGAGAAATAATTAAAAACAGGCGAAATATGAAAAAGTTAAGTTTGATTATATTGAGTGTTTGTATGTTTGGCATTCAGGCGTACGCCCAGACAGTGGACTTTAATGACAAGAATAGTCAGATTCACCTTTCAATAATGATTCCAGACCAGGAGGGAGAGACAATACAGACAGGTGCCAAGAGTTATCTGACCAATAAACTTAAGCAGATTGCTGTTAAAAACGGTATAGCGGCTAATGAGGATTTCAGTAGATTCTTCATTACAACAGTCATAACACCGCTTACAAAGGACATTCTGCCTGGCCCACCTGCTCAGGTAGTGGAGAATCTGGAGATGACATTCTATATTGCAGATTATTATGACCAGAAAGTCTATTCAAGCACCTCTATGGAGGTTAAGGCAATAGGCACAAATGATACCAAAGCATATATAAATGGTATTAAGAACATAAATGTGAACAACAAGCAGTTGGCTGATTTTATGGATGAGGGTAAGAGCAAGATTATAGCCTACTATAACGCACGTTGCTCTCAAATTATGCAGATTGCTCAGAGTAAGGCTGATAAGAAGGAGTATGAGGCTGCCATCTTTGACCTTATGTCAGTGCCGGAGGTTTGTGACTGCTACAATGAAGTTCTTGCTTTGTCACAAAAGATATATCAGCAGTATATAGACCACCTTTGTCAGGTTAATTTGGCACAAGCACGTACAGCGTGGGCTGCCGAGCAAAATTCAGAAGGTGCCAAGGCCGCTGGTCAGTATCTTTCTCAGATTCTTCCTGACGCCGCCTGCTATGGTGATGCTATGGCACTTTATACAGAAATCAAGTCTAAGGTGCTTGATGACTGGAAGTTTGAGATGAAGATATATCAAGACCAGGTTGATTTGGAGAAACAGCGTATAGATGCTATGCGTCAGGTAGGAATAGCCTACGGAAATCACCAACAGCCGGTAACAACAGTATTCCCTTGGCTAAGATAAGATTATCAGTTATAATTATGCTTGCAGTATCCTGTGTGGAAATCTCCGCACAGGATATTGTTAATGACGGGCTGCAACGGTACCGCCGTAATGCCATTGCCACAATGATGGTGCTACACCCTGAAGATGAGTTCGGAAAGGATATAAAAGACGCCTATCTTGAGATTCCCACTCCAGACAAGTATGATAACCACGATATAGGCATCAAGGTGTTGGATAACAGTTGGTTTACAGGAGTACAGCGGAACAAGGACGGCTTGTACAAGGCTGTATATGGTAAGAATCTCTCAAAATCAGAGATTGAGAAGAACGGGTTGGCGTTGGAGCGGTTCTTCAACCAGAATAATGTAGGAATGTTAATGGTCGCCAAGTGGTTTAACCTCAAATCTGACGGTTCTGGCGAGTTTGACTATTCCACAGCAAGATTCAGTACAAATCTCATTCAGGAACGTGGAATGTATGACGCCACAGCCTTAGACGTGGAGATGGCACGCCATACAATAAGAGGGGTGGATATGCTTGCTGACGCGGGAGAGGAACTCATATCACAAACATTCATCATTGTGAATGATATGACATACGTTACAGCGGAGCAGAAGGCAGAGGCTGCAAAGGCCGCATTGTCAGTACTCGGAAGTATTACAGATGCTTTTCTTGGAGGACACTCAGGTAGGGATATGGCGAATATGGCAGGTGCCATAGCAGACAGTTTCACAGGGTTCAAAGTCCGCAACCACTCATACCTCTTTCAACTTCAATGGAATGACTCCATTGCCGCACTCTTTTACAAATACTACTATACAGAGACCCCCGATGAAGAGAAAATCAGGGCGTTTGAGCGTAATGACTCTTTGTTTAAGGTGAAGTACGTGGCGTATGAATATGAGTATGATGAGAACTCCGTGCTAAAAGGTCAATATGACCGCCATGACTTGATAAAGATAAACTGCACCAGAAGCCAGGATAAAAATATCGCTCAACTTCAGGTAAAGTATGAGGATTTCAAGTTGAAGACTCCTATATACAAGGTGGTTAGAAATGACCAAGGCAAGGTGCTCTATTATGCCGCCAAAGTTGGAATGAAGGAGGGTATAACCCCTAAAAGCAAATTCCAGGTGGTGCAACGTATAATAGACCCAAAGACAAACAAATCAAGATATAAGTATGTGGCAACCCTTAAACCCATCAAGGGCAAGATATGGGATAACCGCTATATGGCTACAGAAGAGCAGGAGAAGGGCTCTGAGTTGGACGCAACTCAGTTCAAAAAGTCCGGTGGCGGAGAAATTTATGAGGGTATGCTCATTATTGAAGGAAAATACCGCAAGGTAGAGCAGTAACTTTGCAGTTGAATAAAAAATTTGTAACTTCGTGCCTTCAAAATTTAAAGGTAGGTTATTATGATTATTGTATCAAATTTAGCTATTCAGTTTGGTAAGAGAATTTTGTTCCAAGATGTGAACCTTAAGTTCACGGCAGGGAACTGTTATGGTGTGATAGGGGCGAACGGTGCGGGAAAATCAACGCTTCTGCGTATGCTTAGTGGTGATTTGGAACCAACAAGAGGAACCATAACCTTTGGACCTAATGAGCGTCTCTCTGTTTTGAAACAGGACCACTTTGAGTTTGATGAGTTCACTGTTATTGATACAGTGATGATGGGTCACGATAAACTTTGGAAGGTTAAGGAGGAGAAAGACGCCATATACGCAAAGGAGGATTTTACAGAGGAGGACGGCATACGCGCCTCTGAACTTGAGGAACAGTTTGCTGAGATGGACGGCTGGAACGCTGAGAGTGACGCCGCCTCACTTCTTAGCAGTTTGGGAATAAAAGAGGAGTTCCACTATACTCTTATGAAGGATATGAGCGGTAAGGAGAAGGTGCGTATTCTGCTTGCCCGTGCGTTGTTCGGCAAGCCTGATAACCTGCTGCTTGATGAGCCTACCAATGACCTTGATATTGATACAATACGCTGGCTTGAGGATTATCTTGCCAATTATGAGAATACGGTTTTAGTTGTATCCCACGACCGTCACTTCCTTGATGCCGTAAGTACACACACTATTGATATTGACTACGGTAAGATTCAGATGTTTGCTGGAAACTACTCATTCTGGTATGAGTCAAGCCAACTTGCCCTGCGTCAGCAGCAGATGCAGAATAAAAAGGCGGAGGAGAAGAAAAAGGAGTTGGAGGAGTTTATACGCCGTTTCAGTGCCAATGTTGCAAAGTCTAAGCAAGCAACAAGCCGCCGTAAGATGCTTGAGAAACTCAATATTGAGGAAATTAAGCCCTCAACACGTAAGTATCCGGGAATTATATTCACACCTGAGCGTGAACCAGGTAATATGGTTCTTGAGGTTAAGGGTTTGTCAGCATCAGTTGACGGAGTTACGCTATTCAGAGATGTCAATTTTAATGTTGAGAAAGATGACAAAATAGCGTTTGTATCACGTGACCCGCGTGCAATGACCGCTCTTTTTGAGATAATATGTAACGGGGCTAAACCCGATGCAGGCACATTTAATTGGGGTGTTACCATAACAAACGCATATCTGCCTCTTGATAATTCAGACTTCTTTAATACAGATATGAACCTTGTGGATTGGCTAAGCCAATATTCGCCAGACACCACTGAGTCTTTTGTGCGTGGTTATCTGGGCAGAATGCTCTTTGCAGGGGAGGAAATTTACAAGAAGTGCAGCGTGCTTTCAGGAGGTGAGAAGATGCGTTGTATGATTTCTCGTATGATGCTTAAAAACGCCAACTGTATGGTGCTTGACTCTCCAGCCAACCACCTTGATTTGGAATCTATTCAGGCATTCAATAACTCTCTGAAGGCATTCAAGGGTAATGTTCTTATGGCGTCTCATGACCACGAGTTCATAAGTTCTGTTTGTAACCGTATTATAGAACTGACCCCTAACGGCATCATAGACAAGGTTGAGAACTATGATGACTACCTTGATGATGCCAACGTCCGTGCCGCACAAGAGAGGTTATATAAATGAGAAAGGAGAAAGGAAAAAGGAGACTGTGACCGTCTTTCTCATTTCTCATTTCTCCTTTAATTTTTTCTTTATTATTTTTTCACTATTAACTATATTAGGTCCTACAGCATCAGGCAAGACAGGTTTCGTTTGCAGGCTTGCTTATAAACTTGGCGGAGAAATTCTCAGTGCGGATTCCCGTCAGGTGTATCGTGGTATGGATATAGGTACGGGAAAGGATTTGGAAGACTACACAGTAGATGGTAAGAAAATTCCGTATCATCTTATTGACATACGTGATGCAGGTGAGCAGTACAATATATTTGAGTATCAAAGGGATTTTCATAAGGCTTATCAAGAGGTTCTTTCAAGAGGAATGCAACCTATACTCTGCGGTGGCTCAGGACTTTACATAGAGTCTGTACTTAAAGGATATGAATTTAAGGAGTCTGAGAATGTAAAACCTATTGATAGTCTTATAGTTGGAATTGATATAGATAGGGAGAGCCGCAGAAACCGTATTACAGAGCGTTTGAAATCAAGGCTTGAAAACGGTATGGTTGATGAGGTTAAAGGTCTTATAGAGAGTGGCGTAAAAACAGAGGCTCTTATCAGTTACGGATTGGAGTATAAATACATAACACTATATCTGCTTGGAAAACTTACATACAATGAGATGTTCAGTCTGCTTGAGATTGCCATACACCAGTTTGCCAAACGTCAGATGACTTGGTTTAGGGGTATGGAGAAGCGCGGTTTCCACATAAATTGGATTGATTACTCAATTCCTGACGAGGAAAAGGTGTCAATTGTTACAAAAATGTTACAATAATTTTACAATTTTACTACACTTGGAAACTATTGTAGTAAAAAAGTTTCCAAACAGCCGTTGACATTGACAGAGTGTCGGCATATTGTTATATATTTGTGTGTCAGAATATGGAGAATCTGCGTCAGAACATATTAAAAGCCGCTGAGAGTGAGTTCCTGAAGTACGGAATACGCAGCGTGAGCATTGATGATATATGCAATCAGTTGCACATATCAAAAAAGACATTCTACACAGAATTCCGTCAGAAAGAGGAACTTATATTATATGTGCTTGAGGTTATATCAGAGCGGAACAGGAAAGAGGACAAGGAGTACTCACAACTATTCTCATCATACAATGCAATAGACATAGTGCTTGCCTACCGCCACCCGATATTCAAGGAGAGAAGTTCAAAGAATGAGAAGTTTATGCACGACCTTATTAAGTATTACCCCGATATACACAATGAGTTCCTGTCAGGTAAAAAAGAGAATATAAAGGGCTTTATACTTAATAATATTGACAAAGGTGTGCGTGAAGGATTTTACAGAGCCGAATTTGAGGGGATGACAGTAGATGACATCTATCTGGATTATCTATATAATATAATAGTAGTTTCAATTGATATGGCTGAGAAAGATAATATTATTTCAAAAAATGCGTTGATAGATATGCGGGCTGACACTTTCCTGCGTTTGGTCTGCAATGAGAGAGGATTAAGATATTACGAACAGAAAAATAAGATAAGGTAATGAGAAAAGTATTGATTGTTTGTTTAGGGATTGTTTTGTCACTCCCGATTCTGGCTCAGGAGAATACAACGGAGCAAAATCCGCAGTTCTTGAAAATCTCTTTGAGAGAGGCTGTGCAATACGCTGTTGACCACAACCGTTCACTACAGAACGCCACACTTGATGAGAAGCAGCAGCACGCCGCGCGTTGGCAGACCATAGCCACTATGCTCCCGCAGGTTAGCGGCACTTTGGATTACCTTAATATGTGCGGGTATAAGATGAATATAGGTGGTATGGCTTCAGTGCCAATGAACCCAAACGGAACTTTGGGTGTTACCGCCGCAATGGCTTTTTCAGGCAAGCAGGTTGTTGCCTCTCTTCTGAATAACCTTGCCATTGAAATGTCAGAGGTTTCAAAGAAAAAGACAGAGCAAACCGTAATAAACAATGTAATAACTAATTATTACACAATTCTTACACTTACTGAAACCATTGATTTGCTTGAACGCAACTATGAGAATCTGACGGTTTTGCATCAGAGGGCTCAAAAGGCTGTAGATGTAGGTGCGGCGGAGCAGATTTCAGCAGACCAGATAGAGGTGCAGGTCAATACTTATAAGACCTCAATAAGCGATGTAAAACTTAACAGAGAGGTTCTTATCAGTATGCTTAAGTTTATATTGGGTCTTGATAATGTAACTGAAATTGAATTGACAGACAAAATAAGTGATTTGATGAGTGTTGAGGAGTCTCTCGCAATTCTGAATGAGGAGTTTGACATAGAGAAGAACTATGATTATCAGTTGGTAAGCAAAAACACTGAACTTGCCAAAAAGCAGATTACTCTTGCCGCAATGGATTACATTCCCTCAATCAGTGCATATTACAAGTATTCTGCCAAAACATATTTTGGCGCCGATGAGGGCTTTAATATGACAAACCCGAATACCGTTGGAGTTTCACTTTCAGTGCCTCTGTGGTCATCGGGTCAGAGAGCGTCAGCAATTACTCAAAAGAAACTTGCCCTGCAGTCTGCTCAGAACACTCTTCTTGACACAAAAGACCAACTTAACATAAGTAATTACCAGTACAGATATAACTTGAAAAACGCATACGAAAAGTATATGGTGCAGAAAAAGAATACAGAGGTGTCTCAAAAGGTGCTTGATAACATTTCAAAGAAGTTTGATTACGGGTATGCCTCATCAACTGAGGTTACAACGGCATCGCAGGACTTGATTACGGCTCAGACAAACTATGTAAACGCCGTTCTTTCAACAGTTGAGGCTTACCTTAACCTGAAGGATTTGATAAACATTCCGTATGAAGATATAAATGATAACAAATAAAATTTTACAGATATGAACAGATTATTTAAGTGTGTTGCGGTTTTGACAGGTGTAATTTCACTTGTGGCTTGTACAAAAGAGACAACCGATGCTGAAGTTGAGAAGATTGAGCAGGTTGCTGTGCAGAAAATTGAAATGAAGCAGATTGATAGGGTTATAGAACTGCCTACAACTCTTCAGGGTTATGAGACTATGAACATATCTTCCACAGTAAGTGGTATAATTGACCATATTTTTGTAGAGGTGGGAGACAAGGTGTCAAAGGGTCAGTTGCTTGTAAGAATGGACCCTACACAATATACCACTTATAAGTTGCAATATGCGAATCTTGGTGTGGAGATGGGGCGTATGGAGGCTCTGAAAGAGGCGGGAAGCATATCACAGCAGGCATACGACCAAACCAAAGTGCAGTATGACCAACTTGGAGAGACTCTTGCCCTTTATGAGAAGAACACTTTTGTAAAGGCTGAGTATGCGGGTGTTATCTCCGCAAAGAACTTTGAGAACGGAGAGTTGTGCGCGGGGCAGCCAATTCTTACCCTTACTCAAATAAATGTGTTGAAGGCATATATCAACATTCCAGAGGCGTATTTCCCAAAACTGAAGGTTGGAATGCCGCTTACACTTGTCTCTGATATATACCCTGATAAGGTCTTTTCAGCAACCGTGGAGATTGTATATCCTACAATAGACGCCTCTTCACATACATTCACCATAAAGGTTAAGATACCTAACGCCTCTGAATTGTTACGTCCGGGTATGTATGTAAAGACCACGATTCCTGTGGGTAAGGCTTCAACACTTGTTGTACCATATCAGGCAGTGCTTAAACTTATAGGTTCAAATAACCGTTACATATTCATTAAGGATGGTGACAAGGCACGCCGTGTTGATGTTGAGCTTGGTCAGCGTTTTGACAAGTATGTTGAGATTATAGGAGATGTTAAAGAGGGCGATGAGATAGTTACAATGGGTCAGAGCAGACTTATTGACGGCTGTACCATTGCCGTTGCACCTGATTCAATAGATTAAAAGGAGGATTTGAGTTATGAGTATCTACAAAACAGCCATTGATAAGCCGGTTTCCACCATACTTATATTTGTGGCGGTTATTATAATAGGTGTATTTTCATTCTTGAAGTTGCCTATTGACCAGTTTCCGGAAATAGACCCGCCGTACATTATGGTTATGACCACCTATCCGGGTGCAAACGCATCTGAGATAGAGACAAACGTAACAAAGTTAATGGAGAACACCCTTAACTCTGTTGACGGACTTGACAAACTCACCTCACAGTCAAAAGACAATATGTCAATTGTGACGCTTGAATTTGAGTGGGGTTGGAATCTTGACGAGGCGTCAAACGATGTGCGTTCATACATAGAGATGGCAAAAGATGAGTTGCCTGACGGAGCAATGACTCCTATAATATTCAAGTTGAGTTCAAGTTCAATGCCTATAGCCCAATATGCCATAACGGCTGAAGAAACCTATCCGGGACTTGAGAAACTGCTTGATGATGAGGTGATTCCTGTGCTTAACCAGGTTGACGGTATAGGTAACATATCAATGTCAGGAGAGCCTGTCAGGGTTGTGTATGTTGATATTGACCAATCAAAACTTGACGCATACGGTATTCCTCTTGAGACGGTGGGAACCGCTGTCAGCGCTAACAATCTTAACTTGTCATCAGGAAAGGTTAAGATGCTTGATGAGCAGTATCAGTTGCAGGTTCGCAGTGAGTTTATTGAGAGCCGTGAGATTGAGGATTTGGTGGTTACAACAACTCCGCAGGGCAAGCAGGTCTATGTGCGTGATATTGCCACCGTACGTGATACAATACAGGATATGACGCTAGATGAGAAGTTGAACGGAGAGGACGGTGTGCGTCTTATAATTATGAAACAGTCAGGTGCCAATACTGTTCAGATATGCCGTGATGTAAACAAGAAGATAGCGGAACTTTTGCCTACGCTTCCGCCTGATGTGAAGATTCAGACAATTTATGACTCATCAGAGAATATTCAGAACTCAATTGACTCACTTGAAGAGTCAATCTTATACGCACTTTTATTTGTAGTGCTGGTGGTTCTGTTCTTCCTTGGCAGATGGAGGGCGACATTCATAATAGGTATAACCATTCCTATTGCACTTATTGTGGCGTTCATATATCTGTTGTTTGTTGACAGTTCTCTGAACATTATATCACTCTGCTCATTGACCATAGCCATCGGTATGGTTGTGGACGATGCCATCGTGGTACTTGAGAATATTACAAGACACATAGAGCGTGGTTCTAATCCGCACGAGGCCGCCATCTATGCAACCAATGAGGTGTGGGTATCAGTAATTGCCACAACACTTGTAATTGTGGCGGTGTTTGTGCCACTTACAATGCTTACAGGTATAGCGGGTATTATGTTCAAGGAACTTGGTTGGATTGTGACTATAGTTGTATGTACTTCAACAACTGTTGCTATTACCCTTACCCCTATGTTATGCTCAAAACTATTGAAGGCTAAGAAAGTCAAGGTGGTTGACGGCAAACTTATTGAAGAGAACGTGCAGGCTGGTTGGTATCAAAGATATGTGGTTTCTTGGCTTGATAAGGTTGACCAATGGTATGCTAAGGCATTGGGCGCCTGTCTTAACCATAAGGCACTCACAATTTCAGTTGCTGTAGTGTTCTTCCTGTTGTCAATATCTCCAATGATAGTTGGTTGGGTTGGTACTGACTTTATGCAACAGCAGGATAACGGTCGTCTGACAGTGAACATAGAGTTGCATCAGACAACACGTGTTGAGGAGGCGTCTGAACTTGCCCGTGTAATAGAGAAGAGGTTTGTGTCGCTTGCACCTGAGATTGAACTTATAAGTACAACCACAGGTTCTGCCGATGACGCAGGCTTTGCGGCACTTATAAACAATACGTCAAACAATAAAATAAAGATGACCGTCAGATGCTCTAAGAAATATGAGCGTGAGCGTTCTATTTTTGAGATTGCTGAAGTGTTCCGTAAAGAACTACAGCGTTATCCTGAAATAGTTGACTATACCTGCCAGATGGCAAGCGGTATGGGTGGCGGTGCGTCAACTGTTGATGTTGAGATTTACGGATATGACTTTGACGCCACCAACCGTTTCTCACAGGAGGTTAAGCGTGCCATTGCTGAAAATTGCGAGGGTGCCCGTGACATTGACATAAGCCGTGAGGATGACCGTCCTGAACTTAAGGTTGTTGTGGATAAGGAGAAAGCCTCACGTCTTGGTCTGACATCGGCGACTGTATCTTCATACGTAAGAAACAGGGTGAACGGCTACACCGCAGGATTTTTGAAAGATGACGGTGATGAATATAATATTCTTGTCCGTCTGGAAGAGGAGGATCGTAACTCCATTTCAAAGATAGAGAACCTTACGATTCCTACACCAACGGGAAAATTTGTGAAGTTGAGTGAGATTGCTGATGTGGTGGAGTATTTCCAACCACCTCAAATTGACCGTAAGACCCGTCAGCGTGTTGTAACCGTTGCTGTCACTCCATACGATATTTCTCTTGGAGAACTTGCGGCGAATATACAGAAAGAGGTTGCCAAACTTGATAAGCCAATGGGTGTGTCGGTACGTTATGCAGGTGATTATGAGGAACAACAGGAGTCATTCCAAGATATTTTAATGCTGTTCATTCTTATTATAATTCTGGTTTATGTGGTTATGGCATCACAGTTTGAGAGTTTCTCAAAGCCATTCATCATTATGCTTGCCTCTGTGCCGTTTGCGTTGTCAGGTACGGTATTGGCATTGTGGATTACACATACCACACTTGATATGATTGGTGCTTTAGGTGTTGTAATGCTTGTGGGTATTGCGGTTAAGAACGGTATTGTGCTTGTTGACTACATTAACCTTATGCGTGAGCGTGGTTATGAACTTAATGAGGCAATTAAGATTTCAGGAGCGTCACGTTTGCGTCCGGTGCTTATGACAGCCTTTACAACACTTCTTGGTATGGTTCCTATGGCACTTAGCCAGGGTGAGGGTTCTGAGATGTGGCAGCCTCTTGGTATTGTTGTTATTGGCGGACTTCTTGTATCAACATTTGTTACAATGATGATAGTTCCTGTAATCTATGCCGCTATGTCAAAGCACGGAGAGCGTGACAAGCAGGAGAAGCGTCGCAAGGAGTATGTATTTATGCAGTTAAAAGTTGAATAATGGTTATGCGGTTATACGGTGATGCGATAACAAATCACCGAATCACCGAATCACCAATAAATTAATAATTATGAATTTTTGGAGTAGCGAGAGCAGAACAAGTTTACTTGTTATGCCGAGTCACGACAAAAAGGCATAAAAATTTACGGAGGAAATTTTTATGAAATCAGTAATGATAATATTTAATCAAGCCAACACAGAGCGTGTTGAGTTTATGCTTGATGAACTTAAGATAAGTGGCTTCACTTTTTTTGAACAGGTACAGGGTAGGGGAACAAACGGCGGTGAGCCGAGGCGTGGAACCCACACTTGGCCTGAGATGAACTCTGCGGTAATGACGGTCATTGATGATGAAAAAGTGCCGGAGTTACTCACCACAGTACGCAAACTTGACGCCCGTAACCCTGAGGTGGGCGTAAGGGCGTTTGTCTGGAACATTGAAGCCACTGTATAGGAAATGGAGTAATCCTTCAATTCCTAATATTAAGAAATTGTTTCAAATTCTGCTTTGAAACGATTGTGTTATAGGTGAAATGTTAAAATTTTCAAAACATAAAAATTTTAACATTTCATTTTCTTTTGTTAAAATAGTTTTAACTAAATTTGTGACAACATTTAAATAAGGGTAGTATAGCCCACACATATTTAGTTATTATTATGAGACATCTATTCCCTAAACTAACGCTATTATTAGTTTTTTTAACATTTGCGGGTGCGTTTTTTAACATTTCCACGGCACAACAGTTGCCAAATGCGGGCTTTGAGCAGTGGAATGGCTCCTGGAACGGTAAACCGCAGCCTGACGGTTGGAATCTGTCAAATGTTGAACAGGTAGGATTGAAATTCAATGTGGGAGAGCGTACGTCAGACGCTCACTCAGGTTCATACGCTGTCAAGTGTCAGGGAACTGAGGTTGGTGCTATGGGTATTACCGCAGTATCTCCGTCTTGGGTCACATTAGGTACCTCATGGGCTTACTTGGATGGTCTTGATGTAGGTTCCGCCACAGCGGGAACAACGGGCGGTATATCGTGGGGTTACAGACCTGATACACTTGCCGTATGGATAAAAAGAACCAGTGCCGGTAATGAGGATATGAACCTTGTCTACTACTCTTGGAGAGGTACCGCATACAATGATAGATATAAAAATAAGGATAACGGTTGTACTGAGACAGGACGTACCGATGAGGAATCAGATATTTGCAAATCAGATATCAATGAGTGTAAGACGCCATCGGGCGATGCGGTCCAAGTTGCTGAAGGATGGTTGAGAACCAAAACCCAATATCCTGCTTGGACACGAATAAAACTTCCTATCAAATATTTCAATAATGATATTCCCACAAAGATGAATGTCATTCTCTCAGCGTCACGTTACCCTGAAAAACGTGCCAATAGCGGACAATATACGTCAAGTGTGCTTATTGTTGATGATATATCAATGATTTACGCATCAGACATTCACGAGATATATTTTGACGGAAAGAAATATTCAAACTTCAACAAAGACAAAAGAGAGATATATTATGAGGTTCCTGTCGGCAAGTCACTTCCAGAGATTGTGTGTAAGCGTAGTGGCAGAAAACTGAGCGGTAGTGAGATCTCAATAGTTAATGGTGTTAAAGACGGCACTCCCGCTGTTATTACAGTAAGGGCTGAGGATGGAAGTTCCACTACAGAGTATAAGGTATATTTTGTCTCAGTAAGAGATATAAATCCATATCCTTCAACCATAAAAGTTAACGGCACTGCAATATCAGGCTTTAACGCATACGCTTCCGACTACACCGTAACTCTTCCATACGGTACAACTGAAACACCTGTGATTGATGTTGTCAAGGCAAATAATAAGCAAACAGTTAAAATAGAGCCTTACTCAGTGCCAGGTACTGCAAAAATAACTGTCTTTGCTGAGAATGATGAATATACGGCTGTTTATAATATTAAGTTTGAAATTGGCAAACTAAATGACACAACACTTAAGGATATTCAGGTTAACGGAGTCTCAATAGATGGCTTCTCACCCACAAAAACCATATATACTGTTGATATTCCGGAGGGTACTACAGACGCTCCTGAGATAACACCTGTGTCAGCATACGAGCCAGGTGCCCAGACAATAGTGATTGACCGTAAGGGTATAAAAGAGCCTTCTACAGTAACAGTCTCCGCTCCGGGAACCATATCAAGCCGTGTATATAAGATTTCTTATAATGTAATAAAGTCAAAATACTCATATCTTAAGGATTTGAAGGTTGCCGGAGTTACTATTGAAAACTTTACGCCTGCTGTATTGTCATACACATACCCTCTGCCTATAGGCACACCAGAGGTACCTGCCGTAACATACACACCAGGTGACGCATATCAGACAATCACCAAGGAGGACGGAGGTCTTGACGGTATAACCAAAATTACCGTAAAGGCGCAGAATGGCATAAACACCTCAATTTATAGAATCTCATTCCCGCTTAGCAAATCATCAAATTCAAAACTCACTGATTTGAAGGTGGCAGGTAAGACAATAGAGGGTTTCTCTTCAGATGTCACCTCATATTCATATAAGTTAGCCACAGGCACAACCATACTGCCTGAGATTACTTGGACACAAGGTGATGAGTACCAGAGTGTTAAGGCTACATACGGTGGCGTTAACGGGACTACTAAGATTGTTGTCACCGCTCAAGACGGCACAGCAACGGTTTATACCATAGCGTTCAGTGTTGACCAGGCTACAAACTCCACATTGAGGGATATTCAACTTGACGGGGTAAGCCTTGAGGATTTTGCTCCTGATAAAACGGAATACTCAATTCTTCTGACTCGTGGAACAAAGACGCTTCCTGTAATAACATACACTCCGTATGATGAATTCCAGAAAATAACAAAGGTTGAGGGTGGGGTGAACGGAGATACGAAAATTACGGTAAAGGCTCAAAGTGGAGATATGACTGTTTACGTTCTCTCATTCTCTGTTGACAAATCAACAAACTCATATCTGAGTGACTTGTTGGTTGCCGGTAAGTCTATAGATGGCTTTGCTTCAGATAAATTTGAGTATGACTACAAACTTAACCCGGGCACTATTTCAGTACCTGATATAACATATGTACAAGGTGATGATTATCAAATGGTTATAGTGGTAAAGGGAGGCGTTAATGATGCGTCTGCCATAAGAGTTACGGCTGAGAGCGGTGACATTACCACTTACACCATCAATTTCTCAGTCGAGAAATCAGAGAACGCCAATTTGAAAAACATTCTTCTTAACGGCGTATCACTTGAAGGTTTCTCACCTGAAATCTATAATTATGAGGTTCTGTTGCCTGTTGAGGCTACGGAATCACCTGCTGTCTCTGTTGAGAAGGAGGCTACACAGACCGTATCCATAGTAAAACCTGCACTTTTTGGCACTGCATATATAGATGTAATTCCTGAAGAGGGTGCAAAGAACATATACACCATTAAGTTCCTTACAGCAAAGGGTAGTAATTGTGAACTTGCTGATATTCAGGTGGCTGGTGAGACAGTTGAGGGTTTCAACCCCGATGTCACTACATACAACATCACATTGCCGCAAGGCACAACCGCCCTGCCTTCAATCTCATATACAAAGGGTGATGAGACACAGAGTGTTGAGTTGGCTGAGGGAGATATAAACAGTGCATCCACTATCTCTGTAATGTCAGAGAACGGCAGCATAAAGGTCTATACCCTCAACTTTACCACAGAGAAATCATCTGACGGTCTGCTCTCTGATATTTTGATTGACGAAGAATCAATAGAGGGCTTCGCCTCTGACAAGTATGAATATACATACATTATGGCTAAGGGTACTGCAGAGCGTCCTTCTGTAGTTGCCGTCAAGTCAAACGGTTCATCAAGAGTTGATGCCGTATATCCATATCTTGACGGTGATGTCAAGTTCTATGTAAAGTCAGAGGACGGAACATCAGAGTCACTCTATACCGTACATCTTGTATATGCTATTGATAAAAACGCAAACCTCTCAGAAATTAAGGTAGGCGGAGAGGCTATTGCTCTTGTTGAAGACCAATATACATACAATGTAGAGGGCTCATTTGAAACCGTGCCAACGGTAGAATATACAAAAGCCTCTAAAACACAGAGAGTTATACTTAATAACAATATTTCAGGAGCCACGCTTGATGTAAAGGCGGAGGACGGAACATCAGTGACATACACAATAAATTATAACAAGGTTCCAGGCACAAACGCCTCACTCTCAGACCTTCAATACTTTGACGGTGAATTACAGCAGTTTGTCTCAATTGAGGGCTTTGCGTCAGACAAGTATGAGTATGAGATTACACTTCCGCTAAACGCCTCTGATATATACACACTTAATTGCGTTGGTGCCGCTCAGAATCAGACATATCAGATAAGTTACGCCTCAATTAATGAGGTTACTAAAATAAAGGTTACCGCAGAGGATGGCGAAACCACAGCGGACTACTCTGTAAAGTTCATTGCCACCAAGTCAAATGTCTGCACGCTTGATGACATTACAATTGGTGGAGAGCAGGTACCGGAATTCTCATCAGAAATAACCGAGTATGAAATCACATTACCGGCAGGAGATACACAAAGAGGTTTGTTACGCTATGTTAAGTCAGACGCAAAGTCATTGGTTGTTGTAAAAGATGATGTATATAATGCGACATCGGAGATAGTGGTAATAGCTGAAGATGGTACAGAGAAGAGTTACAAACTATCATTTAAGCAAGGCTTTACAGGTAAGTCCAATGTTCTTAAGTCAATCATTGTTAATGGTGCCGCTATGACAGACTTTGACCCTCAAGTATTTGTGTATAATGTAGATACATACAGTGGTATTGTTCCAAATATCTACTGTGAGAAAGAGTATGAGGAACAGTCTCTGCATATTGCCACGTCAGAACAAGGTAAGACAGTTATAACTGTCAAATCTAATCAAGAGGGTGTGGCAGATGCGGTTTACACACTTAACCATAATGTAAAACAACCATACAATGTGCTGACATCAATAAAGATTGATGGCAAAATTATTGATGGATTTAATCCATATAAGACCAAGTATGTTGTACTTGTAACAAAAACACCAGAGACGGTTATTGCAGAGGGTGCCGAATCAGAAAAAACAATTAATACGGCTTCACACGTCAGGTTTGAGACTGCTCAATCTGATGTTTTCGCCAGCGTTAAGTATGACATATTCTTTCATTACACAACTGATGAGGTAGATGGAACATTTGAACAGAGTGTTATGACCAAGTATAACAATAAAAACAAGCCTCAAGGTTGGAATTGCCCTGCTGATTTTGTTGAAGGGCATTTGGGTTCATACACTTCAGGATCGGAGGTCAATATTACCACAAATTACCATTCTCAAGGTTCTAAAGCCGTACAGTTAAAGACCGTTTATCTGTTGCCGTCAGCCGAGTCAATGTTTGGATGTATGTCATTGTCTAAAATGTCATTTAAATTAGGTTCATACGAAGTCTTGATTCATTTTCCGTCAGAAAACTCATTTGGTGAAGGTATAACGTACCGCAATTCACCAGATAAAATGTCAATGGATTTTTACCCTGTAGCCAACAACAAGATATCAGAGTGGCATTTTATATATAAATTTAAAAATGATGCCGGCACTACATATACCAATACTTATAAAGGCTCATATGCAACTAAAAACACGTGGCAGACTATGAATTTAGACTTGAATTACCCGGCGGAATTCGGTAGTCCAAGCTCACTGGACATTATTGTAAATAGTGCGGCAACGGAAACACTGTCAGATATGTATGTTGGTACAAGTGGTGCATCGGATAAAAACAGATACACCTCAACACTTATAGTTGATAATCTGAAATTTTTCTACAATTCAGAAATCTCCGCCATTAAGGTTAATGGAATCGCCGCTACTATGGATAAAACAGCCGCGTCTGTTACAATAGATTCAGAATGCTCTGGAAATCCTGTAATTGATATCACAGGTAAGGTTGAAGACCAGATGTATGATATTGATTATGGTACAGAGGTTAATGGTGTGCGTGTTGTCAATATAAGAAGTTATGCAGAGGATATGTCATACACTGATTATACTCTCACCGTTACAAGACCTCTCTCAACACAAAATGAGTTGAAGGATATAAAGGTTGAAGGGGTTTCATTGACTGATTTTGATGCGTCAAAACTTGATTATGAATATAGTTTGACTGCTGGGAAACACATTGTTCCTAATGTAACTGTCAATGGCAAGTCTTCTCATCAGAATTTGTCTATGAGTATGAGCGGCTCTGTTCTTTCAATAGTCTCAACATCAGAAAGCGGAGAGTCAAAGACATATACAGTAACCTTTATTGAGGAGAAAATCTCAAGTGCTGACCTGACCTCTTTAAGTGTTGCAGGCAAGGAGATTTCATTTGACCCTGCTCAGACTGAGTATGCCGTTGAACTTGAGCCGCGCACCGTAGCGTTGCCTGAGATTCTCTACTCAAAAATCTCAGACAAGCAGAGTGTAGTGATGACAGAGGGCGGTGTGAACGGAGTAACCACTCTTGCTGTCAAGTCAGCCGACGCCTCTACAGAGAAGGAGTACAAGATTGCGTTCTCTGTCACCGATAACAAGTCCACGACATCAAAACTGAGTAGTATGTCTGTTATTGATGCCGTTAATCCTATAGAGTTTGACCCGGATACAAAGGATTACACATTTGATATAGCGGAGGGTGAGACTCCTGTCGCAAATTACGGCAGAGCCTTCCGTGAGGACTCTATGGTTGTTACGCTGAACAGAGACTCTGTAATGTGGTCATTGCATAACTCACTCTCAGAGACTGAGATGGATTATAAACTTACATATTATGTTGTTAAATCAAGTAACTCACACCTTGCGGGTGTAAGACTTGCGGGAGAGAGTGTTGAGGATTTCAATCCAAACCTTACAGAGTACAATTGGAGCGTTGAGCGTAATGAGGTTCCTACAATAGATGCCATAATGGCTGAGGCAGGACAGGCTGTTGAAACTGTCTATGATGAGGATGCGGGAACATACGCCATCACAGTAACCGCTCCTGACGGAGTTTCCGCCACAACATACAATATTAAGGTATCAGTTAAGAGTGAGGCTGAGGCTAAGGCGGCTAAAATAACTCTTGACGGAGTTGAGATTTCAGGCTATGACCCGGAGGTTACCGTCTATAATGTAGATATGCCTGTGGGAACAGAGAGAGTTCCTGAGATATACGGCTATTGCGGTAATGGCGGCTCATCGGCTGTAATGACAGTTAAGTCCATTAATGAGGTATCTGAGATAACAATAACCTCAGAGGACGGCACTTCCGCCCAAACTTACTATATAGGCTTCAATGTTAAGAAGTCTGATGATGCCACACTGCGTAGGCTGTCTTCAAATTTTGCAGCTTTGGCTGATTTCACACCAGACAGATTTGAGTATGAGATTACGGTTCCTGTAGGCTGTAATGACCCTGTGATGACATATCTGAAAAATTATAAAAATGAGAGTGTGAGTGAAGAGAGCACAGCCGATGGCTATAAGATAGAAGTGATTTCTGAGAACGGAGATGTAACCAATGTATATAAGGTGATGTTCAACCGCATTCAGGCATCTGGTTCAGATTTGGCTGACATCACCCTTGATGGTAATTCTATTGAGGGCTTTGAACCAACAAAGTATGAATATAGTATAGAACTGCCAGAAGAGACAACAGTGCTTCCTGTAATATCAACAGTAAGCGGTGATTACGGTCAGAATGTCACAGTTTTGACAAACGGTGTGAACGGAGATGCTGTAGTAACCTCTAAGTCACAAGATGGTTCAAATACAAGTGTATATACATTACATTTCAGTGTGGCTAAGTCAACCAATTCATATTTGAATTTGATAATGACAGACGGTGAGCCTCTTGAAGGGTTCTTCTCTGACAAATTTGACTACAATGTAACGCTTGAGCTTGGCAGAACCACATTGCCTGAGGTTACATATATTAAAGGTCACGTCGCACAGACAGTGGCTGAAAATGTTACGGATAGTGTAGTGACTCTTACTGTCACAGCGGAAAAGGGTAATACCACCGTCTATACAATAGCGTTTGAATATAATCTGAGCAAGGCGGACACTTTAAAGATGGTATACATAAGCGGTGATTCTGTAAAAGAGTTCTCTCCGTCTGTTTTTGAGTATGATGTTAAACTTCCTCTTGGAAGAGATTTGAGCAAGATTACTGTTGATTCTGTTGATTATCAAATGGCTGATGAGTGGCAGACGGTGGAGAAGTCATTTGCTGACAACATATTTACACTCAATGTGAAAGCACAGGACACAGTGTATCAGAATAGATACACTATTCATTTGAGTGTTGAGAAATCAACTAACACAAAACTTTCTGACCTGATGTCAGGCGGTAAGTCAGTTCCTGGATTTAAAGACGATGTACTTGACTATTTCATTGAACTTCCTGTCCACACTAAGACTATCCCTGATGTAACATACAAGGAAGGTGATGAGTATCAGGTTATTGAGCAAAGTGAGTCAGAGGATAGGAAGATTCAAAAGGTTAAGGTTACCGCCCAGAACGGAAAATCAAGAACTTACACGGTGACATACACAATCAAACTCTCCGATAACGCAAATCTGAACAGTATAAAACTTGATGATGTGCTTATTCCGGGCTTTGACCCTGAGACGTATAAATATGAGTTTGAACTGCCATACAACACCAAAAAGGTTCCGGCAATAACATACGAGCAGGCGGAGCCTGAGCAAATTGTGGTGGAAGACTATACAGAAGACTTAAACGGCACCTCTTACATCAAGGTAACCGCTGAAGATGGTGTGACTGTCAATACATATTCAATAGCATTCAGCGTGGCTAAGTCAGATGTTACTACGCTTGATATGATTTACTATGACGGCAAAGCTATTGAGCACTTTGACAAAGAGGATAATAATTATGATGTTGATTTGCCATACGGTACTGTCAAGGCTCCTAATGTTACGTGGAATTTGACTCAGCCTGTTGAGACTGCCATTCTCTCAATGACTGAGGTTGAGGATGTGGGTTGGGACGCCGTTATTGAGGTAACCGCTGAGGACGGTATAAGCAGAAATGAATATACAGTTCACTTTATAGTGGCATTGGATAGTGAGAACAGACTGTCAGACATAAAGGTGTTTGGTAAAACCATATCAGGGTTTGATAAGAATGTGGTGAATTATGATATTGTTTTGCCTGCATATAGTGATTCAACATTGTTACCAAAGGTAAAAGATGTGGAGTACACAAGAATGAGCCGGAATGAGATAGTTGTGGTAAGCCAGCCTACTGTAGAGAGCATAATAATTGATGTCACCGCTCAGGACGGCTCACAAAAAAAATATGTTATAAAGACCACTATAGCCCTCTCTTCCAACGCATCATTGAGTTCTTTGATGATAAGTGACAAGGTGTTGCCTGGCTTTGCTCCTGATGTTCTGGATTATGAATACAGGATTGAATTCGGCTCAACGTATGTGGATACTGCAAAATATGTCATTTCATATATTTTGCAGGAGCCTCAAGGTCAGAGCGTAACCATACAACATAAGATGGATAAACACGGTGAGGAGGACCCGTTCACATATATTGTAACGGTGGTAGCGCAGGATAAAACCGAGAAACAATATACCATCCATTTTGTACCTGACACATTTGACCCGACTACGGAGCCTACAGCAACAGATGTGTGCATAACAAGTACCGCAGACGGTGGCTGGAAGTTTGTGACAAAATGCAAGAACATTACAGTTATTCTGAATGACTTGAATGGTAGGGTAATTGCTACGGCAACATTGCCTACGGTTGACCCTAATATAGGTGAGATATGTGACCCTAACGCTGAGGGATTCACCTATTACGCACCTCAGGACCAGTTGGTGGCATACAGATTTATGTATGCACAGAAGAAGAGAGTTCTGTCTGGAAAATTCAAAGGTCAGCGCCGTTAATTGGATTTAAAAAAATTTTTTAGAAAAATTTGAGTTAAATTTTAGAAAATCAAATAATTGTTCTATATTTGCAGTCCCAAAAGGATTAAAAACTAAAAAGATACAATTATGACAAAAGCTGAAATCGTAAACGAAATCGCAAACAAGACAGGTCTTGAGAAAGTTGCCACAATGCAAGTAGTAGAATCATTTATGGAAGAGGTTGAGAAATCTCTGGAGTCTGGTGAGAATGTTTATCTGAGAGGCTTCGGCAGTTTCATTGTTAAGAAACGTGCCGCTAAGATTGCCCGTAACATCTCAAAGAACACATCTCTTGAGATTCCTGAGCACAATATTCCTGCGTTCAAGCCTGCAAAGACATTTGTAGCAAAGGTCAGCAAACTCTAATTTGCAAAATAACAAACTAAATATTCTATTACTATGCCAAACGGAAAGAAGCATAAGAGACATAAGATGTCCACACACAAGCGTAAGAAAAGACTGAGAAAGAATCGTCATAAGCATAAGTAAGACTTAGCCCTGACGTCAGGTCTTGGAAAATAAGAACAAACTTCTGACTTATAAAAGCCGGGTTTGTTCTTTTTTTCTATTGAGGCATAAAAATGGTAAGGAACAGATGGAAAGTAAACTGATACTGAACGTATCTCCTGAAGATATAGAGATTGCGCTGCTTGAGGATTCCGCCCTTGTGGAGTATGCAAAGGAGAGCCGTGCCGCCACATTTGCCGTAGGTAATATATATATTGCAAAGGTTAAGAAACTTTTGCCGGGACTTAACGCCGCCTTTGTTGAGGTGGGGTATGAAAAGGAGGGCTTTCTTCACTATCTGGATTTAGGTGCGAATTTCCACACTATTGATGATTTCTTAGATAAACTGCCTACAGGCAGGGGACGCACACCTTCAATGAATAAGGTGGCCTTTACACAGGAGACTCCAAAATCCGGTTTGATTACAAATGTACTAAAGGTTGGTCAGGAGATTCTTGTGCAGGTGACTAAGGAACCCATATCTACAAAAGGACCTCGCCTTACCGCTGAAATCTCCATAGCGGGGCGTTCCATAGTGCTTATTCCGTTTGCAAAAAAGGTCAATGTATCACAAAAGATTGTTGATAACAAGGAGCGTAACCGCTTGAAAAAGGCTGTAAACTCTGTCAAGCCGCAGAACTACGGAGCCATTGTGCGTACTGTGGCTGAGGGCAAGGATGCGTCAGAACTTAAAAGTGAGATGGAGGTTCTTGTAAGACGCTGGGAGGATGCCTTACGCAGGATTCAGAAGAACCGCAAAAATTCACCAGCCCTTATCTTAGAGGAAGTCAGCAGGGCTCAGTCTGTGCTGAGAGATCATTTTAATCGTGGTTTTGAGAGTATAGTGGTGAATGATAAAGATGTTTATGAGGAACTGAAGGCTTATATTGGTCTTATTGAACCTTCTAAGGCGGGAATTGTAAAGTATTATGATGATGAGGCTCCAATATTTGATGTGTATAATATAACAAAGCAGTTGAAATCATCATTCGGCAGGGTGGTGCCGTTCAAAAAAGGCGCCTATCTTGTGATTGACCATACAGAGGCGTTGCACGTCATTGATGTTAACAGCGGAATACGTCTGCAAAAGGAGGGGGGAGACCAAGAGAACAGTGCGTTTGAGGTTAATATGCTTGCTGTTGATGAGGTGGCTCACCAGATGAGGCTCAGGGATATGGGTGGCATTGTTATAATAGACCTTATTGATATGCACAACCAGGTGCACAAGGATACCGTATATAACCGTATGGTTGAACTCCTTGAGAATGACAGTGCAAAGCATAACGTACTGCCGCTTACAAAATTCGGGCTTATGCAGATAACCCGTCAGAGGGTGAGACCTGTCTCTTACGTCAATACGCTTGAGCCTTGCCCGGTTTGCGGGAGCGTTGGCAGAATACACTCTTCATTGCTCTTTACTGATATGCTTGAGCGTAAGGTTGCGTTTGTTTTTGAGACTTTGAAACTCAAACACGCCACTCTTTTTGTGCATCCCTATGTTTACGCCTATATGAAACAGGGTTTCCCAAGCATTCTTCTGCGTCTCAGATTCCGTTATCCGTTCAAACTCAAGGTGATTCCTAACCATAATTTTGAATACCTGCAATACAAGTTCATTGATGCCGACGGGAATGAGGTTGATGTTTTTGAGAAACACGATGTAATTATACCTAAAAGTGAGGCTTACAAATAGATATGGTTTCATTTTAGAGTACTTTGCTAAGACTCTCCCCGATGCCGCAAGTGAACTCAACTTTACAACTCCCTTTGAACTTATTGTAGCAGTTGTGCTCTCTGCACAATGTACAGACAGGCGCGTTAATATGGTTACTCCCGCTCTGTTTGCGGCATATCCTGACGCTGAGACTATGTCAAAGGCTACGGTTGATGATATATTAAGGTATATAAGCAGTGTCTCATATCCTAACAGCAAGGCGGCTCATATATCGGGTCTCTCTAAAAAGTTGGTCTCTGATTTTAATGGGGCGGTTCCTCAGACAATGGATGAACTGACCTCTCTTCCCGGTGTTGGACGCAAGACTGCCAATGTGGTTATGGCTGTCGCCTTTAATAAGCCGGCAATGCCTGTTGACACCCACGTTTTCAGAGTGGCGCACAGACTTGGGCTTGTACCGTCTACAGCAAACACACCCGCAAAGGTAGAGGCAATATTAACCAAGCATATTCCTGCAGAAATTCTTTCAAAAGCGCACCATTGGTTATTACTGCACGGGCGCTACACCTGCACTGCCATTAAACCAAAATGTGAGCAGTGCGGGCTCAGGACTTTTTGCACTACATTTGTGAATATGTAGGTAAACTTTCAGTTCACAAAACGTTCTTTTTTTTCAAAAATATGCAAAGCATTTTTTGGTTTTGTGTTTGGTTTGCACTAATTTTGCAAGTTATAATTAAAAAAGATTATGAACGTAAATTTGTTGGGTATAGGGCAGGTGAGCGCAGATGCTCCTTGCTCAATTATTGATTTAATTCTGAAGGCTAATCCTGATAGCCTTAATAGTTGGTGCGCCGCTAAAATCGGGGCTAAATTGGTTGATTTGCGTACTATCGTGGAGAGTGATTGTGAAATACAACTACTTGATAAGGATGCGCCTGAGTCACTGTCTGTATTACGCCATACAACCGCTCACATTATGGCTGAGGCTGTAAAACATCTTTTCCCTGATGTGAAACTTACAATTGGTCCCGCCACAGACAAGGGTTTCTTCTATGATTTTGACAGCAAACCGTTCTCTCGTGAGGATTTGGATGCCATAGAGAAGGAGATGAAGAGCATTATTAAGAAGGCTACCCGTATTGAGCGCAAGGAGGTTACCCGCAGTGAGGCGTATAAAATCTTTGAGGCTAAAGATGAACCGTATAAACTTGAACTTTTAGAGGCTATCCCTGATGGCGAACTTATTACAACCTATTCACAGGATGATTATATTGACCTTTGCACCGGTCCTCACCTTCTGAATACAAGACTTATAAAGGGTGTCAAACTGATATCATCTTCAGCCACATATTGGCGTGGTGACCGCAATAACAAGTCTCTTGCCAGAATATTTGGTGTGGCGTTCTTCTCAAAAGAGGATTTGGAGGCTCATCTTGAGTTCCTTGAGAATATTAAGAACAGAGACCATAACCGTCTTGGCAGGGATTTGGAGTTGTTCACTACTGTTGATGTAATAGGGCAGGGCTTGCCGCTTCTTATGCCTAAGGGTACTAAGATTGTGCAGACAATGCAGCGTTGGATAGAGGATTTGGAGACAGAATGGGGCTATGTTCGCACAAAAACTCCGCTGTTTGCAAAGAGTGACTTGTACAAGATTTCAGGACACTGGGGACACTACAAGGATAAGATGTTTGTAATGGGTGATGAGGAAAAAGATGCGGAGGTTTTTGCTCTACGTCCTATGACTTGCCCGTTCCAATATTTTGTTTACAAGGCATCACAGAAATCATATAGAGATTTGCCTCTAAGATATGGTGAGACGTCAACTCTGTTCCGTAATGAGGATTCAGGTGAGATGCACGGTCTTACCCGTGTGCGTCAGTTCACTATTTCTGAAGGTCACCTTATAGTACGCCCTGACCAGATGGTGGAGGAGTTCAAGGGTTGCCTTGCTCTTGCAAAACACTGTCTTACAACACTTGGATTGCAAGATGATGTGACTTACCACCTCTCTAAATGGGACCCCGATAATAAAGAGAAGTATATAGGTTCAGCGGAGGTTTGGGAGGAGACTCAACAAAATATCCGCAATGTGCTTAATGAGTTGGGTGTCAAGTTCGTGGAAGATGTGGGTGAGGCTGCCTTCTATGGTCCTAAGGTTGATATCAACGCCAAGAATGTATATGGCAAGGAGGATACTATGATTACAGTTCAGTGGGATGCAATTCTTTCTGAGCAGTATGATATGTACTATATAGACCAAAACGGACAAAAGGTTCGCCCGTATATCATTCACCGTACAAGTGTAGGTTGCTATGAGCGTACGCTTGCCTGGCTTATTGAGAAGTATGAGGGTGCGTTCCCGACCTGGCTATGTCCTGAGCAGGTTCGTATTCTTCCAGTTTCTGACAAATACCTTGACTATGCAGAGAAAGTTAAGGCGGAACTTAAGAAGGAGGGCGTTATAGCCACTGTTGACTCCCGTACAGAGAAGATAGGCTACAAGATGCGTGAGGTTCGTGTACAAAAGGTTCCGTATGCGCTTATCGTGGGAGAGAAAGAGGTTGAGAGCAGTACAGTTTCCGCTTGGAACAGGAAGGCGGGCGACAAGGGTGCTATGGCTCTTGCTGATTTTATCTCAGAAATTACATTTGATATCAAGAATAAATTAATAACTCCTAAACAATAATTATTATGAAGAAGATTCTTTTTGTTATTTGTGCCACGATGCTTACGTTTGCGGCGGAGGCAAAGAACAGCGAACTTAAAATTGAGTATGACCAGATTCCGGAGAAGGCTCAGCAGTTTGTGTCAGAATTTTACAAAGATGTTCCTGTAAAGAAGGTATCACAGAAATTTGATGACGGTATTGCTCAGTATGTTGTATATTTGAAGGACAAAACCGTAATTGAGTTTGATATGGTAGGTGCTTGGAACTATGTTCAGTCTCCTAAAAAGAAGGTTGCTGTTATTACAACATTCATACCTGCCAAGGTAAAGGACACTCTACTTAAACGCTTTGCTGATAAGATAGTGTATAAGATAGCCACTGACGGTTTTTGGTATGAGGCAAGTTTCTCCGATGGCTCAAATGTTAAGATTAACGCCAACGGTGATGCGGCTGAATAAAAAAAGTGTTGTAGAATTTTGCTGATAAATTAAAAAGCAGTATATTTGCACGCTAATTTTACAGATGGAACTGTAAAGTTGGCGTGTAAATGTTTTTTTTATAACTTTAATTTAACGTTTGGAGGACGTAACCCATAGCACCACAACCATTTGTACCGAGAGGTAATAACGGTCCAAGAAGACCGGTTAAAGAGAATCCGCACCGTATTAACGAGTTCATTAGAGGCGTTAATGAAGTTCGTCTTGTAGGTGATAATGTAGAACAAGGTGTTTACAACATTAAAGAGGCTATGAGGATTGCTGATGAGCAGGAACTTGATTTGGTTGAAATCTCTCCTACAGCGGTTCCTCCAGTATGTAAGATTATAGATTATTCAAAATTCCTTTACCAACTGAAAAAGAAGGCAAAGGAGCAGAAACAGAACGCCGCTAAGATTACTGTTAAGGAGATTAGGTTCGGGCCTCAGACAGATGAGCACGACTACCAGTTCAAACTCAAGCACGCTCAGAATTTTTTGAGCGAGGGTTCAAAATTGAAAGCATACGTATTCTTCAAGGGTAGGTCAATACTTTTCAAAGAACAGGGAGAGGAGATTCTTAATAGATTTGTGAATGATTTGGAGGAGTACGGCAAAGTTGACCAGCAACCAACACTTGAGGGCAAGAGAATGATTATAATGCTCTCACCCAAAAAAAAGAAGTAACTTTTTTATTAATTAAATATTTTAAGACAATGCCAAAAATGAAAACTAATTCCGGTGCCAAAAAAAGGTTCACCCTTACCGGATCAGGAGAAATCAAGAGAAAACACGCTTACAAGAGCCACATTCTGACAAAGAAAACAAAGAAACAAAAGCGTAACCTAACTTACGCAGGTCTTGTTGACGGTGCAGATAAGTCAAATGTAAAATTGTTGTTAGGTCTTAAATAGTTATTAACCGAATGTTCAGCCTTAAAGTTTATCAAATGATAACGCTGACAATCAAAAATTTAAAAAAATGCCAAGATCAGTAAATCACGTTGCTTCAAGAGCAAGAAGAAAAAAAGTTCTTAAACTAACCCGCGGTTATTTCGGAGCCAGAAAGAATGTCTGGACAGTTGCTAAAAACACTTGGGAGAAAGGTCTTCAGTATGCTTACAGAGACCGTAAGGCTAAAAAGCGTAACTTCCGTGCGCTTTGGATTCAGCGTATTAACGCTGCCGCCCGTATAGAGGGTATGTCATACTCAAAACTAATGGGCGCCCTTCACAAGGCAGGTATTGACATCAACCGTAAGGCACTTGCAGACCTTGCTATGAATGAGCCACAGGCGTTCAAGGCTATTGTTGAGAAGATTAAGTAGTTTTGAACAATTTTTTATAGATAATCCCGTTTATATGACAGATAGACGGGATTATTTTTTATCTCTATGTATAATCTCCTTATAGTTACAGATTCATTCACCCCTGATTTTTCACCGAGAGTAAGTTTTTTGGTGAAAAACCTAATTAAGGACGGTCATAGTGTGACCGTACTTACAGAAGATGTTGAGAATCCGTTTTATGAGATTGACATACAAGGAGTTAATATTTGTAGGGTGGGGTTCTATAAATCCAAACCGCACACTGTTTTCAGAAAATTTGAGTGGGCGTTCAAGGCTTTTCTTAATCTATGCTTTGACTATAAGTCATCATTTTTCTTAAAAAAGTGGAGTAGTGTGGCATCGGGGTATGATGCCGTAATATGCTCAACATTCAGTTATTTCCCGTTAAAGCCTGCATACAAGTTGGCTGGAAGACTTGGAGTACCATTTATTGCAGACATCAGGGATTTGTCTGAGCAGTTCACAGGGCGTGAGTACCAACTTCATAATGTGCCTCTCTTTAGCAAATGGTTTGAGAGGGTGCAGTGTGGAAGGCGAAACTATTATCTAAAAGAGGCCGACGTGCTTACTACGGTCTCTCCGTGGCATCAGCAGTTCTTGAAAAAGTTCAATGACAATGTCTGCCTCATATATAACGGCTATGATGAAGCGTTTTGTTTTTCAGAGACAAAGAGTGATACATTTGATATTGTCTATACCGGCAAATGGTTAGGCGTTGAGATGCAGGACCCGACTCTGCTTTTCAATGTTTTAGAGAAATTGATTGGTTCAGGCACTCTGCCGCAAGACAAAGTGCGTGTGGTGTGGTATCTGTCAAAAGGGTCTGACACATTGAATGAATTGCTTGCACGTTATCCTATAAGCCGTAAAATCAGTAAGTTTGCAGACCGGGTGCCATACTCTGAGATTCCGTCTGTCTTGCAAAAATCATCAATAGTGCTGGTTCTTACAAATAAATTCTCAGAAAAAGGGCCAAAGGGCATAATAACCACAAAATTCTTTGAAGGCTTGGGTTGTGAAAAGCCTATACTTAATATTATCTCTGATGGCTCATATCTTGCAAATCTTATAAATGAGACAAATGCCGGACTCTCAACAGACAACGCTGCCGCAGTAGAGGAATTCTTATTGTCAGAGTATAGACAGTGGAGTGCCACAGGCTGCACGCATCAGATTGTAAATAAGACGGCAAAGAGAACTTTTGACAGAGCCTGTCAGGCAAAGCAATTTGAGGCAATTATAGAGGCATTAAATTCCAAAGGAAAATAATTTTTAAAAATCCTCAATTTTCTTTTGTTGATTTCAAAAATTGCATTACCTTTGTGCATCAATTTTGAGGGGCGGTCAGAGGCGTTTACATACTAATAATGGAAAGGTGGTAGAGTGGTCGATTACAGCGGTCTTGAAAACCGCCGTGCTGAGAGGCACCGGGGGTTCGAATCCCTCCCTTTCCGCAAGCAAATGAAAAATGAGAACGAGAAATCGTTCTCATTTTTTTTATGCTGTCACCCATTGAAAGCGTGCTTTCTAATGGGTGTAAAGCATAAAAATAGAAGAGGCGTAGCCTCTTTATATTTTTCATTTGCTTGTTAGGACGCCCGTGGCAGAGGTTAGGGATCACGGAGCGTCAGCGACGTAATCCCTCCCGTTTTTTGGGTTGTATTTTTTCATTTGAAATTTGGGGATAGATGTTTAAAACCTTACCTTTGTGGAAAGAAACAGATAAAAACAGATATGAAGAAGATATTGTTTGCAGTTTTGTTGGCGTTTGCTCTTCTGTCTTGCTCACAGCAGCAGGAGGAAGCCAAGTATGTGTGTATAAAACCACTTCCTTCGTATGTATCACTTGATTCGTTAAAGGATGCGACTGTTCCCGCTTCATTTTCGGAGGCAGGATTCCGCTGGGTTAACCCCAGCCTGACATTTGACGTATGGATTAAGGATTTGTATGATGCGGTAGAAGTCTCTTTGATGCAAGTTGGTGACACCCTGATATATCAAAGAAAACCTATTGTTGTTGAATCAATTGACAGGGATGGTGATGTGCTTAATATCAATGGCGGTATAGAAAATGGCGGAGCCTATCTGAAGGCTTATGAGGGTGGTACATATCGTGGTTTGCAGTTTGATGACCATTCAACCTACACGCTTCTGGGTAATGTAAACCTTCCGCTCATATATGATTTCAGGATAATAAATTGTGGTGATATGCCTGAAGACCCATACGACACAATAGTTGCGGGACAGAAGATATATCTGGACTCATTGTTTAATGCCAAGGTGGATTTCAACCACTTGAATACAACCATACTTGTTGAAAAAGGGTTTATAACAGAGATTACTCGTAAATGGATTCCGTAATGCCGGAACATATATCATACATACTATCTTTTTTGCTTGATATAGAGGAGCCTGCCGCCGCTGATGCCATAAATAATATTTGTTACACTACCAACAAAGCGGAGTGGAGACGCTACAAAATTGTTATTATTCCATCGGGGTTCTTTAATAAGATTACCTACAAAAGTCAGAATACGGCGCCTCAATTACCGCTACCAGAGATAGACGGAGTACCTTTATTGTTTGGAGCACCAGAGGTTGCTCGTGTCGGAGGTCAGTTGATTGTTAAGGCTGATATTGTTGCAAGTGCCTATTTCCTGCTTACACGGTATGAGGAACTTATTAACACTGAGCGTGACACCAATGGCCGTTTTAAGGGGAACAGTTCAATACTATATAGAAGTGGCGCCTTGCGTCGTCCGGTTGTTGATGAGTATGGCAGACTATTGAGAGGGTGGCTTAATGAGGTTGGAGTAGGGTTGCCAGAGCGGCAGTCTAAGTTCAAAAAAGTAATAACCCACGATGTTGACCAGATAGCGCAGTACAGAAGTAACAGAGGTTTTGCGGGCGGAATTAAGCGGTTACATATAACCGATGCCCTGAAATCAAAATTGTTAGGCATTGAGAATGACCCCCTTTTCACATTCCCTTGGATGCGTTCAAAAGAGAAGGATATTGATACAGAACTATTTATGAAGGTTGCAGGAATGAGGTTCAGTCAAGATTTGCCATACTTTGACCCTCTTTCAGCCGATGCTCGTAAGGTGCTTGAACTCTATCCGCATCCGGGTATCCATATAAGTTATGAGGCTTCAAAAAATCCGCAACTTATAGAGAGTGAGGTGGAATTTCTCTCTCATATAGCGGGGGAGAAGATAACAAAATCACGCCATCACTATCTGGCGTCACTGCATCCTTCTGATTTCAGGTATCTTATTAACGCCGGCATAACAGATGACTATACTATGGGATATGCGGATGAGGTTGGATTCCGTTTAGGCACATCACGCCCTGTAAGGTGGATAGACCCTGATACAATGGAGGTTACGCAACTTACCTTGCATCCGCTTATTGTTATGGATAAAACCCTGTATGACCCACGATATATGCACTTAGGATTTGATGACGCTTGCAATACTATTGAAGATTTGCGGAAAATTACTGAAGAATTTGGCGGGGAATTTGTAACTTTATGGCATAATAGTGAAGTCTCTACAATCAGTGGCTCATATGCGCGTAAGTTATTTGAACAAATTTGCACAAAATGAAAACCTACGAAAACTACAGTCTGTTGAATAATAACACCTTTGGCATAGATGTCAAGGCAAACTATTTTATTGAATATGATTCAGTTGAGGAACTTCAACAATTATTAAGAAGTGATTTGCTTGCAGAGAGTAAGTTTATGCAGATAGGTGGTGGCAGTAACCTACTGTTTATAAATGATTATCAAGGTGTTATACTTCACTCAAAAATAATGGGCATTGACGCCATTGAGGGTAGCCGCTGTATGGCTGTTCTTAGAGTTGGAGCGGGTGAGCGTTGGGATAGTTTTGTAGAGTACTGTGTGTCAAAGAATTATGGCGGAGTAGAGAACCTTTCAGGTATTCCGGGAGAGGTTGGAGCCACACCTGTACAGAACATAGGAGCGTATGGTGCCGAGGCTGCAAATACCATAGTCGCCGTAGAGTGCGTGAATGTAAAGACAGGTGAGGAACGCACATTCACAGCAAAGGAATGCCAGTTCGGTTACCGTGACAGCATATTCAAAAGAGACTACAAAGGCAAGTATATTGTCACCTACGTTCATTTTAAACTCTCAAAGGCGGGCTGGCAACCAAATGTGAATTATGGTTCACTCAAAGATGAGTTTGAAAAGTACCCCGATAAAAACATTGCTGCTGTGCGTAGCGCAGTGCTTGCTATAAGAGGCAGGAAACTGCCTGAGCCTAAGGTGCTTGGCAATGCGGGTAGTTTCTTTATGAATCCTGTGGTTAGCAGGTCATATTATGAGCGGTTGCTTAAAACTTACCCCGATATGCCTTGCTATGTTATCTCAGATGCTGAGGTTAAAATACCTGCTGGGTGGCTTATTGAACAGTGTGGCTGGAAGGGCAAAAGTGTGGGCAAAGTTGCCGTACACGGTTCCCAGGCACTTGTCCTCATTAATAAAGGTGGCGCTAACGGACTTGATATTATAAACCTATCAGACAGCATTAGAGCCAGCGTCCGTACCAAGTTCGGGGTGGACCTTACACCGGAAGTCAATATAATATTCGGTTAGAGGTGAAGTTTGTCCCCCATTCTCTCTTTTTTAGTGCGCATATACTTCTCATTATACTCATTTATGCCCACTTCAATAGGCACATTCTCAACAATTGTAAGTCCATACCCCTCCAGTCCTGCACGTTTTACAGGATTGTTAGTGATAAGACGCATACGGCGTACTCCTATCTCACGTAATATGCTTGCACCAACTCCATAGTCACGCTCATCGGGGTCAAAACCAAGATGTATGTTTGCATCTACGGTATCCAAACCCTCTTCCTGAAGTTTGTAGGCTTTTATTTTGTTCATCAACCCAATGCCACGACCCTCTTGATTCATATATACAATAACGCCCTTGCCCTCCTTCTCAACCATCTCCATAGCCTTGTGGAGTTGCTCACCGCATTCACAACGCAGTGATCCGAATATGTCTCCGGTGGCGCAAGATGAGTGCACACGCACAAGAACCGGCTCATCTTCGGTCCAAG
>JAKSOA010000014.1 GCA_024405875.1 Paludibacteraceae bacterium
GAATTGCTGAGTTGCACAACCACCTCAAGGGCTCTTCACTTATATTCACGCTCAACTGGCTTGCGGTGATGAACTTTCCAAGAAAGTACGGCAAGCGTCAGTTCAAGGATATGAAGAACTTCAAAGGCGAGTATTGGGAGATAACACTTGCGGCATTCCTCAGGGCGTGGCTCTACAAAGAGATTTACGCCATACAGGATACCCCGATGGACGAGACCTTCAAGCAGTTCTTAAGGGAGAGTGACAAGTCAATGTTCATACAAATGAATGTAGCCAGTGTGCAGGACTTTATCTCAAGACTCAGATACCGCAGTGGTGCCGATGTGGATTACGCCATACCGACACACCTGCCAATCTCCACCAAGGATGTTGACAGCCGCATCTGTATGATAGGTGAGCGTCAATTACTCTATAAGTGTTTCAACGCCATAAACAGAGGAGAGAAAAGCAAACTCTTCAAAACGTTGTTCTACGCGTACCTTATTGTAAAGGCAAAGTTCCGTTACGCAATGGTACAAATCAACGATGTAATAGGCTTTGCAAACTTCAGTTACTATGACAGCAAGAAATCAAACCTGCTTAAAGCACTTGAAAACATACCTGTATATAAGAACAAGTTAGTTGAGATAGGTGTTAAACTTGCGGTTCAGAAATCCTATGTAAAACACATAGAGTACCGCATAACCCCAGAGGACACAGCGTCAGAGTTGCAGAAAGAGTTGAACAAGGCTGACAAGCATACAAAAAACGGAGACAGCCACGGCTACATAGTTCATTTCATAAAGAAGAAAGACAAACACACAGGCAAGGGGAAAGTAGAGGAAGGGACAATATGCCGCAACTATGAGGAAAGAAAAAAATACAGCAGAGATGCTGACGGAGTAAGAACACTGCTTATGAACGGCAACCGCCAGATTACAGGAATTGATGCCGCCAACAGTGAGTTCTTCTGCCGTCCGGAGGTTTTTGGAACAGTGTTCCGCAAGGTTCGCCACACACAGCCCAAGACAGATATGGCGTACTTTAAAAAACTGCCGCCGCTTAACTTAGGTGTAACCTACCATGTGGGTGAAGATTTCTATGACATAATAGACGGACTCCGTGCAATGGAAGAGGCAATAATATTCCTGAACCTGCGTAACGGTGACCGTATAGGTCACGGAACGGCACTCGGATTGGATGTCCGTCACTACTATGAGGAGAAGCACTATACAGTAGTGATGCCAAAACAGGTTATGCTTGACAATATGGTGTGGCTAATAAACAAGATAGAAAAGTACGGCATAGACGGAGGCACATTTCTGCACGAGGCAAAGAAGGAGTTTTACAGGCTTAGGGAGGAGATATACCACACGCATTTAGAGGAGCAGACATTTATGGATGCGTGGCTGTTAAGAGGAGACGAGCCAAGCCTGTACCTTGACGCAACTCGTGAACCAAAGCGTCAGAACCTTATGGACATCTACCAGCTCAATATGGATAACAGAGTAGTTCCGGCACGCTCAGATGAAGATGCCCGTAGACTATACTACCGCTATCATTATGACTATAAGGTGAAGGCTGAGGGAGCCAAGTCCAAGGAGTGGAAAATAGAAACAGAGCACAGAGCGTCGTTTGTTAGAATATTAGAAACAATACAGGAGAAGATGCAGGAGGAGATTGCACGCCGACACATAGCCATAGAGTGCAACCCCACATCAAACCTGAGAATAGGAAACATACCAAGGTACGTTGAGCACCCCATAGTCAAGTTTAACAATGAGGACCTCATACGCACCGATGGCAAAGTAGATAAATCGGCACAAATATCAGTGTCAATTAACACCGATGATGCTGGCATATTTGCAACGTCACTGGAAAAGGAGTTCACCCTAATGGCGTTAGCACTTGAGAAAGAGACAACAGAGGATGGTGAACCCAAATACCAGCAGCGTAGCGTTTACCGCTGGCTTGAGAACATAAGAGAGAACGCATTTATACAGAAGTTTGGAGAAGAAACTCCCACTTCCGTCATTTCGAGCGATAGCGAGAAATCTCAGTCAAGAACGTCATTCTGAGCGAAGCGAAGAATCTTTTGAAAGTGGAGCGAGATTGTTTGTAAACCGAATGTAAAATTTATAAATAATTTAAAATCAATAATATAGACTAATGAGAAGAAGATTAATAACAAAAAGATCTGATAGTGATGGCATAGTGAATGTTATCTGTTCAATGTTGTCATATTCAGCAGAGGATGAGATATTATTGATAATAGATCCGTTTTTTTATTACAAAACAAATTTGGGTGAAGCTTGTGAAATATTCAGACAGATTGTGTCTCGTTATCCTAATGTTAAAGAAATTTGGACAGTTTGCAAAGATGATATAACAAAAGCACCCAAAACACAAATATATGATGAATTTAAAAGAAGATTGTTGCGTGGACAAAAACTAACAAATATATTAACGACAGATGATTTTCATGATAGGTTTATAATATTGTTGAAGTCAGAAAAAGGAATTACGATCGGAACCTCCTTTAATGGTATGAGAAATAAGTTATATACAATTTCTACCTTGAGTAAAGAAATTGTAAGAAAAGTTTTGCATGAAGTGGCGTTATTAGAAATTAACCATATAAGGACAACTATTAAAACACCTATAAAAAATTATTCTTCTATTAAATTAGCCGAATATAGACACCTTGTAAAAGGCAATAAGCCAAATTATTGGGTTCATCGCATTGCTCACGAAGAGGATGTCTCGTATGAACTTCTTAAAAGAGGCTATTTGTCCATAGGATTTGCAGATTTCGGATATACACAAGAGATTCCAGCACTGGCTAAAAACATTACTAGAGAAATTGAAAAAATTTGGGGCGATTCTTATAAGAAAAAATATAGATTATGGAATTTTTTATTTGAATTCAGTAAGGATGATATAATTCTAGTACCTGATTTCCCTGAAAAAAATAGATATAGTTTATACAAAATTGAAGGTGCTGATGCAATTCCAGCAGAAAAATTACACACAAGAGGGTTGACAGATATTGATGGCAATGTTTTGAATTGGGATGGAAATTATTTAACTACTGGAGGAGAAAGAATAGTGGATTTAGGTTTTTTCTGGGAAGTTACTGAACTTGCAAATAACTTGACGATGGAAGATACTTATTGGAAAGAAATAAAAAAAATTGATGTAAATATGAACATTTCAAAAGAAAGAAAACTAGTTAAAATAATTAAAGAGGGTATAGAAAGAAACTAGTTAAAACAACAAAAACAAACTTAAAATGTACCCCCCCCCAAAAAAAAATACTAAAAATTTTAAAACAGGGGTTGGAATAGCTGAAGTGGTAACGAATTAGTAAATCATATTATGTCTCAAACAACATTAACGGAAATTGCCCTTGACGCAATTAAAGAGAATTTATATATTGCAAAGGTTGCAATGGAAAGTAAAAAAAATAATAATGGTTGTTATGGTTTTCCTACTGTAATTTTGTTGTCATCGGTCATTGATATTATTGGCACATTGTTATGTTTAGGCAGCAATAATACAGGTTCTTTACGTCCAACAAACCATACAAATTGGTATAAATGTATGGGAACTGCAAGAAGCCACTTTACAGCCGTATGGAATCAGTACGATGCTATTATTAGCGGATACGGTATCACAAAGAATACTTGGATAGATACTATTTATACTATATATCGCTGTCAATCGGTTCATAATGGCACAATAGAATTTAATACAAGTATGAGTATTAATTCAGGTGCAAATAATGAGGCTTTAACAGTAGATACAAAAACTGGGCATCAACAACTACATTTAGAGCCATTTTATGATATGGTAGTGATGATATCTGATGAATTTATGAAACAATATAATAATGGGTTTGTTAAAGATACAAACTTTTACAATGCTGTAGGAATTCCAGATACAGGCACTACAGTATCTAATATAATAGAGAATAAGACAAAGTAGTAACTAACAACAGTGTAAACGCACGAATTTTATTTAGGAGTCTGACTGCGTAAGTGGATATGAAAATAACACAAAATAACAAAAGAAAGCAAACAAATTAAACATCAATTGCTATGAAAAAAATAATCTGCATAAAAGGTACAAAGGATTCAGGTAAGACCACTACCATAGGTATGGTTTATCAAAAATTGCATGGCAAAGCAATTTTATCTCAGTTAGGAATGGAGACCGATTCTTTTTTGGGGTATGACAAATGTGATGAGAATTGTAGTGGATGTAATAATAGGGTGGATGATTTTATAGCGATATTACCCTACCGGGGATATAAAGTTGGCTTTATTAGTGCAGGAGACCCATATACTAATTTAATTGTACGAATCAAACTTTTTATAACATTGAAGGTTGATGTTATAGTGTGCTGTGCAAGATGTGGCAGAAGGAACTCTTTCAATGATTCTGTAGCACAAAAATTTGAGGAATTAAGGTCTATCTTAAGAGAAGACAAGGTTATTGTGCACAACACATGGGAATATACAAATGGTGGTATATGTACATCAAAGGCACCTTTGGTAGATATTATTTTGTCAGAGATAGACGATGCTTTGAATGATTAGGTAATATATATCATTAGTGGGCAATAGTGAAACCAAACAAAACATTAATTCAAAAAAATATCAACTATGAACACACGAATTTTATTTAGGAGCCTGATTACGTAGGTGAGAGGGCTGACAAAAAAACAAAAACAAAACAAACAAAATAACTTAAAAAACTTAATTATTATGGAAACAAAAAATTTATTAAACAAAAAAATTAACCAATGGTTATTGCTGGTGGCAATGCTATTTGGGTTTAGTGGTGCGTTATCTGCAGATAAGTATGTCTATTTTGACTCAAACAAAGGAGAGTGGGAAAAAGATGGTTCAGCTTCTGCTTGCCACTATTGGGGTGGTACAGGTTCCACATGGCCTGGAAATCTAATGACAAAAGTATCTGGAGAAAGTCACATTTGGTATTATAAAGTTCCCAGTGGGAATGGCAACTGTATGTTTGTACGTGTGTCCAGTGATGGCAAATCTGATTGGGGAGCAAAAACTACGGATCAAACGACTCCAAGTGCTACTGGTAAAAATTTATGCACAATGAGTTCTTTTAATTGGGGAGATACAAAGTGTACTGCATCTTTCAGTGGCTATTATGCATTAACCCCAACAGCGGTAACCTTAACGGTTACTGATGGAAAACTTAGTGGTTCTGGTACCTCATCTGACCCATATATGGTTGAAGCAGGAGGTAAATTTACACTTTCGGCTTCAAACCTAACATTCTCTCCTGCTGACCCCGATATGAAGGGCTATTATTACTTTGGAACGAGTTCAACAGGTATACCAAATTCAGATACTTCTTCTGCAGAAATGACCGCCTCTTCTACAGTTGGAAATAAAACACAATATTATGTAATAGTAAAAGGCAAGTATAATACTACGACATCAAGTAGCACAAAAAGTGCATCGGTTTACGTACAAACAAAATCTTCTTGCGTTCCACCAACTGCATACAATGTTTCTGGACCATCATCGGTTTGTGCTGGTTCAAATGCGGAGATAACATTATCAGGTTCTCAGACAGGCTATACATACGAGTTGTATAAAGATGGAGCAACAACATCTACCACACAGGCAGGAACAGGCTCTTCATTAACTTTTAGTGCGAAGGTATCTGGCTCAAGTGCCGCAGCATTTACTATAAAAGGTTATGTGACAGGAACACCAACTTGTACTGCTGATATGAATGGTACAGCAACCGTTACTCCAATTGCTCTTCCATCAGCACCAACAGGCAGTAATATTAATGTTTGTTCAGGTTCTGATGCGGTATTTACAGCGTCTCAAACAAATAATCGTTGTATAGACTGGTACACAGCAAGTACCGGCGGTACAAAGTTAGCGACATGTCAAACCTCTTATACTAAGACAAATCTTACTTCAGATTATACTGTTTATGTTGAAGCAAGAAATGCTGATAACGGCTGTGTATCACAGAGTAGAACAGCAATAAAGGCAACCGCTGTAGCAAAGCCTACAATAGCAAGTACAGCTCCTGCATCAGGGTGTATTGGCACTAATGTAAATATAGGTGCTACTGCAAGTTCGGGTGCAACTGTAAGATGGTATGAAGCCGCAACAGGTGGCACAGCACTTTACACGGGAACACCATATACAGTATCAAGTATCAGTGCCACAAAAAAATATTATGCGGAAGCATATAACAGCACATTAGACTGTGCTTCAACAAGCAGGACTGATGTGACCGCAACCGCCAAGGCTTTGAATAATGTAAGCAACATAACATTCTACCCTTCATCTGTTAAGAAGGGTGAACCAACACAGGCTACCGCTACTGTAACAACAGTTGGTGGTACAGGTGAATGGATTACAACCACATCAAGTCTGATTAGTTTCTCAAGCACATCTGCTAATCCTACCACAATCAGCACAAATGGCATAGGTACCGCTAAGGTAACATATACATTAACAGGCGGATGTTCTGGCACTGGTGCAGTTAATTCAAAGACTGTTGATTTGGTTATCAACTCTGACTGCGATGCTCCTGATGCTGGTACTATCAGTGGTGACAATGCAATCTGTGCCGGAGGTAGCGTTTCACTTTCTGTAACAGGTTACACATCTACAAACACCAAATTGCAGTGGAACAAGAACGGCAGCCCTGTGGCAGGAAAGACAAGCAACACTTATACAGAGAGTAATGTTACTGAAACTGCCACATACACTGTGACAGTAACAAGAACCGATGTTGACAACTGTTCCGCCACTACACCAACTGGTTATGAAGTCACCGTCACCCAAATCCCAACCATCACAACACACACCGATAACTCTCGTTGCGGCACAGGTACTGTAACATTGAGTGCAACTGCAAGTGCTGGTGATGTTAAATGGTATGCAGCCTCTACTAGTGGCAGTTCACTTGGAACAGGTGCATCTTATACAACACCAAGTATAAGTGCCACAACCAAATACTATGTTGATGCCACACAGAATGGCTGTACCACAGCATCAAGAACTGCTGTTACCGCAACTGTAAATACGGTGCCTTCAATTGGCAGTATTTCCGCTCCTGCTAATGCTTGTGGAGCAGGTGATATAAAATTTACAGCAAATAATGTAACAACTGATGCTACGGTTACTTGGTATGAGAACTCTTCTCAACTTGGCACAGGTGCAAGTTACACATTCAGCAATGTTCCTGCAGGTACGTCTCACTCTGTTACCGCTAAGGCTACTCTGAATGGTTGCACATCATCAGAGAAGAATGCTAGTGCTAGTCGTTTGGCAGTTCCTACCCTTACCATCAACGCTCCTACAGCATACGCTTGGGAAGATGCTACATTCACATACACATCAGACGGAAGCGTAACAGGTAGTGTAACACAAAAAACAGGTACAGGTGGTATTATCAGTGGTGATACATTCAAGGGTCATGTGGGTGATGTATTCACAGGCTCTTACACCGCAACCAACACAACAACAGGCTGTACTACCAGCGATTCAGCAGATGTTACAGTTACCAGGGCAACTGAGTCCTGCGACTAAGTAGTCCGCAGCAGTCATTTACAAAAACTTTCCCCACCACGCTATGTGGTTGGGGATGTTTTTGTATATACAAGAAGAAAGAGGGCTTATTTAAATTCGCTAAAAAATGAGAAAAACTTGGATTGGAACATTTTTTTTTATACATTTGCATTCAGAAAGTATGTCTTTATATGGCTTTTGACTTTGGCAATCATATGCGCAGAGAATATAAGAACACGTTTCTTCAAAATGTTCTTGTAGAAATAGATTTCAAAGAATGGAATTTAATAGATAGGGAAGATGTATCTCGTAAATGGAATGAATTTGTAGTATCCAATTTCAATAATTCTAATGAGACAAATTTGTCAGTTGACTTATTAGAAAAACCAATTAGGGTATCTCGCAAAGATGGTTTCTGCTCTTTCTTTTTCTCTAGAAGTGTTGTGTCTGCAGTTGTTGGTGCAAAAGATTATCGTACATTTGTTGACAGTGTTATACCTCAAATTTATAAATTATCCAAGTTTTTAACGGATGTAATTTCTATTAATGAGGTTACAAGATTGTCTTTACGGAAAATAAACATTTGGCAGTTTAAGTCTAAAGATACGTCTCCAATTCAATCAGAAGAAGTTAGAAAAATACTATTTAGCAATGCACTCATAACTCACGAAGAGAGCGAGGTGCTTAATGAAGAGGAGCGAAATATCGGTGATATGCACAAATACGAATGGGAAGACGGGGATAAAAAGGCGATTGTAAAAACTTTTTTTATTTCGCCGAAACAGACGGGTGTTTTTGCTCAAATATTGGATTCCGAGTTGCAAATGACTAAATCAATTCAAATAGATCAAGTTCAAGATAATTTTATTGAATTGAATAATATTTTATATAACTTATATCATTGGTGCGTTAGTGAAAGTGTTATTGATATTATGATAGGGAATCAGAAATGAAATGAATTCGTATATAATTGATAATAAGAAATTTGTAAGTATTGAGGATTTGTATGATACAATATATGCGCCTGATGCCCTAAAGTTTGAAATAGGTCATTTGGCTGTGGTTTTAATGGTGCTTGCAACTCCCTCTCAAAACTATCAATCATCAACAGAGATATGCTCTTCGAACGCACAAATTATAATGCCAGATTTGAACCCACATAAACTAGATGTTGGCACGTTTTGTAATTTTAGCGAATTTCAGCTAAGCGTCAATAGAACTGTACAGCATACCCGTGAGGTGACTAACTATGCACATTTTTATGATTCATTTTGTAAAAACATTTCTTTGCATGGTCAAAGGATAGTGTTGGAACCTCTTTTTTCCAAAATGGCAAAAGGTTTAGGTTCTCTTAAAGTAAAACAATCGTATGTTGACACAAGTGCAGATAAAATAGAATTTCATCTAAATCTTTATAACGGGGTGTATGTTTCTGCTTTGAAAAGCATTGATACTTGTGATGATGATATGGTTACATTTACAATTTCGGCTAACAACGAAATGATAACGGCTGGATATATGTCTATGTCTGTTTTAAATGAGCGTCTGCAACAAGTTCAAAGGTCATTGCAAATTGTATGAAAAATTACCCTGCCACATTAATACCGATTCCTGGTTGGGAAAGACTTCTAAATATTGATAAAATTAGAAATTCAAACATTGATTTCCCTATAGTAAGGAGAATATCGGGTATTTTTAAGCAAAATCGGCATTTTTTTATTGAGGTTGGACAAGGGGTTTATCACTTATTGTTGGATGCGAACTTGCCTGAATATAATCTGAGCAGTATAGCGGACTTATCGATGAACATTATAAGTGATGAATGTTCAATTGAGGACTCTATGTATAGGCATAATATAAAGGATGCTAAAGGAAATGATATAGACAATTGGAATGGCGAGCGTGTTCTCTTGAGAAAATATAAGAAGTGCTTACATTGTGTAGATCCGTGTTATTTTATTGCACTTAAAGCATCCAACATACATAATCAGACATTTACATACGAACGCCAATATGCTGATATCAAACAGTATAATAAGGATAAAGAAAGCATAGATACCAAAGATCCTAAAGAAATAATAATCAAAGCCTTTAGTTCTAATGATTTATACAAGGTGAATGGAGTTTTGAAACTTAAACATTCTCCTACTAAATTGAATTATTGGCATACGGTACTTAAAACCTACGCACCTAAGCATAGTAAAGGTCTTAAAAAAATCGATAGTAGATGGAAACAAGATGTGGCACAACAGATATTTGAGTCAATTTTAAGAAAGAATATCTGGATCAATGAGTTGCCTTGTAAATGCTTATCATCGAATGAATATGAAAACAAAGAGTATTGCAAGATAAGAAGATTTATTGAAAGAATTTTTATCAAAATTCAAACTTTCATACTGAGCGCAGTTCTTGTGGATAAGTAAATCATCTTATTGAGGCTTGGCAGTGGCGACGGTATAATCCTTATATGGCACTTGCCGATGATATTTTTGAGGCACAAGATAGGGTATCGCCATTGAGGCTTTGCCTACAAGTAACATTCATATAGGCTACTACAATGATTATAACAACTATCATATTTGGAATTGGGTGAAATGGACAAAAGAGGGGCTTGCTGTTCCGCCTATTGTTCTTGGCACCGATGACTGCGGCATTTTCTCCACCAACATCTACAATGAGTACGCCCACCTGTTCTGCAACCTTGTGAATATTCATCACCTCTCACGCACGGAGGCACTTGAGATTATATCCAAAATCCACCACGCCTCCAAGATTTATGCGTTTTAATTGTGGTAAAAAATTTTGACCACCTTTCTTCGTTGAAATATAGACCACAACTCCTCACCACCGCACAAAGTGGAGGGGAGAATTTGGTTACCATTTTGGTATCCAAAAAATATTTTTACTATATTTGCGGTGTAAAAGGTTGGTTATGAAAATTATTTCTGCAAGAGATTTCAGGGAGAATCAGTCCAAGTATCTTGGATTTGTGGACAAGGGTGAAAGTGTTATTCTGCAGGTTAGGGGCGGATGCTACAAGATTATGCCTGTTTCTGATGATGATGTTCTTATGAACAGGTATGACATTCCGGCGTTTCTTCAAACGCTTACTGCCGCAGAGGGTGCTCCCTCTTATCTGACAATCGGTGCCAAGCCGCAAGGCAAGGTTCTCTACATTCTTGGTGGCTGTAACGGTGCAGGCAAAACTACTGCCTCACGTACCGTCCTGCCAGAACTTTTTGGGTGTAAGGAGTTTATTAATGCCGATGAGATTGCTCACGGGCTCTCTCCATATAATCCTGGTTCGGCAGACCCTATGGCGGCACGCCTTATGCTTGAGAGGGTGAATGAGTTTTTGAAAGGTGAACAAAGTTTCTCAATTGAGACCACTCTCTCAACCCGTAGTTACAAGGGCTTGGTTGAGAAGGCTCACGCCGCAGGGTTCTATGTGTGTTTGGTATATTTCTTCCTGGACTCTGTTGAGGTTGCAAAGCAGAGGGTTGCCGCCCGTGTAAAGGCTGGCGGTCATAATATTCCCACAGATGTAATAGAAAGGCGTTACCATCGGGGACTGAGGAATCTGTTTGAACTCTTTATGCCTGTGGTTGATGAGTGGCATCTGTATGATAATACAAATCTGGATATTAAGCCTGTTGCATTAGGTGGTTTAAATAGTGATGATGTGATTGTTGATGATGTTAAATTTAATAAGGTAAAAGATTATGGATATTTCAAAGGTCAATGAGGCGTTAACAGCCTCGATTTTTAAATCACGCAAGATTATGCTACGTGAGAAGGCTCTGCATAATGAAGATGTAGTTGTGGGTGACGGTAATGGCGGTGTCAGGTACATTAACGCTCGTGAGTTTCTTGAAACTCACCCTGAGTTCAGATTGTAAAGTTGTATGCCGCCACCTCCCGGTCCAGCACCACACGTTTTCCACGCACATTAAACACTTGAGGCACAGGCGTAGAGCCTACCTCGTTCACACGCCCGTTCATACTTTTAAAACTAACTCAGGTTGTTGGAGTAATTCATCAATCAGATGATGGTACATATTTTTGTTCTCAACGCCATTTATTGATGTGATTTTCATTCCGGCATCTTTAGAAGAACAACCGCAGTCATAAATTTTTTCTGTGTTGGTGTTATAATCCAGCATAATATAGCGGTCGTGGTAAATTCCTCCATTGTGTCTAAACCTTATACTAAGGTTATTTCGCCCATAAAGAGCCTTCTCTAAATTTGATTTAGTCAGATGATTCCCTACATTTTCACTGAAGATAGTAACTTCAACACCGTTTCTAACACTTGAAAGTAGTAGTTCAATGGTTCTTACACCAATATAATTGTCCACTATAAAGATGGTTTTTACCGCTTCAGCATAAATGCTTAAATAAACCATATTTGCCTCTTGTATAGAGTTATTGTGAATCAAGATATCTTTCCCTTGATGAAAATCTGTGAACCCTTGAACAATGTCCTTAAATTCGGCACGTGTAACCATATTGTCCATTCTATCTTTCAGTGTATTAATCTTTTCATCTTGCTGTTCAATGTAATATTGCATCTTACACCCCGATGCCAGGCAAGGATTATTATATAGAAAGTCTTTCATTGCCTTAAAGGCTCTGATTAACATTTTGCTTTGCCGTGTAGCCAAATCTCCCTTTAATACTGAGGTAAGCATATAAACGCCCTGTTCTGTAAAGGCGTACGGTTTGTATTGTCGGCCTCCGCGACCTTCTGTTTTTGAGGTCAAAATTTTTGACCTCAAAAACTGTTCGCACTCTTTTTTTGTCAGTTGAAACATAAAATCAAGGTCAAATCTTTCAATATTATTTTTGACCTGTTGATTGAATGCTTTGGTGGAGTATCCATATATTCTGGCAAGGTCAATATCTAGTAAGACACGCTCTCCACGAATGTTATAAATAAGGTCTTTTAGTTGTGTGTGGGCGTATATAAGCCCTGTTTCAGGAATTGCAACTAGTGTATTAACTTCCTCTTCAAACTCAATTGGAATGCTGCGTTTCAGCACCTTTTCAAGCATTGAGACACCCTCTGCCGTAAAGGCGAAAGGCAGGTATCTTGACCCACCTCTTCCACTCGTTTTTGAGATTACAATTTGTAATAACAAACACTCTTCTTCACTTAATTTGAACCACGTATGCCGCCACCTCCCGGTCCAGCACTACGCGTTTTCCACGCACATTAAACACTTGAGGCATAGGAGTAGAGCCTACCTCGCTCACCCGTGTCGTTGTGGTGTAGAGAATTTGTTTTGCAATTCAAAAAAAATCCATACATTTGCAGAAACAAAGTGCCGAAAATTATTTGCAGCAAGCCGAAGGCTGCTAATTAGAAATGAGTTTTCACTAATTTTTAATTAATATGGATAATTTTCGTTACGTGAACCCGTTGACAGACTTCGGGTTCAAAAGAAACTTCGGTGATGCCGAGGTTATGAAAGCGTTCCTTACAGATTTGTTGGAACTGAGTTCTGAAATCAAGGAAATCACACACCTTGACAAAGAGCGTCTTTCAGAGACGCAGATGGGCAGGGGCGTGGTGTTTGACCTGCTATGTGAGACCGTTGACGGCTCCCGTTTCATTGTGGAGATGCAGAAGCGCAAGCAGAAGCATTTTGCGGAGCGGATGGTGTTCTACCTCTCAAGAGAGGTGGCGTCACAGACCAAGAGAGAAGAGTGGGATTACAACATCCTTCCGGTCTATGGAATCTTCTTCCTTGACTTCCACCTGCCTGATTTCAAACCCAGCACCCTCAGGACCATAGAGTTCATAGTGAGGGAGACAGGAGAGGTCCTGACCGACAAGGTCAAGGCGTTCACTCTGGAACTGCCGTCATACGATGGCAAACCCGACGATGAATGTAAGACGCAGATGGATTACTGGCTTTATAATTTGGCTAATATGGAGACAATGCAAACCGATTTGAAATTCAAGGACAAGCAGCCTGCGTTTGAGAAAATGCAGAAGTTGTCAGAACTGTCCGCAATGACCAAGGCGGAGAGCGACCAGTACTTCTGGGAGCAGGATTATTACATTACCATAAAGAACGCCGAAGATTATGAGCGTGAGGATAGAGAGAAGAAAAGAGCCGAAATCTTAGCGGAAGGACGTGCGGAAGGACGTGCGGAAGGACGTGCGGAAGGACGTGCGGAAGGACGTGCAGAAGGACGTGCAGAAGGTCTTGAGCAAGGAATTGAGCAAGAAAAACTAAGCGTAGCAAGAAACATGAAGCAAGAAGGCCTTGAAGTCTTGCTTATTTCTAAAGTCACAGGTCTCAGCGCAGAGGAAATCAGCAAACTCTGACCGCACCCCAAACAGTAACCCAACTTAAACTATCACCACCACCAACTCTGGAAACGGAGAAGATGGTGGTGATTTTTGTATGTTGCCAAATTCGCTACACGGCTGTACCCTTATCCGCCACAACACTTTGACAATCACACACTTGAAACGCCCTAACTTTGTGGCGTAGAGTGCATTGTAGTGCCGTTTGACCACGTCAAATGACGCTGCTATGGCATCTAAGATGTTCTTTTTCAGTATGTTATATAAGCATATTGTGTGCCTGTTTGTGTGAGTAGTCCGCACGCCTCACATACGTTTGCATATATTACTCATACTGAACAAAGCATCAAAACAATAAACAAATGTCAGCAGAACATTAAACGCAACACAGAAGAACAAATAATAGAAAAACAAAAAAATTAAATACTAAAAATTATGGAAAAACAAAAATTACAAAAAAAATTGAGACAGAGGCTGAGTTGGTTATTGCCAGCAGTTATGCTGTTTGTTGCTCTTGGTTATAGCACACAAGAGGCACAGGCTAACTTTGACTCAAAAGGTACTTATTATTTTGATAATAATGTCACCAATTGGAGCAAAGTATATTTTATAATTGGAAGAAGTGATTGGTCTCAGGCTATAGAGATGTCAGCAACAGATTGTGATGGTATTGTTTCTGCTGTATCAACATGGGATAATACATACGAGTTCTTTTTTGCTGATTCTAATTGCGGTTACACGGAGGGTAGCGGTGCAGGAGATGATATTGCATCAAAACGTTCTGGTAATTACAGTAGCGATGTAACTTCCAAACCATCCAAATTTATGTTTGTGCCGTCAAAAGCATCTGGCACAAATATTTCTGGTACTTGGAGTGATGTTGATTTTACTCCATGCCAACTGCCATCAGTATTAGCAGGTTCTAAGATTATGTTCTATATAGGAGAATATGCAAGCTGGGGTCAAGAAACTTTTTATCTTTCTAAAAATAGTTCTGTAGTTTCCACTGCACCTAAGGTGGTCGAACATGATAGCAAAAGATATGGGGTTGCAGTTGCTCCGGCAACAACGGGTTATAACGTAACACATGATAAGTCATTGAGTTATGCTGGACATCCAATAAGTGGAACACCAGTTCAAGGTGGTGCGTATTATAACACTGATGATGCAAATTGTCAAGTAACAAATTCTACTGCACTTACCGCTTCAGTTACTCTTGCAAGTTCTTCCATTTCAGCAGGAAGTAATGTTGCAATAACTGAAAGTTCTAAATCAAATGGCATACTTGGGTTAACATCACAGATAAAATATTATGCAACTACAGATAATACAACCTTTACAGAATTAAGTGTTTCAAGTAGTAATCTTCAAACATCTGGGTTGGCAGAGGGTACTTGGACAATTATACCAGTATTCTATGATGGTCATATTACTTGTAAAGGTACCACCACAACTTTAACAGTTGCTGCCTCCGGTGACGCCCCGACAGTACTTATTGCAGACGCACCAGATGTAAGCGGTGATATAGGCACTCTGTACGGTTACCTTAAACTTACAGGTTGTCAGGATGTAACAGACTATGGCTTTATTTGGAGTGAAACCCAAAGTGATATTGAGGGTACAAACCCAACAGGTGGAACCACAGTAAAGGCTACATACCCAACAGGAGATATAACAGTTGGTAATGAGGGTACAGAGTTCAAGGCAGAAGATAAAGAGTTCACCCCTCAAACCACCATATATTATAGAGCATACGCCACAAACACTATAGGTACTTCTTATTCAGAGGAAATCAGGTCATTCAGCACAGCAGGTTGTATTAAGCCTGTAGTAACAGACATAGATGTTCCTGCAAATATCTGTAGCAACGCAGGCACAATAACCGCTACCGCCACAGCAACAGCAGGTTCAACATTTGTTTGGAGCGTTGACGGAACAGTATTTACAGCGGCAAGCGGTACAACCGCCACCGCCACAATTACTGTTGGTGCCGCAGGTACAGGTTCTATAACCGTAACACCTACAAAAGATGCTTGTGAGGGTAATTCATTCACACTCAGCGATATAACAGTTAAAGACGCTACCATTACAGCCAAGAACCTTAAGGTAAATGATGATAAAACAACAGAGGGCGAGACAATAGACTTCTGTGAGGGTCAGGAGATAACCTTTAAGATAACATCAGACTACGATGTTACCACTTACGATTGGTCATTCCCAACAGGATGGACAATTAAGTCAGGTGAGGATACAGAAGAGGTGGTTGTAACAGCAAGTGCCACATCGGGTACGGTTTCAGCCACAATTGCTAATGATTGCGGGGTTTCCGATACAAGAACCATCGAGGCAAATGTTACAGCAAAACCAGCCACACCGGGTACTATTACAGGTGCTGCCAGCGTATGTAAGGGCACTCCTCAAACATATACAGTGGCTGCCGTTGATGGTGCCACAGGTTATGAGTGGATACTACCTACAGGCTGGACCGGAACTTGTGACCCAGAGGGAGGCAACACAATAACAGCAACTCCAGGTGCAGATGCTGAGAGCGGTACCATTAAGGTTAAGGCAACCAATGACTGCGGTAGCAGTGAGTACAACACAGGCATCAGTGTAACCGTTGGTGGATACTCAATAGCCATATCAGGTGTGGGTGCTAAGAGCGCCGCCGCCACATATCCTTGGGAGTATATGACTCTCACCGCTGAGACAGAGGCGGAGAACATTACTTGGAACTGCGTATATAGCGGTACAGTAGCGGCAGACCTTACAGTATTTGAGACTAATGGCAAGACCGCCAAACTTAAATCAGGTGCAGATGCAAGTGAGACAGAGCACTATACGGTAACAGCAAGTTCAACAGATGGTAGTTGTCAGACCACATCGCCAGGCTACGATGTTTACATCAATGCAGCCGATATAGAGATATGTGACTAATAATTAATCTTGAAAATAAAACAAATACAATATGAAAAATTTAGTAAATATTAAAGATGCGTTTTTCCGTGGTGTCAAACACTGCGGGAAGGCGATGTTATTGTTAGTTGCATTAACTGCACTCAGCGGCTCTGCGTGGGCGGCGACAAATGAAATGAGTTATTGGAATCTTAAACGTAATAGCAACTGGTTGAATAATGATGGATATGGCTTTGGTGAAACCATAAATGCTGGCGTTGTTACAGAGTTCTCATTCACTGCCTTTTGGGTTAAAGCAACATTTGAAGAATTTTGGATTGATAAGTTAGGTGTTTACTATACTCTGAATGGTAGTGATGTTGATAATTATTTTATTACTTCAGAATGTAAGGCTTGTGGTTATAGAGTATGGGAATCTGGAGATAATGTAAATAAAAATCTTTTATCTGATTCTCATATCAATAATCCAGGTGATAACACTCTTGGACTCTATTTTCAAGCACAATGGGAAGGTTCTTCAAGCCAAGAGAAGTCCGCTACTGTTAAATTCACCCTTCCAGGTTTCTCAAAGACCACTGCCACAGGCAGTTTTGGTGATGTTACTATAGGTGCAGATAAGTCTGAAACTATATCTTTTACAAAGCACTACGGAACAGCACTAACCGCAAGCAATTGTGAAATTAAAGGTGACGGAGCATCAAGTTATTCAGTAACAAGTATTAATGAGACAGGTGTAACAGTAAAATTCCAGCCTAACAGTGTTGGCTCAAAACCTGCTACACTAACAATTACAGATGCACACGGTAAAAAATGTACAATTACATTAAGCGGTAACGCAACCTCATCTTCCACCCCTACCGTCCTAATCTCTAAGTCAGAGAAAGTTGAGGGGCAGGAGGTTACATTGTCTGGTTATTTGAAATATACTGGTTGTAAGACTATAAAGAGCGTAGGTTTCATTATAAGCCAGAATTTGGCGGAGGTTGAGGATGGTACAGCACAAGTATATAATGCCACCACCGCTCCAGACGCCCCGATAGCCGCTATGTCAGACTTCAGTCTCTTCAGTGATGAGTTTGAGAATGAGGTAACCTATTACTACAAGGCTTGGATGAAGGCAAGTGATGAGACAGTAACTCTTTCAGAAGAGACTCGCTCATTTACTCCAGCAGGTGTCTGCAATATTACAGGTGCAGCATCTGTTCTGCCAATATTTGAGAGTGGCAAGATTACAGAGTCAGCCACATTTGCAAGCGGCAGTGCAAGCATAAATCTGAAGGTTGACAAGAATTGTATTGCCGATGTATATCAGTGGAATGTTAAGAGCCAACCTGATGATAGTCACGTAGGGTTTGTACCTGATTGGCAGAAGAGGAATGTTTCTATAACTGTAGATAAGGTAGGTACTTACACATTTACTCTAAGTGCAAATTGTTCAGGAAGTGCTCAAGTAGAATCTTCAAGAGTTCTTACACTCTATGTCTGTGAGCCAGCGGAGACAACCCAACTCTACCTTGACAATCACACAAACAATGTGCTTTGCGTAGGTGAGAAGGCTACAGCAACCTGTATAACCAAGGAGGGTTACACATACTCATTATATAATCCATCGGGCGATAACCTTGGTTCACTTGCAGGTACAGGTGGTACACAGACTTGGCGTAACGTTGAGGGAGCAGGTGAGTTTACAATGCGTACATCTCCTACCACTTTGCCACAGTGTGCCGCAATAGTAAGTAGTGCCACACAGCGTTACAATGAGCCTACAATGGAGATTACCGCTGACCCAGGTTTGTCAGTATTGAGTTATCAGCCTGTAATACTTAGCAAGAAAGATGTAGAGTCTCCTACATACGTTGACACTGACCCAACTTGGGTTATAACCAACGGTTCAGACAAAGCATATCTGCTTAATGAGCATAACCGCCTTGCCTACGATAACCGTGCACGTGAGAGCGTTGTGTTCAAGGCTGGTGCAGGTAGTGCCACTCAGATTACAGTAGCGGCTTCAGCCTACAAGACAGTAGAAGTGCCAGATGCAAGTGGTAATTATACCAAGCAGTGCCCTGCTACTGTAGATGTAACACTTACAGTTTCACCGGCAGTTGATGATTGCGATTAATTAGTGATAACAACCGTCATTCTGAGCGGAACGAAGTGAAGCGAAGAATCTACTAATGATTATGAGATCCTTCACTAATGTTCAGGATGACGAGGGAAAAGAGAAAAACAAAAATCTAAATATATGAAAAAGCTATTTCAAACAAAAGAGACATCTGCCAGCGGCGTTAAGCGCTGCGGCAGAGTGCTGTCACTAATTGTGGCTCTGACCGCCCTTGCGGGGAGTGTGTATGCACAGCAAACATATCAGGCGTATCTTAACAATACGCAGCAGGCCTCCTGCTGGAGCGGTGGCGGATTCTCCTGGCTGCCTGCACAGACTCCTGACGGTAGTAACAATGTATCTTGGACCATTGATGCAAAACAGTATGAGAATTATATCTATTTCTCAAAATCAGGTTCTGTTGATGACATTATAAATATGCCTTCCACGGTAACGGTAAATGACCCTCAAGGACTGCTTTATAGGGGAGAGAAGTGTGAGTGTAGTTCAAAAATAGGTGTCTGCCTTAACTTTAAGGAGGCTGCCACAGGTATAACACTTACATATAATGTATCATCTAAGGCAGTTACTGTTTCAGGTGAGGTTGTTACAAAGTACAGCATTAATGCAAGCGGTACGGGCTGTACCATTTCACCTGCATCAATTTCTGTTAATGAGGGTTCTTTTGCAACATTTACAATGACCCCTGAGGCAGGTTACTCATACGCATCTTACACAGTAACCCCAAGCGGTGCTGCTACAGTTACAAAAGAGGGAAACACATTCAGAGTTACCCCTACTGCTAACTGTACATTTAGTGTTGTATGCTCTCAAAAGTCATATAATGTTACAACATTACTTACAGAGGGTAGCATAACCCCAACATCAGCAACCGTAAGCCACGGTGGAATCCAGACGTTCACAGTAACCATTCCTGGTGGCAAGCAGTTTGACAAGACAGCCACCAACTATAGCGGAACTGCTGAGATTTCGTACAATGATAATAAAATTACACTTAGCAACGTAACATCAGCAGGTGTGCTTGAGGTAGCATTCTCATCAGATGTAACACCTATAGTCTTCTGGGAGAAATACCCGACACTTGGAGCCAACAGCGTAAATCTATATGGCTACCTTGCTGAACGTTACTGTACCACAGTTACAGCCGCTGGTTTCTATTGGAGCAAATCTCCTATAACAGATAAGGCCGCCGCAATAGCCGCCATAGGTAACGGTAATACTTCTAAGGAGTATGTAATTCCTGCCACAGCGTTCAAGAAGCCTGACGGCACAGCCGCTACATTGGCTACTATGGAGAACGGCTTTTCATTCTCAGCAGAGAATGCAGAACTTAACCCATCACTTACTGAGGCTACCACAATATATCTTGTGAACTACCTGAAGACAGACGGCAATATGGCTATCTCTGATATGGTGGCACTAGTATATGAGCCTTGCTTCCCTGTAGAGAGTGTAACACTCAACAACAGTGCGGTAAGCCTGCCAGAGGGCTACAAGTTCACATTTGAGGCTTTGGCACGTAGTGCAGGTAAGAACCCTGTATATGAGTGGTACTTAGATGGTAATAAGATTGATGGTGCCACAAGCAGTATCTATGAGTTCACAATGGATGCTGCTGCAAGTCACTCTTTGAAGGTTAAGGTTACAGGAGATTGCAGTTCATTTGAAGAGGCTACAGCAATCATAGAAAGTTGCACTGTACCTGAGATAACACTTGACGCTACACCTGCATCCGCAACACCTTGGGTAACGGTTGCAATAACAGCCAATGGTGCTGAAGAACAAATAGGCACAGGTCTGTGGAGCGTAACACCAGATGCTGAACTTAATAACGGCACTCCTACGGGTGTCACATTCCGTGCAGGCACACCAGGCACATACACAGTCAAGTATGTTGGAATTTCAGATGAGTGCACCGCGGCGGACGTAAGGGTTGAGGCTGAGAAAGAGATTACAGTAAGTGCGGACTCTGAGGACTGCGAAAACCCTAATGCCAATTAAGAAAGGAGAGTAAAAAATGAAAACACTATATAAAATGAATAATGTTTGTAAACGCGTAAGTGCTATGGGCAAAGCCCTTGCACTTGCAGTAGTTATGCTTGCCTTTGGCAATAGTGCGTACGCCTGGCAGATAGAGGCGGGTGATGTCTATTTTGACAACACTGTTACCAAGTGGAGTCAGGTATATATCCGTTTTGGTACAACAACGTGGTGTACCGTTTACAAAATGGAAAAAGTGGCAGACAATGACAATATCTACTACTTTAATTTCCAAGGCACGGCAGATGGCATTGAAGCCATTCAGTTCGCCTCTGTTGACGGGTATAATGTAACTGACCCTTCACAGTGTTTTGACCAGTGCGGTATATATAACGGTAACGTAATTAGCGACGGACAGAAAACAGACTATGTCAGGGCTGATTTGTCAGGTTCCAACCGCTGTGTTGTGGCTATAGGCAACACAGGCTACTGTGCCTACTCTGGTCCGCAGCCTATGCCGGGTAGCGTTTCATACAATCTTACAAAACTTGGTGGTAGTACTGTTACAAAGGGTGGTATTGTAGGATACTTTACTCCAGGGCAGAGTGTTGCTTTTGCAGGTAGCACCGATTTGGGAGGTTATCCACAGTTCCCTGCAGGAGTTGGTGACTATGTTCACGCCACATTCAGATACTATCTTAGCGGAAGCACATACTCCAATATCTCTTGCTCAGGTACTAATAACAGCGCAAAGAGTTTCTCAACTCAGGTAACTCTTCCAAGTGCTCCGGGCAAATATACAATGAGCACGTACTACCGTTGTGGCGGTATTGATTCAGAAACGTACACATCATACTACCATATAGTAGGTCTCACAGGTAATGACCTTAACTTTGGTGCGTTGCAGGCTGGAGCCAAGAAATCTCTTACAGAGAGCCTTAGCGGTGTATGGAATGGATATGCTGAAACAGCGGTCACTGCTGAAATAAGCGGTGCCGGTGCTTCAAACTTCTCATTTTCTGAGGACGCTTCAACACAGAGTACAAGCATAGCCATAACAAACAAGGCTGGCTCCACTCCAATCTATTTCACAGCACCAAGTGAGAAGGGTAACTATACGGCAACCCTTACCCTTACTCTTACATACAACACAAGCCAAACTATTACCAAGACCTACACCCTTACAGGTTCTGTAGTACCTGATGAGCCTACGGTTATGTTAGGTGCCGCTCCTGTATGTCTTGACGGTCCTAAGGCTACTCTTAGCGGCTATCTGAAACTTGCCGCTTGTAATAATGACCTTAAGGAGGCTGGTATTGTGTGGAGTACGGGAGCGAATCCTGAGGTTGGTAAGTCAGGCTGCACTACTATACAATGTATAACAGGCGACACTCCTATAGAGGTAGGTACTGCGTGGTCAGGCAACACCGCCACAAAATTTACCGCAGGTCAAACATACTACTACCGTGCGTATGTTATTGACAAGTCAACATCAGGTGGGACTTACTACTCACCAGACGGCACGTTTATGTGCAGCAGTGCGTGCGTATATCCTGAGGTTAATGACACAGTCTATATCCAGGTTGACAAGAATTTTGAAGCTGATGATGATTGTGCCTTAAAGTATAGGGAGTTGCAGACAGCGGTAACTAAAATTAAGAGCATAGGATACCTATACAACTTGTCAAGCAAGATTTTGAACAAGCATATAGTTGTTCTTGTGGGCTACCATAAGACACCATATACAGGAACAGGCACCACCTCAGTAACTGGTGGCGAGGCTACGGATTTGAGCACAATAATATTTGAAGATATTAACAACACTCAGACTCCTGAGAAGGTGCTTGTTATACGTGCTGCTAATCCGGCACAATCGCCTATTATTCAGCACCCTACAATACGTAACTCAAAGAACATAACATTTGAGAATGTAAATATTCACGGTAGTGAGAGTGCCGGCGCTACTTCAACGCAATTTGATAATGCTGTTGATATTGATAGTGGAGATACCAATTGGATGGGTCTGACCACAGGTGCTGTGGCTAACGCCAACATCAATTTCAAGAATTGTGAAATAAAGTCAAAAGGTTTCACCTGTCTGCACGCTGCGGCGTATGATGGCATTACATTTGAGAACTGTGATATAAAGGCTGAACTTGACCCATCTATGTTGGGTAATGCCAACACAAACAAGTGGGGTGCGTCAGTTAAGTTCATAAGGTGTAAAAACATCAAGTTCCTGCGTAATAACTTCCGTGGCTCACACGCCACATCAGTGTGGTTGCAAGGTGTAATAGGATTCCTTGCTATGAACAACGTGTTCTGGAATGACAACAACGCATACAACTCTTCATATAAGGAGAACGGAACATTCTTCCGCCTTGTTACACAGCAGTCAGGTTCCGGTGCTACGGCAGATTTGAACCAGAAGATAGGTATATACTATAATACACTCTATATAGCGGATAATGATGCTGTTACAGATGACCGCCACTTTGATTTCTTCCGCTTGGGTTCTAACTATGAAGATTTGCAGAAAGTTAATTTAGGTCAGAATGAGGCTTCTACAATCCGCTTCCTGTACAATAACTGCTACAGTTATGATACGTCATCTGTAATAGGTTGCAACCAGAGTGGAGATAACAAATGGTGCCTGACAGCCACAGAGAGTGACTGGTGTAGTTCAATCCACCATAACAACTACTGGAGTATGAATGAGGGCAGAACGCCTTACTTTGTTATACCTAATGAGTCCGCTTGCGGTGGCAATGTATATTACAATGTGAATGTATATGAGCAGGTATGCTCTACCGCCGCTTCAGACCCTGCAACCCTTGTAATCAAGGGCGGTGACCTTAACCTTGGTCAGCACATAACATCAGATGAATCGGGTCTTGGCGGTGAGACTCTTTACAATGACCGTCTGCACGCATCAAACGGTGCTGACGCCGTGCGTAAGACCAACGGTAAGTGGACAATAGGTGCTTACCAGCAGAGTGAGGCGAGCACCCCTGTTGATGTAATAGTTTGGTGGGGTGATGTAAAAAATGACAGCACCAACTGGGATAACCGTTACAACTGGCGTAAACTTGACGGTTCACGTGTTACTTGCGTTGATAACTTTGCGGCAGACCTTAAGGTTATAATCCCTGCTCCTGAGTCAGAGACTTACAAGACTCCTGATGGTGGTATCAAGAACTATCCTAACCTACCAGCCAAGTTTGACGGTACACGTACAAAGAACACACAAGAGACAGTTAACGCAGGTCACGGTATTTCCAATCCGTCTAAGTTTGCTGGAACAATTGAACTTGAGTATGGTGGTGCCATCAAGAATGTAGAGGCACTCAATGATGATGAGGCACGCCGCTACACAGAGGCTAACACAAGTTTCACCGCCGGACGTAAGGAGTGGATACTTGTAGGTACAGTAGTTAGACCGTTTGCTGACGGTGGCAAGCAGAGTGTACGTCTTGTACAGTCTGGTGATTACTTTATAGCAGACCATATGCCACACGTTTATATGCACGAGGCTTCATTTAACAAATCAACCGCTGAGGCAGGTTGGCTGACTCCGTTCACCCAACTTGACCAGGAGGTTCCGTATGACAGGGTATTTGCAATAAAGATACCTGACCAGTACGGTCCTTATAAGTTGCCTGCCGCTGCATACGCACAGTATTTTGGCATAGGTGACCCAGAGGATGGTACTAGGTCTAAGACCTTCAACTTCAACGGTTGGTTCCTCAATGATGAAGTAATACCTGAGTATAAGATTGACGGTAACAAAATTATGAGCAACACATATCCTGCAACATTGAGTGTGGAAGCCGCAATTGGAGTTAACCATGGTGAATTCAAGGTATATGATTATAGTGAGCAGAGTTTTGAGAGTGAAGTTGATTATATTAAACCGCAGAACGGGTTCATATTTGTTCCTGTAGACGGTAATGACGGATATTTCCGTATAACACCAGAGATGCTCACAAGTGAGAATACAAAATACAAGAGTGCTACAGCCACTAACCCTACATTAAAACTAAGGGCTTCAAATCCTGCGGGTACAGACGGTTCAAGCAGTGTATTGATTATATATGATGAGCTTAAATCTGACGAGTATGTACAGGGTCCTGACCTTATAAACACCACTATTGCGGGTATGCCTACCAAACCTGAGGTTTACGCTATGATGTTTGGCAAGGAACTTGATAAGGCAACAGTTCCAAGCCTTGAGCAGGCAATACCACTTGGTCTTAAACTTGAGAAGGCGATGACGGTAGAGTTCACTCTTCCTACAATGGAGGGCATAGAGAAAGCCATTCTTGAAGACCGTGAGGCAAACAAGAGTTATGACCTGCTTAAGGGTGAGAAGGGCTCAATATCACTTGCCGCCGGCACATACGCTGGCAGGTTCTACCTGAACCTTGGAGCGGAGGAGCAGGATATTCCAACAGAGGATGATGACGTTACAACAAGCACCGCCACTATTGACCTCTACGGAAATGGCAAGAACATAATAATAAGCTCATCTGAGAATGTAATTCTTAAGAGTGCTGAGATTACCGATATGAGTGGACGTACAACTGTAGTTGACCTTAAGAACGCACACTATAACAAGATTAAGGTTAAGGGTGCACAGGGTGTATATGTTGTAAAGGCAATAGGTGACACTAAGACAGAGACCGCTAAGGTGATAGTGAAGTAAAGGATACTAACCCACGTCATCCTGAGTGAAACGAAGGATCTCCTAATGAGTGCGAGATTCTTCGCTACGCTCAGAATGACGGAGAAAAAGAGAATAGTAATAAAAAAATATATAAAAAATGAAGAAATTATTATTTATTGGAATTGTAGCGTTGATGGTACAGAGTTTGGGGGCGGTAACGCTGCCAAGCACATCTTATAGTCCTTATGCTGGAGGTTCATCTTCAGGCACTGAGCAGTCATTGCTTTCAGGTGGTACTATGGTTTCTGGTTCATATTCTGTACTGAGTGAAGGCGACGACCCGTACACTCACGTTTGTGATGGTGCAACAGATTGTGAAGATTGTTGCTACAATAGTGCTTTCTTGGCTTGTTTACAAGCCGGTGGTGACCCTAACGAATGTGGTGCCTCTAATACAAAATGTGTAAACTCCTGCGAAGGTGGTGGCTCCCTCCCTCTTGACGGAGGTCTATCAATTTTGCTAATCCTTAGTGTTGCCGGCGGTGCGGTTAAGGCATTCAGGGTCAAAAGGGACAAGTAATACCCTATCTCGTCATTTTGAGCGAAGCGAAAAATCTCAAAATGACAAGGTAATATAAATTAATATAAATAAAATTACATAATATGAAAAAATTATTTACGATTACCGTAGCGGTGCTATGCACTGCTATGGCTTTCGCAGAGGTTGAGCCTGTTATTACGGCTTGGAGAACCAGCGTCAATACAAATGACGCCACTGACTTTGCGTCAATGTATGTCTCTGATTTGGGCTCTACCATTACAGGTAATGCCGGGTATGAGACTGGTGAGGTAACATATATGTGGGAGAAGTCTGCCAATGGCTCATCTGACTGGGCTCCGTATGCAGACGGTTTGGGTTCTGAAACAAATAACATCCGCCCTATAAAGGCTGGTTACTACCGTTGTGTTGTAACTCTTACTCCTGCGGCAGGAGAGCCTGTAGTGGTTAATTCAAATGCTATACAGGTTACCGCTACACCAGGTAGTACGGTTAGCATCAGTTCTAATATTCCTGTAATAAGCATTAGGACAGATGCAGAGGTTATGCCTGACTGTTCAGACCCTCTTGGTAGTCTTGCAAAAATGTACACTGCCAAGCAAAAACGCAGTGCGGATTGTAAGATTATCTGGAATGGCGAGAAGACCGATGGCAGTGCCAATATTTATAGTGGTGCGGATTTTGACGCTCATAACGGAAAACTTTACTATGATAAGAAAATAAGAATCAATTATCGTGGTTCATCAAGTTTGACAAAGGCAAGAAAGAACTACGCTTTTGTTTGCGGTGATGATAACTGCGGTGATAATGGTAAGTGGGTTAAGGGTAAGGAGAAGATGTTTAAACTCTCTGACAAGAAGGATAAAGATTGGATTCTATACTCATCAAATGATGACAACACTTGGATGCGTAACAAACTTCAACTTGACCTCTATGAGGAGATGACGGGTAACTGGAACTCTCACGGACGCTATGCCAAGGTCTATATTAACGGTGAGGATAAGGGTCTGTATGTATTTATGGAGAAGAACAAAGATGGTGAGGCTCGTATAAACGTAGATGAGAACACTGGCTTTATCTTTAAGTATGACAAGACCGATATGGTGGACCGTTATCCGACTGGGGTTCCTGCCACAGATGTTCAGGGTAATGATGTGGAGCAGAACAAGTGTACATTTATATCAAAGTATGTCGGTCAGTTAACTGTTCATACATATGAAATTGATATAGACCACGCATTTGAGGTTGTCTATCCTGAGTATGGTGACTTCTCAACCGCTGAGTGGGATGCAAAGATGACTACTATAAAGGGTAAAATCAGTGCGTTTGAGGATGCTGTAAAGGATAATGATTATGCTACATTGCGTACTCTTATAGACTATGAGTCTTTTGCAGACTACTTTATTATAGAGGAGCTTGCAAAGAATGTTGACGGTTACCGCATATCACAATATTTCCATTATAAAGATGATAATGCAAAACTTATGGCAGAGCCACTTTGGGATACTGAACTTGGTCTTGGTAACCACGAAGGCAGTGTGAATGACAATAATCTTTTGTGTAATGAAAGTCGTGTAACTACTGATGATTTCCCAATTCCGTTCTGGTGGACAGGTAAAACAGGTGGTGGTAAGCACGGTAAGTCAGGAACATCTGCCACAGGTGGTGTGAATCAAGAGATTCGCATTGGTTCAAGTAACGGTTTGTTAGGCGACGCCTGCTTTAAGGCAAAGGTTAAACAGCGTTGGGCACAACAGATTGCCGCTGGTGCTCCGTTGTCAGAGTCTAATATTCAGGCAAAACTCTCCGCTTATGAGACCTCATCAGGCAAATCCTCATCTGCGTTCAGTGGTTGGCTTATTGGCAATAACTCTCGTACTACAAAACTTGGTTCCATTATCAACGGCTGGAGTGTTTCTGATTATGTAACATCTGTATCATCTTCATTTGACGGTGAGGCCCCTTCAGTTCTTGAGAAACAGGTGGCTATGGACGGCTCTGTTACTATGACGGCAACCGCTACAGCATCTCAGGGTAGTGCGTCACTGCTCTACAGTTGGCAGCGTTCAGATGACGGTGAGACCAATTGGATTACCGTTGTAGATGATGAGGCTACAGCCTCTCACACATTCACAGGCATAAATGAGTCTGGCTACTACCGTTGCAAGGCTAAGTCAAGTGACTGTGACTGTATTAAATATACAAGTGATAATGTGCTTCACGTTGTAGTTGACCAGGTTAAGGTTGTCTGCAAGTAATAACGCATTAAATATCCATTCCAAGAGCCAGTCCCATCTCAGGGCTGGCTCTGTTGTTCTCCCCTGCCACCGCACAAAAAGATTCGTCATCCTGAGTGAAACGAAGGATCTCATAATTAGCGTGAGATTCTTCGCTATGCTCAGAATGACGAGAAATGCTCAGACTGTTTACAGACCGTCAGGTAATGACGTACTTGAAACTATTTAACTTATAGTTTTGGACCAGCGGCAACTAAAGCCTTTCCAGCCTCATTGCCGGTGTACTTATCAAAGTTCTTGATGAAGCGTGAGGCAAGGTCTTTAGCCTTTGTCTCCCACTCTGATGCGCACTTGTAAGTGTCACGTGGGTCAAGAATATTTGGGTCAACACCTGGAAGTGCTGTTGGAACCTCAAAGTCAAACATAGGTATCTTCTTTGTAGGAGCGGTCTTGATGGCACCACCAAGAATAGCGTCAATAATACCACGAGTGTCACGTATAGAGATACGCTTGCCTGTTCCGTTCCAACCTGTGTTTACAAGGTATGCCTTAGCACCTGATTTCTCCATCTTCTTTACAAGTTCCTCAGCATATTTTGTTGGGTGAAGCTCAAGGAATGCCTGACCAAAGCAAGCGGAGAATGTAGGAGTTGGCTCTGTAATGCCACGCTCTGTACCAGCAAGTTTTGCTGTAAATCCGCTAAGGAAGTAGTACTTTGTCTGCTCTGGTGTAAGAATAGATACAGGAGGCAAAACGCCGAATGCATCAGCAGAGAGGAATATTACGTTCTGAGCGGCAGGAGCGGCTGAGATAGGTGTTTGAATGTTCTTAATGTGATTGATTGGGTAAGATACACGTGTGTTCTCTGTCACGCTCTTATCTGCAAAGTCAATCTTACCGTTGGCGTCAACTGTAACGTTCTCAAGAAGTGCGTTACGCTTGATGGCGTTGTAAATATCAGGCTCGCTCTCTTTGTCAAGGTTAATAACCTTTGCATAGCAGCCACCCTCAAAGTTGAATACGCCGTTGTCATCCCAACCGTGCTCATCATCACCAATAAGTTTACGTTTTGGGTCTGTTGAAAGTGTTGTCTTACCTGTTCCTGAAAGTCCGAAGAAGATTGCTGTCTCCTTGCCTTCCATATTACAGTTGGCTGAGCAGTGCATTGAAGCCATACCCTGAAGTGGAAGGTAGTAGTTCATCATTGAGAACATACCCTTCTTCATTTCACCGCCGTACCAAGTATTAATGATAACCTGCTCACGTGATGTTACGTTGAATGCAACGCAGGTCTCAGAGTTAAGTCCAAGTTCCTTGTAGTTCTCAACTTTTGCCTTAGAGGCGTTGTATATTACAAAGTTTGGCTCAAAGTTCTTGAGTTCCTCTTCTGTTGGCTGAATGAACATATTCTTTACAAAGTGAGCCTGCCAGGCAACCTCAACTATGAAGCGGACAGCCATACGAGAATCTTTGTTGGCACCACAGAATGCGTCAACTACATAAAGTTCCTTGTTGCAAAGTTCTTTCTTGGCAATCTCCTTAACGGTAGCCCAAACCTCCTCTGACATAGGGTGGTTGTCATTCTTGTAAGCGTCTGATGTCCACCATACAGTATCTTTTGATTTAGCGTCCATAACAATGTATTTATCTTTAGGAGAACGTCCTGTATAAACACCTGTCATTACGTTTACTGCGCCAAGTTCTGTCTCTTGACCTTTGTCAAAGCCTGTAAGGCCTGCCTTTGTCTCTGCGGCGAACAACTCCTCATATGAAGGGTTGTGACCAATCACCTTTGCTCCGGTGATGCCGTACTTTGTTAAATCTAAACAACTCATAATATAAAATAATTAGTAATTAGTAATTAAAGCAACTGGTAATTAATGTGGGGAAAACGTAATTGTAAAGGCTACCCCAAAGTATGCAATGCAAAAGTATAAATTTTATTTGAGAAATTAATGCGGTTTAGGCACAATATTTTCACACAAAACTAAAAATGTGTAAGATTTATTTCTAATAAGTTGATATTTTAAATTCATTTTCATACTTTTACCTTTTCATTTTACGGTGATTCGGTGACGCTCGGCTTGCACCTTAATTGCTAATTACTAATTACTAATTGCTAATTGAATAAATGGATGTAGAATCTTTACAAAACAACTTTTTCTCACAAATCAGCGCCCGCCACACCAAAGAGGAGACTGAGCGTATTAAGCAGGCTTACTTTATGGCAAAGAAGTTTCACGAGGGTCAGTTCCGTAAGACGGGTGAGCCGTACATAATACACCCTATTGCTGTGGCTCAGATTGTGAATAATGATATGCAACTTGGCGCCGCTCCTATTATAGCCGCTCTTTTGCACGATGTGGTTGAGGATACCGCCGCAAGCATTGATGACGTGCGTGAGCAGTTTGGCGATGAGGTGGCGTACCTTGTAAATACCGTTACCAAGCATCAGCCCACTCAGGTTGACGCCTCCAAGCAGGTGGAGAACTTCAAGCAGATGCTTGCCGCCTTTAACTTTGACATCAGGGCGTTGCTTATAAAACTTGCCGACCGACTGCATAATATGCGTACTCTCAAGAGTATGAAGGTGGAGAAGCAACTTAAAATTGCCGCTGAGACTGACTTTTTCTACGCTCCGCTGGCAAACCGCTTAGGGTTGTACCTTATTAAGAGTGAACTTGAGAATTTGGGGCTTCAGTACCGCTCTCCGTATGAGTACAGCGTAATTCAGGAGCAACTTAACAACTATGTTATTCAGCATACCGATGCCGCTGAGCGTTGGATGGAGCCTATACGCAAGCGTCTTAAAGAGGTGGGAATAAACGCCACTGTCTCTTGTGACCCGCGTACCGTATATTCCCTGTGGTACAAGATGCACCAGACCCGTGCCTCTTTCAAGGAGTTGGAGCATATAAGGGTGGTTCACATAAACTATGAGCCTATGGAGAAGTGGGATAATCCGGGACGCACACTCACGCAGAAGGAGAAGGATACCGCTCTTTACATATATTCACTTATAACTGAGATATATACAGAGAAACCGTACAGTATGCTCAACTATATTGACACTCCTAAGGCTAACGGTTACCGCAGTCTGCACGTAAAACTTATGGGTAATGAGGGCAGATGGATGGAGGTTCACATTCAGAGTAATGAGATGCGCCGTGTGAGCCAGTACGGCTGTCTTGCCCAGCAGGGTAACGTGGAGCAGTGGATTGAGCGTTTCAAGCACGTGTTGCAGGACTTCTCCGCCTCCGCCACCTCCACCGGTCAGACTTTTGATGATATGGTCTCAAGTTTCTACCACGATGACATAATTGTCTTTGCGGCGGACGGCAGTAAGATTACTCTCCCTGATGAGTCAAGCGCCGTTGATTTCGCCTACGAGATTCACTCTGACGTGGGAGACCACGCCAAATATGCTATAATTAATGATAAACTGTGTGCTGTCACAACCATATTGAATCGTGGTGACCGTGTCAAGATAGGTACTGACCCCGACTATCACCCGCAGGAGAGTTGGCTTAAGGTGGCTCAGACATACCGTGCCCGTAGTTTCATACGCCGCTATCTGAAGCAGGCTGCTGAGAATGAGAAGAACCCTGACTACATACTTTGTGAGCAGTGTCACCCTCTGCCTGGCGATGAGGTTGTAGGTTTCCGTCTCCCCGATGGCAATACGCTCATACACAAGTGCAACTGTGACAAGGCTCTCTCTCTCTCATCACAGGCTGGCGATGTTATTACAAAGGTTGATTTGCAGGTTGATGATGACACCTACCCTGTGGGGCTCATAATAAAGGCTGTGAACCGTGACCGCTACCTGCTTGACCTTGCCAAACTTATATCTGATGAGATGAAACTTAGTATTGGTGAGATAACGAGTGCCACCACCGATGAGATTATTGAGACAAAAATAAAGGTCTTTGTCCACTCTATAAGTGAACTAAAGACCCTTGTTGTAGGTATTCAAGCCCTACCTAATGTTTATGAGGTAAGGCGTGAGAGTGGTAGGATTTTATAGCACCTGACCAATCTTTGTAACACGACGCTCGTGACGTCCGCCCTCAAAATCGGTGCTGAAGAATGTGTCAATGAAGCGTTCAGCCTCAGCCTCTGATATGAAACGGGCTGGCAGTGATATTATGTTGGCGTCATTGTGCTGACGTGCGAGTTTTGTAATCTCATCTTTCCAGCATAGTGCGGCACGCACATTCTTGTACTTGTTTACGGTCATACTTATGCCGTTTCCGCTACCGCAGATTGCTATTCCAAAGTCAACCTTGCCGGTATTGACGGCTTTGCCTAACTTGTGCCCGAAGTCAGGGTAGTCACAACTCTCTTCTGAGTCTGTGCCAAAATCAATCAGTTCAAACACTTTACCGTTAAGGTAGTTCTTTACATACTCTTTAAGCATATATCCGGCGTGGTCAGACGCAATGCCGATGCTTAGGGTTGATAAGTCCTTCATATTTTTTCTTATTAAACATTACTATCATTACAATTAGAAAAGGAAAAAATATGAAAGTTCCTTTTCTTACCCCACCCCAAACCCCTCCCTTGGGGAGTGGCTTAGTCGCAACTAATGTTGCTCCGTAACAGTGCTTTCAATTTTTCCCAGTGAATCAGTGATTCAGTGAGGCGAAGCCTCATATATTAATTATTAATTATTAATTGCTAATTGTATGTCTCTTGCGACATCCAGTTTCTCCCACGTAAACAGTTCCACAGTGCGTTCTATCTGCTTGCCGTCAATGTTAAAACACTTGGTGACGGTTTGCGGCTCACGCCCGAAATGCCCGTATGAGGCTGTCTCCTCATAGATTGGATTACGCAGTTTCAGGCGTTGCTCTATGGCGTACGGACGCATATCAAAAATCTCAAGCATCTTTGAGGCTATCTCTGAGTCAGAGAGTTTGGTGTGATTGGTACCGTATGTGTTAATATAGAGGTTCATAGGCTCCGCCACCCCGATGGCGTACGCCACCTGCACAAGTGCCTCATCACATACTCCTGCCGCCACAAGGTTCTTTGCTATATGGCGTGCGGCGTATGCGGCGCTGCGGTCAACTTTTGAGGGGTCTTTGCCTGAGAAGGCTCCGCCTCCGTGGGCCCCTCTGCCACCGTATGTATCTACTATTATCTTGCGACCTGTAAGTCCGGTGTCTCCGTGCGGACCGCCTATGACAAACTTACCTGTAGGGTTTACAAATAGTTTGAAATCTCCTTTATTGAGTGCGGCGTAAGCGGGGTCTTTTGCAAAGACTCTTGGCAGAAGAATGGTCTCCACATCTTTTTTTATGCGTGAGAGCATACGCTCATCATCTGTGTCAAACTCATCGTGCTGAGTTGATACCACTATAGCCTCAATGCGTAGCGGCTTGCCCTCTACGCTGTACTCTACTGTAACCTGGCTCTTGGCATCGGGGCGAAGGTATGGCATATCCTTCCTCTCACGGCGGAGTGTGTCAAGTTCACGCAGAATGGCGTGTGCCATATCAAGTGTAACGGGCATATAGTTCTTGGTCTCAGAACAGGCGTACCCGAACATAATGCCTTGGTCTCCAGCACCTTGCTCAAGTGGGTTCTCACGGCTCACACCACGATTTATATCGGCGCTCTGCTCGTGTATGGCTGAGAGTACGCCACAGGAGCGTGCCTCAAACATATAGTCACTGTTATTGTAGCCTATGCGCTCTATGACGTCACGCGCCACTTTCTGCACATCAATGTAGCCGTTGGTTGTCACCTCTCCGGCAAGCACTACCTGACCTGTGGTCACAAGTGTCTCACAAGCAACGTGCGACGCAGGGTCACAAGCAAGGAAATTATCAAGAAGCGCGTCAGATATCTGGTCGGCAACCTTGTCGGGGTGCCCCGCTGATACAGATTCAGATGTAAAAAAGTAATTCATAATGACTGCAAAGATACAAAATTAAAGGAGAAATTTTGGAGTAGCGAGAGATATTAATTATTAATTATTAATTATTAATTGTTATTTTTTATTAAATTTGTGTTGTATAAATCAATATCTCTATGAAAAAACTGTATCTACTGTTAATCTTGCTATTTTCAATACAATCTTTTGCGGCGGTATTTAATATTGACTCTCTTCAAAGGGCTCTTGACTACACAATAGAGCATCGTGGTGATTATGAGAAGAAGAAGATTGAACGCATTGCTTCATTGAGGGGTAAGGCGGATTACTACGCCTTGTTTGAGGAGTATCAGTCATATATTTGTGACAGTGCTCTCTACTACATAAATCTTGACATAAGAGACAGGCGTGAGGCTGCTGATGAGATGGGCTGTGCCTTTTCTATGATTAAGAAGGCTCAGGTGCTCTCTGTGTCGGGGCTCTATGCAGAGGCTCTGGAACTGCTTGAGAGCATAGATGTCAAGGCTCTTGACAGTGAGGGTGTCATACAATATTACAAGTCATACGCTGACCTCTACCTCTACCTTGCTGAATATGCCTCAGAAGAGGAATATAACTCAAAGTACATTAAGTTGATGGATACTTATCAGGATTCCATATCAATGCAGCCTGCTGACCGCTTTCTGCAGGTGACCACAGAGGCGTCTCTGCTTCTGACACAGAAAAGGTATGGTGAGGCTCGTGCCGTGCTGGAGTCAATTCTTGCTGAGACTGAGAGGGGCTCGCGTAATTACGCCATTCTTACCTCAACTCTCTCTTTTGTGTGTGAGTTGATTGAAGATTACAATGGTCAGCGTGCTTATCTTATGATGAGCGCCATCTCTGACATAGAGGCGGTTGTAAAGGAGAACAAGTCTCTACGCTCTCTTGCTGAGATTCTATACAGAGACGGGGAACTTAAGAAGGCTGACTCATATATGCAGATAAGTATGGAGGACGCCAATTTCTACAATGCTCGTCTGCGTAACGTGCAGGTTTCTAAAATGTTGCCTGTAATAAGCCGCGCCTACCAAAATGTGGAGCAAAGGAGCAAGCGTCTGCTTGTTGCCGTGGTGGTGTTGCTCAGCCTCTTTGTAATAGGGCTTGTCTGTGCCATAATAATTGTCAGACGGCAGCATAAGAAACTTGTAGAGGCTAATAATATTAAGGAGGTATATCTGGGTAAGTTCCTTGAACTATGCTCCATATATATTGATAATTTGGAGAATTACCGCAAGACACTCAACAAGAAGGTATCCACAGGAAAGATGGAGGAAGTGGTAAGGGTTCTAAAACAGAATAACATAACCGCCGATGTGCTCTCTGAGTTCTACAAGCAGTTTGATGAGGCGTTTCTTAATATTTACCCCGATTTCATCGCGAACTTTAACTCTCTTATGCCTGAGGGGGAGCGTATTATGCCTAAGGAGCGGAACCGACTGACCACTGAACTTAGAATATACGCCCTGATACGCTTAGGCATAACAGACAGTGGCAAGATTTCTGAATTTATGCACTACTCAATAACAACCATATATACCTATCGTTCCAAAATTAAGAAAAAATCTCTCTATCCTGATGATTTTGAGAACAGAATACAAAAATTTTGAGTTTACAGCGTTTAGATAATCGCTCTTGAAACATTTGGTTATGGCACTGATAATCAATAATATATATTTATAATTGGTTTAGATTTTGTTTTGATGGCGTTGTAACTGCGGATATACCTTAATATATTTGCAGAACAAAACCCGGATGAACAATTAACTAATTTTATTATCAGATGCTTAAAAATCTACTGAAAAACGGGGTGTTGGTTTTAATGACCTTTACATCTGTCACAGCACTTGCCCAAGTGAGCGGTACTGTTACTGATGAGACCGGTGAACCGGTTATTGGTGTGAACGTTGTTATTACAGGCACAACCCAAGGTACTATCACAGACTTTGATGGTAACTACTCCCTACCGGAGGCTAAGAAGGGTGGTTCTCTTACATTCTCTTTCTTAGGTTATAAGACAGAGACAGTTGCTCTAACAGGTCAGTCAACGGTTGACCTTGTTCTAAAAGAAGACCAACACGCTCTTGATGAGTTGCTGGTTATTGGTTACGGTCAGGTACGTAAGGCTGACGCCACTGGTGCTCTTGTGTCTCTCAAGACAGATGATGAGGCTAAGGGTGTTACAACAAGTGCTCAAGACCTGCTGCAAGGTAAGATTGCAGGTGTAACCATTTTGAATGACGGTGGTTCTCCTACAGGTTCAAACTCAATCCGTATTCGTGGTGGTTCATCTCTTTCAGCAAGTAATGACCCTCTTATTGTAATTGACGGTGTGCCTATTGATAATAATGGTATAGGTGGCGTGGGTAACCAACTCTCAACAATCAACCCGTCTGACATTGAGACCTTCACAGTACTTAAAGACGCTTCAGCAACCGCTATCTACGGTTCTCGTGCGTCAAACGGTGTAATTCTTATTACTACTAAGCGTGGTTCTGATGACAAGGTATCTGTAAGTTATGACGGTAGCGTGTCAGTAGCCACAGCGGGTAAGAAGACCGATGTTCTTAACGCAGACCAATATCGCTCATACCTTATAGACAAGTTCAAAGATGAGGCTAACTTCTCAGAGGTTATGCACAAGATAGGTGACGCCAACACAGATTGGCAGAAGGCTATTTACAGAACCGCTGTAAGCACTGTTCATAATATAAGTGTATTCGGCTCCGCTCCACAGATGCCTTATCGTGTATCGGTTGGTTATGACCTTGAGAATGGTATCTTGAAGACTTCAGGCACACAGCGTGTAACCGGTAATGTCTCTCTCTCACCATCTCTGTTTGACAAGCACTTTAATATTGACGTGAATGGTAAGGTCTCTTATATTAAGAGCCGCTTTGCAAACTCTGGTGCTATAGGTACCGCTGTTATGTTTGACCCTACACAGAGCATATATGATGAGGGAAGCCCTTATCAGGGTTACTTTACTTGGACCGATGACCAAGGCAAGCCTGTGGGCACCGCTCCTACAAACCCTGTCTCAATGCTTGAGTCTGTGAATGACCACTCTGAGGCCATCAGCTTTATTGGTAACGCAAGTTTTGACTACAAGGTTCACAAATTTGAGGATTTGTCGGCTCACCTTAATTTGGGTATGGACTACTCAAACAGTAAGGGTGGCAACTATCAGGCTACTGACGCCCCTGCGGTTTTCGCATACGGCGGATATGACGGTCAGTGGACACAGAACCGTATGAACCTGCTTTTGGACGCATACCTTCAGTATGGACACGATTTCCGCTGGCAGAAGGCTCACTTTGACATTATGGGTGGTTACTCATACCAACAGTATAACAAGACATCGTGGCACAGGAATCAGAGAATTACAAAGTTTGACCCCGATGGCAACCCTGAGTTAATCTCCACAGGTACAGACCGTAACTACAACTGTCTGGTCTCTTTCTTTGGAAGAACAAACTTTAATGTGAGGGAGTGCTACTACCTTACGGTTACTGTCCGTGGTGACGGCTCCTCAAGATTCGCTTCTAAGAACCGTTGGGGCATATTCCCTTCAGTGGCTCTCGCCTGGCGTATAAACAATGAGAAGTTTATGAAAGATGTGAAGGGTGTTGATGATTTGAAACTCCGTTTAGGTTGGGGTATTACAGGTCAGCAAGACATAAACCAAGGTGACTACCCGTATATTGGTATGTATCAGAACGCTGTGGGAGACCAGGCTAACTACATCATTGCCAAGGAGTTCAATGAGTACGGACAATATGTTTCAGTAGTCCGCCCTCTTGCCTATAACCCTGATTTGAAGTGGGAGCAGACAATGACATACAACGTTGGTTTTGATTACGGTTTCCTTAACAACCGCCTGACCGGTTCTATTGAGGCGTACTATCGTAAGACTACTGACCTTATCAATGCAAGCACAAAGGCTATCGCTGGTAAGAACTTCAGTGAGTATGTGGTTGCTAACATTGGTTCTCTTGATAATGTGGGTGTTGAGTTTGCTATGAATGGTGTTGCCATTGAGACAAAGAACTGGCATTGGGATATAGGTGTTAACGTCGCCTGGAACAAGAACACTATTCGTCAACTTACCTACGGTGATGGCGCCAATGACTACATACGTGACGGAGTAAAGATTCAGAAAGTTGGCTGCGCCGCAGGTAGTTACTATGTATATGAGCAGATTTATGACGCTGAGGGCAAGCCTATTGAGGGTGCGTACGTTGACCAGAACAATGACGGTATTCTTAATGATGATGACCTCATAGTCTTCCACAAGAGTACTCCTGATGTTACATTGGGTCTGAACACAAAACTCACCTATAAGAATTGGGACTTCTCATTCAGCGGTCACGGTGGTTTTGGCGGCTATAATTACAACAGCACTCTTGCCAACAACACAAACACAAACAACTCTTCAATATATCAGGGTACTTATCTTCTGAACAGATTGACAGATACTGTGAATATGGGTTATACATCAAACCAGCCTACAAGCAGTTACTTTATTCAGAACGCGTCATTCTTCCGTATGGACTACATTACTCTCGGTTGGTCTTTCAAGGCTAAGCAGAGCAAGTTTGGCGGTCGTGTCTATGCAACAGTTCAGAATCCGTTTGTGATTACAAAGTATAAAGGCTCTGACCCTGAGATAAGCAGTGGTATTGACGCCTCTTTCTATCCACGTCCTATAACAGTGATGTTAGGTCTTAACCTTAAGTTTTAACTAAATACTACAGACTGATTATGAAAAATCTAAGATATATATTTGTTTTAGCTGTGGCGCTTGTACTTTCATCCTGTGTTAAAGATATGGATAAGGTTGTGCTCAGTGACTCAGCCAACACTCCTGACAAGGCTTGGAGTGATGAGGCTACATATCAGGGTATGCTTGCCAAGATATATGCGGGTTTCACCCTTACAGGTAACCAAGGCCCGTACGGTTATGATGATATATCAAACGGAGATACCGGTGAGACCGCTTGGTTGCGTAGTTGGTTCACTCTTCAGGAGTTCTGTACTGATGAGGTGCGTGTATTCTGGGATAATGATGCTCTTAATGACCTTCAGTCACTAAGATGGAGTTCAGATAACAACTGGTTCAGACTAACATACGATAGAATGTATCTGACCATTGCATATTGTAATGAGTATCTGCGTCAGACTACAAGAGAGAAGATGGATGAGCGCGGCATACGTGCCACCATTCAAGAGGAGACACAGGTTTACCGTGAGGAAGTTAAACTTCTGCGTGCTATGAACTACTACTTCCTTATGGATATGTACGGCAATGTACCTATAATAGTTGAGGAAGATGGTGTGGGTACCGCTCCAGCCGCCACAAAGACAAGAAGAGAGGTTTTTGCTTGGATTGAGGGTCAGGTAAAGGGTCTTGGCACACTTCCTGCAAAGGGACTTTACGGCAGAGTTAATGAATATGTGGCTGCAATGCTTCTTGCAAAAATGTACCTTAACGCTGAGGTTTACATAGGTGAGCCAAGATATAATGAGTGTGTTCAGCAACTTGACAAGGTTATTGGCGGAGGCTACACACTAGAGCCTACATACAAGCACCTATTTGGTGCCGACAACCACACATCACCTGAGATTATATTCCCTCTTGTATATGACGGAAAAAAGGCTACAGGTTACGGTGGCGTTGGTTTCATAATTGGTGTGGAGGCGTCACTTAAGGTTCCCGGACTTCCTATAACCGAAATCTATGGTGTTGACGGTTCCACAGCCGCTTGGACAGGCGGACGTGCTCCAAAAGAGTTGTTCAACCTCTTTGGTGCCAATGACCAGCGCGCTCTCTTCTACAAGGAGGGTATGACCGATGAGATTTATGACCTTCATACAGGTTACACAGAGGGCAGACTTGTAACAAAGTTCACAAACCGCACACGTTCAGGTTCTGTAGGTGCCGACCTTATTTTCCCTGACACAGACTTCCCTCTGTTCCGTCTTGCTGACGCATATCTTATGTATGCTGAGGCTGTGGCAAGAGGTGGTGCCGGAGACCAGAGCAAGGCTCTTGAATATGTGAGTGCTCTACGCACACGTGCCGGTGCTGACGCTGTTACCGCAGCAGATGTAAGCAACATTAACTTCTACCTTCCGGAGCGTGCCCGTGAACTCTATTGGGAGGGTTGGAGACGTACCGACCTTGTACGCTTCAACAGTTTCACACAAAATTACAACTGGACTTGGAAAGGTGGCACTCAGACTGGTGTTATGAACCACGATGCCAAATATAACCTCTATCCTCTGCCTGCAGGTGAGTTGAGTGTGAACAGTCAGTTGAAACAAAATCCTGGATACTAACCTTATAATATCAGATAAATTATGAAAAAAATATCATATATAATAGCAGCGTTCATAGGAGCAGTGGCACTTGCCTCTTGTGACACACGTGAGCCGGCTCTGAAAAACATTGTGCCTTGCGTAATAGGCGAGGTTCCTTCAGAGGTCTTCAATATTAGTGACATAATGCAGAAAGAGCCTGAGAGGCAGACACTCTTCACTCTCACTTGGTCTCCTGCCCAAATGAAGACAAACAACGGAGAGGTGAATGTGGCTCCTGTAATCTATAACATTGAGTTTGACGCTTACGGAAACGGATTCAATGGAGCCAAAGCGTACTCAATAATTTCCGGTAACGCCTCATCACTTGATATTCCTGTAATGGATTTCAGTACGTGGGTGCTATCAAACATTCCGGGTGCCAAACCAGGGACCGACATCTCTCTTGAGGTGAGAATAAAGGTGCAATATGGTGACGCTGAGAACTATACATACTCTCAGAACGCACAGATTGTAAAAATTAATCCGTTTGGTTATCAGCCACTCTACATTATAGGTGACAGAAACGGTTGGAATAACACTGACACCTCTTACAGATTGTTCAAGAACAACAATGACGGTGGTGATTTCACTCAGACATACACAGGAAAGTTCAAAGGAGAGTTCAAACTCATATCAAAGGGCTGTCTTGGAACTGATGATATGTTCTGCAAGGTTTCTGACACTCAGATGGCTGTCAAGTCATCAGGAGAGCCGTTCAGGGTTCCGGCAGAGGGCTACTACACTCTTACTGTAAACATAATGGATATGACATATACCATTACCCCGTATGCCAAGACTCCGAAGACATTCACAAGCGTAGGCTTTATGGGAGCGTGGTGTGGATGGACTACAAATGACCCTCAGGCACAGATGAAGGCTACCGCATACGACCCTCATATATGGAGCGGCACATTTGACCTTGCCACTGTTGACTATGGTGTTAAGTTCTGCGGAAATCTTGGTTGGGGCGACAAGTGGCAGCCTGATGCCACTAAGACAGAGGAGATACCGTTCGGTATTGCTGAGTACAACAAGGATATAGCAGGAGACCCTAACTTCTCTCTTGGAACAAACACAGGCACATATTTTGTGATGCTGAATGATATTACGGGAAATTATATTATAGAGAAACAGTAATAACAACTGAGTTTAACAGTTGAAAAAATGAATATTATGAAACTGAACAGATTATTTTTAATAGCGATAGCGGCGTCACTGCTTCTGGCTTCCTGCCAGAAGAGTGAGCCTCAGAAACCAACTGAGGATTGGGATACTCCTGTGGCAAGCATAGGTAAGAATAACAGAGTCATCTATGAGGTGAATGTTAGAAATTTCTCAAAGGCAGGTAACTTTGACGGGGTTAGGAATGACCTTGACCGTCTCTATAAACTTGGTGTTGATATTCTGTGGCTTATGCCTATACATCCGATAGGCGTTACAGGCAGGAGCGGTTCTCTGGGCAGCCCCTACTCAGTACGTGACTATATGGCTGTAAATCCTGATTACGGTACTGTAGATGACTTTAAGAATCTTGTAAACGCCGCACACGCCAAAGGTATGAAGGTGTGGATGGATTGGGTGCCTAACCATACCGCTATGGACCACGTATGGTTCACAGAGCACTTTACATACTATGCTCAAAAGAGTGGCAAACCATATAACCCTGTAATCGGGGGTATAACTTGGTCTGATGTATATCAACTTAATATGAAGAGTGCTGATGTTCATAACGCAATGATTGAGTGTATGAAGTATTGGGTATCTGAGTGCAAGGTGGACGGTTTCCGTTTTGACTACGCCTCATCAGATATGATTTCAAATGATTTCTGGGTATCAGCAAGAGCCGCCCTCACAGCAATTAATCCTGATTTGGAGTTTATGGCTGAGGCTGACTGTAGCACAGAGTACGCAACGCTTCTCACAAACTTTGACTTTGACTACGCCTGGGGCTTTAATGACCGTATGAATGATTTCATAACATCAAAAGACCTTAATAAGTTCAAAGATGACTGCAAGGCTCTCTTTAACAATGACCGTTATCAGGGTGGTAAAGGTAAGATGGTTTATGTTACAAACCACGACCTTAACGCCGATTACGGTACTGAGTTCTCACGCTTCTCAAACTATCTCTCAATTATGACCGCTATATCATTCACACTTTATGATATGCCTCTCATATATAATGGTCAGGAGGTTGGTGATGACCAGCAGATGAACCTATTTGACAAGCAGACGGTTACCTGGGGTAACAGGAATGAGAGGATAGAGGCGCTTATTAAGAAACTCTGCCGTTTGAAGAGAACTACAAAGGCTCTTGCCTCCGCATCAGAGAGGGGCTCTCTGTATCTGATGCCTACAGAGGACCAGGACGTTCTGTTCTCATACAAGCGTACAAACGGAGACAGTGAGGTGGTTGTAATACTTAATTTCTCAGGAAAAAATGTGGATTCTCAATTCGCGGGCACAGTTCCTATGGGCGTGTTTAGAGATTACCTTGATGGTGGTGACGTGAACTTCTCAGAAGACCCTAGATTCTCTGTCCCGGCATACGGCGTTAAGATTTACAGAAAGTAAACCTAACCTGAAAACTAATCTTAAAACCAAATATTATGACTAGAAAAATCACAAACTTTGCGCTTATTGTACTGATGGTACTCTCAACCATCAGTGCAAGTGCCGCCCAAATATACTTCCAATTCAAGGATGGTGCTGAATGGTGGGGTAATGACGGAGCCAAGATAGGAGCCATATTCCGCACAGGTACAACCAGTAGTGATTTTGGAAAATATACAACTTTCTTTACACCGGTAAGCGGTCAGACAAATATGTATGAGGCTGCAATCCCTGTGAATGAAGAGGCTTTCAAGAGTGTGCAATTCCTAAGATTCAGTTCCACAGCGACAAAGGTTGATTGGGCTGACCTTTGGAACACAACAGGTATAATAACATACGACGGTTCTAAAAACCTCTTCATTGCCAACGCAAGCGGAACGGATTGGGATTCTACCACAGGAATATGGAGTTCTTATAATCCCACACCAGGTCCTACACCTACAGTTGATGGCGTGACTCTCTATTTCAAGCGTCCTGCAGAGTGGGCAGAGACACCTCACATTCACGTATGGCAGACACAGGAACCTGTCGCAGGTTCAAGGGTTATATATGAACTGAATGTTCTTAACTACTCATCGACAGGCAGTTTTAATGCTGTTACAAATGATATGGCGCGCCTCAAGGCTCTTGGCGTTGATGTGCTGTGGATTATGCCTATATTCCCCATAGGACAGAAGGGTAAGGTGGGCACATACGGCAGTCCGTATGCCATTAAGGATTACTATAGCGTGAATCCGAACTACGGCTCTCTCGCTGATTTTAAGAATCTTGTAAACGCCGCTCACACAAACGGTATGGAGGTTTGGCTTGACATAGCCTGTAACCATACCGCCACAGATTGCGCTTGGGTTAATACAAAGAGCGTCTATTACGGCTATAACCCATATCACCCTGAGGGTTGGAATGATGTCTATAAACTTGACTACAACTATGGTGGCAAGAACACTGAACTCTACACTGAGATGAAGAATGTTCTAAAGTATTGGGTGAGGGAGTGCAACATTGACGGATACCGTTGTGACTTTGCCACGGGTGTGCCTGTATCGTTCTGGAATGAGGCTCGTGCCGCCGTTTCTGAGATAAAGCAGATTACTTGGCTTGGTGAGGCTGAGGACAACAACTATTGGAGTGCCTTTGATATTCAGTATGGTTGGAATTTCCACGATATGATGGTTAAATTTGCAGGAGACCGCAGCGTGGCTAATCTTTGGACCGACTGTGCAAACTACTTTAACAGCACAAAGAACAGTGCTCACGCCAAGATGACTCACCTCACAAACCACGACCGCAGTGCGTATGAGAAGACTGAGTTTGAGCGTTTTGGAGAGGTATACAACCCTTTGCTGGTACTTATCTACACAATTAATGACTATCCTATGATTTATATGGGTCAGGAGATAGGCTGGAGTGTCACAACATTCACTGATAAGCAGGCGGTTAACTTTAATGTAAAGTCTGAGACGGCCGACTTCTATAGAAATCTGATGTCAAAACTTGTGTCATTGAAACACTCCGCTCCTGCTCTGAAGGACGGTGCTGACCGTGGCTCGCTGACACGCCTTTACACTAATAATGACGGTAGCGTTCTTGCCTATGTGCGTAAGAGTGGTGATAGCAGTGTAGTGGTGGTGCTAAATTTCTCTAACGGCGCTAAGAGTGTTACACTCAACAGTGCTCCGTCTGGCACATACGCTGACTTCATTGACGGCGGAACACGCCAACTGTCAGGAACTATAAGCGTTGGTGCATACGGGTATAAGGTGTTTGTTAAGTAATTACCCGTCATTCTGAGCGAAGCGAAAAATCTAACAACGTCATTCTGAGCGTAGCGAAGAATCTATTTAAATAAATACTATAATAATGAAAAGATATTTTATAAATATAATTGCACTGCTGCTGCCTGTTATGGCTGTTGCCAGTGATGTGACAATTGTGGACAATCAGCCTATGACAGCTGTTGATGGTATTAATGGGTGGTATCGTTACACAATAGAGTCTCTAAATGAGGGTGATGAGTTCAGCGTCATATTCAATAACGGTGGCTGGGCTGGTGGTCAGACCTCTGACTACTTTGTGGAGTCTGCGTCGGGGAAGATGTGTTTCACCTCTAACGGTTCCGGCTCACCTATAACTGAGATAGACTGCCCTGTTACAGAGGCTGACGGAGCTGCGCTTACAGAGGGTGATTTATCTCTTTATTCTCAAAACGGACATATATATGGCAATACCATCGGGGTGGTTGAGATATTTAACTCTTCAGGTGTGGTTATGCAGGTTATTGACGCCGACGGTGCGTTTGAGAGCCGTCAGTTGCCGCAAGGCTTCTATATAGTGCGTTCCGGTTCTTTAGAAACTAAAATTTTTACGTTCTAACGTCATTACCTAACGGTCTGTAAACAGTCTGAGCGAAGCGAAGAATCTAATACTATAATTATATTATGAAAAAACTAATTTTATTATCAACTGTTTTATGCTTGTCGTATAGTTTGATGGCTGGCAATGTCTATAACATTAAAGATTTTGGCGCCAAAGGTAACGGCAAGACAATAAACACAAAGTTTATAAATGCCGCTATTGACAGTTGCAACGCCGCTGGTGGCGGAACTGTAATAGTTCCTAAGGGTGTGTTTGTGACGGGTACCGTAGTCCTTAAGAGTAATGTGCATCTATACCTTGAGCAAGGTGCTGTTATTAAGGGTACTACAAAACTTGATGAGTATGTTCAGTACATTCCTACTAAGGATATGACTAAGTATGGTATGGCATACTTCCCTAATTGGACTCGTGGTCTTGTGGTGGCTACCGCCGCAAAGAATATATCAATCTCCGGTCTTGGTAAGATTGACGGCAGTCACGTAGAAGACCCTAACGGTGAGGAGGGAAAGCGTGGACCTCACGGAATTGTTTTTGGTGAGTGCTCAAATTTTGAGATTAGCGGCATTACTATTGACAAGGCTTCAAACTATGCTTTTGTGGGCTATGAGAGTGAGAACGCCACGTTCTGCAACCTTACTATTACAGAGGGTTGGGACGGCATTCACATTCGTGGCGGAAAGAACATAAATATTCATAACTGCAAGATGTTTACAGGTGATGACGCCATTGCCGGTGGCTTCTGGGACGGGGTTAGAATCTCTGACTGCTATTTGAACACCGCCTGTAACGGAGTGCGTGTGATTTTCCCAGCCTGCAACCTTGAGATAGGCAACTGTGTGTTCCAAGGTCCTGGCCTATACCCGCAGCGCTCAACCTTTGACGGACAACGCCGTAATATGCTTGCCGCCATAATTGTGCAACCTGGCGGTTGGGATTACTCTCCAGGCCCTTCTGATAACATATATATCCACGATATTAAGATTGACCAGATGAACGCCGCTGTAAACTTCTTCTTGAACCGCAATAACAGTTCTGAGAATGTGGTTGTGGAGCGTGTTGAGGCTACAAACATAGTTCTTGCAGGTCTTAGTGCCGAGAGTTGGAACGGTGGCAGGTTCAAGAGTGTGCGTTTCTCTGACATTAATGTTCAGTTCAAGGGCAGCAATGATGTTAATCTAAAGAACAAGAGACTTACAGAGACCTCTATAGAGTCACGCTCAATGCCTTATTGGGGATTCTTTGGTAAGAACATTGACAAACTTGAACTATCAAACATAACTCTTACTTATACAGGTGATGAGATACGCCCTGCATTTGGTTTTGACGGTGTGGCTGAGGTTGTAACCAATAATGTCAAGGCACAAGATGTAAATGGTGTAAGCAAGGTTGTAAGCGTTCAAAGTGGTAAAGTGTCAGGATTATAGACTTCTGACACTTTAGATAACTACATAGTTTATATTTACTTAACTAACTGAAACACAGATAAATATATATTATAAATATTTAGATTTTATTTTGATACACTTGACAACTCTGTTTTTCCTATATAATTTTGCAGAAGGATTTCAAGTCAAACATTTATTAACATTTTAATTTTTAAATCTATGAAAAAAGTATTTACTCTTGCTGCAGCTTTAATGCTTGCGTTCAGCGTTTATGCTGAGAAAATTTATTTCAAGACCACTTCAGCCACATCTTGGTGGGCAAATGACGGCGCTAAGATAGGTGCTCTGTTCAAAGTGGGTAAAGGTGCTATGGATTATGGTATGTACGCCGCTTTCTTTACACCGGTAGAGGGTCAATCAGGTGTATTTGAGAGTGATGTTCCAGAGAATGGCGAGCCTTTTGTGGCTGTTCAGTTCCTGCGTTATCAATCTACTGCCACAAGCCCTGAGGAGCAGAGTTATTGGAATGCGACAGGTCTTTTGGATTACACCGGTGAGTATAATATGTTTACCGCTACTGCCTCTGGAGAAGCGTGGGATAGTACAACAGGTGAGTGGGGTGCTTACACTCCGGGTCCTGCTCCGGTTCCAACAGGTGATGTAATATATTTCCAGACAACCGAGGCTTGTGATTGGTCTCTTGATGGAGCTAAGATAGGTGCTATATTCCGTACAGGTATGTCAGACCAAGACTACGGTTTGTTCACTGCATTCTTTACAGATAATGGTAACGGACTTTATTCTGCTGAAATTCCTGCCAATGAGGAGCCTTGGGTAAGTGTTCAATTCTTAAGATATAACCCGATTGCCACTGAGCCTAAGTGGGCTGATTTCTGGAACGGCACAGGCGTTGAAGCCTTTGACGGCACAAAGAATATGTTTACAGCAACAGATTGGGGTGGCGGTCAATTGACTACTACAGGTACTTGGAGTGTATATACTCCTACAGACGCTTCTTCTGTAAAGGAAGAGGAGCAGATAAAGTGCCAGGTAATCAGAACAATTAAGGGTAACTTTATTATTACTCCTAATAATGAGGTTCTGAATATGTTGGGTGTAAACACAGGTCTGTCAATTGACGAGATATATTAAGTTAGGTTAATAAATAGGTTTTTTATGGTGTGAAACACCCCGGTGTCATTGGTATGACATCGGGGTGTTTTTTTTATATCGCTTATTGTTTAAGAGTATATCATTCTCACAATTGCAAGCCGTAGGCGTTGGGGTACAATCTTCATCATAAAGCAGATGAATTTGTACTGTGCTCCTGGTATGAGTATTGGTTTTACGTGGCGGCGTGTGAGTTGTGAGGCTATGGCACGGGCTATGACGCACGGTTCAACTCCGTTTCGCTCATCTGCCTCCATCTTGCCTACTGATTTATCCATCAGAGCCTTGTAGGGGGAATCCGCAGAGGTGCTTGCCTCTGTATATTTGCGTGATGATGTGAAGTCTGTTTTGGTGTCACCAGGAAGCACGCAGCCGCACTCTATGTTCCAAGGGGCTAACTCCATTCCAAGTGCCTGCATATAGAGCAGTATGGCACTTTTTGAGGCACTGTAGAATGCCTGGAACGGTATTGGCACTATGGCTGCCACTGAACTCATCGCCACTATGCGTCCGCTCTTCTGAGCCCGCATCTGCGGCAGCACCGCCTTAACGGTATTTACCACCCCGAAGAAGTTTGTCTCCATCTGGTAGCGCACCTCATCAAGTGATGTATCCTCAACTGAGCCTGCTATGCCGTTGCCTGCGTTGCAAACTAAGGCATCTATTCGTCCGCTTTTTGCAATAACCTCATCTACTGCTTTTTGCAGAGTCTCTGGTTTTGTTACATCGGCGGTAAGGTTTATTATGGAACCTGAACCGTCACTGCGGTCTTCTCCACCACGACGTGAGAGAGCATAGACTGTGTTTCCACGCTCCATCAGCAGTTCCGCTGTCGCCTTGCCAATTCCGGCACTACCACCGGTCAGTAGTATTATCATATTAGTTTTACGTATGCTTTCCGTGCCTTCATATAGGCTGTCTCAAAGTATTCCCAATTTGCTATGCTCTTGTCATTGGTGTCAAGTACGTTGGTAACGTTGGCGTACTTGGCTTTGTATTTGAAGAAGTTTGGCAACTGATGCTCAAAGAATATGGCGTTCACGCCTTTGCCCTGATAGTCAGGGCGTACGGCAATTAGCAGTAAATCAACCTCATCGTGCTGTTTCGCCTTGAACTTCTTTAGTATATGGTACCACCCGAATGGGAATAACTTACCTTTGGTCTTGCGCAGCACCTCTGTTATGTTAGGCATTGTTATTCCAATGCCTACAAGTTCATCTTTGTCATTAACTACAATTGTCACAAGGTCATAGTTAAGAATGGGGAAGTAGATGCTACTATAGTACTCTTTTTGTCGTTGTGTAAGGGGTGAATAGTTATAAAGGTCTTTGTAACAGTCATCTATAAGGTCAAAGAATTTGTAGCCTATTGTCTTCATAACCTCTTTAGTGGAGTTTATTTCCAAACGTCTCAGATGGCATCTCTCACGTGATATTGCAGCCACACGCAGCAGACGCTCAGGTACACTCTCCGGCACAATTAACTTACGCTCGTGCCAACTGCTCTCCTCAGTAAAGCCGTATGCCTCATAGTGCTTTATATAGTACTCATAGTTATAACTTGCAGCCATAAGTTGGTCTCCCTCAAAGCCTTCAACCAGCAATCCCTCCTTGTCCATATCTGAGAAGCCTACGGGACCGTTCAGAGTATCCATTCCTTTGCTCCTGCCCCACTCAGCCACAGCGTCAAGCAGCGCTTTTGAGACTGCAAGGTCATCAATGAAATCAAACCAACCGAACCTCACCTTCTTAACATTCCAATGTCTGTTTGCACGGTGGTTCACTATTCCTGCTATGCGTCCTAATATTTTGCCGGACTCATCAACTGCCATATAATAGACTGCCTCACATACCTCAAATGCTGGGTTGGTCTCACTATTCAGCGTGTCATACTCATCTTTAAAGAGTGGCGGGCAGGCGTACTTGCAGTCAAGATAGAGGTCTGTCCCAAACTGAATGAATTGCTTCAGTTGTTTTTTAGTCTTTACTTCAATGATTTTCATATTCGGTGATTACTCGCTACGCTCGTGATTAACGGCTTCGCCTCAACATACTAACAAGTTGTCTGTATTCGGCTTGCACGTTAATTTGGTGAGGCGAAGCCTCATATATTAATTATTAATTATTAATTATTAATTAAAAGGTCCATCTTGACATACCCTATTGTGAGTTTGGATTCTGCGTGCACTATGCGATGTGCTGGTGCTGTCTCTATCCAAATGTAAACGGGATTCTTCTTTGAGAATAACGTACCCTCAACGGCTGTTGAGAATTGGAATTTCATAGCCTCCACTTCAGCCCCTCGTCTCAGTTTGATTTTTTCTGTTTTAATATATGTTATGCAGGCTGGCAGGTTGTCACCTCCAAACATATAGTTGTCAAACCATATCTTATCGCCCGTTTTAAGCGACTCTATGTCAAAGCATCTGATGCGGTAGAGTAGTGTGAGTACGTCCATAGGGCAACACTCCTTATAGGTCTGCACGTGCGTAAGCGTCTCATTGCTACTCACTACCTCTTTGCGAGCGTCAACGCTCATTCCATCGGGGAGAGGAAAGAAGTTATAATAGTAGTAGCACTCCCATTTGCGCTCCACATCGTGCTCAAAGTAGTAGAGAGGCTCCATTGTGCGGGCGTCAACCTCAACAGAGAATGTGTCCTTTAACTGATAGAATGTCTTTGCCGTCTTTATAGTCTGGGCAGTGGCGAAAATCTTGTAACTATTAATACCACGATGGCTGCTGTTGGTTACTGTTGTCTCTAGGTCGGCTCCGTCAATGTACAGAGCCCCCCATTGGAAGAACGCCTCATATTTAAGACTCTCTCCAGCCGTGATGGCGGACGGTGACATAGCGCAAGCCGACGTTATATCTTTTGCATTAGCGCTTGAACTTATACAAAGAATTGCTGTTATGTATATTATAACTCTTTTCATCGACTGGTGTTTTTTCTTTTCAACTCTGTGGGGCGTTGGTTAAGTATGTGGAATGATTTGTAATCCCACTCCTGCTCCACGTCCCAGTTTGCCGGTAGTGTCAGTTTCTGGTTCATATAGAAGACCTCTTCTGGTTGCAGGTGCTCACGCACATTGCCTGTATCCCACTCTCCGTTATGGTTGGAGTCTATTATCATTCTAACATAGTAGTCGCCCGGTGTTATATCTTGGAAGGTCACCTCCCCATCTTCAAGTACGGAACGGTATTTCACCTCCTCTTTTTCATTCATAAGTTCTAAGATGGCATCTTCAGGATTCTCTTTGAATTTTATGTATAGATTTGAGTACTCTTCAAGTCTCTTGAGGGTGAAGGTCTTGTAAAACTTGTCATTATGTTTGCCGTAGATGCTTACAATGGCGGCTGAGTCAATGTCAAGTCTGTAGGTCTCCCCAAACTGCTTCTCATATATTATGCGCAACTCTTTATTGCATGCGGAGTCTCTGGTCTCAAATGTTACGGGTATGGGATTAAACAGGGTGTCAACCTTTATCTTCATTGAAATGCTGTCAAAAAGTATGCTCTTTATGGGTTCTGCGAAATTAATGGTTATGGTATCCGGAGCCTCCATCTTATCCTGAATGTTATGTGTCAGATTAATGAACTCAATCTTTTTCTTCTTGGGCTCCTCTTCTCCTTTCTTTTTCTTCTTGGAGGTGTTTGCCTGTATTCTCTTGGTTGTGACTCTTAGGTTTAGTGTGTCGGTCTGTTCCACAAGTTGTTCAAGTGAGTCTGTAAGGAGATATGTCATCTCAAGACGCAGGGTGTCACTCTTAAGCAGGGTGGTGTCTGTAACCCAATAGATAAGTGAGTCACGGCGGTTTTGGGAGGGAGTCTCCATTATGAATGGTGATTCGGTGATTCGGTGATTCGGTGATTCGGTGATGGTGTCACTATTAAGGACTCTGAGTTTGGGAAGCATAGATGGTTCACTGCCAAAGACAAGTATGAACATCTCACGGTTAGGGTGCATAGCCTTTTTGAAGTACTGATTGGTCTTCTTCTCTGTGAAGAGACGCAGTATATGGTGATTCGGTGATTCGGTGATTCGGTGATTCGTGGAATCGGTGATTTCTCCTTTCTCAGGGTGGATTTTCTCCCCGTGGAATGCTACGGTGCCTCCGGCTTTCTGGCTGTAGTACCAATCTCCGCCCGCGTCATTGAGGGCGAAGAGTGTGTACTCTTTGTCTGGTATGTTCTGTATGCGGAAATAGCCTGTGGTGTCTGTCTTTGCCACACGGTAGAACGGAGTGGTGGTGAAGGTTGTGTCCACGGCATCGGGGTAGATTCCTGCTATTATATCAACTGCGGGTGCAAGTGTGTGCGCATCAATTATATATCCCTCAATGTAGAGGGTGTCAATCTCAGAACCGGTGGAGAATACGTAGGTGTAGTTCCTAATGGGATTGCCCTCATTGTTGTCTGTAATGGCGTCTCCGTAGTAGATGGTGTATGTTGTGTTCTCCTTTAGGGTGTCATCAAATGTTGTTATTACACTCTTGTTCTGTGCCTTGACTATCGGTTTGTTTTTTGACGGTGGTGAGATTATGACATTTTTGTAGGCGTCTTTTATTGCCATATTCTCATTGAACTCCATCTTTATGCCTTTTTTCAACAGACGGTCCACATTTGTGGCTCGCTCTTGCGGGGCGCACTCAAGCATTACAGGCGGAACCTCATCTTTTGGTCCTCCCTGCGGTCCTGAACCACGATTGGCGCAAGAGACGACGAGCACCGATATTGCTATCAGTGCCGTCAGTCTCTGGTATGTGGACAATGCAATCACTCCGCGAGTAATTTCTTATATAGATTACGCATATTTACCTGTGCGTCAATGAGTGTGTGCAACTCATCAATCTTTATGCGGTCTTGTTTCATTGTGTCACGGTAACGTACTGTAACACAGTTGTCATTCAGGGTATCGTGGTCAACTGTTATACAGAATGGGGTGCCTATGGCGTCTTGGCGGCGGTAACGCTTGCCTATTGAATCCTTCTCATCATATACGCACTTGAAGTCAAACTTTAGAAGGTTCATAATCTCACGTGCCTTCTCAGGCAGTCCGTCTTTCTTTACAAGTGGGAGAATGGCAGCCTTTACAGGAGCGAGTACCGGTGGCAGGTTCAGAACCACACGGCTATCTCCGCCCTCAAGAGCCTCTTCTTTGTAGGCGGCGCACATAATTGAGAGGAACATACGGTCAACGCCTATTGAGGTCTCAATCACATACGGGGTGTATGACTCATTTAGTTCAGGGTCAAAGTACTCTATCTTCTTGCCACAGTATTTTGCGTGCTGGCTGAGGTCAAAGTTTGTGCGTGAGTGTATGCCTTCAACCTCTTTGAAACCGAATGGCATCTCAAATTCAATGTCTGTGGCTGCGTTGGCGTAGTGGGCAAGTTTATCGTGGTCATGGAAACGGTACTTCTCATCACCAAGCCCCAATGCCTTGTGCCATTTAAGGCGGAACTGCTTCCAATGTGCGAACCAATCCATCTCTGTGCCTGGCTTAATGAAGAACTGCATCTCCATCTGCTCAAACTCACGCATACGGAATATGAACTGGCGCGCCACTATCTCATTACGGAAAGCCTTACCTATCTGGGCTATACCGAACGGTATGCGCATACGGCCTGTCTTCTGAACATTCAGGTAGTTTACAAAGATTCCTTGAGCCGTCTCAGGGCGTAGGTATATCTTGCTTGTTCCCTCTGCTGTTGAGCCTATCTCAGTGGTGAACATAAGGTTGAACTGACGTACATCGGTCCAATTCTTGGTGCCGCTTATAGGGCATACTATCTCATAATCAAGTATTATCTGCTTCAGTTCATTGAGGTCTGAGGCGTTCATTGCGGCTTTGAAGCGGGCGTGTATCTCCTCACGCTTTGCAAGATGCTCCTGAACACGCGGGTTGGTTGACTTGAAGAGTTCCGCGTCAAAACTGTCACCGAACTTCTTTGCCGCCTTCTCAACCTCTTTCTCTATCTTCTCATCATATTTTGCTATGAGGTCCTCAATAAGCACATCGGCACGGTAGCGTTTCTTGCTGTCACGGTTGTCAATAAGCGGGTCATTGAAGGCGTCCACGTGTCCCGATGCCTTCCAGGTGGTAGGGTGCATAAATATTGCGGCGTCAATACCCACGATGTTCTCGTGCAGCAGCACCATACTGTCCCACCAATATTTCTTGATGTTATTTTTTAGTTCAACACCCATCTGACCGTAGTCATAAACTGCGGCAAGACCATCATATATGTCACTTGAGGGGAATACAAATCCGTACTCCTTGCAGTGTGACACCATTTTTTTAAATACCTCGTCTTGTGAAGCCATATTTTAATTGAAAATTGAAAGTTAAAAGTTAATACCTATTTTAACAAAATTGTCCGTAAAGGTACAAATAAGCGAGTGAAATACAAAATAACTTGAGTTTTTTTGTATATTTGTAGGGTTAAGTCAGCAACATAATGCGTAATAGAGAAGAAAGACGTAAATCTTTGGGCAATCTGGCACTCCGAATGTCATTAGCCGTATGTGTCACCGCACTCATAATTCTGATAGTCGGAGGATATTTTGAATTCAAATATATCTATGAT
>JAKSOA010000015.1 GCA_024405875.1 Paludibacteraceae bacterium
ATTTGCATCTTCGCGCCGGGCTGACGCAGTTGCTGCCAGCCGTCGGCGGTAATTTTCACAAGCTCTCCCGGACCCACAGAAGAGTCTATCTGATAGTCAAGGTTAGGGAATGCGTTAGGTTCGACAGAGACAGACACACTGCCCTCCTTCTTGCCTATTATGACAGGAGTTCTGCCAAGTTTGTCTCTTACGGCAATGATACCGTCCTCTGTAAGAATTAGCAGTGAGCAAGAGCCTTTAATGCGGTCAAACATAATTTGAACGCCCTCTTCTATTGTTTTTCCCTGACAAATAAGGGTTGCAATAAGTTCTGTCTGGTTGGTCTTTCCTGAACTGAGTTCCGTAAAGTGATACCCCTTTTCAAGCAAATCCCGCTCTATCTCATCAATATTGTCAACGCGCGCCACCGTCACAATGGCAAAGCGACCTAAATGTGAGTTGAGTATTATCGGCTGGGCGTCAGTGTCTGAAATTACCCCGATACCAGCGGTGGCACCCTCAAACTTGCCGAGTCCGTCCTCAAATTTTGAACGGAAATAGGCACCCTCAATGTTGTGAATGGAGCGAGTCATACCCTTTACAGGTGAGTATGTAGCCATACCGGCTCTCTTTGTTCCAAGATGTGAATTATAATCTGTGCCGTAAAACAAATCCGCGACACAACTTGACTTTGAAATAGTCCCGAAAAAACCGCCCATAGATGATGTGAAATTTTTGAGTTGCAAATTTACAAAAAAAAGTTGACAGTTGACCCTTGTCTCTTGTCCCTTTTTTTGTACATTTGTACTTTTAAAGATTTCTCGCTACGCTCGAAATGACGGATGCTACGCTAGAAATGACGAATGAGGTATGAAACACATCAGGAATTTTTGCATTATAGCCCACATTGACCACGGGAAAAGCACGCTGGCTGACCGCTTGCTTGAGGAGACGCGCACCGTGGTGGGCAAGGATATGCAGGAGCAGGTGCTTGATGATATGGATTTGGAGCGTGAGAGAGGCATAACCATCAAGAGCCACGCCATTCAGATGGACTACAATTATGGCGGTGAGGCTTACAAACTGAACTTGATTGACACTCCGGGACACGTGGATTTCAGTTATGAGGTATCCCGTTCCATAGCCGCCTGTGAGGGTGCTCTGCTTATAGTTGACGCCACACAAGGCATTCAGGCACAGACTATCTCAAACCTTTATATGGCTATTGAGAATGACCTTGAGGTTATTCCCGTTATGAACAAGATGGATATGGATAGCGCTATGCCCGATGAGGTTGAAGACCAGATAGTGGAACTGTTGGGCTGTAAGCGTGAGGAGATTATCAGGGCGAGCGGTAAGACAGGCTTGGGTGTGAAAGAGATTCTTGACGCCATAGTGGAGAGGATTCCAGCCCCTACAGGTGACCCCGACGCCCCGCTTCAATGCCTTATATTTGATTCCGTGTTCAACTCATTCCGTGGAATTATAACCTATATGAAGATTGTAAACGGCACCATTCATACAGGAGATTTAGTTAAGTTTGTGAATACAGGCAAGGAGTACAACGCTGATGAGATAGGTGTTCTGAAACTTGATATGGAGCCAAAGAGTGAATTGAAGTGCGGCGATGTAGGCTATATTATATCAGGAATCAAGACTGCGCGTGAGGTGCGTGTGGGTGATACCATTACTCACGTGGAGAGACCTTGCGAACGTGCGATTGATGGTTTCCAAGAAGTTAAACCAATGGTATTCGCAGGCGTATATCCTATAGAATCTGAAGATTATGAGGATTTGCGCACATCTATGGAGAAACTGCAACTCAATGACGCCGCGCTCACATTCTCACACGAATCAAGCGCCGCCTTGGGCTTCGGTTTCCGTTGCGGATTCTTGGGTATGCTCCATATGGAGATTGTGCAGGAGCGTCTGGACCGTGAGTTTAATATGGATGTCATAACAACCATACCGAACGTACAGTACCGCATATTCACAAAACAGGGTGATATGATTGAGGTGCATAACCCATCTGGTATGCCAGACCCTACCCTGATTGACCATATTGAGGAGCCGTACATCAGGGCTTCAATCATTACTAAGACAGATTTCATAGGTCCAATAATGACTCTCTGCCTTGGAAAGCGTGGTGAGTTGGTTAAGCAGGAGTACATTTCAGCAAACCGTATAGAGATTCTCTATGATATGCCTATGGGTGAGATTGTCTTTGACTTTTATGACAAATTAAAGTCAATATCAAAAGGTTACGCCTCATTTGACTATCATCTGAGCGGTTTCCGCCCCTCAAAATTGGTTAAACTTGACATTCTTTTGAATGGTGAGAGTGTGGACGCATTGTCGTCTCTCACTCACGCCGATAACGCTGTAGCTATGGGCAGACGCATTTGTGAGAAACTTAAGGATTTGATACCTCGTCAGCAGTTTGACATAGCCGTTCAGGCTGCCATCGGGGCAAAGATTATAGCACGTGAGACTATTAAGCAGGTTCGCAAAGACGTGCTTGCAAAGTGCTATGGCGGTGATATTACCCGCAAACGCAAACTGCTTGAGAAACAGAAGCGTGGCAAGAAGCGTATGAAACAGATTGGTAGCGTTGAGGTGCCGCAGAAGGCGTTTATGGAAGTGCTGAAATTGGACTAGCGTCCAATTTTAGTGAAAAGTTAAAAGTGAAAAAATAAAAGTTGAAAGTTAAAAGTTTTTACAATATGTTCCTCCCTTTAGGGAGGTTAGGAGGGAACTTTTCTTTTTTCTTTATTAACTTTTAACTAACAAATCCTTGACCCCTGACCATTGACCCTAAGATACAATTATAATTGATTAATAAAAATTTTTACTATTATGGAAATTCCCGGTTGGATGTTAATTCCGTTTGCAGTGATGCTGCTGTGCATTGCTGTTATCCCACTGATGCCAAAGGCAGGAGAATGGTGGGAAAGCAACTTGCACAAGTTGTATGTGTCTTTAATTTTAGGTGTGCCTGTAGGCATTTGGATGTGCTGCAATGGTGGCGGTCATGAGTTCCTACACACCGTAGTGTATGATTACATTCCTTTTATACTGTTGCTTATGGCTCTGTTTGTAACAACAGGCGGTATCAATATTAAAGGGGATTTGAAGGCTAAGCCTATAACTAACACAGGCATTATGGCTGTGGGTTGGGCTCTTGCCTCATTTATGGGAACCACCGGTGCCGCAATGCTTATGATTAGGCCTATAATGAAAAACATTTCTGAGCGTAAGTATAAGACTCACACAATGTTATTCTTTATTGCAATAGTTGCCAACTGCGGTGGTCTGCTCTCCCCTCTTGGTGACCCACCGCTATTCCTGCTCTTCCAAAAGGGTGCTCCATTTACTTGGTGGTTGCAGAATATGATTGGAGAATGGCTTGTAACAGGTCTGCTTCTGCTTATTGTATATTTTATAGTTGACACCTATTATTATAAGAAAGAGCCTAAATGTTGCATCGAGGCTGACGAAAAGAATTATGAGAAGATGAGTATCGGGGGATACATTAACATATTCTGGCTGCTTTGCGTAATTGCCAGCACTATGTTCATTAACTCAACTTATATTCCTGCAATGGGTGCTGAAAACGCACCTTGGTATCTGAGACTGCTAAGAGAATGGGTATTCATTCTTATTATTTTAGGGTCTTGGTTCACTACTAAGAGACAGATTAGAATTGACAACAACTACTCCTGGACCCCAATTCTTGAGGTTGCGTGCGTGTTTGTAGGTATTTTTGCCACGATGGCTCCAGCATTGCTTTATCTTGGCAGTGAGTCAGTAAGCGCCGCCATTGCTAAAGTTATTGAGGCTCCTTGGCAGTATGTTTACAGCACCGGTCTGCTCAGTTCATTCCTTGACAACGCTCCTACCGCTATGGTGTTCAACTCTATGGCTGTGGGTGCCGGGCATATTTCTGACATTGCCGCTGGTCTTGCCAACGATGAGTACCTTAAAGCCATATCTATGGGTGCGGTATTCTTTGGTTCAATGACTTACATTGGCAACGGTCCTAACTTTATGGTTAAGTCCATTGCAGAGCAGAACAAGATTGATATGCCATCGTTCTTTGGCTATATGATTAAATTCTCTTTGGTAGTATTGCTACCTATATTTATTATAACGCAGTTGATATTTATTTAACAAACACACGTCATCCTGAACGAAGTGAAGGATCTCTTACTAATCAGCAACAGATTCTTCGCTAACGCTCAGAATGACGGAATGAAATTATGGAACTAAATAATTTAACAGCAGTCTCCCCCATTGACGGGAGGTATCGTGGTAAGACAGAGCCTCTTGCTGAGTATTACTCTGAGTATGCACTGATTAGATACAGAGTAAAAGTTGAGGTTGAGTATTTCATCGCTCTTTGTGAGAAACCTGTGCCTCAACTTAAAGGCATTGACAAATGTGTTTTTGAGAAGTTGCGTGCAATCTATAAGAACTTCTCTCTTACTGACGCTCAAACGGTTAAGGATACTGAGAAAATAACTAACCACGATGTCAAGGCGGTGGAATATTTCCTTAAAGGCAAGTTTGATGAGATGGGTTTGGAGCAGTACAAGGAGTTCATTCACTTTGGACTGACTTCTCAGGATATAAACAACACCTCTATTCCAATGGCAGTCAAAGACAGTTTGAATGAGTGCTATATTCCTGCTCTTCAAGGTCTTATTGACAAACTTAACGGTTTTGCAGAGGATTGGAAAAACATTCCTATGCTTGCAAAGACTCACGGTCAGCCCGCCTCTCCTACCCGTCTTGGTAAGGAGATAAAGGTGTTTGCGTATCGTCTTGAAGAACAACTTGCACTACTAAAAAGTGCTCCTGTATCCGCTAAGTTTGGCGGTGCCACAGGTAACTATAACGCTCACCACGTTGCCTATCCTGCTGATGATTGGAAGGCATTTGGCAATAAGTTTGTCAGTGAGTATCTTGGCTTGCAGCGTGAACAATGGACCACTCAAATTTCAAATTATGATAACTTGGCATCGGTGTTTGACGCCTTAAAGAGAATCAACTCCATAATTATGGATTTGGACCGTGACTTCTGGACATACATCTCTATGGAGTACTTCAAGCAGACCATTAAGGCTGGTGAGGTTGGCTCTTCCGCTATGCCTCACAAGGTAAATCCTATTGACTTTGAGAACTCAGAGGGTAACTTGGGCATATCCACTGCCATTCTTGAGCATCTTGCCCACAAACTGCCTGTTTCCCGTTTGCAAAGAGATTTGACAGACTCTACTGTTATAAGGAACATCGGGGTACCTATGGGACACTCCCTTATTGCCATTGCAAGCACTATGAAGGGGCTTGGCAAACTTATTCTGAATGAGGCTGTTATAAAAGAGGATTTGGAGAACTGCTGGAATGTGGTGGCAGAGGCAATTCAAACCATTCTACGCCGTGAGGGTTATCCAAAACCATACGAGACTCTGAAGGCTCTCACCCGCACTAACGTTGCCGTTACAGAGGCTTCAATCCACGAATTCATTCAAACACTGAATGTTTCAGATGCAGTCAAAGCGGAACTGATGCAAATCACTCCATACAACTACACTGGGTTATAATCTACTGCGGTGTAAAAAAATTCTACCTAATTTAGGTTGCCTAGATTAGGTAGAATTTTCTTGTCTTTGTCCTGTAATTTTTGTCCAATAAAATTTGTATAATGGACAAAAAAGTACTATTTTTGTCCATTACAATGAAAATAATGGACAAAAACTACAATCTTATGAAAAAAACAATACTGCAACAAAGGCAAGAACGAGACGAATTGTTAAGCAAACAATATCAACCACGAACTGTGAGAGTGCCTTTGGAAGACTATTTGAAATCTCCGCTTATAAAACTCATAACAGGACCAAGACGTGCCGGCAAATCAGTATTTGCACTACTTATGCTGAAAAACACAAATTTTGCTTATCTGAATTTTGACGACAACAAACTACTCTCTCTATTCAATGAGGATTCCATAGCAGAATTTCTACAAGAAGTTTATCCTGATTATAAATATCTGTTCTTAGATGAAATACAGAATTTACCTAAATGGGAACTTTGGGTAGCAAAATTGTATCGCAGAGGAGTAAACCTTATAATAACTGGTTCTAATTCAAAATTACTCTCATCTGAAATGGCCACAGCCTTAACAGGAAGGTATCTGAGCATAGATATCTTTCCATTTTCAGCACTTGAGTATGCTACATATAGGGGAGTTGACATTACAGACAACTCACTTGAAAAGAATCAAATAGCAGTAAAAACTATATATGAATACATACATAATGGCGGCTTTGCTGAGACCATTCTGACACCTTCAATTTTGAAAACATATTTGAGTGGAATATATGATTCCGTGCTATTGAAGGATATAGTCAAGAGATACAAGATACGTAATGTATCAGCATTGTCTGATATTGCCGCATACCTTTTGTCAAATTTTACAAATAGAATTTCAATATCTAATATCACAAAGGAACTAGGATTATCAAGTAAGACAAGTACTAATAAATTCTGCAATTATCTTCAACAATCATTTTTGTACTTCTTTTTACCGCAATACAACAACAAATTACAAATTATGAAGAAGGCGGACAAGAAAGTCTATATGGTTGACAACGGATTTATTACTGCACAAGCATTCACATTGTCTCAAAATGATGGCAGATTATTGGAGAACGCAGTGTTTATCCATCTTATTCAAATGGGACTGAAAGTTGAACAAAACTTGTTTTACTATCGCACAAGAAATAACAAGGAAGTGGATTTTGTAATAAAGAATGGTAATGCGGCAAAAACACTTATCCAAGTTTGTTATGATTTAAGTAGTGATGCTGTTAAAAAGAGAGAGGTCACAGCATTAGTTGAAGGTGCCCAGGATTTAAAATCTAATGATTTGCTCATCATAACGCTAAATGACGACAGTAAACTTGAATACAATGGTTATAACATTAAGGTGGTGCCGTTTTATAAATGGGTAATGGAATGATACAACCCAGGGTTGGATTCAAGGGCGTTTCCAATTACCACGATGTCTGCTCCGGCTGTGTAGGCGGATTGCAGGGCTTCAGGGGTACGGATACCACCGCCTACTATAAGGGGTATTGAAATAGAAGATTTGACGGCTGAAATTACAGCATCGGGGATACGGTTAAGCGCTCCACTACCCGCTTCAAGATAGATGTACTGCATACCAAGAAGTTGACCTGCGTATGCGGTATTTTTTATGGTCTCAATATCTGATGGCTCTATTGGTTCTGTGCCGCTTACCCGTTGTACGGCACTCTCCTTGCCTCCATCTACTAAAATATAGCCTACAGGCACAACCTTCAGGCTTGTACCTTTTAGTTTTGCCGCTGCCTTTACGTGTGAGCCTATAAGGTATTCAGGATTTCTGCCTGATAGCAGGGAGATGAACATTAGTGCATCTGCTTTCTGAGATATTTGAGAGACATTGCCGGGAAAAATCACCACAGGAGCATTGACTTTGGCTTTCAAATCCTTAATCAAAGATTCCATTGCCGCACCTGTGCTACCACCCACAAGAACATAGTCAGGAGGGGTCTCAGACATATAATTAACAAGAAGGTTAGTCTTTGAACTAACCTTCTCCGGATCTATTAGTATTGCTAATTTCTTCTGCATACGTCATTATGAGATGCTTCACTACGTTCAGCATGACGAAAGGATATACCTCTTTCAATTGATCTTCCTGAGCACAAACGCTGAGCGTGAAGGAATGTAGAGTTTAATCCACTCCTTGTCAAGATACCCTTCTGCCGGCATTGTGAAGTGGTGAACGGTCTTGTCATTCAAGCCGAAACCACCATATTTTGGGTCATCGGTGTCAAGAATCATCTCATATTCACCTGGTGTTACAAGCATACCGTAATCTGTATATGAGTTGAATGGGTGGAAGTTGAAGATGAATAGCAGGTCATCACGCCCGTAGGCTATAACCTGGTCTCCTGAGTTATCCCAATATTTGTAGAACGGAAGTTCCTGATATTTCTTACGACCTGTAATAAGGTGAATCATATCCTTGTCAAAGTCCCCCAAAGGCTTGTACATATAGTTTGGATTATCTACAAGGTCCCACTGACGGCGTGCGTATTTGTATGACCAGCCGTTTCCTTCACGTGGGAAATCAATCCACTCAGGATGACCGAACTCATTACCCATAAAGTTAAGGTAACCACCGTTTATTGTTGATGCGGTGAGCAGACGTATCATCTTATGAAGCGCCACGCCACGGTCTGCAAGGTATGTTGTGTGTCCCTTTTCAAAGTGCCAATACATATCAGCGTCAACAAGGCGGAAGATTATTGTCTTATCTCCCACGAGGGCTTGGTCATGAGACTCCGCGTAACTTATGGTCTTCTCATCTTGACGACGGTTTGTGAGTTCCCAGAAGAGGTGTCCCGGTTTCCAGTTCTCATCTGTATATTCCTTAATATATTTAATCCACAAATCAGGTATTCCCATAGCCATACGATAGTCAAAGCCTATGCCACCTTCCTCAAATTTAGAGGCAAGTCCGGGCATTCCGCTCATCTCCTCAGCAATGGTTATCGCATTTGGATTAACCTGATGTATAAGTTTATTTGCAAGTGTAAGGTAACAGATGGCGTCACCGTCCTGATTTATGTTATAGTAGTCTGAATAACCACTGAACGCCTCTCCAAGACCGTGGCTCAGATAAAGCATTGATGTTACGCCGTCAAAACGGAATCCGTCAAACTGATACTCGTCAAGCCAGAACTTGCAGTTTGAAAGCAGGAAGTGAAGCACCTCATTCTTTCCATAGTTGAAACAGAGTGAATCCCAAGCCGGGTGTTCACGGCGTCCGCCATCGTGGAAGTACTGGTAAGGTGTGCCGTCAAAGCGTCCAAGTCCCTCAACCTCATTCTTAACTGCGTGTGAATGAACTATATCCATAATTACAGCAATACCCATTGAGTGTGCTGTGTCTATTAACTCCTTTAACTCCTCAGGTGTGCCGAAACGTGATGAAGCCCCGAAGAAACTTGATACGTGGTATCCGAATGAGCCGTAATACGGGTGCTCCTGAATAGCCATAATCTGTATGCAGTTATATCCGTCGGCCTTTACACGTGGAAGTACCTCATCTTTAAACTCTATGTATGTACCCACCTTCTCCTTTGCCGTAGCCATTCCAATATGACACTCATAGATTGCAAGAGGGTCTCTGTTCGGCTTGAAGTTCTTGCACTTGAATGTATATGGTTTCTCTGGTGACCATACCTGTGCTGAGAATATCTTGGTGTTGTCATCTTGAACCACTCTGCGGCACCAAGCAGGTATGCGTTCCCCCTCACCGCCTGGCCAGCGTACAACAAACTTATAGAGTTGACCGTGCTGGAAAGCCTTTTCCGGGAATTTTCCTTCAAACACGCCGTTCTCAAGTTTCTTGAGTTTGTAATCCTCACTTATCTGCCAATTATTGAAATCACCCTTTACATATATTTCTGTGGCATTTGGTGCCCACTCTCTTATTACCCACGAGTCTGAAAGGTGATGCATTCCGAAATATAAATACCCTGATGCAAAATCAGAGAGGGTTGTCTTACCGTTGTTGGTCAGTTCAGCCTCCTTACTTAGGGCGTAGTTATAACGTCCTTCAATTGCTGATGTGAATGGCTGTAGCCAAGGGTCATTCTGAATAAGTTTCAATGAGGTCATACTTTATTTTAGTTAAAAGTTAATTGCTAATTACTAATTACTAATTGCTAATTAATTTTGGTGCTCTTGTCGGAGCAAATCATTTATGTTTTTTACCGGGTTGAAGGTCTTTATGGGAACTTCAACAAATATTGTGTTCCAGTCTGCCATACAGCCGTTCCACAGACCGGGACGGTCAAGATGCGTACAGATTGTGCCATCGGGGTTCTGTTTCTTACAAAGAATCCACGCATCCGGATTTGCGAATTTTGAGAGGTCAAACTTCTTGCCCTTGTAGTCTGTAACACAGCAAGCCATATCAACTGGATTAAAGTGGGTGCTGGCGTTAAAGATTTTCAAAAGTTCAGGGTGCTCATTAACCTCATAATACTCTACTATCTGGAGTGAGATGGTGCCATCGGGGTTCTTAACCCAACAAGGCATACCACCCTGCTCATCTTCATTCTTCACCATTCCGCAAACACGCAGCGGACGGTTGAGTTTGGTGCGGAGGAACTCTATCTGCTCCTCACGTGGCATACGCAGAATGCTCTGACGCTTGACATTGAGGGTGTTCTCCACATAGTTTATTATCTCAATGAGTTTGTCATCAGGCACATCATCTTTGTCAAGCATACGCAGGAACTTCTTTATCTGCTTAAAGTTGAATATGAGTATGCCGCCAAGCACGCGTTTGTACCCCGATGTCAGTTTTTTAAGTGAGTCTGACGCCTCATTGTCTATGTTCTTTATGAAGATGACATCGGCTGGCGTCTGGTTCAGATTCAGGAACAACGCTCCGTGACCTGACGGGCAATGCTTGATATTGCCATCGGAATCCCTTTTAACCTCTCCCTTCTCATCTACTGTAACTGTATCTGTCTCAGTGCTTTGTATTGGAAGTGTGATATAGAACTGCACTCCGAATTTCTTTTCAATGGGCTGTTTGAACTCACGCACATAGTCTTGTATGACATCACGGTCACCCTTTTGAATAGTGTAGCATACATTAACTATGCCTCCTTTTACTCCACTCACCATAGCACTCTCAATAAGGCTCTCTTGTATAGGTGTGCGGGTGTCCTCCCACGATGAATAGTACTTGAAGAACTTTTTAGGAAGATATTTTGCAACCGCCGTGAATGTCTTGGACTTATCTGTATGGAATTTGAACAGAGCGTGCGGCAGTTGACAGTAGTTAAGCCCCTTATCAGTAAGCAGATATTCTACTATGAGTTTGAATTTACCCACCTCCATAAGGTCTGAGACCTCCTTGCCCTCCTTCTCTATGCAGAGACGGTTAAGTTCATTATAGAATGCGAAACTTGAGAGGTGCTTGAAGAAATTTTTCTCAAAATTAGTCTGCGGAGTTACATACGGTGCCTTTAAGAAAGCATATAAATCCTTGAAGAATCTGGAAGCGGACCCCGATGCCGGTATAAAGTGGTAAACTGGTTTACCCTTCTCTAAATATGTTTTCCAGATGGTCTGGAAGCCGTCTTCCTCTGCTTTTGTATAGAGTTGTATGCCGTCATCAAGTGTGGCTGTCCTTACAAGTTCAGGAGCCTTGACAACTGATGTGAGAACCTTCAATTGGTTCTCAACATCGGCAGGGTCTATGCCCGCCGCCTTTAGTTTGCAGATATCCTCTTTTGAAAGCGATTTCATCCGTTTTACTGTTTTTATGCTCTCAAAGATAAGAAATAAATGTATTAAGTGCAACATTTTAGCACTCAAAAATGCTATTTTCAATCATTTTCATACATCGTGGTGTAATATGTTTGCAATAATTTGTAAATGGTATTTAAATTGCGTAAATTTGTACCAAATTTGTTTTTAAAAAACATATATGCCACAGACATCAGAACGCGGCAAACTTATGCCGCAATCACCTATTAGAAAACTTGTGCCGCTTGCCGACAAGGCAAAGGAACGGGGCGTTAAGGTTTATCATCTGAATATCGGTCAGCCCGACCTCGCCACCCCTCAGGTGGCTCTTGACGCCATAAAGAACATTGACCGCAAGGTGCTGGAGTACAGCCCTTCTGACGGTATCAAATCACTAAGAATAAAACTTGCGGAGTACTACAAGAGGTTTAAGATTGACGTTACGCCACAAGATATAATTGTGACGAGCGGCGGTAGTGAGGCTGTGAATTTCGCCTTTATGTCTTGCCTTGACCCTGGAGATGAGATTATTGTGCCGGAGCCCGCTTACGCCAACTACACAGCATTTGCCATAAGTGCCGGCGCTGTAATCCGCCCCGTTGTATCAAGTATTGATGACGGTTTCTCACTGCCTAAGGTTGAGAAGTTTGAAGAGCAGATTACACAACGCACAAAGGGTATCCTTATATGCAACCCTAACAACCCTACAGGCTATCTCTACACTCGTAAAGAGATGAATATGATAAGGGATTTGGTTAAGAAATATGACCTGTATCTCTTCTCTGATGAGGTTTACCGTGAGTTCTGCTATACAGGCGCTCCATACATTTCCGCCTTCCATCTAAACGGAATTGAGGATAATGTAGTTCTATTTGACTCAGTATCAAAGCGTTATAGTGAGTGCGGAATACGTGTTGGCGCTCTTGTCACAAAGAACAAGGCTGTTAAGGAGAATGTAATGAAGTTCTGCCAGGCTCGTCTCAGTCCACCGCTCATAGGTCAGATAGCGGCGGAGGCTTCTGTTGACACTCCGGCAGACTATATGCTTGAGATGTATAATGAGTTTGTGGAGCGTCGTAAGGTGCTGATTGACGGACTCAACCGCATTCCGGGTGTCTATTCTCCTGTTCCTATGGGTGCCTTCTACACGGTTGCAAAACTGCCTATTGATGACAGTGACCGTTTCTGCGCCTGGCTTCTTGATGAGTTTGAGTATGAGGGACAGACTGTTATGCTTGCCCCGGCAAGTGGTTTCTACACAATGAACAATATTGGCAGGAATCAGGTTCGTGTGGCGTACGCCATTGACACGGAAGACCTGAAAAAAGCACTTGTGATACTTGAGAAAGCGTTGGAAGCGTACCCAGGGAAAATTAAATAAATGAGAAATGAGAAATGAGAAAGCCCCCTCTTAACCTCCCCCAAGGGGAGGAACATTTCTCCTTTCTCCTTTTTCCTTTCTCCTTTCTCCTTTAACTATTTATGTGGGAATTTGATATAGCACATAGAATCCATTTTAAGAACAGCAACGGGCTTCAGGAGAAGCCTGCTGTTGTTATTGCCACTATAGGTATTGCGTTGGGGCTTGCCGTAATGATAATTGCCTTAGGTATTGTGACGGGGTTCAAGCAGGAGGTAAGGAACAAGGTGATAGGCTTTGGAAGCCATATTCAAATCACCTCTTTCAGCAACAACAGCACTTATCAGATGGAGCCTGTGAGCTTTTCTGAGAGTCTGACAGACTCCATAAAGGCTGTACAAGGTGTGCGTCACACTCAGTTTTTTGCAACAAAGCCTGCTATTCTGAAGACCGACAGTGATTTTGAGGGGGTTGTTCTGAAGGGTTGGTCAACTGATGCCGACCTTGATTTTTTTAAAAGCAATCTTAAAGATGGTTTTTTCCCCTCTTTTACAGACTCTGCCGCCTCTAATGATGTTCTTATTTCTGAACAGACCGCCACAAGGCTCGGTCTTAAGGTTGGAGACCCAATTCTCGCCTATTTCATTGAGGATAACGTGCGCGTGCGTAAGTTTAATGTGTCGGGGCTCTACTCTACTGGGCTTGAGGAGTTTGACAAATTGTTTATCATCGGGGATATACGACACTGCCAGATGCTAAACGGCTGGGACCAAGATGAATTCTGCGGAATGGAGATTCTGGTTGATGACTATGAAAAGGTCTCTGACACCGCTTTTGACGTATTTATTGCCACAAGCGGGAAATTTGACCCGCACGGCACGCTCTACTATGTGCGCAGCATACGTGAGATATATCCGCAGATTTTCAACTGGCTTGACTTGCTTGACACTAACGTGGCGGTAATAATTATTCTGATGTTGCTTGTATCGGGGTTCAATATGGTATCAGGGTTGCTGATTCTTATTCTGGACAAGACGCAGTTCATTGGCATTCTGAAGGCTCTTGGCTCTAGAAACTGGAGTATTCGTAAGATTTTCCTTATTCAGAGTTCTTTTCTTATTCTAAAAGGGCTGTTCTGGGGCAACATAGTGGGTATAGGGCTCTGCCTGCTGCAAATGCACTTCCATATTCTGAAACTTGACGCATCAATATATTTTGTTGACTATGTACCTATTATTCTGAATTGGTGGCACATTATTGGTCTGAACCTGCTTTCAGCAATAACGGCGATGCTTATGCTCCTGCTTCCAAGCATAGTAATATCTCACATAGTTCCGGCAAAAGCGATAAAGTTTGAATGATAATTCTATGGGGTGCAGACGCACTGTCATAGGTATATACAAACTTTCAACTTTGTTAAAACAAGTTTTAACCATGTTACTTCGTCACTCGGCATAACATAAGTAAACTTAGTTCTGCCCTCGTTCCTAGTAACAGTCAATTTTCAATTATGAACTATAAAGAAACCCTAGACTATCTATTTGTAAAGACCCCGATGTTCTCACAGGTGGGGGCGGCGGCGTACAAGGAGGGGTTGGATACTACTATGGCTCTTGCAAAGGCATACGAAGAGCCTTACAAAACATATAAGACAGTACACGTCGCAGGCACTAACGGCAAGGGTTCCACAACTCATAGCATTGCGTCAGTCTTGCAGGAATCGGGGTATAATACGGGGCTATATACATCACCGCACTTAAAGGATTTTTCAGAGAGAATACGGGTGAACGGAAAACCGATAGAACAAAAATATGTGGTTGATTTTGTAGAGGGTGCAAAAGATTTGATTGAGTCATTAAAACCATCTTTTTTTGAGATTACCACCATTATGGCGTTCAAATATTTCAAGGATATGGGCGTTGATGTGGCGGTAATTGAGACGGGGCTTGGCGGACGGCTTGACAGCACTAACATTATAACTCCGCTTGTGAGCATTATAACTAATGTAAGTTTTGACCATATAAAACAGTTGGGCAACACACTTGAGGCTATTGCGGGTGAAAAGGCTGGAATCATCAAGCCTGGTGTTCCCGCTGTGGTTGGAGAGGCTTCTGCAAATCTCAGACCTATTTATGAGAGCAAAGGCTCCCCTATTGTCTGGGCTGAAGATATGGAGTTCCCCGATGTGGATTTTGAACTGAAAGGTCTGTGTCAGGAGAAGAATCTTAAAACCATTCTCGCAGCCCTTGAGGTGCTTAAACTTGACCTCAATATTCCCGATGTGGCTATTACAAAAGGTCTCGCTAATGTGATTGAGAACACAGGTCTTATGGGGCGCTGGCAAACAATTGGTACTGAACCACTTATAATTGCCGATACAGCACACAATGAGGGCGGGATACGCTACATTGCAGAGCATCTGCAGAAGATGATGAAGTCTGATTCTCCTAAATTCACAAATCTGAGAATTGTGTTTGGTATGGTTAAGGACAAAGATATATCTGCCGTACTTGCCCTACTGCCTAAAGATGCCGTCTATTACTTTTGCAAAGCAACCTCACAACGCTCACTTCCCGCTTCTGAATTACAGGCGTTGGCATCGGGGTACGGATTAAAAGGAAACTGCTATCCCTCTGTAAAAGAGGCGTTTGCATCAGCCAAAGCAGACTCAGCCGTCTCAGACCTCATCTATGTAGGCGGTTCTAATTTTGTGGTGGCGGAGGTGCTATAATAAATTAGCTAATTGAATTGCCTCTTTCATATTGTCTTCTATTGAACTATAGTTCCAACTACCATATCTTCCAATAGAATAAATCTGTTTTGTACTAAGAAAAGATTTCCATTTTTTGACTTCCTCTATCCCTTTTTTACTAATATGCACATAAGCGGGATTCATTATCACTGAATGCCACGATATTAAATTTTGGTTAGATATAATTCCTGCAACCCTTAAATCATTCAGCACTTGTTGAAGTTTGTCATTAACATTTACTTCATCTTCTGGTTTTAATCCTATTTCTATGTATAATGACATTCGTTCACTTGAAATAATATTACTATAAAATCCCACTCTATAAAAGCAATATTTACTTTCGGGAAAATAAATCCAATGATTTCTTGTGTCAGAACTTTGTTTGTCAAATCCTAAATTATAAACCAAAACCTTGTTCCAAGACAAAGATTGTTTATCATACTCAATATCACATAATTTTAGAAGTTGAACAAATGGTATGGTCGAAATCAGATTGTCATAATTGATTCTTCTTTTATTAGTCTCAATTATTTTTTCCGCATAGTTAATAGATATTACTTTTTCATTCAAACATATAGAGGATTTTTCTACATCTCTTTCCAATGCGTGTACATATTCAATAGCTCCTCCTTTATGATATAAAAAAGAGCCATTATATGAGTCATTATTGGATTTTTTAAAATTTAAGATAATCTCTTCCTTGTCTGCGTATGGAAAAAATCTCCCCATTGCATCAGCATCCAATACATTCAAATCAGTAGCATATAATTTTTGATTGTATGGAATTAGAAATTTTTCCGCTATTGATTTGCCGAATTTTGAATACAGCATCTCCTTAAATGTTAAAAAAGAGTTCTGTTGGACGTTGAATAAATCATATAAACAATCAATGAACTCTTTCTTGCTTAATTGATGAATGTTCTTCTGAAATGGAAAGTCAATCAATCTTTCCTTGTATTTAATTTGAGTGTGCTTATCCACCTTAACCAAGCCTGTCTCATCTAATCTTTCTTTAATAAATTTTGCAATTGTCGGGTCCTGAAAATGGAAAAAGTGCCCGGAATAATCCCAAACAAATCCATCTTTTTTAATAGTATTACACAAGCCTCCAGTATGATCAGATGACTCCAAGATTATGTAAGGATTGTCTGTGAAATTAGCATAAGTCAATCCTGTTATTCCTGCTCCAATTATTATATCCATTTTTATAAATGTCTTTTAATCCATCTAATTGAACGATTTTTAAATCTGTATATCTTATACCAGGATATATAGATATTAAATGGTAAACTTCTGTATAATTTTACCAATCTTGTTATTGGAACATCGGGGTGGTTAGTTGTCACATATAAATCCCAATCCCATAACGCTTTTTCAGCATATTCTTTTGGCTCTCTGCTAATTTCATCATAATGATAAACAATTAAACTTCTATAAAGTTCCTGCCCGAAATCTCTTCGTGTTGATGGTTCTTGCGGAATGTTATTTTTTGTAAATTCAATAGTGGATTTTACTACTGTTGTTACATCATCAAAGTGTTTGGCTCTTACCTTTGGGTCATAACTTTGACCAACTCTTCCTTTATAATAGTTATAAATACATAAATCATAGTAAACAAAAGAGTTGGCAATGAGAATTGACAATCCCTCCAAAATAATATCATCATAACGCACCTTCTCTAAAAATATGGGTAAGTGAGGTTTTAAAAGTTCTGATTTAATAATACAATGAACAATATATGTTTGGTTCGGGGTATGCTCTGTATGTAACCAATCATACTTGTTTGCATCATAAATTTTATCTGGTATCATATTTATAATACGAGACTGTGAATAGGTGTCATTCTCAGCATAATATGTTTGACTATTGACAAATATTAAGTCGGTATCTGTATCTATTATTTTATCAATAAAAATACTAAACTGCTCTGTATCAAACCAATCATCAGAATCTAAGAAAAAAATATATTTACCAACAGCCTCTTTAATTCCTGTATTCCACGCTCCTCCGTGTCCTTTATTTTCTTGATCTATCACTCTAATTACATTAGGATATTTTTTAGAGTATTGCTTGGCAATTTCCGCAGAATTATCCGGAGTGCCATCATTTACTACTACGATGTCTAATAATTCAAATTGCTTCATAGGTACAATTAATGAATCCAAACATTTTCCTATGAATTTTTCCACATTATACACAGGAATTACTACTGATAAAATTTTTTTGTTCATATATGTAAGTTTTAATGAGACTATTCAAAACAAGACATAAAAAAAGCGGGACTCGCATTGTTGCTCGTTCCGCATTTCGAGGCTCTAGCATCGCCCAGTCATTGAGAAGAGCAACGCAGAAAGCCCACGCCGTATGTAAGGCATCGTGGCAAATTACCACGATTGCATATACACACCCCGAAGCTATCCGAGTTGCCTTGTCTTGCAATGACTTTTGAAAGTTGCTAGATTCCGAAATGTCAAGAACAAAGCGTCGTCAGACGCAAATAATATGTCTTAGAGGTATTCCTACCTCAATATTTAAAACCCACCCATCCGCTCTGTATATGAGCTATGGCGTGGTTTTCAGTGCAAAGATATATTTTTTCCCAGAAAAAAATGGAATTTATTTTTTAAATCAATAACTTTGCTAAAAAATAATTCATTATGCCAGAGATAAGCAGATTTTATGGAATTATTGTAAGTTTGTTTTGGCGATATGTTACGGGTAACAGATGTAGAATATATAAAAGATTACCAATTACTGTTAACATTTAATGACGGTATTAGCAAATTGGTTGACTTAGAAAAACACCTTACAGGAGCTGTGTTTGGACCATTGCGTGACAAAAAACTTTTTATTCAATTTGCATTAACTCGTATGACTATTGAATGGGTTAATGGTGCGGATCTTGCCCCCGAATTCCTGTATGATATTGGGAAAACAGTTGAACGCAAATTGTGTGTTGCAGAAGATGCCGCTGACTACCAAATCAATCAACGGTAGTCATAAATCATCTGGTTTTTTCTAACCAAATGGCTAAGAATTTATCATAAATCTCATACACTCCATTTGTATTTGTAATCAACCCTCTCTCAAGCAAAATCGGCACAGCGGCTTTTACAGAACTTGGTGATAATAGTCCATATTTTTTAGAGAACTTACCCGATGTAAGATTTTTAGCCTTCCCCTCAAGTGCAATCGCTTTTAAAACCTGTGTTTGTTTTTGAGGGAGTTGATATAACAAGTCTTCATAAATATTTGCTGAGTATTTGATAATATTTTGAACGGCTCTGTCAACATTATCAGCCGAACAATTGTCATTTGCATCTGTCATAGAATACAGTTCATTCATTATACGCTGCAAATAGTATGTTATGCCCTCAAACTTATTGTAAACATCTTCAACAATTTCAGCAGATATCTCCTTGCCGTTGATTTTGAACATATTTAAACAAAACTCTGTATATTTATCAAGAGGAATGACATCTAAAGAGTAGTTTGTGACACTTTGATAAAATGGTCTGGCTGGCGAATTAAATATGGAACTCATTAAATGACGCTGTGAACCTGAGAACACAAAACGTGCATTGGAACAATACTGTACTTTTGTTCTTAACATTGCCTCCACATTGTCTTTTTCAAATTTTGTAATTTGCTGAAACTCATCAATTGCAACTAAACAAGGCTTATCGGCTGATTGCAGATATTTAAAAATTTCATCTAGTGTGACTGTAGGATTACTTACGGCATCAAATTCCACAGTCCACGTAGGCATTCCTTGCATATCATAGGTGATTCCTGGTCTTATGGAAGATAACGCATTCAAAAAATTTTCCCATACCACTCTTCCTTTTGGCTTTAACTCCTCTAAAATGCTTTTACCCATTAAGGAGACCATTTCTTGATATGATTTTGCAGTATATATATCAACTATAAATGTGTAGTAATTGTTCTTTATTTCATCTTGTGCAAAACAATGTCTTATAAGGTCTGTCTTACCGTATCTTCTTGGTGAAATTAGTGCCAGATTATTGCCATTTGTAAACAAACGTATAATATCCGCTGTTTCGTTTTTACGGTCACAGAAATACTTTTCTCCCGCATAACCTGTTGTGATAAAAGGATTTTCAGTCATTTTTTATATATTATTTTTGCAAAGATACATATTTTTCCATAAAATGGAAATTATTTTTTGGAAAATACTAAAAACCGTTGATGCTGAATTTTGTGTAACTTTGCGCCCCGTATGAGAAAAGTTTGTAAGTTTATAACTGACTATATGTCACTGATAGTGCTGGTGGCTGCGGCATCAGCATTCTTTTTTCCAAAGGCATTGAGTTTTATTGAGACTTCATTCATAACTCCATTGCTGGGTATAATAATGTTTGGTATGGGTTTGACAATCAATTTGTCTGACCTAAAAACCACATTCGGTTTGCAAGATGTCAAGGCATTTGGCAAATTCAACATAAAGGTTCCTTGCCGAAACATAATAATAGGGACTGTGGCTCAATTCCTCATTATGCCACTGCTTGCCTGGTTTCTTGTGAAGATATTCTCTCTGCCTCCTGAACTTGCTGTAGGTGTTATTCTTGTAGGTTGCTGTCCTGGCGGCACATCTTCTAATGTAATAACCTATCTTGCTGGTGGTGATTTAACCCTGTCTGTGGGAATGACTACTGTGAATACCTTGCTGGCTCCGCTACTTACACCTATTCTGGTCTGGCTTTTTGCCGGAACCTTGATTGAGATAGATTTTTGGGGAATGTTCCTCTCTATAGCACAGATTATTCTGCTGCCTATTGCTCTTGGTATGGTTTTCCAGAGATTTTTCCCCGATACAACACTTAAAATAAAGGATTATTTACCAGCCATATCAACCATTGCTATAACCGCCATAGTAATAGCGGTTGTAGCCGCAAATGCCTCAGCACTTGCCACATCGGGGTTGATAATTATTGCGGTGGTTTTACTACACAACACATTAGGATATGCGTTAGGCTATGTCACAGGCAAGTTGTTCAGGCTTGGCAGACCTCAATGTATTGCAATGAGCGTGGAGATAGGTATGCAGAACAGCGGTCTCGCTTGCTCTATGGCTGCCATTCACTTTGCCACGATGCCCCTTGCCACGGTGCCTGGTGCAATCTTTAGTGTGTGGCACAACATCTCCGGAGCCTTATATGCAAGAATTCTGAATATTCATATTTCTGTTGCACAATACAGCAAAAAAAACTAAATTTGTGGTCTGTTTAAATAAGGTTAGTTATGGACTACAATTTCAGAGAGATTGAGCAAAAATGGCAGGAGTATTGGAAAAAGAATGCCGTGTACAAAGTTGATATTGATGAGAGCAAGCCTAAGTTCTATGTGCTTGATATGTTCCCCTACCCGTCTGGTGCGGGATTGCACGTTGGACACCCGCTGGGCTACATTGCTTCAGACATATACAGCCGTTTCAAAAGATTAAAAGGCTATAATGTGCTTCACCCTATGGGCTACGATGCCTACGGACTGCCAGCAGAGCAATACGCCATACAGACAGGACAACATCCTGAAAAAACCACTTTTGACAATATAGCCCGATACCGTAGCCAAATGGACAAGATTGGGTTCTGCTATGATTGGAGCAGAGAGGTAAGAACTTGTACTCCAGACTACTACAAGTGGACACAGTGGGCTTTCCTGCAGATGTTCAAGCACTATTATGACAAGGACGCAAACAAGGCTCTGCCAATAACAGAACTTGAAAAGAGATTTGCCGCAGAGGGTAACGCCAATGTTAATGCGGCAACAGGATATGAAGAGACTTTCACCGCCGCAGAGTGGAACGCATTCTCTGATAAGGAGAAGCGAGCCGTGCTTATGCAGTACCGCATAGCCTACAAGGCGGACACAATGGTGAACTGGTGTCCTAAATTGGGAACAGTACTTGCCAACGATGAGGTTTCTGAAGGACTCTCTGTGCGTGGAGGCTACCCTGTGGAACAGAAAGTAATGAGCCAATGGTGTCTGCGTGTAAGCGCCTACGCACAACGCCTGCTTGACGGACTTGAAACCATTGATTGGACAGACTCTCTTAAAGAGACACAGCGTAACTGGATTGGCAGAAGTGAGGGTGCCGAGATGAAGTTCCGCATAGACGGCACAGATGAATACTTTACCGTATTCACCACCCGTGCCGACACCACATTTGGCGTGACATTTATGGTACTTGCCCCTGAAAGTGAGTATGTTGCAAAGGTTACAACAGATAAGCAAAAGGCAGAAGTTGACGCATATCTTGATGCTGTAAAACGCCGTACGGAGCGTGAGAGAATTGCAGACCGTAAGGTTAGCGGCGTATTCTCAGGCTCATACGCAGTGAACCCGTTTACAGGTGATAAGATTCCTGTCTATATTTCAGACTATGTGCTTGCAGGCTATGGTACAGGTGCCATTATGGCTGTACCCGCCCACGATAGCCGTGACTATGCCTTTGCAAAGCACTTTAACTTGCCTATAATACCTCTTATTGAGGGTTGTGATGTTACAAATGAGAGTTATGACGCCAAAGAGGGCGTTATGTGTAATTCAGGATTTCTTAACGGATTACAGGTTAAGGAAGCCATTGCGGCGGCAAAAAAATATATATCAGAGAAAGGCATTGGTAAGGTTAAAGTGAACTACAGACTTAGAGATGCCATTTTCTCTCGTCAGAGATATTGGGGCGAGCCGTTCCCAATCTATTACAAAGATGGTGAGCCGTTCCCTCTTGATGAGAGCGAACTGCCTGTAACGCTTCCTGAAATTGATGAGTACAAGCCTACTGAGACGGGAGAACCGCCTCTTGGACGTGCTAAGAATTGGGTTAATGCGGAGGGCTTCCCTCTTGAACTCTGCACAATGCCAGGTTTCGCCGGTTCATCAGCCTACTACCTGCGTTATATGGACCCGCATAACTCTGAAGCACTTGTAAGCAAGAGAGCCGATGAGTATTGGCGTAACGTTGACCTCTACATCGGGGGAACGGAACACGCCACCGGTCACTTGATTTACAGCCGTTTCTGGAACAAATTCCTATATGACTTGGGCATTGTATGTAAAGAGGAGCCGTTCAAGAAACTTATTAACCAGGGTATGATTCAGGGACGCAGTAACTTTGTTTACCGTGTCATAGGCACTAATAAATTTGTCTCTTTTGGACTCAAGGAGCAGTACAAGACTCAGGAAATACACGTAAATGTGAACATAGTTTCAAATGATATTCTTGATACTGAGGCATTTAAGGCGTGGATGCCCGATTTTGCAAACGCTGAGTTCATTCTTGAAGACGGCAAATATGTGTGTGGCTGGGCTGTTGAGAAAATGAGTAAGTCAATGTTCAATGTTGTCAACCCCGATGACATAGTTGAGAAATATGGTGCAGACACTCTGCGTCTGTATGAGATGTTCCTTGGTCCGCTTGAGCAGTCAAAGCCTTGGGACACCAACGGCATTGACGGTGTGCACCGATTCCTGAAGAAGTTCTGGGGCTTGATGTTCAATGGTGATGAACTCTCTGTAAGCGACGCTGAGCCTACTGCGGAGGAACTAAAGATTCTGCACCAAACCATAAAGAAGGTTACATTTGACATTGAACACTTCTCTTATAACACCTCTGTCTCCGCATTTATGATTTGCATAAATGAACTGAGCCGCCTGAAATGCAACAAACGTGCTGTAATAGAGCCACTTGCAATACTTATTGCTCCGTTTGCTCCACATATTGCAGAGGAGATGTACCACATTTTAGGAAATGACGGCACTGTATGTGACGCTACATACCCTGTATGTAATGAGGCTTACCTTGTGGAGAATACTGTAAAATACCCTATCTCATTCAACGGCAAGACACGCTTTATGCTTGACCTGCCTGCAGGTGCTTCACGTGAAGATATTGAGAAGGCTGTTCTTGCAGATGAACAGACAGCAAAATTCCTTAACGGCGGCTCCCCGAAGAAAGTAATAGTGGTGCTTGGCAGAATTGTAAACATAGTTATTTAAGAGGGACAAGGGACAAGTGAAAAGTGAAAAAAGAAAAGTGAATAGTTTGTACAATCTGTTCCTCCCTTTAGGGAGGTTAGGAGGGCACTATTCTTTTTTCTTTATTAACTATTAACTCTATCATAATGAGTGACAACCTAAAGAAGACAATGCTTGGTGCCTTAAAGTGGGCTACTGCAGACCGTGTGGCTCAACAGGGTATACAGTTTGTCATCGGGGTTATTCTCGCCCGCTTGCTTGACCCTAAGGACTACGGTCTTATGGGTATGATTCTCATTTTCGCCCAAATTGCATACGTTATGGTGGAGAGCGGACTCGGCTATGCACTGGTACGCACCACAGAGATTACCGAGACTCACAAAAACACTGTTTTCTATAGTAATTGCGGTATATCTGTAATACTTTATCTGATTCTGTGGTTCTGCTCCCCTGCCATTGCCACATTCTTTAATCAGCCCGATTTGGTTTGGATTGCACGGGTTACATTCCTTGCCATTCTCTTCAACGCACTCTATCTTGTGCCTTATAATATGATGGGAAGGGCGCTTGACTACAAAACACTTACTAAAATTAACTTTACGGCAACTCTGCTGAGTGGTATCTCCGGAATTGTGATGGCTTATTGTAATCTTGGAGTGTGGGCGTTAGTTACACAACAGACTTCATACCACTTCTTTCGTATGATTCTGTTCCATTGCCACTCCACTTGGAAACCTGCTTTGCTCTTCTCATTCCAGATACTGAAAGGGTACGCCGGATTTAGTGTGAATATGCTTGGGACATCACTGCTGACAGTTCTTTTCAATAATATTTATACTCTGCTTCTTGGAAAACTCTACCCTGTGAAACAGGTTGGATACTATACTCAGGGAAATAAAATGAGTGAGACTGTGAACTTCACATTTCTTGCAATTCTAAGCACGGTATATAATCTGATGGCTCAGATTCACGAGCAGACGGAGCGTGTGGCAAACATTTTGCGAACATTCAGCAAGAATGTCAGCAATATAACTCTGCCACTTTCAGTATTCCTGCTTTGTGCGGCAAAACCACTCTTCTTTCTGCTATTTGGTGAAAAATGGCTTGATGCCGTGCCATATTTCCAACTTATGTGTGCGGCAAACCTCTTTGCACCACTCTATCAACTTAAAGTTCACACACTTAACGCACGCGGACGTTCACGTACCACATTTCTGGTAGAACTTACTAAACGTGTCATAATACTGCTATCCATTGTTGTTTGCCTGTGGCTTGATTGGGATATTAAGATTATGCTGCTCTTCTACATTGGTTCCTGCTGGCTTGCCTACATACTATCTGCCGTAGCCATCAAAAAGGAACTGCTCATATACTACCGCCACCAATTTCTTGACATCCTGCCATCACTTGGTTCAAGCGTACTTGTTGGCGCTTCTGTGTTTGCCATATCACTATGCTTTGATAATCTGTACATTACAATAGGCATACAAACTGTAACGGCTCTTGCCGTTTACTTTTTATATCAGTTGATTTTCAACCGACAGTTCCTGACAGAGACTAAAAACCTTATCCAAGGCAAAGTAGATGAGAATGAATAGCAAAAGGCTTATACTACTTACAAACACCTGGCCATTTGACGGTGGAGAGACATTCATTGACAATGAGGCTGGTTACCTTTCTGAAGCCTTTGATAGTGTTGAGGTTTTCCCTCTTTACCACGATGGCAATGACAAACGTCCTGTACCATCTAATTTCAATGTACACAAACCCGCCTTACGCAAGAATCCAAAAAACAAAGTCGCTCTTTTAAGACAAGGTATCTTCTCAACCGCACCTCTCTTTTTTGCAATAAAGGAGTTATTCTCCGATAAATGTCTGACAGGTAAAAAACTCTGGAATCTCTGCACTGGTGCACTTACATTCAGGGCTTCATACCCTACTCTTAAACGCTTTGGCTTAACAAATAATGATGTGTTATACTCATATTGGGGCGACAAGTGGTCCGCCTCTCTGCCATTTGCAAAAGAGATATCGGGGTGTAAATGTGTGGCAAGATTCCACGGCACAGACCTCTTTGAAGAGGTTAAAGGCTACATACCATTCAGAAAGGCGTTATTTAACTCATTAGATGCGGCATTCCCCATATCTGACGCTGGTGCAAAATATATAAAGGAGAGATATAACTATAACGGTTATGTTAAGGTTGCGAGGCTTGGAGTGCCAAAAGCAGTGGCAAATCCGCCTTCGGACGGCAGTTGTTTTAAAATTGTGAGTTGCTCAAATGTCATACCTCTCAAACGCCTGGATTTAATAGCCAACGCCTTGCCTCTACTTGATTTTCCTATAAAATGGACTCATATTGGAGACGGAGTTATGCTCTCATCAATAAAGGAGTTATGCCAGAACTTTCCGTCTCATATTTCTGTAGATTTCAAAGGAAGGTTAAGCAATTCTGATGTGCGTAAACTCTACGCTACAGAACATTTTGACATATTTTTAAATGTAAGTTCCAGTGAAGGCCTCCCTGTCTCAATTATGGAGGCGTTTTCACAAGGTATTCCAGCACTTGCCACAAATGTCGGCGGCACAAGTGAGATTGTGGATTCCACTGTAGGTGGTTTGCTTCCCGCTTGCATTACGCCGGACAATCTTGCCGTAGCCATTAGAGAGATTAGAGATAACTACACAAACACCATCAGGGAGAACGCTTTGGAGCGTTGGAGTTCAATGTGTGACGCAAGCATTAACTACAAAGCCTTTACAAAAGCCTTGCTATCCATTTAAGTGTTTGAGGACAAGACGTTTGGCAAAAGTGAGCCTTACAGATGGTTTTGGTGACTTTATGCAAGTGATTAGACTTATATTACTCCGCACTTGACGCATAGCCTTGAAAAACGCACACAAACCCTTGAAATGCAACTCATTAAGCAACGATGTGAAAATCCTCTGAAAAACTGAGTTAGAAATCTCCTGCCTATACGCATCTCCGCTACCCTTAAGAAACTCTATCATTTCACACAAATAGTTACACACCTTTGTTATGGAGCGGTAACTGTATGAGCGGTATTCATTCTCTCCTGTCTCAACGTGATAATATAGTGTCTCTGGTATATATGAGACGCTTTTAGCGAGGCTGTATGCCTTTATAAGGAAGAGTGAGTCCTCGTATGTCACTACTCTGTTATCGCTAAACGTAACATTGTTTTCCAACAAAAACGTGCGTCGGTATATCTGATTCCAAATAGAGTTGCAATTATCAAATGAATGAGTACCACGCTTAAACGGAGAGCCATTGATAAGAGACCTCAAATAACTCTCTCTGAAATTATCTGAGTTTTCAGGGAAACCTGTGGTATGTTTAATACCGTTTATATCTTCCCCGATGTCACTTATAACAATATCAGCGTCTCTATCCGTAGCATTGCGGTACAGGTGTTCAAACATCTGAGGTTCACAGTAGTCATCGTGGTCTGAAAAACCGACATACTCTCCTTGGGCAATCTTCAAGCCCTCATTGCGTGAAAATCCTATGTTCAGATTCTCCTTATTACGGATTAGTTTTATGCGTGAATCTTTTGAGGCGTAGTGCTCAGCCACCTTGTCACTTCCATCTGTGGGGCAATCAAGCACTATTATAATCTCAATCTCCTTAAGTGTTTGATTAGTGAGAGAGTCAAGGCATTGGCACAAGCGTTCACCTGCGTTAAAAACCGGTACTATTACGCTGACTTTGGGTATCATTTTTTTATTAATTCAGCCACTTTGCCGCACAGTGTGCGTCGGCTGTAGGCTTCGGCTGTCTTACGGTTTGTTTGATTTATATGCCAATTTGGGTTAAGAGTCAGACTCTCTACCACTTTTGTTATATATTCAGCTATTTTCTTGGACTCACCAAATGCGAATACACCTTCTTGTTCATACTTATTCAATATATTCGCTGCGTCGCCATCTTTAAAGCAGATAGCAAGCACAGGTTTCCCCGATGCCATATATTCAAAAAGTTTTCCGGTAACAATTCCTTTATTTTCAGCCTGATTTGGAAGCAATAACAGCAATAAATCAGAACTGCACATATACTCTATTGCCTCTGAGTGCGGAACGTAGTGGACAGTGGACAGTTGACAGTTGACAGTGGACAGTGATTCTTGTAGTTTTGAAGGAATTGTGCCACCTACAAATTGCAAATGGATTTTGCTCTGAACATCGGGGCTGAGAAGTTTGAGAGCGTTTACAAATGTCTCTGTCTCATACTGCGGAGCTAATGAGCCTATATAACTAATGGTGATGCGGTGATGCGGTGATGCGGTGTCCCTTGTCCCTTGACCCTTATTTTGAGACAGAGTCTCAAAATCAACCTCATCATAGCCATTGGGAATCAAGTGTATCGGGAGCGGTTTGCTGGTTTTGGACTGGAAGTTACGAACACACTCACCACTTACGGTAATTATTTCATCGGCGGTTTCCAATACCTTGCGTTCAAGACGGGCGTTATACCACTTTGCAAGAGAGGTCTGATACAAATCCTTATTGAAATAGATATCTGTCCAAGGGTCTCTTAAATCTGCTATCCACTTGATATTAGGATATTTACGTTTGAGTTTAAGTCCTATAAGTTGTGTTGAGTGCGGAGGGCTTGTAGTAACTACCGCATCAATATGTTCTGATTCTATAAGTTTGCAAGCCTCTTTAAAGGCATACTTGTTCCACCCTCTTCTTGGGTCGGGCAAAAAAAAGTTGCCGCGTATGAATCTGGCTATTTTCTGCCCAATAGTAGGATTCTTTTCATTTGCAAAACCCGTATGTGGCAACTCCCCTGTAGGAGAGACCTTTTTATATAGTGACAAGACTTCACTAGTGCGGGTTTTAAAAACCCTGAGATCTGACGGCACATCTGCCATCAGGCTCTCATCTATCTGCGGATATGAGGCATACCTTTCATCTACGGTAATAACCATAGGTTTCACACCGTTCTCCGGCAAATATTTGCAGAACTTCAGCCACCTCTGCACACCTGCCCCGCCGCTTGGTGGAAAGTAATATGTGATAACTAATAAATTGATAGTTGAAAGTTGACTGTTACTAGGAACGAGAGCAGAACTAAGTTTACTTAAGTTATGCCGAGTGACGAAGTAACATGGTTAAAACTTGTTTTAACAAAGTTGAAAATTATGCAAACTTACACATTTTTTAGTATTTTTGCAATTAAATTTATCGGTTCACCGATTACGGCTACGCCGTGATTATGGGCTTCGCCTCAACATACAAACAGGTTTGTCTGTGTTCGGCTTGCACCATAATTCACCGATTAAACGAATAAACAAAAATATATGAATAGTCTTAGATTTGATGCAGTTAAGGAGGCTTTCAACCGTAAGGCGGTTAAACCGGAAGCGCATAATGAACTTACATCGGAGTACTTTGGAAAGAATGTCTTTGACATTCAGAAGATGAAGGGATACCTTCAGCAAAGTACAGTACAGGCTATTCAAGACAGTATTACAAACGGAACCACCCTTGACCGCAACCTTGCCGACGAGGTTGCCTCTGGTATGATGAAATGGGCTATTGAGATGGGGGCGACGCACTACACTCACTGGTTCCAGCCGCTTACTGAGGGTACTGCGGAAAAACACGACTCCTTTATTGAGTATGGTGGCAAGGGTGTCATTGAGCAGTTCTCAGGAAAAATGCTGGTGCAGCAGGAGTCTGACGCTTCAAGTTTCCCTAACGGTGGCATAAGAAATACATTTGAGGCTCGTGGATACACCGCTTGGGATACCTCAAGTCCCGCCTTCGTGGTTGAGGACACGCTTTGTATCCCCACTATCTTTATTTCATATACGGGTGAGTCTCTGGACTACAAGACACCTCTCTTAAAAGCCATTCAAGCGGTAGATAAGGCAGCCACCGATGTCTGTAAATATTTTAACCCCGATGTAAGAAAGGTTAGCACATATCTGGGTTGGGAGCAGGAGTATTTCTTAGTTGATGAGAGCCTCTACGCCGCCCGTCCTGACCTTATGCTTACTGACCGTACTCTTATGGGACATGAGAGTGCAAAGAACCAACAACTTGAGGACCACTACTTTGGCGCCATACCAGCACGCGTCACTGCGTTTATGCAAGATGTTGAGACTGAAGCATATAAATTTGGAATCCCGCTAAAGACACGCCATAATGAGGTGGCTCCGAATCAGTTTGAATTCGCTCCAATCTACGGAGAGGCGAACCTTGCCAATGACCAGAACCAACTTATTATGACACTTATGAAGAAAATTGCCTCAAAGCACCACTTCCGTGTCTTGCTTCACGAGAAACCTTTTGCAGGTGTCAATGGCTCCGGCAAGCACAATAACTGGTCACTTGGTACCGATACAGGCATCGGTCTGTTCACACCTGGCAAGAATGACACAAAGAACCTCCAATTCATCACATTCCTTGTAAATGTGTTGATGGCGGTTTACAAGAACAACGCACTTTTAAAGGCATCTGTTATGACTGCTCAGAATGAGCATCGTTTAGGTGCCCACGAGGCTCCGCCTGCCATTATTTCAGTTTTTCTTGGCAGTCAGATTTCCCAAATTCTTGACCATCTTGAAGATGACTCTATGGGCGATGAGATTACACTTAAAGGTAAACGGCAGATGCGGCTCGGCATCTCCAATGTGCCGGAGGTGTTGCTTGACAATACAGACCGCAACCGCACGTCTCCATTCGCATTTACAGGTAACCGTTTTGAGTTCCGTGCCGTTGGCTCTTCCGCAAACTGTGCCAGCGCCATTATAGCCCTCAATTCCGTTGTGGCCGCTCAACTTACTGAATTTAAGGCATCTGTAGATTACCTGATAAGTCAGGGAACGAGCAAAGAGAGTGCCATTCTAAAAATTGTAAAACAATATATTAAGGAGTCCAAGCCTATCCGTTTTGACGGTAACGGCTACGGCGATGCCTGGAAAGAGGAGGCAAAGAAGCGTGGACTTGACTGTAACGGAAGCACGCCTGAAATTATAGACGCATATACGTCTGAACAAAGTCTGAAGATTTTTGAGGATATGCACATCTTCACCCGTAAAGAGGTAGAGGCTCGCAATGAGGTTAAATGGGAGGTCTATTCAAAGAAAATTCAGATAGAGTCTCGTGTGCTGTGTGACCTTGCTATGAACCACATAATTCCTGTTGCATCTCAATATCAATCACTCTTACTGGAAAAGGTTGCGAGAATGCAGTCTGTATTCCCATCCGAAGAAGCGGCTGTATTATCAGAACAAGATATGGACCTTATACGCAACATTGCCGCACACATACAACTTATTAAGCGTGAGAGTGATGAGATGGTGGAGGCTCGCAAGGTTGCCAACGGACTCACTGATGGCCGTGAGAAGGCGATATCCTACCATAATAATGTTCTACCCTATCTTGGCTCTATAAGAAATGCCATTGACGCACTTGAACTTGTGGTGGATGACGGTATGTGGAGTCTGCCTAAATACAGGGAGTTGCTGTTTATAAGATAATGCCGTGATACCACATAACTAAGGCAAACGCTTTCCATCTCTCTCTCCAAAATTTAGAGGAGATATAATCCCGGGCGACGCCTTTCTTCCCAGTCAGCATATCAAGTGTGCCGTCATTTAATGTGCTGTTTATCAACTCAGACCATTCAGGTTGTTCCATCCAGTGTTTGAGAGGGGAATAAAAGCCTATTTTTTTGCGGCTGACAATATCTTGTGGCAATACACGTGAAGCCGCGTTTCTTAATACCATCTTATTGGAGACATCTGATACGTTACACCCGATAGGCAGCCTCATACATAACTCAACAATCGCCCGGTCTGCATACGGATAGTAAACTTCAATGCCAAACGCCCTCATACCAGCCTCCAGACTTGGGAAAAAATCATCTCCCAATAATTCCTTAATGTCAGTACATTGCAGTTTGATTATATCTTCCGTAGTAAGACCCTTGACCTCATAACGACGGTATCCTACCAGCATTTCATCAGCCGATTCTCCTGAACAAATTGCATCACAATATTTTGCGGCTTCTTTAAGTAACAAATAGGTGAATGTAAATGAAGGGTCTGCCGTAGGCTGCTCCCTTGATATCTGAGATTCCTTTACAGCAGAGAAGAACTCATCAGCGGAAAACGGAATCTGTATATTTGGAACTGACAGATAGTCAGCCGTTTGTTTTGCTTTTTCACTTTCATCATCAGGATTATTGAATACTGCGGTAATAGTTTTATCAGCAGGCAAAGTAGCGGCGATATAGGCACTGTCTATACCTGATGAGAGAAAACATGTTTTGCATTTCTCCGCTTTAATAGCGGCGTTTGTTATATTGTAGAACTCATTTTCCCATTGGGTTTGAGATATGCTGCTATCTCTGTCAAATGAAGGGTTAAAATATCTTACGCACTCTGTAACGCCATTATGATAATGAAGATATGAACCCGAATCCAACTTATACACGCCTTCAAATATTGTCTTCCTCCCGTAAATGTAACCTTTTTCCAAATATTCCGCAACCGCGTTCCTACATACTTTAATATCTTTACCAGTAAGTTTTAAGAGATTGAGGATTGATGTGCCGCATAGTGGTACGTTATCTTCTGTAAAAGTGTAGAACAACTGTCTGGTGCCAAGCATATCCCTTGCGGCAAAAATCTCATTTGTGGCATTGTCTGTCATCCAGAAACAGAATGAGCCGTTAAGCTTATTGACCATCTGCACTCCATACATATCCCATAAGGCTGACAATTCCTCTTCCGGCTTTGTCATACCCTTAAAATACCCGTTTATACCTGCAACATTCATAATTAATTCCTAATTTTCCAAAGACTGATTTCCTTATCTATTCTGCAAGATTCAGAGTAGCAAGGCAACCAAATAACCTCACTCTCCTGTTTTATCAGTTCATTCATAATGGAGTCAAAATCGTGTATTACGCAAACATCTGATTTTGAGAAGCCACTCTTATACAAATGGCCTTCCCATACCTCAGCACAAGTTCCCGTAACATATATTTTTTCTATAAACTTGCTCTCACTTAGTTTTTTCAGATTCACTTTTGCCACCCAAGCGGTATCCATATCGTCAGGAATCTCCGCCGCCTGCGCTATTACAATTCTTACAGGTTCTGTCAATGTTGATATATACTCTATGGAAGCGTCAAATGATGCTACATTCTTAGCCAAAATGGTACGCATAGAGACACCACCTATTTTCATAGTCTCCATTCTGGATGGGCAGGGCTGCACATTTTCTAACATTGAGGCACAACTTGCCATATCTTTTCTGTACAGACTGCATGCACATAACGCCGCCATTGCATTATATGCATTATAACTACCTGGGAATGCCAATTTTACACTAAATTCACCATTTTCTGACCGCAATGAGAATCTCTGTCCCTCTCCTTCGGCTTTAGATATTCCGTTCCAACTGAGCCTTAGTTTCCCCGATGTTTCAGACTCCTTTCCAAAGAGCAATGCTGTGTTGGTGCATTTTTCGGCTAATGTCATAGTCAATTCATCGCTAGCATTAAGACATAGAACGCTGTCCGGCGTAGTGGCAATGGCTGTGACTATACGGTCTCTTACATACTCAACAGACGGGAACCGGCTTACTTGGTCTTCTGAAATGTTTGTAACCACAATTACATCTGGTTTTATTGATTTGAAAAGAACAGGCGTGTAATCCTCATCACACTCTATAACGGCATATTTCCACTTAGGGTCACCGTTTTTAATAAAATTCCAAACCACGCTTTGAGGCAGATTGACACCTGTTATTGATTTCATTACAGCATCGGGGTACCAATGCTCCAAAATTGAACGTATAAAATGTGTGGTTGTAGTTTTGCCGTTTGTACCTGTAACACATATACATTTCACATCAGAGGTAAGAACTGATAAGATATCGGGGCATAGTTTAAGTGCAATAAAACCGGGTAACGCCTCACCGTTTTTACCCAATAATTTCAGTACCCAATTGGTTAATTTAGCCAAAAGGATAGCGATTCTATGTCTTATCTGAAGTTTTTTATTCATTATTTTATTTTTCGGTATAAAGGGTCCCGCATTATATACAACAATGCTAACGCCTGCTCTTCTGTCAATTCTTCCGCTGTAGTGTTAAAGTGATATTCAGCCGCACTCTCAATACCATATACACCGTCACCCAATTCTATTATATTTTTATACACCTCAAAAATCCTCTCTTTTCCCCATATCAGTTCAATAAGAACCGTAAAATATGCTTCAAATGCCTTTCTTGTGTATGTCCTTGAAAAAGTGCAGAATACATTTTTAGCGGTCTGTTGTGAAATGGTACTGCCACCACCTGCCAAATAGCCTACACGCTTATTCTCCTTATAGTTTCTCTTAATTTCATCAAAGTTAAATCCGTGATGTGTATAGAAAGTACTGTCCTCTCTCTCAAGCAACACATTTGTAAAATTGACCGATGACTTTTCAAGCGGCACCCATTTTTGTTTTATATGGTACTGCTTGCCCAATATCTTTGCCTCCGCATAACGGATATACATAATAGGTGTCCTGCGCACAGGCACAAAACGCAGTATTATCACTTCAAGCAGAGACAGCGATACAAACGCTATGATTATGACAAGTGATATTTTATAGATTTTATTCAGCATAATTTTCTCTAATGAATTTAACAAGTGCGACTGTATCCAGTCTGTTTTGAATCGGGGTTATATTGTAATCATATATATTAAAGAGACTCTCTTTCTTGGCTATATGTATCTTTCTGACTGTATCTGTTACAATATATACATTTTCAGGTGGAAGAATCCATTGGGCGGCTGTATCTATAAGACCGTATAAGGAGTCATCGCCGGCAACTATCAAGGCTCCGCCCCTAAAAGTCATTTCCACTTCATTTCTATAGTGTATATGCGATGATGGTACTACAGAACCGTCTCTCCTGTATATTGTAATACTGTCTCCTATAGACATTACGCCTCTGTCACCCAAAAACGCCCAAGCCTTATCACCTGATATGTCTGTAAGCAGTTCACCTGTGTTTATATTGAAATATGCACGCTTATTATACTTTGCCAATATAGCCAGCGTGTCAAAATCTTCAACGTATATCCAATCTATAGAGTCAATCTTGACCTCTCCGGTACTTATATCATACAAAAAATTTAATGAATCACGTTTATAATACATATCGCCTGACCCGATATGTGTTCCATATCTGTCAAGTGATATTCTCTTTTTGGAAAGTTGTATTGTTCCAACTATATCAATGGCAAAAAACACAACCATAGTGGCGGCGATAAAGATAACCGCCCATTGCCAAAAAGACAATCCTGATTTAAATTTTGACATTATTTGATACCTTTCTTATTTAAATTCTTTTGATATTTTCTGGCATACCGACTATGTTGCCGGAATGTTGTGGAATAATCATGAGTGCCGGAAAAGTCAGACTTGGCACACATATAATAGTAATTATGGCGCTCATAATTAAGCACAGCATCAATAGCCCTCTCTGATGGTATGCGGATAGGACCAGGTGGCAACCCCTGATATTTATATGTGTTATACGGCGAGTCTATCTCCAGATGAGCCTTCAACACCCTTTTTATGGAGAAATCTCCCCACGCATAACGGACCGTAGGGCAAGATTGCAACGGCATACCTTTTCTAATTCGGTTCATATAGACACCAGCCACCATACGGCGGTCATCGTAGTCATTTGTCTCCTCCTCAACTATTGACGCAAGAATAGTAACCTGAATGGGAGTTAGTCCAATCTCATTGCACTTTGCAAGACGTTCCGCATTCCAGAATTTATTGTATTCATCAGCCACTGTCCTTGCAACATCATCCGCTGTGGAGCACCAGCAGACATCACGCTTAAAACGCACAAACATAGCCAGAGATGACGCCTCCGTCAGTCCGAACTTACGCAGAGTTGTATCTGCCGTAAAAGCCTTATAAAGCGACGCCGAATCCACATCCAACTGACGTGACAGATTCCTTGCCACCCAACGGGTGTATCGTGTCATCTTAACCTCCATAGGCACTTTATTTGAAAGTCCGTAAGCCACCCTGTTAATGAAAGAGCGGTTTGAAATGCCCGGCTCAAGTGAATAAAATCCGCACTGAGGCTCCTTCCCCTTTGCAAAAAGCATTATCGCGTGGTCAAACTCCATCTCATTACGAATTAAACTCTTAGACATCAGAGAATCCTTCACACTATCCCAAGTTGCATTTTTAAGTACATAAAAGTTCCTGTACTTACCACCCTCACAGTTAATGTTGGCACGCCACAGAATATCATAAGCCAGCACTGCCCCGATGGCAATCACAGCCACGGCGGCAAAAATAATCAGCATATACTTAAGTGCTGGTTTATCCTGTTTTTTTCCACTTTTGGTATTAGAACCTTTATTTTTCAAATTTTTCACAATAAAATTTTCAAATCTCAAATCTATTGACTAAATTTGCACTCGCAAAATTAATAAAAGTTTTGCAATTTTCAGCACAAAAGGAAGGATGGGTGAGTGGCTGAAACCACCAGTTTGCTAAACTGACGTACGGGTTACCGTACCGGGGGTTCGAATCCCCCTCCTTCCGCAAGCGGTTGATTAGCAGGAGAACACGAAAGTGTTCTCTTTTTTTATTGTGAGTATGCGTTGGGAGTTTACTCACAAAAGCATATACACAATAAAAAATAGGAGGCATTCGCCTCCTGCTAATCAACCGCTTGCAAGGATGCCTGCGGCAGCATTTGGGGATCACGGAGCGAAGCGACGTAATCCCCCTCCTTGCAGGGAACCCCGCCGGAAGGAAGGGGTTCACGAGCATCTTTAGATGCGAGTAATCCCCTACACCATCTCCATGAGTGGCATAGTGAATTTTATACTACAAGTGGTACCGCTTGGAAGATATGTAGTAAGGAGATAGTCTCTTGACGCAATTTTGTGTGTACAAAATTTTTCATCTTTCCATCCAATAATTCGCCTAAACCTACGTGCATCTGCTTGTCATTTAGGGCTTCAAGCCTATTTATGCAGTCTTGAATATAGTCTGTCAACGGTTTACCCATTCTTTCTTCAACTATTGATGAGTTGATAGGTGTATGATTTTCTAAGAAGAACCAACAATCAAAAACATCGCGGTTTGTAGTTTCTGCTCTGTCTAATAAAGCACATAACTTGTGTGCAAACATATCAGAGGCAGACATTACGTTAACATTGATACCCAACAATGAACGCAATTCATAATGGTTTTGATTCTGAAACACTCTGTTTGAGATTTCTACCTTTAAGTTTCGTTCACCAGCACCATAGTCCAGCACAATGATAGGACCATAAAATTTACGTTCAGCATCAATGATACGTCCGTACTTAAGCAGAATTGTCTGCACTCGCTCATATACCAGTTGCTCTTTCTCTTTATCAAGCAAATTAAAGTCCAAATCAACGGAAAATCGGGGCAAATTATAGAAAAACATCAGAGCGGTTCCACCCTTAAAACCTAACAGACTACTCAAGTCTTTATCGTTGTAAATATCTTTCAATATTTGCAACATATAGTATTTGTGTTGGTTAACGTTCATTGTTTCAAAATTTTATTAACCCGTTCAGTCAGTCTTTTACATTGATACATTGGCAGCAGTTCCTCTATTGTTTCTTTGTTGAGAATAGAAATGTTGTCAAAATAGTAATTGGCATTTAAATATAAAGTGTCCAAAAATGCCCGTTCCGGCGATGCTGTGTTCACGTTCCCATCTTGAATTATTCCACGTGTATCAGCCATAATCTCTCCCTTGATGCGATTATATGTGATAATATTTCCATCCACGTCTATTTCCCTATTCAGATAACTTATCAAGGTTATTTCCTCTCCATATTGAAATATCACACCTGCTTTACGCAGTACATAATCCAAACTGATATACGTGGGAGTATATAGCATACACGCAAGTTCTAATGGATTATATGCAAGTTTGGCATAAAAACCTTTTCTGGGATTCAACAATCTGCCACTTTTTACATAATGATTCATTCGCAAAGCTATAACGGACGATGTTAAATCCGGATACATCAATCTTAGCTGAACCATAGATATGACTGTTGCCTTTGAAGCATAAAAATCAAGTAATATCTTATTTTGTGAACCAATCATATTATGTAATCATATTTTCAGTTCGCAAATTTAGTCATAATTTTAGTAAATTCAAATTTTTTACAAAAAAAATCCATAGCGAAGCGACATAATCCCCCTCCAAGGAACCCCGCTGGAAGGGAGGATTACTCCCCCTTCTCCGCAGATGTGTAATATTGTTGTTTAAGTGCGTTAATCTGCCTCTTGGCGTTATTTATGCGGCTACCAAACACACAACTTGTTATAATTCTGAAAATTGCATCAACAATTAAAGCGTATCCCGCTACAATCATAACAGTGCCAAAATTGCCAATGATGACAACTGCACCTATTGCAAGCACTAACAAACTCATAATCAATAGCAGAAACCAATTGCTAAGACTAAACTTGGCGCATTCAATACTACCAACAAACATATAAGCGCCATCAGCAATAATCAGCATTCCTATGATGAACGTGAGCATACTCTCCGCTACTTCGGGGTTTGCCAAAAACAAAATACCGGCAAAAAGCAAAAGAATGCCGAACAGCAATGAGAAACCACCGAACATAATGCTACGGGCAAAGCAGGCAGCCATTGCAACAACTCCTGCGGAGATGAGGAAAATGCCTGTGACAAGGCAGACTGCGTGACCTGAAAGCTCAGGTGTAAGCACAAACATAACACCAAGTCCTAATAGCATAATTGAGTAGGCTATCTGTTCAACTAGTGCGTAGCGAACCTGTTTCTTTAACTCCTTTCCAAAGGAGATACCTTCTTGATTCTGATTCTGTTTCATAATTAATAAATAAAATGTTTGTTATATTGATTAAAAACACATCAACAAAAGAGATTTAACAAGTGCAAAAATAATAAAAACACCATATCTTTGTAATCTAAAAAAAGAAAAATTATGACTAACGTTTGGATTAGTGCCGCAGGACTCGCTCTTGCCACCATTATAGGTTCCATATTAGGATTTGTAGTAAAGAAACTGCCGCACAAGTGGAATGACGCTCTGCTTGGCTATTGTGCCGGAGCGATGCTTGCAGCCGCAACCATAGGACTGCTTGTACCTGCCGCTGAGCAGGCTGGAGACGGCAGATGGTGGGTTGTATGCCTTGGAGTGATTGCCGGTCTGCTTTTCCTTAACTTACTTGATGACCTCATACCCCACCTTCATAAACTAACGGGGTTAGACAAGGAAGAGCATATAAACAACACCTCAGTAAACAAAATTCTGCTTTTTGTGCTGACAATAGCCATTCACAAACTGCCTGAAGGTATTGCCGCTGGTGTGGGGTTCAACTCCACTGACACCACAGCCGCTTGGGATGTTACAATAGGCATCGCCATTCAGAACATCCCTGAGGGTATGGTAGTTATAGCACCTTTGCTTATGGCTGGAGTCTCAACGTGGAGAACATTCCTAATCTCCTTAGCAATTGCAGGACTTGAGGTCATAGGCGTTTGGATTGGCTACGGATTTGGCAGTATTTCAGCAAAATTCCTACCCGCAATGCTTGCCTTTGCCGGTGGTGCTATGTTATATGTTGTCAGTGATGAGATGATTCCGGAAACCCACGCACACGGCTATGAGAAGATAGCCACGTACGCTCTTCTTGCGGGATTTCTCACTATACTTTTCATCTGACACTATTTAAAAATAGTAGAATTCCATAATTTGCAAGATTTATATAAAAATATTATCTTTGCATAACAACCTGATATCAATAAATATCTATATACTATGAAAAACCTATTTCTAACAGTAGCCACACTACTTCTTGCGGCATCGGCGTTAGCGCAAATCACCACAAACCCTGCAAAAATTGAGGAGGGTTACACAGGTAACGTAACCATCACATTCAACCCTACCGGCACAGGTATGGCTGGTCAGTCAACGTGCTACGCACACATTGGCGTAACTACGGCGGAAACAGGAGCCTGGCAATGTGCGCCAACATGGGGGAATGACTCAATCATATACAAACTTAACAGATCTGGTTCCAACTGGGTACTTAATTTGGGTAATATGTATGACTACTTTAGTTGTGCAACTGCCCAAGGCAAGACATTCACCGCAATTAATGTTGTATTCCGTAATGAAGCTTGTAATAAACAAACTGGAGACCTTATTATTACCATATATCCCAAAGGCTTTGAAGAGAAAGACCCTGAAACAAAAGCCCGCCCATCGGGTATAGATGAAGGTATATATTATAATGGTAATAAGGTTACAGTGAGCCTTTATACAGCCGACAAGAGCGGCAACCCTGCACAGAATGTATATCTGTTGGGAGATTTCAACAGTTGGACATACTCAAATGACTACCACTGCTACAAAGATGGTGCATACTATTGGTTTGAGTTCACAAATCTGCAAGCAGGCAAGGAGTACGCTTTCCAATATGCCGTAAAGCGCGGTGGTAACTACTTCCAAGTAGCAGACCCCTACTCTCAAAAGGTTCTTCA
>JAKSOA010000016.1 GCA_024405875.1 Paludibacteraceae bacterium
ATTTTTGTGTAAAACTTTCCTAAATCATTTGGTAGTTTGCCTGTTAAAACAAATTCTTTCCCAATCATCAACTTGACTCCTTCGTGAGTATGTGTTGATATTTCTTCATCTGTCATAACAAAATACCGTCTTGCTTAACATTTTCTGAAAATGGTGTTACCATAGACTGCCATTGAATTTGTGGAATAATAAAAGGATGTATTGAAATTCCATTTTGCAGTTCTATGTCATATAATGGAGTGTAAATGATGTCCTCCATAGCAGTGGAAACAGTGTTCTCTTTAGTAAGTATTAACAAGTCAATATCCGAGTCTTTCCTGGCATCTCCCCGTGCTTGAGAGCCGTATAGAATAACTTTAGCACTCGGTATAACCTTGTGTAGTGCATCAGCAATGGACGATATGATTTTTTTTTGTCTCATTTATGTGCAAATATACATAAGCGAAAGCAAAAACCAAAAAAATTGCAGATTTTTTTGAAAAAAATCACCACCAGCAGGCTATGAACCATTTTGCGTTTTCTTTTTTTTTGTAACTTCGCAGTGGATATGGCAACACTTTTTTTGATACCTAACACGTTGGGGGAGTGTGTTTTAAGAAATGTTCTCCCCGATGGCAACGCTGACGTTATACGCTCTCTGAGACATTTCATAGTGGAGGATGTTCGCACGGCGCGCCGTTTTCTTAAGTTGGTGGACAAGGGGATTGACATAGATTCTCTTACCTTTTATGAGTTGAATCAGCACACTGATGCGGCAAGTGTGGCGTCAATGCTTGAGCCTATGGCAAGCGGTAATGATATGGGCGTTATTTCTGAGGCTGGTTGCCCCGCTGTGGCAGACCCTGGGGCAGATGTGGTGGCAATAGCGCAAAGGCGTGGGTATAGGGTGGTTCCGCTTGTAGGTCCATCTTCCATATTGCTCTCTGTTATGGCATCGGGGTTTAACGGACAGAGTTTTGCATTTTTAGGCTATTTGCCAATAGATGCGGCGGAGCGTCAGAAAGCAGTAAAAAAGATGGAGACACGCATCTACGCAGAGTCTCAGACACAGATTTTCATAGAGACGCCGTACAGAAACAGTAAATTGGTGGAGCAACTGCTCATCTGGTGCCAGCCATCAACCAAACTCTGCATAGCCTACGGCATTACAACACCAAATGAGAACATACGCACCCGCACCATTGCGGAGTGGAAAAAACAACTGCCGGTACTTGATAAGGTGCCGTGCATATACCTATTGTATAAATGAGAATGAATGTACGTCATTTTGAGCGTAGCGAAAAATCTACTAATGTCCGCGTCATCTTATTGACACAGACGCTCATCTTTCTCCTTTCTCCTTTTTCCTTTCTCCTTTCCTCTGCGCAGCAGGTCTCTCTCCCTGCAAAGATAAAGGGTAGGACAGAGCAGATTATAAAGCACACCGGCTATACTGTGAGTTATAATGAGGATTGGAAGATTCCTAACTGGGTGGCGTATGAACTTACCGCCTCTGAGGTGGGTGGAGATGAGCCTCGCTCAAACAAGTTTGTCCCTGACCCCGATGTCTGGGGTGAGACCGCCAACGTCTTTGACTATAAGGGTAAGGGCTATGACCGTGGTCATATGGCTCCTGCCGCTGATATGAAGTGGAGCAAAAAGGCTATGAAGGAGAGTTTCTATTTTTCCAACATCTGCCCTCAGAATCATAATCTTAATGCAGGAGACTGGCGCATTCTGGAGGAGAAGGCTCGTGATTGGGCGGTGAAATACGGCTCTGTATATATAGTGTGCGGTCCTGTGGTGGCGAATGAGAACAGAACCATTGGTGAGGGGGTGGTGGTGCCGTCCGGGTTCTTCAAGGTGGTTCTGCGCCGTCTGCCATCGGGGAAGTTCACGACTCTTGGCTTCTACTACTCAAACAAATCAGGGCACAAGCCTTTAGAAAGTTATATTTACACAGTTGATGAGATTGAGACCATTTCTGAGATAGACCTTTTACCTTCAGTCCCCGATAAGGCTAAGGAGCAGGTTAATTTGCAGGAGTGGAAGTAACGCAGTATTATGCCTATCCCTAATGATTTCATATTGCAGATGCAGCAGATTCTGGGTGATGAGTACCCGGAGTTTGAGGGGGCTTTGCGGTTGCCTGCAACTACCTCTGTGCGTGTGAATGGTAAGGTTGAAGCCTCAAAATTGGATATACTGAAAGACGCTGAACTTGTACCATATTGTGAGACAGGTTACATGCTGCCCCAGAGACCCGATTTTACGCTTGACCCGATGCTTCACGCTGGCGCGTACTATGTGCAGGAGGCGTCAAGTATGTATTTGGAGCATATTATTAGTAAATATGTGAGCGGAAAAGTATACGCTCTTGACCTCTGTGCCGCACCTGGTGGCAAGTCAACACATTTGGCACAGTTGCTTACCCCTGATTCTCTGCTTGTATGCAATGAGATAATGCCCCAAAGGGCGAATGTTTTGAATGAAAACCTCACAAAATGGGGTAATGTAAACACAATAGTCACCAATAATAAACCGTCAGATTTTGGCAAGGCAGGCTCAATGTTTGACCTTCTTGTTACTGACGTGCCTTGTTCTGGTGAGGGAATGTTCCGCAAAGAGCCTAAGGCAGTTGAGGATTGGAGCCTGAAAGCGGTGCAGATGTGTGCGGAGCGTCAGCGCTCAATTCTTGAAGATGTCTGGGACGCACTAAAAGAGGGTGGCTTGCTCATATACAGCACCTGCACTTTCAACCGCTCAGAAGATGAGGATAATGTGGAGTGGATAGCCTCAAATCTTGGTGCGGAGATACTTGAACAAAAGCATTTTTATTTCCATAACACAGTGGGTGAGGGGTTCTATATAGCGGCATTAAGAAAGACATCGGGTAGTGGCAGGGGCGTAAAAATAAAGCCTGGCAGGTTTGAAAAAGCCCCTGCTGTTTCAGCATATATTAGAAATGCGGATAAATTCAGATTTATAAAGGTTGGAGACGGTATTTCCGCAGTCCCCTCTGCCGATGCTGATGTTTACGCCTGGTTCGCAGCCAATTTCCGCACCTTGAAATGTGGCACAGAGGTATGTACATTCAAGGGTAGGGATGAGATTCCGGCACACGCACTCGCCCTCTCAAAGGCTATTGACACTGCCGCCGTTCAGTCTTGCAGTGTTGATTCGGAGCAGGCGCTCATATATCTACGCCGTGAGTCAATAACACTCCCTAACGCTCCCAAAGGCTATGTGCTCATATTATACAAAGGCGTGCCGCTTGGGTGGGTCAAGAATCTTGGCAACCGCGCAAATAATCTATATCCAGAGTATTGGCGGATACGCAAATAAAAAAAATTGTTAACTTTGCACATCAAAAATTCGGCTTATGAATAAAAGAATACTTCTTATACTTGCCACGATGATGATTGTGGCATCGGGGTTTGCAAAAAACAGATCAGGCAATGATGAGAATTCCGGTTCAAAATTCGGTGTTGAGGCGGGTTATAATCATAAATGGTTGTACCCTAGCACATCTGTGCTGATATCATATATGGGCAAGACAGGTGAGGCGTCAGATAAGTGCACATTTAACCTTGACGGATTCTACATAGGGCCCTCATATACCTATTTCCTCAATTCGGTTAACGGACTGTTTGTCAACGGGTCAATACTTTACCAGTACGGCAGATGCGGTGACATTAGTAAAGATAAGTTGAGCGCGCTGACGTTTGACTTGCTTTGGGGGCTTGATTATACTGAAATTCCACAGCAACTTAAAGAGTTCTACAATTGTGATAAATACACATACACAGCACACAGCCTTGAGATACCTATTCGTATTGGTTACAAATTTGATATAAAAGATGGCATAGGGATACAGGTTTTCGCAGGTCCTGTCTTTGATTTCGCACTTGACTGGAAAATAACGGGAACAAAAGGAGAGGTTACTTATGACCTCAACCAACTTAACGGAAAATTGTATACAAAGAATGGAAATAATTCCGCCACATATTCTGATAATGCAAGAGATAGGGCGGTATATAACTCATTTGACGTTGCCTTGGGGTGCGGTGTGGGTTTTACGTATAATTGGTTCTATTTTAACCTCTCTTGTGACTGGGGTCTTACAAATATATGTAAGGTGGCGTCGTCCGCTGGCAAGATTGATGATAAGGGTATGTTCTCTTATGTAAACAAGGCCAGCCAGACTAATTTGAAATTAGGTGTCGGGGCTAGATTTTAAGAATTATATTTCTATTTCAAGGTCATCATAAGCAAGCGTCATATCCTCTGGGAGTGACGCTTGTACTGTTTCATACAGACCTATCTGGTGGCTGCAATGGGTGAACCATGTGTGCGTGGAACCAACTTTGCGGGCAAAATCAATCGCCTGTTCAAGTGAGAAATGTGAGAAGTGCGGTATCTGGCGCAGGGCGTCCACGACAAGGTATCTGACTCCCGCTATCTTATGCAACTCATCATCAGATATGGCGCTTATGTCTGTCATATAGGCAAAGTCACCGATGCGGAACCCCAATATAGGTAACTCTGCGTGCTTGCAATAGACTGGTGTAATCTCCACATCTTTTACTTTAAACGGAGCGTACGGCGGCTCCACTGCGTGAAGGTTTATCTGCGGAATGCCAGGGTAGTTCTTGCCGTTGAAGCAGTATGGCATATTGCTTTTTATTACTCCGCAAACCCTCTCAAGCGCGAATACGTCAACGCCTTTGTACGGACGTAAGTCATCCATTCCTCCCACGTGGTCATAATGCTCGTGCGTTATTAGAACGGCATCAATGTGGTCTGTATAGTGTTTCAGTATCTGCTGCCGGAAGTCAGGACCGCAGTCTATCAGTATGTTACAATCCCCCGTCTGAACCATAACACTTGAGCGCAGACGGGTGTCACGCGGGTCTTTGCTTGTGCATACCTCACAGCCGCACCCGATATAAGGTACTCCAGTTGATGTCCCCGTTCCTAAAAAAGTAACTTTCATAGTGCAAAATTAAAATTTTTTTTGTTTTTGCTCAAAACTTTCACTATCTTTGCAGTCCAAAATTTCCAACAGGTATATAAAGAAGTCCCGCGTTGGGGCTCACCTCAGGAAGGTACCTATAAAAACATTTTTATATTATGTACGCTATTGTTGAAATTGCAGGACAGCAGTTTAAGGTTGAGAAAGACCAGACACTGTTTGTTCATCGTTTGAACGAGGAACGTGGCGCAAAGGTTGAATTTGAGAAAGTTCTCCTTATTGACGCTGACGGTAAAGTAAATGTAGGCACTCCTACAGTTGAGGGCGCTAAGGTTGTAGCCGAGGTTGTCTCTCACGTTAAGGGTGACAAAGTGATTGTGTTCAAGAAACGTCGCCGTAAAGGTTACAGAGTAAAGAACGGTCACCGTCAATGCTTTACAGAGATTGTAATTAAAGATGTTGTAGCTTAAAGTAAAGAAAGGGTAAAGAAATGGCACACAAAAAAGGACAAGGTAGTTCACAGAACGGTCGTGAGTCAGAGAGCAAACGACTTGGTGTTAAAATCTTTGGCGGTCAATTTGCTAAAGCAGGCAACATTCTAGTACGTCAACGCGGTACAGTTCATCACCCAGGTGAGAACGTTGGTATGGGCAAAGACCACACACTCTTCGCTCTTATTGACGGAACTGTAATCTTCCGTAAAAAGAAGGATGACCGCTCATACGTATCGGTTCAAGCACAAGCGTAAGACATTCGTCATCCTGAGCGTAAGCGAAGGATCTCATAATGTCCAAGCAATTCATCAAAGGGAGTTCAGAAATGAATTCCCTTTTTCAATTAACAATTAACTATTCTTTTTTCTTTTTTAACTTTTCACTATTTATTTATTACCTTTGCGCTCTAAAGATTAGAACTATGCTTACATTAAAGTACATTACAGAGAATTTTGATGATGCCGTAGCACGTTTGAACAAAAAACACTTTGACGGCAGAGAGATTTTAAGCAAGGTTGTTGAACTTGACAGTGACCGTAAGGCTACCCAGACAAGGCTTGACGGAATTCTTAACCAAATAAAAGTACAGTCGGGCAAGGTGGGGGAGATGATGAAGAAGGGTATGCAGGCTGAGGCTGTTAAGATACGTGAGGAAGTTGCCGCACTTAAGGCTCAGACCGCTGAACTTGACAAGCGTATGAGCAGTGATATTGAGCAGATTACAAATCTGCTTCTCACCGTTCCTAATATTCCAAATGACACAGTGCCAGAGGGTTATGGAGCGGAAGATAACAAGGTTGAGAGAATGGGCGGCGTTGTCCCCGAACTTGGAGCGGACGCTCTGCCACATTGGGAACTTGCAAAAAAATATGACCTCATAGATTTTGATTTGGGCGTTAAGATAACAGGTGCAGGATTCCCTGTATATAAAGGGTGGGGTGCCAGACTTCAACGCGCACTTATAAATTTCTTCCTTGATGAGGCTCGTGCCGCTGGCTACACTGAGATTATGCCACCAACAGTAGTTAATGAGGCATCGGGGTATGGAACAGGTCAATTACCTGACAAAGAGGGGCAGATGTACCACTGCGGTCTTGACAACCTCTATCTTATTCCTACCGCTGAGGTTCCTGTTACTAATATCTACCGCGATGTTATTCTTAATGAGAAAGAACTTCCTATTAAGAATTGCGCATATACACAGTGTTTCCGTCGTGAGGCTGGCAGTTATGGCAAAGATGTGCGCGGACTTAACCGTCTGCACGAGTTCTCAAAAATTGAGATTGTACGCATAGATACTCCTGAGCACTCTTATCAGAGCCTCGATGAGATGATTGCCCACGTTGAGAACCTTGTCACAAAACTTGAACTGCCATATAGGATTTTGAGGCTTTGCGGTGGCGATATGTCATTCACCTCTTCCATTACATTTGACTTTGAGGTATTCTCCGCCGCACAGAAGCGTTGGCTTGAGGTTAGTTCCGTCTCTAACTTTGAGAGTTATCAGGCTAACCGCCTTAAATGCCGTTACCGTACTGCCGATAAGAAGACACAACTCTGCCACACACTTAATGGTAGCGCACTTGCCCTGCCTCGTATTGTAGCCGCTCTGCTTGAGAACAATCAGACCCCGGAGGGTATCCGCATTCCTAAGGCGTTGCAACCGTATATGGGCACGGAGTTAATTAGCAATTAGTAATTAGCAATTAGTAATTAGCAATTAGTAATTAGGATTGTTTGGATTATATAATTCATAAATCACCAGATCACTGATTTGGTGATTTTTTTTTGTTCTGATGATACAGCGATACAATTTTTTACATAACTTTGAACTCTTGCTACGGGAGTTTTTTCGCATGTTTTTCTTGAAGAGATTAACAATTTAAAATCATATACTTATGAAAAGAAGATTACTTTTTGTTTTTTTGGCTGCATTCCTTTCCGTAAGGTTCTGCAATGTTATGGCCGATGAATTGAAAAAGACCGACGCCCAACAGGTATGGTTACAGAAACCAGGTGCTATGCGTATCATATTGGTATCAAGCGTTAGTATTGATGAGACTCACGAGGAAGGATTTAGAGTCCTTGCGTTTCGTGAAGGTGGTGAGGTAGGAGACAAATGTGGTAGTGATGAATGTGCCTCTTCAATTGGTTGGGGTGATATTGGCGGTAGTGTGAATAATATTTTTGATGTGTGGAGAAATACCTCTTCTTGTATGTATCTATCAAAAAAAGGGCGGTCCGGATTAAACCTTGACTCTCTGAATGCTGAACTTGAGTTTCATTCTTCTTGTTATATTGACCGTATATATTGGAGAGAAAAATACCACCCTGGTACATCTGAAGATAGAAGATATTGGAATCATCAATGTGCGTCAGGAACACCTAAAAAACTTAATTTTGTTTGGCATATGCCTGAAGAGGCTAAGCAGTTGTCACAAATACAAATTACTGCGGATATAAAGGCTTCTGTAGCGACTATAGAAGATGGAGGTAATAGACGTGATGGTTATCTATATGATGTTAAAAGAACATTTATCATTGCAACGGCAGGACCTGACCCAATGGTGCCTACATCCGCTTTTGCAGTAGATAACGGAGATTCGGAATCAGCACCTGGCAAAATGATGTGTCCTATAGTATCTCAAACAGGTGTGACTTTAGATTGGTATAAGATATATATTAATGGTGAAACAGGCGGGATGAAACATACATTGTCAGAGAACAATAAAAATGCCTATGTCCCTATATCAGATACCCCTCAATCAGTATCTTTTGAGGTTGGCGGTAATTCAATAGATGGAATAGAAGGGCATAATTTTGAAGGATTTATGTCTAATACAATAACTGTTCCCGCATATCATAGATTATATGATGTAAAGGCAGAATGGAATACAGAGTCCAAAACAGGCTTGTATGACGGCTCGGTAAAAATCAGTTGGAATATAAAGAACGCTGCGGAAGATGATTATATGAGCAGTGACTTGTTTGTAATTGAGCGAGACACCTTGCCTGATTTCAGTACAGCACAGACAATTGGCAGTGTAAATTATGAGGTGCGTAAGGAAAATTATGAATTTGTAGATGAGACTGAGGTTATTAAGCGTCAGCAAGCCTCAGGTGGCAAATATTACTACCGTGTATATAGAGCATCGGCATCATTCTGGACAGATAAACAGGCTGTGGATGATTCAGGTCTTGGTGGCAGAACCTCAATTAATGTGCCAGGTGTATGGCAGTCTGAAATAAAATATGGTTTAGCAATGGAGGCGAGCGATTGGAATGTAACACGCAATGTAAATATTAATGCTACGGTAGCGGCAGGTGATGGTTTCTATTGGGATATGGAGAGAGTAAAGATGTTTTTGGTAAAACGTATGATTTCAGGTACAGATACCGTTACCGCTGAGATACTTGTTCCGGAAGATAGCGTTAAGTTTGAAGAATACAATTATAGCGTTAACTATACAGATGTGGCTGATATAGCGTGCAAACGATATGCGTACAGCCTTAAACTTGATTTGTCAAATAGTTTGCTCCCTTATTCCAGTACCGCTGGTAAGGAAGTGGAGGCGGTAGCGGACACCTCTTTCTACTTTAATGACGGAATGACTATGGATAAACTGTCCGCTACATACAATGAATCGGCTGATATGATATCATTGGTTTGGGATACCAAGGGCGGAGAGTTTCAAACTTATACCGTATTCCGTCAGAACAATGATTCATTTGAAAAAATAGGTGAGACAGATGAAAAAAGTTATATGGACAGAGAGGCTCCTATAGGTAAGGAGTGCCAATATAAGGTAGTAGGACAGTTGGTGTGTGATAAGATAGTGAAAGACTCATTGTCCGTTACCGGACGCAGAAGTGAGTACGGCTCCATAAGCGGACACGTAACATACCCTGACGGCTCAGCGTGTAGTGGAGTTACAATTGGTGTGTTTGCAGATGATGTAAAAGAGGTGTTGCGTAAAACTGTAACTAATACAGATGGTTCTTACACCATTGACAGTCTGAATATAATGGAACATAGTACATTTACAGTACACCCTTCTGATGACTATAACAGCACATTCAATACTCTTGCAGGAGTGGAAGGGGATATTGTTGTGGCACTTGCCGGTACAAATGTCTCCACAGCATACGCAACCAATATCAGTTTCGTTAATACTTCAGTACATAAGTTTAGTGGTCGTGTGTTATATGACCACTCCACAGTTCCTGTGCAAAATGCCCTATTTAGAGTAAACGGGAATGTGGTTATAAACAAAGCGGGAGAGCCGGTAAAGACCGATGCGTCAGGAAACTTCTCATTGCTTGTACCAGCCACAGAGGGTTTTGGACACGGAACAACAACAATACAGGCGTTCAAGGATGGTCATAATTTTGCAAATGAAGGCTTTTTTACTGATGAAGACGGTCATAAAGAGATGAAAATTATAGAGGATGTGGCAGGTCAGCGCATATATGATGAAACCAAGGTAACACTAATTGGACGTGTTACGGGAGGCAAGATAGAGGGGGAGAAACCGTTGACATTACAAAAGGGCTCAATTAACACACTTGGAGACAGCATTACTCTTGTATTTGAGTTGGAGGGTGACAAAATATCCCATTTGGTACATTACCCAACAGACCCTGACATTAAAACTAAGGACACCGTATATACCCATATTGATAAGGAGTACAAGACTACTATGCATACGGAGTTGAAACGCATAACCGTACATCCTGACCCTGTCACAGGTGAGTATATGGTTGAGTTGTTCCCTGTAAAATATAAGATAGTTCAGGCTACGGCAGAGGGTTACGCCACTCTGTTCCCTGTGGGTATGACCGCACAAGTTCTTGACTTGACTAATAGCGTAACTCCAATGGATACCATACCTAATCCATTCACTGGAGACAATTTGGTTTATAATGATAAATACTCCATTACATATCGTGCCCCGATAGAGTTGATATACAACCAATTGTTATATGGTATGCCAAAGGATTATTTGGGAGAGGAGCGTATGAGCCTTATCACGTATAATGGTATGGACACAACCATAAACATTGTCAAGCACGACACAATAGATAAGGTAGTCAATGTAAGTTATATGTTCGGCTATCCTGTGTTCAAGTCAAATCAGACATATATGCTCTCAGTAGCGGCAAGAGAGAAATATTACTACAATAATGACAAGTCAGAGGCACGTCAGTGGCAGGTTGATTTGGAAGAGGGAGATATAGTGCTGTTTAACGGAATGAGCGTAAATGGAGAGACTCTGACCGCACCAATCAACAAGGCAACTAAAAGAGCCTCATTTGTATATAGAGTGGACAATCCGTCATTTGTGCTTGGTGGAGAAGAGGGTTTGCGACAGTTGGAACTACGTATTGACCAGGATGGTCTGTACGTCTATTCAACACCTGTAAAGGGCTATATTGTCGGGTCAAGGTTAAAAGGCACATCCACAGTTCAAACATTAGTTGAGAATATATGTGTTTCAGATGTATTGAGAGACCCGTATGGAGCAAACAGTTATGCATACGTTGAGGGTGGAACCACATACAATGCCGCATATAGTTATGATCTTGAAGTTACTGGAGGTGTTAATTTGGGAGCAACAAATGGAGATGACTCTTGGTTTAGTACTGGAATAATTGCTGCACCTATGGGGGGTGGAGTACAGAATTCATCAAGCGCCGCCATAATACGGTCTAACGCAAAGAATTATTGGGAAACCACTATAAAAACAGGTTATAAGAGACACGAAGTTGCTGAATATACATTTACAACAGCAGAAAAAATCACCACATCAAATGACCCTCTTATGGTAGGTTCTGATGCTGATGTATATATAGGTGCAAGCAGTCAGATGTATGCCGCTATGACAGATGCGGTGGTAATAATGGACAGTACCACCTATAACCATTGTCAGCCAATGTTTGAGGCGGGAAAGGCACATCTGCTGGCAGAGCCTACTGAGGATGCTCCATACTATTTGGTAGTAAGAGAACAGATGGAAGTAGGAAGAGAATTACCTGTTAAATTTGTATATACACAGACCTACATTTTAGGTACTCTTATTCCAAAATGCTATCAGGAGCGCAACTCGCTGCTTATGGTAGGCAGTCAGGATGACTCATATTGGCAGAACCTTGCAAATGAGACAAAAAAATCTGTCTATCATAGCCTTGTAGGTACTGATGATATTTTATTTGGAACGGATGGAACATATAAATGGTTTAAGCCAGAAGGTTCTGAAGGTATATATGTGGATGAGGTAAAACAATACAATACTCTGATTGCACAATGGTATTTGGCTGTGGCAGATAATGAAAAGAAAAAATACACTGCCATACTTACAAGTAAACCCACGACTACATATTCATTAACATCAGATACAGAGATAAGTTACAATAACAAGGCGGAACTTGCATCGGGGCATACTGACGGTTGGATGTGGGATCCATTGGTTGAAGCGGTACCCGAACTTTTAACTTCTCTAGTTAAAGGTGCGATGAGTCCCGACTTGTTTTATGTTTGTGAAGCTTTCACTATTAATGTGGAATTAAGTATTGACCCTTTTGTTAATGTTAATTTCACTGAGACCCCTGAACGTAAGAAAGGTTTCTCAAAAGAATCAGGTTTTGTTTTGCAGACCGCAGAATACAGTTATGAAGATATAGGAATATATTTCCTAAAGGATAACAGTCTTGTGGAAAGTGATGATTACAAGGATGTTTATGATGATGCGAAAGGTGGAAAACACACATACAGTGGAACGGATGATGATGGAGAACACTACGTGGATTTCATATTCGCACGCCTTGGAGGAGCCACCCGTTGTCCGTATGAGGATGCTGATATTACCAAAGTATATATGCCAGGCGCACAACTTGCCCCTGCAACGCTGCGTATAGATAACCCAACGGTTACAATAAATAAAAGGGAGATAGGAAATGTTCCTGCTGACCAGCCTGCGGTGTATGAACTTACCATAAGCAATGAGTCAGACATAACATTTGAGAATGACTTTATGTCAACATCATTCACGCTCCGTCAAGATGAATCCACCAATAAGGACGGTTTAGTAATAACCATTGACGGTTCCGTTATAAAGGGTGGTCTTAGTTTCTCTTTGCTTCCGGGTCAATCAATAAAGAAGACAATGGAGGTAAGACGCGGTAAGGCATACGACTATGAGGACATAGGCTTGACACTACGTTCTGATTGTGATGTCTTTATGTATGACTCAGCCAAGTTCAGCGTTCATTACCAGCCACTGTCAACTCCTGTAAATATGGCGTTGCCTGTAAAGAACTGGATACTCAACACCCTGTCACCAAAGGATGAGACAGGCTACTACACCCCGGTTGAGATAGACGGCTTTGATGTTAATTATGACGGTTTTGACCACATAGACCTTCAGTATAAACTGAACACAGAGAGTGATGATAATTGGGTTACACTATGCTCATTCTATGCAGACAGTACCCTGTATGAGAAGGCAAGCGGCAATAAGGAGATGATAAAGAACGGTCAGATAAAGAACTACAAGTTCTACGGGGAGCGTGACCCTATGGAGCAGAAATATGACCTGCGTGCATTAAGTTACTGTAGGTTCGGCAGTTCGTTTCTGACCAGTCCTTCAGAACTGAGGAGCGGTCTTAAGGATACCCGCCGTCCGCAACTGTTTGGCGTAGCCACACCTGCCAACGGAATATTGGGAGTGGGAGACTATATATCAATTCCGTTCAGTGAGGACATTGCCGCAAACTATTTGGATGAGGACAACAACTTTGAGATAACAGGTTACACTAACGCCTCACAGATAACCAACACCACATCACTGCGGTTCTTGGGCAAGGAGTCAAGTTACGCCGCAACCCAACTGTCAAGAGACCTTTCAAACAAGGACTTCAGTGTTGACTTTATGGTCAGGCCTGACACTGCAAGCAGTATGACATACATTATACAAGGTAATAAAGACGCTTATTTTGCAATAGAGCAGGTTAAGGATGAGAATGATGGCAAAATGTACTTGTATGTGGAGAACTCCAAAAAGGACACTATGTGTATTACTAAATCAGTGGCGCTTGACAATCTCTACATCAATGAATGGAACCATATAGTGGTAACATACGAGAATGAATCAGGTGAGGTTAATATGTATGTTAATGATGAGATGGTGAATGAAGCACATGGAAACGGAGCGGTAAGTCTGAACGGATACAAGGGAACAGGACCTGTATGGTTAGGCAGACATTTTGAGAAGAAGGACAATCCGTTCAAGGGCTGTATGCTTGAGGCCCGTTTATGGAGCAGGGTGTTGTCACAGTATGAGGTGGAAACATTGGCAAACAAGAAACTTACAGGCTATGAGGACGGTCTTGTGGCATACTATCCGCTGAATGAGGGTAAGGGTAAGACGGCAAAGGACCTTGCAGGTGGAGTGGTGATGACACTCAATAATACCGAGTGGACATACCCTGAAGGCAAGTCAATACCTGTTAAGGATAAGTCACTGAAATTGAAGGGAGACTTCTTCAGCGTGTCTGACGGCAGTGATTTCACCTACACTATGTGGTTTAAGGTTAATACAAAGCCACAGGCAGGAGATTCACTGAATCTGCTTTCATCAAAGAATATGCAGTTAAAACTGACAGACAGTTCTCTTACAATGATGAACGGGAATGACACCATTAACTGTAAAGGTTCTTGGATTGATTCCCAATGGCACTACTTTGCGTTGGCTGCAAACCACGCGGTAGGCAAGGGTGTGATGTACATTGACGGCAATAATGTGGCACAGTTCAATGCACGTGGCATCAAGAGTCCAAGTATGAGCGGAGACTGCATTGAGATAGGACAGTATGACGGTACAGTTGCTGAGGTTACATTCTGGCAAGTCGCTTTGTCAGACAAGTACCTTAAGAGTTTTTATCTGAATGTGCCAAATGATAAAGAGATGGGTCTTGTAACGCACTTGCCGTTCACATACCGTGTTTATGCCGATGACGGCAGTAAATATACCACAGAGTACTGTCCGTATAACTGTAGAATCAGATATGATGAGAATGGTAATGTGATTAAGCACGGAGACAATGACAGAGTTGTGCTTAACCCTGACTCAGACTTCCCGGCAAAGACAGAAGATTTTCCTGACGGTGCTCCTGTAAATGAGAAGGGAAATATTGTCAAATACGGATTCAATTGGGTTGGCAAGGATAATGAACTTGTAATAAACCTTCAGATGGCTGAGCAACAGATTAACAAGCAGAATGTGTTTATTACGGTACGTGATGTAGAGGACTTGGCAGGTAACACCCAGCAGAGCCCTATGCAGTGGACACTGTTTGTTGACAAGAATGTAGTGGTATGGTCTGCAAGGTATCTGCAGAACACCATTAATGAGGGAGAGGGTTGCACCTTTGATTTGGAGGTGATAAACCAAAGCGGTATAGAACAGAACTTCTATATAAATGATTTGCCTTGGTGGCTGACCGCATCAAATGACCGCGGTTCATTAAGCCCTCTTGAGCATTTGCCGTTTACATTCCGTGTAAGTGACGCTCTTGAGCCTGGTGAATATGAGGCAATTGTTCACGTTACAGATGATAAAGAACTGAGTGAGCCTCTTAAGGTGAATATTACGGTCAAGGCAATTGCTCCATCGTGGAAGGAAGACCCTATGGTTGACTCAAATGAGACTATGAATATGTTTGCAAAGGTACAGATAGAGGGAGCCAGAATAGGAAACTCTTCAATTGTATATTTTGACACTGACACCGCTGACATTGTGGCTGCATATTTGGGTGGTATATGTATAGATGTGGAGCATATTACAGAAGCAAAGACAGGTACAATGCTGTTTATGAGTATGAAGAGCAGTGAGGATGCTGATTTCAAGAGAGCATTGTTAAGAGGTGACAACATCAGGTTTGTACTGTGGCGTGCGTCAACAGGTCAAATGTTTGTACTGTCACCAGAAGGGGAAGGAATCAAATATAAGGCGAATACAATTGTAGGAACACCTGATGAACCTATAATACTTAAATCAACCCAACTGCGTTCTGCTGAATATCCTATATCCGCGGGCTGGAACTGGGTAAGTTTCAATATTGCCCCTGATAATGACGGCGGTAGTTTCAAGGGTGCGTTTACGCATAGTTATCAGTTTACTCACGGAGACTTTATAAAGGTTGAGGATGATTTGTCAAGTTATGAGAATGGTCAGTGGACTACAAATGACTTTATCTTTGACAATAAGCGTGTATTTATGTTCCGTGTACATAATGACGGCAGGTTTGGCATTCACGGCACAACGCTTAAAGAGAGTGAACGCATTGTAAAGGTAGGTCAGGGTTGGAACTATCTGCCGTATCTGTGTGAGCACACACAGGATGTTACCACCGCACTTGGCGCGTATGACAAGAAAACTCCTGGTGATGTAATTAAGAGTTACAAGACATTCGCAATGCTTGATAATAACTATCAGTGGGTAGGTTCTCTTACTCATTTGAAACCTGGAACAGGTTATATGCTGTATCAACAGGCTGCTGATTCCGCTATAATCAAGTATCAGAATGTATCGCAATTTGACCCTGGATTAAGGTCTGCTGAGATAGAGCCTAATGAGTTCTTCAAGCGTAGCCACAATATGCCTTTGATTGCAACTGTAGAGGGTGCGGAAGAGGGCGATGTTCTTGAGGCGTACGCAGGAGATGAGTTGGTTGGAGCGGCAACCGCTGACAATCAGGGCAGATTCCTGATGCTTACATCGGCTGATGAGGGCAGCGTAATGAGTTTCCGTTACAGCGGAACAATGGGCGGCAAGGAGAGCAAGCCTGTAATTAAGTATTCTTCAAAATTGGCATCGGTAGGTACTCTTGACAACCCTGCGGTTATACCGTTTGAAGAGGTAAGTGTAGGAGTGTTCCCTAATCCGTTTGTTGATAAACTAACATTCAAGGCTGTGGTTAAGAAGGGTGATGTTATTGAGATTAACATCAACACAACAACCGGTGTTGGATTGTGGAGTTACAGAGCGGAGGCTGATGCTGACGGCTTGTGGCAATACACATTTACTGGTGCTGAGAACTACCAGCACGGCACATACACTGCCACTGTATATGTTAACGGGGAAAAATTTGATTATAAACTTATAAAATGACAAACAATATGAAAACACGTGTTATGATATTTGCGGCACTTATTGCCGTTGCAATGGTGTGTTGTAAGAAAGATAACAAATCGGAGCCGGAACCTGTCACTCCTGTCACTCCTGTTGAGCCTGTTGAACCTGTTGAACCTCATGCTCCATCTAAGGTGGAACGAGCGCCACAATGGAAGGTAAACTGGAGTTCGCACGATGAGGCTCCTGATTGGAAAGTCGCTGACAAGGATAAAGACATAACCTCCACAATGAACATAATAGCAAAGCCTTCTGATAACATTGCGGAGGCTGACATTATGGCGGCATTCTGTAATGATGTATGCGTAGGTGTATGTAAGCCTAAGGAGACTTCGTTTGGTATGAGGTTCTACTTGGGCATATACAGACCTAAGAGTGATAATCAAATGATAAAGTTGGCTTATTTTGACTCCAGGAACAGCAGAATCATATATTGGGTTGATGAGTTCCGTTTTACAAATGACGATGTCAAGGGATTGGCGTCAGACCCTTATATTCCAAATGAAGCAAACAGAGTGTCAGGGGAGAAGGTTATGGTGTTCAGATACTCTTTACCTGAAGATATAACGGTTGTAGCCGGAGATGAGTTGGCATTGTTTGCAGGTGAAAGTTGCCGTGCCGTTCTTCCGCTTGACCCCGATGCAACCACACGCTTTGTTTACGAGGTTAAGGTTCCTGTGGCTGGTGATGTGGAGGAAATGTACGTAAAGTACTATTCCGCCTCAAAGAGTAAGGTGTATAAATTCAAGAGTTACAGGTTTGTGCTGGCTGAAAAAACACTTAGTGCCACTCCTTTAGAGTGGGCTGAATAACAGATTTTGTTTTTTCGCTTGCAAACATTTGCAATTTTTGTAATGATTTTGTAACTTTGTTGTCCCCGCCTTTGTAAAAGGGTGGGGACAATTGTATTGACTAATTAATTATAACCTATTTATTAACCTAAAAACCAATATTTTATGAAGAAACTTATTACTATGTTGGTGGCTCTTATAGCCGCTACATTTGTAGGTTTTGCCGCAAACGGAGAGGAGTGGTACAGTTACTCAGATAACCGTACTTACTGGATTCCAGCGGGCAGCAATGATATTTGGGTTTATTATGGTGAAAACCAGAAAGCCGTAGATATCAAGAACACTACCACCAGAGGTGGTCTGACTACAACAACCTACAACATTGTGAAAATTGACGACTATGCCTTTAATGGTTATGGTATAGTTGAGAATGTAACCATAGGGTCTGGCATACAGACTATAGGTGATCACGCATTCTTCAATTGCTCAAACTTGTCAAAAATCACATTCAAAGGAGCGTGTGCTAATATTAACGCAAATGCGTTTGTGGGTTTGAACGCACTTACTGAAATTGTCAGTGAGGCTACCTCACCTGTGGCGTTGAATGGTTTCTCTGCGTATTACAGCAAAGTTAAGGTTACAGTTCCCAAAGGTACCAAAGCCAAATATCAGGCTACAGCCGGTTGGAAAGAGTTTACTAACCTTGTAGAAGAGGGAGAGACACCTCCTACACCAGTAGTTACATATATTAACATACAAATCCAATTACCTAATGAGTGGAACGCTCCCGCAACTTACACTTGGGCATCGGGCGATGAAATCAAGGCTATGACAAAGGCGTTCTCAATAGGTACTTTCACTTGGTGGAACGGTCAGATTAAGGCTAATACTAAGTTCCTTGTAAAGAATGGCGCTAATACAACAGATTGGACATACGCTACACAGGATTGCAAGGGTCAGTCTGCTGACTTTTGTATGGGTATAGGTGATAAGATGGAGAGTGGCAGATATGCCGCAACCATCACTCCTTGTGTGGAGCCTCCTGCAAAAGAGCCATATATTGAATCATTTACAGTATCCCCAATATCTGTTCAAGTTGGTAATGCCGTAACATTTACAACCGTGACCAAGAATTTCAGCGGTACTCCTACACTTACTTATAGTGTTAAGTTTGGTACAGATGAGTTCAAGGCTGCCACAAGCCCATATACTCCAACAAAGGCGGGCTTATATACTGTAAAAGTTGATGCTACATATAATACGGAGAAGGCAAGTGCCACCGCCACATTCACAGCAACAGCGGTTCCTCCTGCTCCTGTTGTAAAATACTATGCAAAGAATAACTGGAACAGCACTGAGTGGACTTGGAAAGAGATGACAAAAGACGGCAGTGTCTATAAACTTGAAAAGGTGATATTCGGCGGTACAGGTTTCAACTTCAATACTAAAGCCGATGATGCTGATGCAAAATGGATTTCAGCGGATAAGTTCACTGGTGATGCTGTACAAGCCAATGATACTGTAAGCTTCACATATAATCCAACAGGTGATGTTGTTACTATGACATTAGTAGGCCGTCCTAAAGAGGCTGACGCTATTATTACTGCCATAAATATTTCAGGTAATAAGTATGTGGGTACAGAACTTACATTCACAGCCTCAACATTCGGATTCAAGAGCACTCCTACAATCTCTTACTCTGTTAAGAAAGATGGTGGAGAATACAAGACCGCTGAAGGTGGAAAATTCACTCCTGCCGAAGCCGGTGAATATATTGTTAAGGCGTATGCCGCAACTGATACACAGGAGGCTTCAAAAGAGCAGAGGTTTACTGTGATTGCCGCACCTGTCATAAAGAGTTATGTTGCAGGTGAGTTTACAAGTTGGGGCGATGGCAAGAAAGAGTTACCTGCTGAGATAGAACTTGATGCTAAGAAATATGAGTTCAAGCAAATAACAGGGGATACTTGGAAAGGTGCTACAGATCAGGGTGCTACAATGACCCGTGGTAACAGTGCTTGGAAACTTGACGGAGAGCAGAATGTTACTCTTGATGCAGATGTTAAGGGTGTATATAAGTTTGAGTTGGTAGGTGATGTGTTTACTGTAACATATCCTAAAGATGAGTGCACCTGGACTATGGTAGGTGACAACGCCTCCCTATTTGGCGAAACTTGGAAACCTGAACTTGCCGCAAACGATATGAATGAGGTTGATGGTGTCTTTGTAAAATCATACAGTAACAAAACATTTAAGAAGGGTGATAAGATTGAGTTCAAGGCTGCAAAGAACCACGCTTGGACAACTACTGTTCCATCAGGAGACAACGCAAGTTACACATTCACAGAAGATGGTACATTTGACATTACATTCTCTCTTGATATTGCCGGTGGTAAGGTGAATATTGATGTTAAGAAATTTGAGCCTGAAGAGCCAACTGTAACATCAATCAATATCTCAGGTAAAAAATATGTAGGTGAGGAACTTACATTTACGGCAACTGTGGCTAAATTCAATGGTGAGCCTACAATAGCCTACGCTGTTAAGCAAGGTGAGGGTGAGTATCAGGGTGCTGATGGTGGCAAATTCACACCAGATGCCGCAGGCTCCTACACTGTTAAGGCTACAGCAACATACGAACCTGCTGAAGGTGAAAAAGAAGAGGCTGTTCTTGAATTGCCATTTACAGTTACAACAGCACCTGAGAACATCGTAGTTAAGTTACTTGCATCTTCAACAACTTGGTCAGAGGTTGCAATCTACGCATTTGACAATGCTGGTACTATTACAAAGGCTTGGCCTGGTGATAAACTTACAGTTTCAGACGGTTGGTACAGTTACACCATAGAGGGTGAGCATACGGGCTTGCAGATAATCTTTAACAACAATGTTGCAGAAGGAGCGTCACAAACTGCGGATACCCCTGTATCAGCATCTACATGTTATGAGTTAGGTGCATACGATGAGACATCAGGCACGTTTGCTCTGAACACACGCGAGTGCACAGTTCCTCAAACCACTTGGACAATGGTAGGAAACAGTGAGACTTTGTTTGGTGAAAAATGGAATCCTACGCTTGAGGCGAATGATATGGAAGAGGTTGAGAGCGTATTTACAAAGATTTATACTAATGTAGAATTCCTTAAGGATGAGGTAATTGAGTTCAAGGCTGCAAAGAATCACGCTTGGGCAACATCAATACCGGCAGGGGATAATGCCAAATATACCTTCACAGAGAGTGGCAACTTTGACATTACATTCACACTTGACATTGCCGGTGACAAGGTGAACATCGTTGTCAAGAAATTTGAACCGAAAGAACCAACTGTAACCGCCATCAACATTACAGGCAGCAAGGTTGTAGGTGAGGAACTCACATTCACAGCCTCTGTTGCCGGATTCAGTGCAGACCCTATGGTAATATATATGGTTAAGGCTGAAGAGGGTGAGTATGAACAGGCACAGGGAGGCAAGTTCACACCTACAGCAGCAGGCAACTACACCGTAAAAGCCACTGCATTCAACCAACCTGAGGAGGGAGAAGCTGAAGAGGCGTCCAAGGAAGTTGAGTTCACCGTTACAGAGGAGCCACAGCCAGGTGAGGAGATAACAGTTAAATTGCTTGCATCTTCAACAACTTGGTCAGAGGTTGCCATCTACGCATTTGACAATGACGGCACTATTACAAAGGCTTGGCCGGGTGATAAACTTACAGCCGCAGACGGTTGGTACAGCTACACTATAGAGGGTGAGCATACGGGCTTGCAGATAATCTTCAACAACAATGTTGCAGATGGAGCGTCACAAACAGTTGATACCCCTGTATCAGAGTCAACTTGCTATGAGTTGGGTGCCGCTGATGAGTCTGGCAAGTTTGCCCTTAATGTACGTGAGTGCACCGTTCCTCAAACAGGCTACGGCATAAAGATAGATGGTGAGACTATAGTAATGGGTGAGAAGAATCCTAAGGCTGAAAATGAGTGGATGATTCTTAACCAGTCTCTTGCCAAAGGACAGACATTTGCCCTGTATGACGCATCAACAGGCGGTACTTGGGCTGTTGCTCTTGATGAGGCAAGTGTTCCTGGTATAACCAAAGAAGAGAACTCATATTCAGTTACAGCAGATGGTTGCTACAGTTTCTACCTCAAACTCATTTACGGAGCAGACCAACTGTATGTAGGTACAGGCGAATGCCCTGTTCCACCAGCGGAGCCAACAGTAACTGCAATAGACATTGCTGGCAGCAAGGTTATAGGTGAGGAACTCACATTCACTGCGACAGTTGCTGGATTCAGTGCTGAGCCTATGATAATATATGAGGTTAAGGCTGAGGAAGGTGAGTATGAGCAGGCACAGGGTGGCAAGTTCACACCTACTGCAGCAGGTAACTACACAGTAAAAGCCACTGCATTCTACCAACCAGAAGAGGGTGATGCTGAAGAGGCATTCAAGGAAGTTGAGTTCACCGTTACAGATGAGCCACAGCCAACAACAGGCATCACTGTAAATGTTACAGTACCTACAGGTACCCCTGAGTGCTACTTCTATGGAGCAATGTCAGACAACGCTTGGGTAGCGATGACTAAGGTTGATGAAACAAATTACACAATCAACTTTGCAGATGCTGAGGCGATAGGCTGGGGTTACCAATTCTCTTGGGGCGCTTCATTTGATAGCGCTAACTCAGACCCAGAAGGCGACATTAAGATTGAGCCGGATGAGAAGGGTATCATATCAGTAGCGGTTAATGCTTGGAAACAAGACCCGTCAACCAAGTACTATTACACCACATACACAGAATGGCAAGTTAAGACAGACTGGAATGGTGGTGAGTGGGAATTTGTTGAGATGACAGAGGAATCAAAAGGTGTGTTCACTTATTCAGGACAATGGGGAACAGGTACGGGCGTTAACATTGCCAGCGGAGAGAATCTTATTAAGCAAAGTTGGTATCCTGCAGATGATGCAAACCTGACTATTGACCCGGCATTGGGTGTAGGTGATGATGTTAAAGTTACATTGACTGTTGTTGATGATGAGACAATATCAATTAGTGCTGCAAAGGCAATACCTACTGAAGACCCTGCAAATAAGGCAAAGGCAACCGTTATAAGATACAGGAACTTGATTGGTCAAGTTGTTCTTGCAAATTATAAGGGTGTCAAACTTGCTGAGATGTCAGATGGTACAACTTTAAAAGTTCAATAATTAATAAAATATTGAAAAAGGAAAGGTTCCATCGCTGTATGGCGGTGGAACTTTTTTGTGCCAAGATGTCATAAATAACCATTTGGCACACTCTTTGCGATAGCCATTACAGACAAAAATTTAAAACATTATAAACTATGCAACAAGGTAATATTGGTGTAACATCGGAGAACATTTTCCCGGTTATCAAGAAGTTTTTGTATTCAGACCACGAGATTTTCTTACGTGAGTTGGTCTCAAATGCTGTTGACGCAACTCAAAAACTTAAAACTCTAAGCAGCGTAGGTGAGTTTAAGGGTGAACTCAAAGACCCTAAGGTAAGTGTGAAGATTGACAAGAATGCTGGTACGCTGACAATCTCTGACAGTGGTATTGGTATGACTGCCGATGAGATAGATAAATATATAAATCAGATTGCATTCTCTGGTGCGGGAGAGTTCCTTGATAAATACAAGGATAACGCAAACGCCATCATCGGACACTTTGGTTTGGGATTCTACTCAGCCTTTATGGTTAGTAAGAAGGTGGAGATATTCACAAAATCATACAAAGATGATGCCAAAGCGGTTCATTGGAGTTGTGAGGGCAACCCAAGTTTTGAACTTGAGGAGTGTGAGAAGTCTGAGATAGGTACAGATATTGTGCTTCACATTGATGATGACAACAAGGAGTTCCTTGAGAAGAGCCGTATACAGGAGTTGCTTAACAAATACTGCAAGTTCCTGCCTGTGCCTGTTGTTTTTGGAAAGCAGACGGAGTGGAAGGACGGGAAAGAACAGGATACTGATAAGGATAATGTTATTAATAATGTGGCTCCAGCCTGGATTAAGAAGCCGGCAGACCTAAAGGAAGAGGATTACTCCGCTTTCTATCGTGAACTCTATCCATACGCAGATGAGCCTCTGTTCCATATTCACCTGAATGTTGACTATCCGTTTAACCTTACAGGTATATTGTACTTTCCTAAAGTTAAGAATACCATTGAGTTACAGAAGAATAAAATTCAACTCTATTGTAATCAGGTGTTTGTAACAGATAGCGTAGAGGGTATAGTGCCTGACTTTTTGACATTGCTTCACGGTGTAATTGACTCGCCTGATATTCCGCTGAACGTAAGCCGTTCTTATTTGCAGAGCGACGGCAATGTCAAGAAAATTTCCGCTCATATTACAAAAAAGGTTGCTGACAGCCTGCAGGATATATTCAAAAATGACCGTAAGCAGTTTGAAGAGAAGTGGGACAGCCTGAAGATATTCATAACATATGGTATGCTTACAGATGATAAGTTCTATGACCGTGCTGGTGCCTTTAATCTCTTCAAGACCACCGATGGCTCATACTACACATACGATGAGTATAAGAAACTTGTTGAGGCTAACCAGACTGACAAGGACGGCAATGTGGTATATTTGTATGCCGCTGACACCGATGCTCAATACAGTTATATTGAGGCTGCGAAGGCTAAAGGATATAGTGTGCTTCTTTTTAATGACCAACTTGACGTGCATCTTGCCTCAAAACTTGAGCAGAAGAATGAGAAGACACGCTATGTGCGTGTTGACGCCGACACAATTGACCGCCTGATTGTAAAGGAAGATGCCGCAAAGGTGGAACTTACAGAAGCGCAGCAAGCGGCAATGACCAAGATATTCTCAGCACAGGCCCCTAAGACAGATAAAATGGACTTCATAGTCTCACTTAATGCTATGGGTGCTGACGCTCAGCCTGTTATGATTACGCAAAATGAGTGGATGCGCCGTATGAAGGAGATGTCGGCTTTGCAAGGTGGTATGATGGGATTCTATGGCAGTATGCCGGACTCTTTCAACCTTGTTCTTAACACAGACCATCCGCTTATTAAGGATATCGTGGAGAAACAGGCTGCCGAACTTGACGCTAAGGTTGCTCCTCTGAATGATGAGATTGCCGCTTGCAAAAAGCAGGTAGATGAGTTGAGGGCTAAGCATAAAGACCTCAAGGAAGATGAGAAACCTGAGGTTGAGAAAGATATAATACGCACTCAGGAGGCTAAGGAGAGTGATTTGGAGAAGCAGAAGACAGAGATTTACTCTCAGTTTGCCGCCTCTGAGCCAAAGGTTCGCCAACTTATTGACCTTGCGTTGCTTGCAAACAATATGCTTAAGGGTGAGGCACTTAGTGAGTTTGTGAAACGCAGCACGAGTTTGTTATAATTAGTAATTAGTAATTAGCAATTAACAATTGGTAATTAATTTTTCTAATTTGATTTACAAAAATTTTGCAGTAAGAAAATAAAGCAATATCTTTGCAGTCGCAAAACAAGGAGGTTCCGTAGCTCAACTGAATAGAGCGTCACACTACGGATGTGAAGGTTCAGGGTTTGAATCCCTGCGGGATCACGAAAAGGAAGTAGATAACTGCTTCCTTTTTTTTGTTTAGTTACGCAGGGATTCGTTTCACTTGTCTATTGGGGCGTAAGTTCGCCAAATGTTAATTGTTAATTATTAATTGTTAATTGTAAAATTGTATCTTTGCAGAAAAATTGAGTTATGACTAGAGAAGAGACAGTGGCTTTGGCTGTGGATTATTTCAAGCAAGGATACGCTTGCTCACAGTCTGTATTGTTGGCTTTTGCTGACCAGTGTAAAATTGACCCTACGCTTGCAAAAAGAATCTCAGGCACATTTGGTGGCGGAATGGGACGCTTGCGTCAGAAGTGCGGTGCGCTTACGGGTGGCTTTATGGTGCTTGGTCTGTTAAAAGGCTATGACAAACCAGATGATATGGATGGCAAAATGGCGTCATACAAACTTGTAAGGGAATTGAACAAACGTGTTGAAGATGAGTTCGGCACAACCCAATGTAATGAACTTCTTATAAAATATTCCACTAAGGAGCACGTTCAGGAACGCTCACACCATAAAGACATCTGTGGCAAGATTATTGCGAAAACTGCTGGGGAACTGTATGATATAGTGAATAGTGAAAAGTGAAAAAAGAAAAGTGAATAAAGATATCTCACTTCGTTCGATATGACGAATTTGACGATGTTTTAAGTTGAAAATCTATGAATAACATAAAGTATATATTGCCGCTATTGACTGTTGTGCTGACTGCGTGTAATAACGTTGTTGAGAATAGGAATATTCCGTACGCCTCAGTTAGTTTTGATATTGATGTAAGTACATCGGGGTGTGACTATGAACTAAGGGAGGATATGACGGGAAATTCCAAAATCTTTACAAAAGAGCAGCCGGCAAAGGCTTCGGCTGGCTGGGGTGCGTATGGTTACAGTGGGGTGGTTGTGGTGCGTGCATTGGATAACAAACTGTATGCCTTTGACATCTGTTGTCCGTATGAGGTAAAGAGAGAGATTGCACTTAAATCTGACGGATTTTTTATGGAATGCCCCGCTTGTGGCTCTCAATTTTCAGTGGGAAATGGCAGCGGATATGTAAATAAAGGCCCTGCTACCGAGCCGTTGAAAACTTATACTGTTTATAGGAACGGAGGTGACATTTTTCGTGTGACTAATTAAAAATTTTTCGTATCTTTGAACGAATTTTTGTTTTAGTCAAAAACTATGTTAAATGTTGTTATATTTGGTGCTCCGGGTTCTGGCAAAGGTACTCAGAGTGAGTTAATTGAGAAAAAGTACGGGCTTGTACACCTTTCTACTGGTGATATCCTCAGAGCGGAGATTGCAAGGGGCACTGATATAGGCAAACTTGCTGATGGGCTTATAAGCAAGGGTCAGTTTATCCCCGATGACCTTATGATTGACATTCTTAACGGGCAGATTGACCAATATCCTACCGCCAAGGGTTTCATCTTTGATGGTTTTCCACGAACCGTACCACAAGCTGACGCTCTTGACTCTATGCTTAAACGCCGAAACATACGTGTAAGCATAATGCTTAACATAGACGTTGACACAAATGAGTTGGTTAAGCGTCTAATAAACAGAGGCAAGACATCGGGGCGTAGCGACGATAATCTGCAGACTATTCATCAGCGTATTCAGGTCTATGAGACCAAGACACTGCCTGTCATTCAATTCTATGACCGTCAGCACAAACACCACAGAATACAGGGTACAGGTACAATGGAAGAGGTTTTTGAACGCATTTGTAAAGAGATTGATTCAGTTATAAGTTATTCGGTGATTTGGTGATTCGGTGATTCGAAAATGAATTTATCATTTCTCCTTTCTCCTTTCTCCTTTCTCCTTTATAACGTCAGTACTATGGATTCAAACTTTGTAGATTATGTGAAGATTTTCTGCCGTTCCGGTAACGGAGGGGCGGGTTCAACGCATCTGCACAGAGAGAAGTTTGTTCCTAAAGGTGGCCCCGATGGCGGCGATGGCGGTCGAGGCGGTCACGTATATATAAAGGGTAACCGTAACTATTGGACACTTATTCACCTCAAGTATGAGCGTCACGTCTTTGCAGGGCACGGTGAGGCTGGCGGAAAGAACCGCAGTTTTGGCTCTGACGGTAATGATAAAACCATAGAGGTGCCACTTGGCACCGTTGCGTATGACGCTGATACTCACGAACCTTTGTGTGAGATAACAGAGGACGGTGAGACTAAGATACTGCTTAAAGGAGGTCGTGGTGGTCAGGGTAACTGGCATTTCCGCACTTCCACTCTTCAAACTCCACGATTCGCACAGCCTGGAGAGTCTGGTGAGGAACGCTCTGTAGTTCTGGAACTTAAGGTTCTTGCCGATGTGGGGCTTGTTGGCTTCCCCAATGCGGGAAAATCAACGCTGCTTTCTGTTGTATCGGCGGCGAAACCTAAGATTGCTGATTATCCTTTTACTACTATGGAACCTAATTTGGGCATAGTGTCATACAGAGACAACCGCTCTTTTGTTATGGCTGACATTCCAGGTATTATTGAAGGCGCCCACGATGGCAAAGGGTTGGGACTCAGATTTCTACGCCACATTGAACGTAATTCGGCACTGCTTTTTATGGTTCCCGCCACGTCAGAGAACATAAGAATGGATTATGAGATTTTACTTGATGAACTTGTACAGTATAATCCTGAATTGCTTGATAAACAGCGTGTTCTTGCAGTAACAAAGTGTGATTTGATTCCTTCAAAAGATGAAGCCAAACTTGCAAAGACTCTGCCTGATATACCTTGTGTATTCATTTCTTCTGTGGCAGGCAAGGGTATTGACATCCTCAAGGATTTGCTCTGGGAGGCTATAAATGCTGAAATCTGATGGAGTGGTGGTATTCAATAAAGGATTCTATTTTAACTCTTGCTGTTGACACCAGCGCTTTATTGTGGGGATTGCCAATGATTGTTCTACTTGTTGGTACTCACGTATTTATGAGTGTGCGTACTGGTTTTGTGCAGAGGCGTTTAGGCACTGCGATAAAACTATCTGTCACTAATGATGACGGCTCAAAGGGTGAGGTTTCTCAGTTCGGGGCTCTTGCTGTCTCTCTTGCCGCAACCATTGGAACTGGAAATATAGTGGGCGTGGGTACCGCCATAGCCGCAGGTGGACCGGGTGCTGTTTTCTGGTGCTGGATTGTAGGTGTGTTTGGCATAGCCACAAAATACTCTGAGACACTTCTTGCTGTCAAGTACCGTACAAAAACAGAGGACGGCAGGGTTATAGGCGGTGCTATGGTTGTGCTTGACAAGGTTATGCACAAGCGCTGGCTTGCCATAGCGTTCTGCATATTCACCCTTTTCGCCTCTTTTGGAATAGGCAATATGAATCAGGCTAACTCAATATCCACTCTCGCCTTTGATAATTTGGGTATTCCGCCGTATGTAACAGGTATTTCCCTATCTATTGTAGTAGGCGTAGTAATTCTTGGCGGAGTAAAGTGGATTAGTAATGTCTGTCAGATTTTAGTGCCGTTTATGGCGGTATTCTTTCTTGTGGGTTGCATTTGGTTGCTGTGTTTGAATAGTGAGTTTATTATCCCCGCAATTAAGACAATACTTTGTGAGGCGTTCTCTGTAAAGTCAGTTTCGGGCGGCCTTTTGGGTGGCGGCATTATGGTTGCAATGCGTTACGGCATTGCGCGTGGCTTGTTCTCAAATGAGTCAGGTCTTGGCTCAGCACCTCTTGTAGCGTCTCAAGCCAAAACCAAAAACGCTGTGCGTCAGGCTCTGGTCTCATCTACGGGAACGTTTTGGGACACAGTTGTATTATGTGGCATAACAGGTGTTGTTATGGTTTCAAGCATTCTTGCCTATCCTGATATAGATTATACAAGCGGAGCCGCCATATCAAGTCTTGCCTTTGGAAAGATACACCAGTCCGGGGCGGTGATTCTAACAGTGGCTCTCTTCACCTTTGTATTCTCAACTCTTCTTGGCTGGTCTTGCTACGGAGAGCGTGTCCTGGAGTATTGGCTGGGTGTCAAGTCTATTGTCTATTACAGAGTTGCCTGGACAATATTCGTATTCATAGGTGCGGTAGTAAAGATAAGTTTTGTATGGACATTCTCTGACATAGCGAACGCTCTTATGGCTATTCCTAACGTTATTATGGTTCTTGCACTCAGCGGAGTGGTGGCTAATGAGACCCGTAAATATCTATGGAATAATAATCTTGATGCCGTTGACCACGATATGGAGTGCTAACTGTTTACGGCTCTGTAAATGGTGGCGATACCTAATGTAAGTGAGGTGAATGTGGCGTGAGTGAACCCTGCGTCATTTATCTTTTCCACCATATCCTTTCCCCAGATGAAACTCTTGACAGATTTGTTAAGGTATGTGTAGGCGGTTTTGTCTTTTGAGAACATTCTGCCAATCAGTGGTAATATGTGTGAGAAGTATATGTCATAGCCACACGCAATAAACTGGTTCTCAGGGTATGAGAACTCAAGTATGCATAGTTCTCCGCCTTTTTTCAAGACCCGATGGAACTCACTGAGCCCTTTCTCCAAATCAGAGAAGTTACGTACCCCGAAAGCACAGGTGAGAGTGTCAAATGAGTCCGAAGGGTAGGGCATTTCAAGGGCGGAGCCTCTGTCAAATGTCACCTTGCCTGCAAACCCCTTCTCAGCCACTTTCCTCTCTCCAATCCTCATCATCTCCTCAGAAAGGTCAATGCCCGTAACTTGCTCCGCTTTTTTCTGTTGTAGTGCCTCAAGGGTCAGGTCTGCCGTGCCTATAGCCACATCAAGCAGTCTGGCGGCGGGCTTTAACCCATTTATTGCACGTCGTCTCCAGCGTTTGTCAATGTTTAGTGAGAGAATATGGTTCAAACTGTCATAACTTGACGCTATGCGGTCAAACAGTGCACCTATGTTTTGTCTTTCAGTTGTAACAATTCGCTCCATCGTGGTAAGAATTTTGCACAAAAGTACTCTTTTTGAATTGATTCTCAAAAAATGGCACTATATTTGCATAAACATAACTGGCGTAGCCGCAAAAATTTTTTATTATGAGTAACGAGATTTTTCAAAACAACGGAAAATACACATTCTCTTTTGATGAGGAGTCTGTGGTGGCTGAACGCAGCCTTATGCGTAATGTTTATGGTTGGATGACACTTGCACTTGCCGTAACCGGACTTATGGCATACTACACGGCAAATGCCGCGTGGGCTTTGAGTATTATAGCGTCACCTGCAATATGGGTTCTGCTTATTGCGGAGATTGTGCTGGTTTTTGTGTTGTCGGCAAGAATTGACAAAATGTCATTTAAGACGGCGGCAATAATGTTCGCCCTTTACTCACTTCTTAACGGAATGACGCTCAGTGTCATATTCCTGGCGTATTCAATAAGCACCATAGCCTCCGCGTTCTTTGTTACGGCTGGTACTTTTGGCGGAATGGCGCTTGTGGGCTCGTTTATTAAGAAGGACCTGAGTGGTATGGGCAAGTTTTTACTCTTTGCACTTATTGGTCTTATAATAGCCTCTATTGTGAACATATTCATTATGAATTCAACTATGGATTTCATAATCTCAATAGTCGGCGTGCTTCTGTTTGCCGGTCTTACCGCGTATGACTCTCAGAAAATCAAACAGATGCTGCAAACCTACGGCACAGAGGTGAATGAAACCACTCAGAAGATTGCCCTGATGGGTGCTCTGTCACTCTACCTTGACTTCATTAACCTCTTCCTCTATATTCTGAGGTTGTTTGGCAGAAGAGACTGAGTTCAGACAGTTAGGTAATAACATCATAGAATCAAACGGGTCAAGGGAGGATAAACGCTCCTTTGACCTTTGTTTTCTAATTGAAAATGTTATATATTTGTTCTAATAAACTATTAAACAAAATCTAATAATAACTATGAAAAGCTTAAGAACCATTTCAACTGCTCTTGTGGCGATGCTTTTAGCACTATGTGCGTGTCAGAAAAATGAACCAGCGGCAGTCAAATAATATGTGTGGGTGCGTATTTGCAGATTTGGACTTCAACAGCACTTACAGGTAAATACCAGGATGAGGCGTATGATGATTGGTTCACTTATAAAAGTGATGATATTGTAACCTTTGACAGCTTTAAGAAAAACGCCCGCAGTGTGCGGTGCTTGAAGAACTGATAAGAAGCACCAGGATTACGTCGCATACGCTCCGTGATCCTGAGATGCTCCCAGAATAAGAAGAAAAAGAAGTGCACGCCTGTATGGCGTGCACTTTCTTTTATTTCATCTCCTCACTTTCAAGAGTAAACTCTTGACGTGAGTCGCTAAAATAAAAGAAGTTCGCATTTGCGAACTTCTTTTTCTTCTTATTGCTTGTCGGGATACCAGGATTCGAACCTGGGACCCCCTGCTCCCAAAGCAGGTGCGCTAACCGGACTGCGCTACATCCCGTCGCTTTTCAAAAGCGGTGCAAATTTACACACTATTTTTTATTTAGCAAAACTTTTTGGAACTATTTTGTTGAAAAATAGTAGCCGTAACCTTGGCGGGTTATTAGGTTCTTGTTGTATGGCTCAATTTTCTTACGCAAGCGTGTTATGTTTACGTCAATGGTGCGGTCAGACATCTCTGTGTCTCCTTTCCAAATTGACTCTATCAGTTGCTCACGTGAGAATACCGTGTCGGGCTTGCTGAGCAGTAGGGAGAGTAACTCAAACTCCTTCTTTGTAAGGCTTGCCTCCTGACCGTCAACCGTTACTGTTTTGTTTGACATATTAATGACAAGTTTGTCAAACGTGAGAACATCAAGCGGTTTTGTCTCTTCTTTTGGCTCATCAACGGTGTTTTGAGGTGTGGCGGCGACGGTTGTGCGTTTGAGCACAGCCTTTACACGGGCAAGCACTTCATTTATTGAGAATGGTTTGGATATGTAGTCGTCAGCCCCGATGTCAAAGCCGCGCAGTTTGTCTGTCTCAGTGTCTTTTGCTGTAAGGTATATTATAGGTGTGGCTTTTGTGGCGTCGTTAGCCTTAATCATTGTACCAAGTTTGAACCCTGAAATCTCTCCCATCATAACGTCAAGGAGGAAGAGACGATACATTGTAAGGTCTCCTTTCAGGGCTTCTTCAGCGCTGTACGCAACGTCAACAAGGTAGCCTGCTTTCTCTAAATTGTACTGGAGGATTTCACAAAGATCCTCTTCGTCATCTACTACAAGAATTCTGTCAATCATAATAAGATAGAATTTTTCAATTAAGCAAAGATAACACAATTATTTGAGAAATGCAAAATATACCGCCGCAATAATGCAACAGAATGACATAATGTGGTTCCAGTGGAACTCCTGACCCTTGAAAATGAATATGCTGAATAGGGTGAATACCGTGATTGAGATTACCTCTTGTATTATTTTAAGTTCAATTAGGGAGAATGTGCCGCCGTTGCCCAGGAATCCTATGCGGTTGGCTGGAATCTGGCAGGCGTATTCAGGCAGAGCGCACAACCACGATAGCAGAATTATAAGGTAGAGTGGGGTGTTGTCTGTGAAAACATTCATTGACTGTAGTTTCAGATGCCCGTACCAGGCGAATGTCATAAAGACATTTGAGACAAATAGTAATAGTATAGTTGTTAAAGCGTTCATAGGTTCAATTAACAATTAATAATTAACAATTAATAATTAACATACTTCGTCTTGTTCGTCATATCGAACGAAGTGAGATATCTTTATTAAGATCTCTCGCTAACGCTCGAGATGACGGAAGAAGGAGCTCTCCTTTCTCCTTTGTTAAAACTTCGTTTTAACCATGTTACTTCGTCATTCGGCATAACTCAAGTAAACTTAGTTCTGCTCTCATTCCTAGTAACGGTCTCCTTTATTTAAAATATCCAATCCAATATCCTACAAGCATATCATACAGGCTTCCAAATGGATGGTAATAGGCGAATACTGCATACTCATTGCCGGTTTGCCAGAAATCTCCCTCTACAGGTGCCGTGTGACCAACCGATGTGCCGTTTGGAACATACAGGTATTGATAATTATAACCACCCATTTTCAAAAAGAGCAAGCCCTCATACTCCTGTGTCTCATAGTTGTAATGCATTTGGTTGGCGTCAGTGAACTTATATTCAGTGCCCTCACTTAATATATACACCTTGCCGTCAAGCCAAGGCTCATCTGTTGGTAGTGTGAAGTGCACAAAGGCGTAGTCCGCCTCAATATCGGGGTAGTCAGAGCCTTGCAGATTTGGAATGAAGCGTCCGTTTGCCGTCTGCCAGGACTCATACTGTTTCCTGCTTCTGAATTCAGACGGGAAGAGTGTTACGTGGTAATAAGGCTTGAAATACTCAAAGCGATAGACATCTTTGTCCAACACATATTTTGATGATATGTCAAGGGTTCGGAACTCATTGCCCGCCTCAAATATAAGGTTGTGGTTTAATTTGTAGTTAACTGAGCGTCCCTCATAGAATGACGGGGTGTCAATCTCAACCATATTGTCAAGCCTGCGGTTCTGCCACACAACCACTTTAAGGTCTGTGGAGGGCTGGCTGATGTTAAACTGAGGGTAACTTATGTTAATGTCAACCTGTTGGTGCGTGCGTTCTGCATCTATGTCGGTCTTGGAAGTAGCGCCGCACTTCATCTCAACGTGTGACTCAACCACCATAAAACGTGCGGTCAGAACGGGAGTGTCTTGATTGTCAGAGGCATAGACCGCTATTACGTAATTGCCTGATATTGTGGGTTGTGCGTCTTCATTCGGGAATGCCAACTCATAGTGGTAGTATGGCTGGAATGTGTTGCGTGACATCTCATAATTCTCTAAATAACCGCCCGTGAACCCGCTTATGTATTGGCTCTCTGACAGCCCGTCCTGCTGCCAATGGGCGTTACAGTGCATTATGCGGTATGTGTATGTTGTGACATCGGGGGAGAGGTCATCAAACTTGAGCAGAACTCCCTCATCACTTCCAAGTTCAAAAAGAGGGTAGTATGGACGGCGGGCGTAGTTCTCAATCTGAACAGAATGTATGTTCTTGCTCAAAGACTCAGTTCGGAACACCGGTCCGTTAGTGCGGCTGTCAAAGGCAAAAAGTTGCAGTGCCGCAGTGGCGAACAATATTATAAGCGTAAGTTTTTTCAATTAATAGTCTCCTTTCTCCTTTGTTTTTGCAAAGTTAGTCATTTTTTGAAATTTTGACGCTTACTTTTATTGTTAGTTTAAATTTTACATATATTTGCAAACTATAATTTGTTGAACCTTAAAATTAAATACTTATGAAAAAAACATTATTGTTTTTGGCATCCGTTGTCATTGCATTTAACTGCCTTGCCACAACAAATCTTATTATAAATCCGGGTTTTGAAAACGGAACAAACAATTGGAACGCCTGGGACGGTAGTGCCGCCGATACCTCAAAGCCACATACAGGTAGCCGTTCACTGCACAGTCAGGGGCGTGGATTCTGCACACTAGTTGCAACTCAAAGCCAAAGTATAAGTGTAAGCAGAAACACCTATTATAAATACAGTGGCTGGATTTTCAGAACCGATGACTCATCGTGGGCATACATTGATATGAATGACGCTCCGGGAGAGTTGCAACTACGTTCTGAAAAGTTCGGGCAGTGGGATTATGTAAGCGGAATCTGGAACAGCGGTAACAATACAAGTGTAAGTATAAGGTGCGTGGTTGAGCGGAATTGGGGTACGGGCAGTCAGGTTACTGGCGATATTTGGTTTGATGACCTTGAGTTTTCAGAGTACCAGGAGGGGGCATATTCTGAAGATGCTACGGTGCTTAGCAAGTCTGCCATATACAAGAATATGTCAAACTCTAATACAGAGGTGCAGATTGCCATAGACCAAAACAAGTTGTATATAAGTGAGTTGAATGCCGCTGATGATACTTACAAGTGGATATCAGGTGCGTATCAACTGCCGATGCTCTCCAAAATATCAGGTAAGGCGGTATCGTGGAAATATAACAAACTGACAGAAAACGGCAGTTTGATAACGGTTGATTTCTACTCAGACAACCTTATATTGAGTGTCAATTTCAAACTTGATGAAGAGGGACCTCTGCATATTTGGCAGACATTGAAAAACAATTCAGCATCAGATGTTTCCGTTGGCGTGGAGGATATTGTGGCTTCTGACATTCAAGTAAACGCCCCTGAATCGGCAGTTCTATGGCGTTTTAACCGCTCAAGATACAATAATGGTCTTGACGGTAACTTTACAACAGGTGTGCTGAAAAACAGTATTGGCACTAATTATTTCCAAATGTGCCAGGTAGAGAACTCCTGGCTGGTATCTACGGGAGAGTTGCCTATGCAGATGATTCAATCGGGCAATAAAGGTATCTATTACGCTCTTGATTGGAATTTTGGAATAATAAAGACACAAACACAGAATAACTCAAAACATATAAGGCTAAGTGCAAACTTGGGCTTGTCTGGTGAGCAGGTAGTGTGCAAAAGCGGTAATGAACTTGATATACCAGGCTCATTCATAGGTGTTTATAAAGGCACTACAGATGACGGGGCAAACCAGCTTAAACGTTGGTTCTGGAAGAATGAGGCTCCTGCCACACTGCGTGACAATGAAAATGAGCCACTAATAGAAATCCATTTTAATGTATATGATGAGAACGGCATTAAGTATTACCTTAACCGTTACAACCTGCCTGAGTATGGCGTAGGTCTTATAAAGATGGACTATTGGTGGTGTGTTGCAAGTTCTTCTGAATTTGACTCAGATTTGGAGACAAAGTGGAATCCATACCCGTCAAAATGGCCTAATGGTATGACATTCGGCACTCTTACAAAGTCAAAATATCCTAATGTAAAGAACTCACTCTATATGTGCGATACATACTTGGGAGCGGACATAGCCAATGAATCAGCACGCAACGCCCAGATTGAGGCACTTGCAACCCGTATTCAGAATTGGAAGATAGACTATTGGCGTAGTGATTTTGATTTGGAGAAGGCTAATAACTTTGCCTCACATCAGGGTTTGCTTTACATATTGGATGAACTTACGTCCAGATTCAGCAATTTCCGCTATGAGCATTGCAGTGCGGGCGGTTCCTTGAAAGACTTTACAACACTGCGTAGAATGACCTTTATGACAATGGAGGATTCAGGCGGTCCGCTTAATCATCGTATGGCGTTCTATCCTAATTCATATATGATAAACCCCGTTCAGTTGAAATTTGATGTTGGCTATGACTGGACATCGCCTGAGGATGCAGGAAACATATCCTCACATCCGCGTGAGTGGGCTAAATATGTACTCCGCTCGTCAATGATGGGTGCTATGATGGCTTGTGCCGTAGGGCGTGATATGAGTGATGTGGAGTTTGATGAGGCAAAGAAGGCTTGGAAACTCTATAATGAGAAGCAGCGTGCCATATTAAGGGGTGCAAATGTATATCACATATTGCCTATGCCTGACGGTAATCATTGGGACGGTATGGAGTTCTTTAACCCCGATACAAACAAAGGCTCTGTGTTCCTGTTCAGCCACAAGGCTGGCGGCGGTGCGGACGGAACTTCAAAAACCATATATCTGCAAGGATTGAACCCTACAGATGTATATAAAGTTACTTTCCAGGACAGAACAAACCTCTCTTGCCAGAGGTCAGGCTCTGAACTTATGACAAACGGTATTAAAGTTACAGGTTTCTCTGATACATTTGCAACTGAAATTATATGGATAGAGGGTATAACCACAGATGTAGATGGCGCGGAGGCTGACAATGCCAATTCTATTTCTGTTTGGCCCAACCCTGTACAGGCAGGAAAAAAAGTCCACTTAACAAGTAAGGATGGAACAGAAACCGTTTTGACCGCTCCATCAGTAGCGGGTGTTTATCTCTATTCCCCTGATAATAAGTCAGAGAGCGTAAAGATTATTGTTAGATAGCAACAGAAAGCACTGTAGTTGTGTATGTTAAAAAATGTTTCAGTTTTTAACATTTTTTAACATTTAGGGGGGGTAAAATGTTAAAATTTCAATAATTTTGCTAGTGTCATTTTGCATATAAGTGCTTGACAGCGAACCCGTGTAACCTTAAAATCAAATATTTATGAAAAAACTCTTTACTATTCTTTTGCTGTCATTTATTGGCATATCCGCACTTTACGCAGAAACAGTTACCATTAAATATGTAAATAAAGATAAATGGAGTAAAGTAACTGCCCATATGTGGGATGGTACCAAATCAGGAACTTCATGGCCTGGTAAAGAAATGACTAAAACATCAGTTAAGAAACTTGGTTTTGATGTTTATGAAATTTCCTTTAATGATGGAGATTATAAAAAAATAATTTTTAGTAATAATGGAAGTAGTCAGACTGGAAATTTGGATATCAATAAAGATAAACCTGTCTATTATAACGGCAGTTGGTATGCTTCATTGGATGATATTAGATATGATGTAGATGTTAGGGGCACGTTTAATGGATGGGGTAGTGATGATAAATTACTTGACACCACAGATGATGATACATATTCAGGTGTTGTAAATTTGCCTGAAGGAGAATACACCTATGAGTTTAAAGTGACAAAAGATGGTTCGTGGTATGGTAAGAATAACACAACAATTACTTCAAGCACATCTGTTACGCTTTCTTCTTCTGATGGTAATTGTAAGATTACTACAACAATGGCAGGGGATTATACATTTGCATATACAATTTCAACACATAATCTTACTGTAACATATCCCACACCACCTGCAGACCCTGCAACTATTACAGTTACATCTGCTGATGTTTCTCAAGGTACCGTAAGTCCTGCAGAGGTTAAGGTTAATGCAACCCAATCAGCAACCATTACTGCCACACCAAAAGCGGGCTATATGATTGACACTTGGACACTTGGTGGTTCCGCTGTGCTTGCCGAAGGCAATCTTACAGACGCATCAATTAAAGTTAAGAGTGACGGCACAACAGACCCAGGCACCGCTGTAGCATCATTTAAGGAAGATCCCGATGCAATTGTACTATATTTTGTCAATAATGGTAACTGGAATCCTGTAAATATCTATTTATGGGGAGGTAGTGTCTCAATGGGATGGCCAGGTGTGGCTATGACAAAAACGGGCGATAAAAAATTAGGATATGACATTTACAGTTATAGTGTTCATAAGGGAGATTGTAATAGTTATAAATTTAATTGTGGCGGTGACGCTTGTCAAAGCAGCAATTTCGGCTTTGATGAAAATAAGAGATATGTATATGATAATCAGCAGTATGCTTCATTAGATGATATTGTTGCTCATACTGTTATAATAGACGGCTCGTCATACGGATATGATAAGTTTCAGTTAAAGAATACAACAGATGATGATACTTATACGGGCTCAATCAATATAACAGGCTCACAATACCAATTTAAGATTAAGGCAGATAGTGAGACACGTAGTGATGGTAATACATATACAGAAAGTTTTGTTGATAAAAAGATGTCAAAAGATCAAAGTCGCACTACTTTAACAACTTCTGTTGCTGGAGAATATCAATTCAAGTATGTTGTGTCAACAAAATTATTATCAGTAACGTATCCGGCTCCACCAGCAGACCCTGCAACCATAACTGTTACATCTGCTGATGATTCTCAAGGTTCCGTAAGTCCTGCTGAAGTTCAGGTTAATGAAACTCAATCAGCAATCATAACTGCCACACCAAAAGCTGGCTATATGTTTGACACTTGGACACTTAGTGGTTCCGCTGTGCTTGCTGAAGGTAATCTTACAGATTCATCAATTAAAGTTAAGAGTGACGGCACAACAG
>JAKSOA010000017.1 GCA_024405875.1 Paludibacteraceae bacterium
TAGCGCTCGCTGTGTTTGTACAACCGTTGGTGGCTGTGGCTGTTACTGTGTATGTACCTGCATCGCTCACTGTGAGGGTTGAGCCTGTGGTGCTTGATGCGTCATTCCACTTGTAGGTTACTCCCTCTGTGGTTGAACTTGCAGTCAAGGTTATACTGGTGGTTGTGCAGTCTATTGTACCGCTTGTAGGCGTTACGCTTACATTTGGCACCTCTGTACTCTTTGTTATTGTAGCGCTCGCTGTGTTTGTACAACCGTTGGTGGCTGTGGCTGTTACTGTGTATGTACCTGCATCGCTCACTGTGAGGGTTGAGCCTGTGGTGCTTGATGCGTCATTCCACTTGTAGGTTACTCCCTCTGTGGTTGAACTTGCTGTCAAGGTTATGCTTGTGGTTGTACAGTCTATTGTACCACTTGTCGGGGTTACGCTTACATTTGGAGTGCTTGTGTTCTTGGTTATTTCAATAGTCTCTGAGTTACTGCTCTCACACCCCTCTGCAGATACAGACTTAACCGTTAGATTTGCGGCATCTGTAAATATTCTCTCTGCCTCTGTTTTATTATCTGACCACTTATATGTAGCACCACCACTTAACACTACCCTTGCACTTTGGTCTGTGCAGGTTATTGTATAAGGTGATGACATCTCATCTTCTGTAGAACCTTTATATACCTTATATGATATTGTAGGCAGTGCGTTCACCTTGATATCCTTTTTATCTTTTGCTTCTGAAGCCTCGTATGTAGCATAAGAGATTCCGTTTACTGCACTTACGTATGCACTAACATTAACTGTGGTGGATGCGGCTGTAGATGCTGGTGTATATTGTTCTGATTTTGTATTTTTACCACCAGCGGCAATATCACCTATAGTCCAAGTATAAGGCGTGGTATCGCCTGGCTTTTTATAACTTACGGTTACACCTGTGGCTTTTACCGTAGAGCCATTATACACTTCAATTTTATAATTTGAAGTACCACCTGCACATATAGGGGAATCAGCGGTAACTGTAAGTGTAAGGCTTGTACAATCCTTATTGGTTAAAGAGACCTCTGAAGTAGCATCTGTACATAGACCGTGTGTTGAAGTTGTAGTAAGGGTTAAAACAACTGTTTTACCTAACTCAACACCTGTAACCTTAGATGTAAGACTTGTGGGATTTTCTATTGTAGGATTAGTTGTGCCATCATAACTCTTTATAGTCCAAGTAGATACGTTTCCTGTAGCGGTACCTGCAAGTGTAAAGTCTGTAGTGTTGCACTCCTCTTGGTTAGTACCTGCATTGTTTGTTGGTTTTGGGTCTATGGCTACATCTGTAAAACCTTGCATATCAGCAGAACACCCTGTTGTAGCATTCTCAGCCTTTGCCGTATATCTTCCTGCGGCTGTTTGTTTACCAAATTTAAGCTCATTACCTGTACCAGGAAGTGAAATACCTGTAGATTCACCGTTCCTGAATAATGTATAGGTAAAGCCTGTCTCAGACTTAGATAGACCTACAGGCATACCATCACCGTCTGAACAATAAAATCCGCCATTTATTACCGAATACTGAATTGGCGCATGAGAGTTATCTGAAACCGATATACTTACACCCTCTGAAACACAACCGTTTGAATCTTTTACTTTTGCTGTAACTGACGCAGACTGTAACCCTGGATATGTTGCTGTACTACTATATGATGCACCTCCATCATTTGAATAAGTATATGTGCCACTACCACCTGTAGCGGTTATTGTATATTCTCCGTTATATGGTGATGTACACCTTGTATTATTAACCACATTTGATGAGCTTGCCGTTGGCAGGGCGTTTATCTTTAAACCTTTTGAATCCTTTGATGCTGTGGGGGCATCATTATATGTAGTGTATGTTTTTGTGTCAATCTTCTTCAAAAATGCTTTTGCTGAAAAATTTGAAGTCTCATTGGTATTAGTTTTGACGTTAATTGTTAATGTAACATCTGTTGCTCCAAGAGTGGGGACACTCCATACTCCCGTTGCATTATCATAAGCAAACATCGGGTCTGAAGAAGTATATGATTGATAATCAACACAATCTGGCAGTTCAATTTGCCAAGATGTGGCATATACCGCCTTTGTGGGATTTGACACTGTAAAGGTATATGTAACATCATTAACACCCTTACATACTTCGTCAGGAGAAATAGTTAATAATGCCGCAATATCATTGCAAACAACATTTACCGTATTTGTTATTGAATATAAGCCACAAGCACCTGTAGTACCACCAGATTCCACAGACTCTGCAACACCCTTATCATTAGCAATAATAACTCTATAGAATTTACTTCCGTCAGGAATCACATCTAAATTTTGGAATGCCAAACCAGAACCGGCGGAAGAGTCAGATACTCTACTCCAAGATGTTCCGTCTGTTGAAACCTGCCAAATATAATATGGAGTAGGAAGTGCTCCTGCATTAACAGCAGAACGCAACGTAAATGGGACACCGCATACTGGAACCAGTTTACCATCAACCTCCTCTATATCAGCATACAATTTAGTCTCAGGTGTACAAGCCTGGAAAAGAAGGTCATCAAGCAACACATCATTACCATTCGCTCCAGCAGCCGCTTTGTTTATGACCTGCAAAACAACCGACTCATTATCTCCTGTATTAAACATAGTGGAGACCTCTTGCCATCCTGCGTCAAAGACTAATCCATCAACTACTTTCTCCGCTATTTTCACACTCTTTGAGCTATTCCAAAGAATAAACTTAAGTTTTATAGGGTCCTTTGAATCAGCTTTTGCAGCATTGGCAATATACATTGAAAATTTGGTATATGTATTTTTACACAATCCTGTAGCAGTACGCTCATATAAAATATCATTATCGCTACTACTTCCGTTGTCACAATTCAGCATAAGCATACCACCATACTCTCCATTCGCCCTCTTGGCATCAGTCCCCGTATGGTCATAAAAATCATCCGTTCTATACCAAAATGTAACACCTCCATAATATCCACAATTACACGTATTTCCATAGTGACTCCCATCTGACCCGTGACAACCAGCCCACTTCGGTGTAGCCACTACGGCATATTGTTTGGAATCAGACAATTTTCCACACTCTCCCACATAATTGTATTTGGTATATGAGTTTGATGTTCTCTTTTTTTGGACAATAAGGAACGGGTTATGCGGTATGGCATTAGCAGGGTATCCGCAAACGCCCAAATAACAGTTAGTATTACTGTCTGATAAATTCTGCGACCAATCAATTCTAATGTCATTTGTCTTATACCAATTACTTCCCGATGGGTCTCCGTTATTGATAACGAATGTTACGTCATTAGGGTCACTTGCGCCCATAGCAATATAGGCATAACCAGCCTCACTGCCAGTCATTTCCCTTCCAGGCCAATCTCCAAAAATCTTGTTCCCATTTGAGGTCTTATATGCGTAACAATACGCTGTAGGCCAATCATCAGGTTTCATAAAATAGATTTTACGATTAGTACCTGTAGGTTTCAGGCTCATCGTGAACTTTCCGAAATCATCTTTAAAAAGTTCTCGCATATTTTCCGAGTCACATTCAAGTTCCATCTCCGCATAAATTGTGACAGTAGAACTTTTAGATTCAGAATCCACACATTTATAAACAGTTGAATTCCCTGCAATTACATTTATTGAGACACCTGTTTCTCCGGTCATCTCGGTAAAAGTTGCTCCATCATCTGTTGAAATGTACCATTGATACGGACCCGTTCCGTTTGCAACAGTAAGTGTTACACTATCATTAAACTTATACTCTTCTGGTGTACAACCAATTTGCAAAGATGGTGTACCTACATCAAAGGTTAAACCCTTTGTAGTTTTGTTATAAGTTACTTTTACTGATGTGGAACCTGATTTAAATTCTATTCTATACCATTTATAGTCTCCATAATATTGGATATGATGCGTAGATGTACATATCTCATCTGAGATACACGAATAATCACTCTCACTAGACGACATCATTCCCGCAATTGAAGTGCCCGAAGTGCCGTTTGTTCCAACCCCGAAATATTTGTTATATCCCTGAATTACATGTGAATCTGTAATGATCCAAGAAACCGTATTGTCATCTGATGTCACAGAACCTAACGATTGTGCCGATTCAGGATTGTTATTTTGATTTCCATACCACAAATACAATGTATTAGCAGTAGAATAACTTACCCCTACAAAAAGTAGAAATGATATCAGTAACAATCTTGAAAATGAGAATGAGTTGTAAATTCTCTTCATATTATATTGGTTTTTAAGAACTTCATCCACAAAAATCTATATAATTACATCCTACGACATAACATATATAAAAAACTACGTCTGTACATTGGACGCATAACACGCCAATATACAGACTTCAAAGATAGCACTTTTTAATTAAAAATGCTATTATATAAGGTGAAATTTATAAGAGATTTTTCGCTTCGCTCAAAATGACGTGCGTGGAACGCTCAAAATGACGTGCTTCTTAACTTTATCTCTGAGAGAACTTTTTTTGTGTATAGCGGAAAATCAGCCTGTAGCAGCCACCCGAAATAGCCGGAGTCTTTTTTATAGACATCAACAACCCTCTGCCCTTTGTACTTGCCAAAGTTAAAGACCTCCGCCCCACTATCATCATAAACAATGTGTCCGGCAAAATCAGCGAACTTACTGTGAGCGCTGAAATCGGATAGCATAGCCACATCATTCCGCAACTCTTCAGGATAACGGTCAAGTTGAGCCTTTAGCACTTCATACGTGGCACGTATGTCAGCATCGGCGGCGTGCGCCTCATCAAGGTTCTTCTGACAATAGAATTTATAAGCGGCTACAAGTGTGCGAGGCTCCATTTTATAGAAAATGTTCTGCACATCAATCATCTTAGCCTTTTTAAGGTCAATGTCAACTTCGGCACGGGCGAACTCCTCCGCCAAAAGAGGCAAATCAAATTTAAGTGAATTACATCCACCCAAGTCACAACCCTTGAATACCTCCGCAAGTTCTTTTGCAGCCTGCTTGAAAGTTGGGCAAGAAGCCACATCGGCATCGGTAATGTGATGGATTTCACTTGCCTGCTCCGGAATATGGCACTCTGGGTTTATGCGTATGCATTTTGACTCTTCAGTTCCATTCGGATATACCTTTATATACCCTATCTCAACAATCCTATCCTTAACAACATCTACGCCCGTTGTCTCAAGGTCAAAAAATATAATCGGTTTTTTTAGTGTAAGTTCCATATTCGGTGATTCGGTGATTCGGTTATTCGGTGATTAACGTCAATTTTTATTGAGATATTTTGTTATTGGAGTTTGAGGCATAATGATTTTTTAACCAGATAGTTTGGATTCGAGACCGAAGGAGTCTACTTGAGTAAATGACTGAGGTCAAGAATCCAAAATAGCGGTTAAAAAACATTATGAAAGCATCATTGGCATTGCTAACATAATAATAGACATACCCTCTTTCTGTTGCACAGGCACAAACAAACCTGGGCAAGACTGGTCTGTCAGGCGAATCTCAACATCATCACAGTCCATATTGGCAAGCATATCAATTACAAGCGTTGATTTGAAACCAATCTCAAGTGGCGTGCCATCGTATGAGCATACAAGAGTCTCCTCACCTGCTGTGGCAAAGTCAATATCCTGACCCATTATCTTCAAACTGTTAGATGACAAGCCGAACTTTATAAGATTGCTACCACGATTAGAGCAGACCTGTATTCTTTTAATAGAAGAGAGCAGTTGCTCCCTGCTGACTATTGCTACCAGGTTGCTGTTTTGCGGAATTACAGAGTCATACTTTGGATAGTTGCCTTCAATTTGACGAGTCACCATTGTATATGCTGACGCCTGGAACACCATAAACTTACTGTCAAATGTGATATCTATGTCTCCAATCTCCTTTGCAAGCACACCCTTAAGCAGATTAGCCGATTTTTGAGGAAGAACAAAGCCCTTCTGAGCGCCTGGATTTATTGATAGAGTGACCTTTGACAAACGATGCCCGTCTGTAGCCACTATATTCAAACCATTTTCTACAAAATGGAAACAGATACCATTCATTATTGGATGAATCTCATCATTGGCTGTGGCGAAAGCGGTTTTGGCGATAGCGTCAAGAAGAACAGAACTGCTCATTTTAAATGCGTCAGTGTCATCTGCGTTCAAACCTGAGAACTCAACATAATCAGCGGCATTCTGACCCATAAAGTTGTATTTACCGGTGTCAGAAGTCATTGTAATTGAGTAATTGTGGTCATCAATATCAAATGTGAGAGGCTGCTCACGCATCTCCTTTATGACATCATTAAGAACATTTGATTGAATTGCCACCCTACCGTTACCAGCCATATTCTCTATCTCCAATTTGGTTGACAAAGAGGTGTCTGAATCAGAGGCTGTCACAGTCAGTTGATTATCCTCTACAGAGAAAAGAAAATAACCATACACAGGAATGGCTGGCTTAGCCGCGATAAACTTGGATGCAATCTGCAACCTTTCATAAAGAAGTGATGATGATACCTTAAAATTCATAATATATTAGTTTTAATTATTTTACTTTTCAAACCTTGCCCAAACATTTTTCAAAGATAATGAAATTTCTCAGTGTCTCAAAGGCGTTTGCCACCGTTTTTTTCTAACCAACTGATATACAAACACAAAAATTATCAACAACACAAGCGGGGCTATTATATTCACTATCTGTACCACGACTCTGTATTCTGACAACAGTTTCTTATCAAGAAGCCTGATTCTCCACTCCCTGCCACGCAACTCCAGCCAACCCTCATCATCGGTCAAATAGTTTACAGCATTAAGAATAAATTGCTCATTACCATATAGTTGTCCGGAGTACTTGTCAACTCCTATGTCATCTCTTATAATATCCCCGTCAGCAACAAAAATCATTTTTGCCAGAGAACTCTCTTTTTTTCTCTCCTTTACACCCGATGTTATGTCAGGAGGTGTCATACGGTTTGCGAAAACAGACGGGAACTTACCTTTAAGCATCACAGATACAGGCAGATATGAGAATGAGAAGAACGGAGATTCCGGAGAGAGTCCCACAACTGACATATCAATCTGCATAGGTGCCTTGTCCAACCCCGCTTTTGCCGATGAGAAGAGCAATGCGTTTGCCTCCAAACCTGTCTTATTCTCACCCACCAATTCCACAACAGAAGAAAAATCAGCCCTCACTCCTGAGAGATTCCTTGTTATGGCATTTGACGGGTTTGGTATCAGGATTGGTGAGTAGTACCAAGGCATAGGTTCAAACTTAGGTTGCTCCCCTTCAAGAGCCGTATTCACAGGCACCAAAGCACACTGCGTGTCAAGCAGCAGAAGTGGCGATATTCTAAGCCCGTAAGTAAACAACATATCATCTAAAGATATATCATTTGCAATACCAAGGCTCTCCTTATCAGTACGCACTCCGTCTATCAGCCACAGCACACTTCCACCATACATTATATATTGGTCTAAGATAAATTTATCTGTCTCAGAAAACCTCTCAAGCGGACCCGCTATAATTACAGCCTTATATTTGTCAAGCACTGATGCGTCCGCACCCAGCACGCCCCTATCAACATTATAATAGGCTGAGAGAGCGGTAGTTACAGAAATCACATCCTGTTCCGCAAATTCATTATGCCCCTCAAGGAACGCCACACTCTCAGGATTAGACATCGTGGCGCGGCGTATTGCGTCAGTGAACTCATATTCCAATGATTCTATTGAAGCATTCAAATTCTCATCACCAGACATTCCCTGAATATTCTTCAGAAGATTCACATTAATGGTGTCACCAGCAGGAAAACTTAAAACAGCCCACGGGAACAGAACCTTTTGAACCATTCCACCACTTGCATCACGGTCATAGACCATTGTCGGTTTCAAACCACGCCGCTCAAGTTCAAAGTATCTTCTATCTCTCTCATTACGTTCTGTGGCAGATGAAGGGTCAATCAAACGAATATTCACATTGCCGTCCCAATAGATACTCATCTCCTTGAGAAGATTTACGGTAGCCTCCTTCAGTCTCAGGAAACCAGGATTCATATCCCCGTCAAGATATACATCTACATCAACATCTCTGTGAATGCCACTTACCAACCGCTTGGTATTCTCTGAAAGTGAATAACGCTTCTCCTGCGTAAGGTCATACCTGAATACGCTTATATTGACAAATGTGGAGGCTACAGCCAGCACCACCACCACAGCACCAAGCACCAAGTCACCCCTTGACATTCGTCCCTTGACCCTTATTCCTGTAATACACAGGAATAACAGTGCAAGCAGAACAAAATACCAAACATCTTTTATATCTATAACTCCGCGACTCATTGAGTCATAATGAGAGGCAATGCCCCACTCGCTCACCCAACGCGCCACTGAGGCATCGGGGAAGAGAAGAGAGAGCATATCAAAGCCATAATAAATTATAAAGCACAGTAGCGCCGCAAGCACAAAAGAGACTATTGAATTCCTGCTTACAGATGAGCAGAATAGCCCTATAGCCGTGTACCCCGATGCCAAAAACATAAGCCCGATAAAGGAGCCCCAGAAAGCGCCTGAATCAAGGTTGAACGGAGTGACGCCAAGCAAGCCCACGCTCACCATATATAATAAGGTGGGAATTAAAGCAACTATGGTGAGAATCCAACTCGCAAAAAACTTTGACAGCACAATTGAAGTCACGCTCAAAGGTTTGGTGTAGAGCAATTCCAAAGTGCCGCCACTCTTCTCATCAGAGAACATCTTCATTGTAAGGGCGGGAACCAGAAACAGGAAGAGCCACGGAGAGAGCATAAAGAGCCCGTCAACATTAGCGTAACCAGAATCAAGGATATTGTATTCTGAAGGAATAAGCCACAGAAATGAGCCCGTAAGTATCAGAAACACAGCCACTATGATAAAACCAGCAGCCGATGAGAAGAAATTAGACAACTCTTTTTTTAGCAGTACAAACATTTTTCTTAAATTTGCACTACAAAGTTAGCGTTTTTTCAGTAATGACAAAAAGAGAGTGGGTAAATAGGATTATTTTACTTGTAACTGTTTGTGTTATAGGGGTAAAGATTTCTCCACTTCGCTCCGCTCCGGTCGAAATGACGGGAGATGGCTCTGACTTTGTCCCCTATTCTATTAAGATGGAGTTCAATGGTGGTTACATCTATCCCCACGATGTCAATATAGTGAAACCGGTAGCACCAAACGGAGGTCCCTCTCTTGGCGGACAGGTGGCGTTTGAGTGGCATACAGACGGGCATAAACAGTGGCACAGAGACTTCAACTACCCCACCATAGGCGTTGCCCTGCAAGTAATTGACCTGCACAACCCAAAGGTATTAGGGCAGATGATAGCACCCTACGCCTATATTAACATACCTATGATACGCCACCGCATAGCCGACTTTAACTTTATGTTTGGCGGCGGATTCGGGTTCTGCACAAAGCCGTGTGACCGTGACGGTGCCGTGGCTGACAATCGTGGTTTAAAAGGTGATGACCCCGCAAAGAACAAGGCGTTTGACTATAATTTTGCAATAGGCGGTCCCTTCACATTCAACCTTCAGGCAGGCTTGAATGTTGATTTCCACGTATGCAAGCAGTTTGATATAACACTTGGCGTTGACTACAACCACTTCTCAAGCGGCTCACTCTACCAGCCAAACTCAGGGCTAAACATCTTTGATGGCAAAATAGGTCTGAAATACCACCCCGTTATGCGTGATAAGAGCAAGGTTAAGCCACTGAAGGCAGACACCACAAAGATGAAGCGCTGGTACGGAGAGGTAATAGCGAGCGGCGGAGCAAAAATACTCTATTATAAAGATACCAAATATTACGGTTGCGCCTCACTAAACATAGGCGGATACTACCGCACCTGCCGTCAGCACCGCATAGGCATAGGTTTGGATATGTTCTATAATGGAGCCTTTACCACTACAGCCGTTCAAGGAGCCGATGGCAAGTGGAAAAGTTATGACGGCAACACACACTTTGGCAAGACATTCACCACAGAAGATAAGTTCCTCAATAAGTTCAGAGTAGGAATCAACATAACAAATGAAATTACAATAGGCAACTTTCTCATAGGCTTTGGAATGGGAATCTATCTGTATGACCCTGTAAAGAATATGGAGCCATACAAAGATGCAATGGCTGCCGCCAATGAGGGCAAGAGCCTCAACAGAGGATTATTCTATAGTTATAACCCTGACAGTCAGGACGGTTGGAACTATTTCCGCCTCTCCTGCAAATATTACATAACAAAACACCTGCTTGCCCAGATAGCGTTTAAGACGCACTTGCAAAAGGTGGAGTTTGTGGAGTTTGGCATTGGAACTTGGTTTTAATTCCATCCCGTCATCTTGAGCGTAGCGAAAGATCTTTCACTGTCAACTATCAACTGTCAACTTTCAACTAATGAAGAAAGGTATAATAATATCATTAATCTGTATTCTCATAATAGGTTTGTCTGTTTGGGGATATATTGAGTTACGGAAGAATTCAGTATCTGCTAAAAAAGATTTGTATGAGTCTGTACCAGGAGAACCCTGTGCCGTACTGCAAATAAACAATTTACGTTCCCTTCAGGAGAGCCTGCTCTATAATAACAACTATTGGCTGAACCTTACAGCAATAAAAACGCTGAATAAAACCCACATATTGCTTGCCGCCCTTGACTCTCTCAAAGAGAGTGACCCAGTGGTGGCAAGGCTCATTGACCGCAGTGCCCTACTCTCTATATATGAGTCATCAAACAGAGATTCACATTTCCTGATAACATCACAAATGTCAATATCTGATTATGAGAAAGCCGCCGAAATTGCCGGCAAATACCTAAAAACCAACGCAAAAACAGAATACTATAATGAATTTCTCTTAGCGTCGGAATCTGACTCTCTTATAACCTTGGCAAAACAATGCATTGACGCAGGAACCTCTCCCATATTACAAGACCAGGATTTCCACAAGGCAAGACTCTCAGCCGGGAACAAGCAGGAGGCAAACATATTCCTAAACGCCGCCAGATGCCAGAATATTATAAGAAAATATGTACTTGAAAGCCGGGAAAGGTTATTTACAGTGAGCCGTCAGTATGACAACTGGTGCGGTTATGATGTAGATTTCTCCGTAGATAAAATAGAGATTAACGGATTCGCCTTTTGTAAAAATGGCGGAGATCTGGTGGCGGCATTCCAGAACCAAAACACAGAGAGAAACACACTATCAGCGGCAATGCCTTATAACACATTCTTTTTCAGGCATTTCGCCATATCAAACTTAGAAGACTACAAACAGTTGCTATTCCCTGACGACTACTCATTTGATGACACCTACGCAGAAAATTATGAGAATCTCTCAAATGAGACAGACTCACTTGAGACAACATCGGGTGAGAATCCAGAGACCTTTATGCAAGAATTTTTCGGAGGCGAGATTGCCTTTGGTTACTCCCCTCTCAATGAATTTGTAATTATTAAACTTATAAACGGCTCAGAAGCCTCAGCGGCACTACAACGCATAGCCACCGAACTAAATCCTGACTGTGCAAGTAAATATCAGGGCATTGAGATGTATCACATAGGCACAAATGGCTTTGCCGGAAGCATATTCGGTCCATATTTCACCCTTGAAGATGAGTATATTTGTGTTGACGGTGACAATCTTATAATAACCCCGACTGAGCAATTCACAGCATACATTGCCACCAGAAACCCAAAGACACAGACTCTGCAATGCTCCCCTGTTTTCCGTAGTGCCGACAGAACACTGCTCTCAACATCAAACCGCTCCATATACATAGATATTCCATACATAGTACGTAACGCATCAAAGTTCTTCACTCCTGAGTTGTCAGAAAAAATCACCGCTGACAAAGAGATATGGAATGCATTTGACTGCATAGGCTTGCAGAGTGAGAATGAGGGCAAAAATATGGACTATCAGCACATATTCATTCAATATTCAGGTCAGAGAGGCACATTTGCCGAACTCCCCGATGACACACCTGAGCAAACCGAGGAACTCTTAGCAGCGGCAGAGACTGTTGAGACAGAGACTACTGAGACGGCTACAACTAAAACTGAGGCAGAGCAAGTAGCAACCATATCAGGTTCCGTGCAGAAACTATTCACTATAGCACTTGACGCCCCTGCCTGCATAAAGCCACAGATATTCACAAACCACTATACCGGTGAGAATGAGATATTCATACAAGATGAGAAGAACAACATTTACCTGATATCAGCATCGGGCAAAATACTTTGGAAGACATCTGTAAAAGAGGCGGTAATCGGGGGTGTGGAAACGGTGGACATTCTCAATAACAAGAAATTACAAATAGCGTTTGTTACAAAAAGCAAACTCTATGTCATTGACCGAAACGGCAAAATGGTTTCAGGTTACCCGTTGGCACTCACTGGCGGAGTATGCACTCCACTCGCCGTATTTGACTATGAAGGCAAAAAAGATTACCGTTTTGCATACGGCACAGAAGATAACAAAGCACATATAATAAAGAAAGACGGCAGCGTGCTTCCTGAATGGAGAAATGTAAGGACAAAGAGCCATATTGACGGAAAGATGAGACATTTCCGCCTCAATGGCAAAGATTTCATTGTTTATGCTGACGCAGACAAGTGCTACTTCCTTGACCGCAAGGCAAATGTCCGCCTCAAATGCGGTGGCACTCTTATTAAATCAAGCGGAAACGAAATCTACACAGATGTAGCAGGAAACAGAATAGCGCTCACCCTATCAAACGGTAAAATCTGTTTTGTAACCACCGCTGACAAGGCAACCGCCACACAACTGAAGCCGTATGGCGGCAACCACTCATTTGTGCAGTCTGGAGGCTACTACTTCTTTGGCTATGATAAAGGATTTGACATCTATGACGCAGACCTGAACCCACTCTACTCTGACAATACAGATGTATCTGCCATAGATGCCTGCGGAAACACCTGTGGCGCATACAGCAAAAGTGACGGCAAACTATACATCTACCGCCACTCAGGTTCAGACTTTGCAAAAGCCTCAGTCAAAACCACTTCAGACCTTTTCACACTCTCCTCCCTGAAACCACTCTCAAGCACAGTGGCAATCATCTGCTCAGGCACCAGCCTTGAGGTTTATGGGTTGGATTAGTACCTTCGTACAATTTTATTTCAAAAAAATCTGCTAAAGGTGATTTTTTTGTGTTTTAAGTGAAAATATTTTGCAGAATGTAAATTTATTTATAATTTTGCACTGACAGAACCCGCCACGCCTCCTAACAATGCGCACCAGGGCGGGGCTTTTTTTTACAAAGAATTATGTATTCTAAACCTCCAATATCAATAGATGACCAAATTACCCTTCTTAAAGGACGTGGTTTATCAATTCCCAATGAAGAGTATGCTCATACTATTTTAGAACATATCAGTTATTATAGATTTGCATCTTATTTGAGACCTATGGAAACAGATAAGAGTACGCATAAATTGTATCCTGATGCAACATTTGATAAAGTGTTGTCACTATATCATTTTGATGCTTCCCTTAGACTTTTGGTATTTAATGCAATTCAAGAAATCGAAATCTCATTACGTTCAAGAATGATTCAAGAGTTCTCTATGAAATATGGAGCCTTTTGGTTTTTTGATGAGTCTCATTTTGTTGATAAGCATAGATTTGTGGAAAGTATAAATGTGTTGGACAAAGAATTATTGAGATCAAAAGATGAATTTATCAAGGAACATATTGCAAAATACGGAAAGTTAGAATTTCCACCATCTTGGAAAACACTTGAATTAACATCGTTTGGTACATTATCTAAATTATTTGCAAACTTTTCAGACAACAAACTGAAAAAAGAGATAGCACGTTCCTATGGTATTCCTCAACATGAAATTTTTGAATCATGGACGGCCTCTATTGTACCATTGAGAAATTGTTGTGCTCATCATGGAAGATTGTGGAATAAGAAATTTCCAATTACACCATTGTTGCCGTCGAGAATGCGTTCTGCGTGGATTTCAGACGTTTCTATTCCAAATAATAAATTATATGCAATACTCTGTTGTGTAATGTATTTGTTAAATGCAATTGATGCTAACAATTCTTTTGCAAAGGATGTAACAAATCTTATTACAACTAATCCCTATATAAATATTTCTGCAATGGGTTTTCCCTCAAAATGGAGGAATGAGACCCTATGGCATTCATAAAAAAATTCCTGTTTTCATAGACAATCAATCTTATTAATCATCACCATTAACTCAGCATGCGAGGTAATAGTGGTGATTTTTTTGTGTTTTAAGTGAAAATATTTTGCAGAATAAATTTTAATTCATACTTTTGCAAGGTAGTCCACGCTGATGGCTCCGTTAAAAAGGAGCGGGTTGTGGGCTATGGGGTGTAGGTCTGAGACCTACAAATGACATATTAAAGGCGTCTGAACGCGCTTTGTTCTTGTCCGTATAGAATCTGGTAAATTCAAAACTTTATGACAAGGCAATGCGGCATTAGATGTCCGATGGGTATGTAACAGTGTATCCTCTTTATTGAGCGTTTGCACAACATATTCAGCGTGGACTCGGTGTTGCTTGTTCTTCATAAAGGGGCAATACCAGAGCCTTATACGGTGGAACGGCAACAATGCAGTCCCGCTTTTTTTATGCCCTTTTGTAAGCAAAACAAGGACAACTGTTGCCCTATCCGCTACAAAATGTAGACTTTTAGAAACATTTTAACACTGATTAACACTTTTTAACATTATAAAAGATTTATGGCTAATAGACAAAATGCGTTTTAGTGAAGAATCTTTTGAGCGATAGCAAGAATTTTTAATGACCTTAGGTAAATCTTTATCAACCATCAGATAAATCTAAAAATAAAACAGAGTAAAAACACTATGAAACTAATACGTACATTTCACCCTGTAGGACATGGAGCCTTTTATACAGAGAGGTTCTATGAAGGCGGAGAATGTGTGTTTACCGCAGTGTATGATTGCGGAAGCGACACACTAAATGGCAGTAGTTTAGCAACACTCATTGGTGGTGCACTACACGGAGAACCTATAGATGTATTGTTCCTGTCTCATTTCCATAGTGACCATGTAAATGGTTTCTCCGTTATCAAAAATCAGTGTACTAAGATAATATTACCTGTTATCTCAACAGAGGAAAGAGATATGTCATTTATTCACAATGCTATTGTAACAGGAAGGGTTGATAATGAGGCTAATAATTTACTAAAGAGAGTTTTTTCTCAAGTCGATGATAGTGAGAATTACCAAATAATTAAAGTCGATTCAGTACGCGAACCTGTTGAACCCTCTAATGCAGAACCAATAGAAATAGAATCCGTTAATACAACCATTCCAGCGGGAGCACCTTTATACAGCAGAAAAGTTCCTAATTGGATTTATTTGCCATATAATTTGCACCACGATGTCAATCATGCCATTAAAAATTTCTTTATAGAGAAAGGTATCTTGAATGCAGGAGGAGGAGTTAACACAGACAGACTAAGTGAGATTATAAACGGAACAGCACACGATGGTATGTCTTTGAGAAATATAAGGATGAAGTATAATGCGGTACTCCGACAAAATAATCCTAATCAACATTCAATGACCGTATATTCTGGCTACAAAGATTGCGATGTGTGTTGTAAGTGTAGAAGGCATTATCGTCATAGGTATTGTTGTGATTTTGACTGTCCATTCCAAGCCAATTGTTTATATACAGGTGATTTTGTCGCTTCAGAGTCAAATGTTGAAAAATTGGAACAATTTTACGATGACTATTTATATTCAAGTGCTACAGTGCAAATACCTCATCATGCATCAGCAAATGTAGGCGGACACTATGGAGATGATATATTTAGATATGCAAGAATTGGAATTATTTCAACGCAGTTTGGTAAATATTCCAGTATGCCATCAAATGATGTTGTGATGAATATTATGGATGAAGGCGTTGTTCCCCTGTTTGTAACGGAACATAAAAGGTCAATAGTTGAGAGAATGTATTATTTGCTTGATTAGAAATTGGAGTTATTTATGTGTGAGTGTTGTCCATATAATAAACAGGAACAATTGGAGGAAAGACGAGACAAAGTCCTGAAGATGCGGAATTTTCATTATGAGAATTTCAACAAGTGGTCCTCGTTTTTCTACATAATTGTAGGTGCATTGTTTGTTGGATACTATAATGTGGTAGGTCAGGGACATTCTGTTGTAGTTGAATGTTCAATTATAATTCTTGGATTAATTGTTAGTGTATGCTGGCATTTGTCAAATAAGGGCTATTATTTTTGGGAGTTGCATTGGGTTTTCTTTGTTCTTGATTTAGAGCAGAAAATGAGTGATGACAAAAAAATTTATTCTTTGTTTTATCAAAAGGGGAAGAAAGATAATGAAAATCCTGTATTGAATGATGGCCAATATTTTAGACCGTGGAAACCAGCAAACATCTCAACTTCAAAAGTGACTTTAGTTTTATCATTTATAGTGTCTCTTACTTGGAGTTTCCTATTGTGTGAAAGAGTTTATAAATATGTAATAACAGTTAATAAAATATCCTTAACGTGTTCATGCAAATGGGTATGGCTTGTCATATGTCTTCTAATATCTGTTGGATTAATTTATTTATTGATTTTGATTGGCTCATATATAAAGAGTCCTTTGGATCACACAATTAAAATGTTTGATCCAGAAAACAAGAAAAATTGATTCTGTTTTAATGAATATCAAATATTCCATATTGCACATTTCTGACTTGCATAAAGTGCCAAGTCAATCATATGATGATTTATTGCTTTCTTTAGAAAATGATAGTGAAGCAAGAGAGGAGGAAGGTATAAGTAAAGAAAAAATAATAGTTATAAGCGGAGATTTGATAGAGGGAGACAAAAATCGTAGAGGAGACTATAATAAAAGGATTGAGAATCAATACAACGAAGTCAGTGATTTTTTAAAAAAATTAGTGGATGCAGTGTTGGATGGAGATAAAAGGCGTTTAATTATTGTTCCTGGCAATCATGATTTCAGTATGCCAGATTCCATAAGAAGTATGGTAAAGTCTCCATCTAAGAAAAGACAGTTAGATTATGTTATAGATAAAGAATTGCAGTCTATTCGTTGGAATTGGAAAGATTTTTCGTTTTATTATATTAATCAACAAGATTTATATGATGCTCGTTTTCATGCTTTTGAAAAATTCTATAATGAATTTTTCAATGGAATATACACACTTCCTAAGAATGTTGAATGTAATGCGTATATTGTTGATTTAGAAGAATTTAATATAACTTTTATATGTTTTAATAGTTGTTATAGATTGGATCATTTAAATCAAACTGGATGTATATGTCCTAGTGCATTAACTAAAATCCAACCAGAATTACGTAAATATTATAGACAAGGTAGGTTAATAATAGGAGTTTGGCATCATCATATTGCTGGATTACCACATGAAAACAATTATATGGATAATCGTATTTTGAATGCTATGATGAAGAGTCACATTCAGATTGGTCTTTTTGGTCATCAACATAAATCAGAAATATTGCATGAGTATAGAGACATTTCTTCTGATCAAAATATGCTATTAATTAGTAGCGGAACTTTATACGGTGGTACAGAAGCACAATTTGATGGGCAAAAAAGACAATTTAATGTTTTGGAAGTGAATATGAACACTAAACAAAACAAAGCTAATATTACTATCCATTGCAGAGAAGATAAGAGCATAGATAATTTTGCTATTCCCGATTGGGGTGTTAAAGGTATTGGAGTAAAAGGTAAAGATAAAGTTGATTATGAAATTTCGTTGTTTGAGCCAGATATTAAAGCAAAGATACTTAGTGTTAGCAAGCAAGTTTATATGGATAATAATTATTATGGAGCATGTTTAAAATTGAAAAAAATTGGTTTGAAGGATGATATGTGTTGTAAAGTTTACGAATCGTACTTAAAACTACTTAATGATCAGCAAAAAATAGTGTTGATTGGACTGAACCCGATGACCAATGTTCAATATATGTATGTTTTAGATGCGGCTATGAATAAAAGAAATAAAAATTTGATAATTAAACTTCTTTCAGATAAGTATTTGAGATTTGATAGTGTGCAAGTAAATGAATTGAAAGATAAAGCAAGATTGGAAATATCATTATGAGCGAGAAAATAAAATTTAACATACAGATGAATCGTGTTTTAGATTTGCTGTGTTCGCAAATTTATGATTCGCCATTAGCATTATTAAGAGAGAATGTTCAAAATGCTTATGATGCTATTCTAATGCGTCAATCCAAAAAGGAAAGTAAATATCAGCCACAGATATGTGTTGAAATATTTTCTGATAAAATCATTATCAAAGACAATGGTATTGGGATGGATTCAAAGATTCTAAAAAATAATTTTTGGACTGCTGGATCCAGTGGAAAAAACACGGAAGAAGCTAAAAATGCGGGAGTAATTGGTACATTTGGGATAGGTGCAATGGCTAATTTTGGTGTTTGTAAATCTATTAGGGTCATTACCAGAGCCTATGGTAGTAATGTTACCTACACATCATATGTGGATAAAGATAAACTGTCACTAAATGAAAATTCCATTATCATAGAAGAGAATGTTGACAATTTACTTGACTATGGAACCCAAATAGTGGCGATATTAGACGAAAATGTTTGTATTCAACTTAATGAGGCAATGGAATATTTGATACCGTATGTCGAATATCTGCCAGTCCCAGTCGTAATTAATAATGAAAATATAAGTCAAAAAATATTGAATACCAATGGTTCTAAAAATATTTGTGAACATAAAGATGAGGGTTGGATTTCATTTGATTATAAAGTTTCATATTTTGATAAAGCAAAATTAATACCCCAGATATATTTGACTAATTTGGTAATAAAAGGGAATTTAATTAATGGTTGTGTGTTTCTTGAGCAAAATGCAGGTATTTTATTTGGTTTGCGTAATTATTTTGGTTTAGCACCAGTCCCTATTTATACAACATTTAATTTGGGTGGGATTGTTAATCTCCCAACATTAGTACCAACTGCAGGACGAGAAGCAGTAAGCAGAGAAAGTATAGAAGAAGTTGCTAAAATAGTTAAGGTTGCAGAACGAATTATTGCAGAGACCTTAGCTGCAGATGAATTTGCCGCAGACAACAGTAGGGAGTTGCTGGCATATATAAAAAATAATAAACGTTATGATTTGGCATATAATGTTTGTATTGGCACAGCTGATAATGCAATGCGATATCCTCTAAAAATGTGTCAAGATACAATTAGTGGAAAAATGGTATATTATTATGAAGGGAATGATAATTCTATTATAAATAATTTGCTTAATGGAGAAAATGTAGTTTTAGTTCCTGCAAATGATTATATCAGACGGCACATACAATTGAATGTTCTAAAAAGACAAAAAGTGAAATTAATTAAAGATAATATTAAAGTAGATAAAATAAGAGAATCTGATTACACATTTCAGCAATGGACAATAGTTGCAAAAATTAAAATGATTTTACAAGAAGATTATTTTTTGCCCAATGTCCAGGTATGTTTTGGAACAATATCACATCAATTAAATATTTTTTTGTCTAATGAAAATGGTTCAATAGCAATATATTTAACTAAAGATTCTGATGATGTGTTATGCTTAACGAAAATAATTGATCAGAACTTTGGTTATTTTGAACCAATGGTCAAAGAATTTATAAGAAATAAAATTTATCCGAATCTTTCGCCGTACATACCATCATCTATTAAAGGTGATTTGAATGCATTATATGACACACTTCAAAAAAACAAAGATTTGTATATAATAGATGCAAATGAACTTGGGGAGGTTAAAAGTGTAATGGTAAATTACGTTGATGGCAAAACAGACTTTAAACAAGTATTGCAAATTTCAAAACTTATTAAAAACAAACAAATAATATCTGTTGGCAGTTCTCAAGTTGGCGATATCACAATTAATTTGAGTCAACATCTAGATAAATCTGATATCTTATATGCACGTACAATTAAGAATACTCAAGAAGAAGATGAACTTTGTGCAAAACCTCCTATTATGCGCGATGATGTTCAAATTAAGCATAAAGTGTTAATAGGGAGAAACGAAAACGAAACGATTAATGGTTATAATACATTCTTAGCGGTATCAGACAAGATGTTTGAGAGATATAGTTCCTTTTTTAGATTTCCTCATTCCATGAGAGTTATTTGGAGTATGCACAAGATAATATACATATTTACTCTTGTGGATAACAAGATAACGTTATACTATGATATTGAATTGGAAAAAAAATTGAGAGATAATGAAATAGGTGGTGATGAATTTAGATCTTCAACAATAATCACCAAAGATAAAATATTTATACCAGTAATTAATAAATTGGCAGATTACTTTAATATATCAACAGGGCAATTAAAATTTACTGTGAGATTTGATATAGTTAATGGCTAAGACATACAGAATAAAGTAGTTCAATGAATTAATAACAACAAATCAAATAACTTAAAACATTAAAAATTATGGAAAAACAGAAATTATTAAAAAGTTTAAAACGCAGGTTAGGGTTGATAACAACCATACTTGCAATGTTATTGGTAAGCCAAGGTGCTTTTGCAGCATACACATGGAGTGTAGTTGGTTTAGGTGGTGATTGGAGCAAAGATTATGAGCTTAAAAACATCTCAGGAAATTATTACGCCGCTGATATTTCTGTGAGCGCAACAACTGATTTTAAAATCAGAAAGAATCAGGCATGGACTGAATCTTACGGAGAAGCCCAGATAACAACTTCATCTAACTTTAATATCAGCAACTCAGGAGGTAATAACGCAAAAATTACGATATCATCATCTGGTATATATAAGTTTATTTGGAATTCATCAAGTAAAAAACTGACAGTCATTTATCCATCACCTCAATTGAATATAAAACAATCTAGTTCAAGTTGGACACAACCATCTTTGACTTATAATTCAACAACAACAAAATATTCTGGACAGGTTGCAATTTCATCAATCTATAGCGATGGTGTTGTTCAAGTAAAAAACGGTAATAATTATGTTGGTAATGATGGCTCTGCTAAAATGCAAAGAGACAACTGTTCTGGTTGGAATTTTACAACAACAAGTAAGCAGACGGGTATTAATTTTGATGTTCCTGGAACCTATACATTTAATTTTGACCCGTATGCAGGTACAATGTCAGTAACATATCCGTATGTTGTTTTTGGTAATTTTGATGGTAATGGTAATAAGGCATATCCGCTTGATAGTGATGGTAAGGCAACAATTAAAATTACTGCTGGGAATAGAACTTTTAGAATGGCAACAGATAAGTGGCGTGGTTGTTCTCAATGTTCAATAACAAGAAGTAATTGTACAGACATACAACAATATGACTCAGATGGAGGAGATACGCCAATAAATGCGGATGTGACAGGAGATTATGAATTTACATATAATCTATCTACTTGTAAGGTGACTGTCACCTACCCAACCGTCTATACCGCAAAAGCACAAGTTGGTTCTGTAGCAGGTGGTACAGTTACAATTGATACAGAGACTGCCTCTTCCACTTCAATTTCAAAAACTGTTGTATCAGGTACTGCAGTAGATTTTAAGGCTACTAAATCTTCAGGTTATAATTTCAAAGGCTGGGGCACAACATCTTCTGCTACATCGTATGAGAGTACAGACAACCCATATAATGTAACAATATCAGCAGACAAAACTCTTTACGCAATCTTTGAGTCGGCTTGCACCACCCCAACTGCAGGAAGTATAGGCGGTACAACAAGTATTTGTGCTGGTAATGGTACCACTTTAACATTGAGCGGTCAAACTGCCGGTACTAACTTGCAGTGGTATAAATCTACCGATGGCTCATCATACAGTGCTGTATCGAGTGCTACAGGTACATCACTTTCAACAGGCACTCTTAATGCTAACGCATATTATAAGGTTAGAGTGTCAAGAACAGATGACGCTTCTTGCTACTCAGAAACAACACCTGTTACTGTCACCGTCACCCAAATCCCGTCTATCGCAACACACACTGATGGCTCACGTTGCGGTGCTGGTACCGTAACAGTGAGTGCTACAGCAAGTGCTGGTGATGTTAAATGGTATTCAGCCTCTACTGGTGGCATTGCCCTTAAAACAGGTACATCTTATACAACACCAAGCATAAGTACTACAACAAAATATTATGTTGATGCCACACAGAATGGCTGTACCACAGCATCAAGAACTGCTGTTACCGCAACAGTAAAGACTGTGCCTTCTGTATCAAACATAGCCCTAACAGGTTCTGGTGAGTGCGGTGCAGGCGATGTTACTTTTACCGCAACAGCAACTCAAGGTTCAACCGTTAATTGGTTTGAAGGGGCTTCTGCGGCAGGAAGCGGAAATGAAAAGATTGTTAATATTGCCGCAGGTGGCTCTAAAACACTAACTGCAAAAGCAACAATGGATGGTTGTACTGAGACAACAGGAAAGAGTGCTACAGGCTCACGTAAAGCAGTTCCGAACCTTACTACAACCCCATCAGGTAGTGCTGTTACCGCATATCTTTGGGAGCCGGTTAATCTGACCGCCACCACAACAGATGGTACGGCTACAGTAGCCATCAGTACTGCCGCTACCAAATATGAGGTGGCTGATATAACCAATGGTAAGTCTCTTAAGGCAGGTAATGCTGATGATACTTTTAGCGTTACTTATACTGCCACAAGCCCTAATGGTTGCCAAACACAAGAGGTAAAGACCGTTACTGCGGAAAAAGCCACTGAGTTCTGCGGCAACTAAGTTTCTCCTATGTTGTTTTGAGTGTGGCGTTGTGAAAAGATTCTTCGCTACGCTCAGAATGACGAGGGTTTTAGCGTTGGCTATTAGTTATATTCAACATATAAGTTTCTAATAGTAATTAAGTATTTTTTGTTTGTGCAACACGCCCCAACTTCCAAGTGGGCGTGTTGTTTTTTGTTATACGCATTGTTTTTATTATAAGCAATGATATTGCTATTATTGTTTTATTTATCTATATTTGCAGGTGTAATATATAAGGAGATAAAATTATGGCAACACAACTTAATGTCCCGTTTAATGAAACACAGTTATATTTACTGTCTTTATTTGAGCATAATAGAACGCAAACACAGTTAAGTAAGTTAAAAATGGCGGTTTCCAAATTTTATTTTGATGAAGTGGAACGAGAAGTGAAGAAAGCGTGTAAAGAAAAAAAACTGAATGCGGCAACTATAAATGCGTTTGCAGCTAAAAATCATCATACTCCATACAGAATTTAGAAAGAAACTAGTAAAATAGCACACATACTAATTTTTTTTTTGTGCAACACGCCCCAACTTCCAAGTAGGCGTGTTGTTGTTTTTTTGTAAAATCAAGTCAAAATACTTAATTTTGCAGAAAAATCACACCCCATGAGAAAACACCTTATTTTTTTAGTTTTATTGTTTGCCACACTTAGTGCTTTTGCAGGTTCATTTAGTTTTAACGGTGGATATATATTTTTTGATAATACCGTAACCAAATGGGATTGTCCGCATATACTGCTTGTGATAGGTAATGATGGCTACAGTTCTGTTTATGAGATGTTTGATGATGAGGGCAAGGGTTCATTTAAGTGTTCACTGCCATACGGTTGGTCAGATGCCACATATATGGCTGTAATAGCAAGTTCAAATGTCTGGGACTCCGGCTCTTGGGGCAGCAGTAATCTTAAAAACGCAAAGGCTTATTCTAAGGCTTATACCGCAGGGCTGGAATCTAAAGAGAAACAAGGCTTCAAGTTCACTCCGCAGGCAGCAGGTAATGATTGCAAACTATCTCTTACGTGGTTAGGCGACGATTTTCCAAACTTCACTTTCTCTGATGAATCAAAGAACAACTGCTATGAGATAGATGAGAAAGCAGGCACCATAAAGTTCATAATGTCAACTTCAAGCAAGCGTTTTAACATTGACCCTAACTAAGTAAAGAAAGTCTATGTATATGGCTCTATATCGGCTTGGAATAACGCCGATGAGTATTACCGCCTTACCCGTTACAGTTTTGACGGTTGCTTCTACATTATTCTGCCACTGTCAGCCATTGAGCGTCCAGGTAACAGCGGAGCGCCTGAATTCCTGTTCCATATTTACAAGACAGACGGCACAGACTATACAGAGCGTTCTCATCAGTCTTGGAAAGGTGGTATTGACAGCCGACTACTATTTGAAAACAATGGTATAAATATGTGTGTGGCATTCTCTGAAGCAGAGAAGAATGAACTTGCAGAGCGTGCCAAGATAGCCAAGTATGTGGCTCCTCTTAAAGATTTTGACCTTACAAAAGAGTCAGACCAAAAGCGTATCAGTAATTTCCGTGGAGTGCCAGGCACTACAAAACTGTTCCGCAGTTACCACCCATACAAGCCTGACCGCACCAAGTTTGAGACAGAACATGAGCGTATGGTTTGGGTTGCCAAGAACGCCGCAAACGCAGGCATAAAGTGTGATTTAGCCCTATCGGGGAATGAGGAGAAGCACGCTGGTGAAAAATATACTTGTGGCGGTAAAGAATATACAATTACCATACCTGATTACTATAAGAGCATTATAGCCAATAAAAATGTGCTTTATGTAGGCACCAAGAATGGCAAGACTCCTACTTTTGATGATGCCATATATCACTCAGACGGAGAGACTTACGCAGAGTGGATTAAGGAACTTGTGGAGTTTGTGATAGATGACGCACACCCTGCTCCTTTCCAAATTCACTGTAGTCTTGGCTCTGACCGCACAGGCTCTTTTTGTGCCACCATTGCGGCTCTTTGCGGTGCAAGTTGGGAGGAGATAGCAGAAAATTATGAAGCCACTACTAATCTTCAGATTCAGGAGTTCAGACATCGCAATGTAATGAAATATCACCTTAAGAATATGACGGGTGTTGACCCTACAACTTGTAAAGATTTACAACAAGTGGTTGCTGACCATTTTATTAAGGGCGGTTACCTGACAGCAGAGCAGATTGAAAAATTCAGGGTAAAACTGAATGACACTACAGAAGATACAACAATTCCTGCTGACGGCGATAACGGCGAGGCTCAAGGTGTAAACAGTATTAAGGTTATAGAAGGTAATAACGCAGAAATAACCATATATAAGACCGCTCTTGGTCACCCCACCATTGCCTACACCCTTTCTGGTAAGCAGAAATAAAAATTGTTAATAAGTTAATTGACTATTTTTTTGAGATGCGTTTTGTTTGCAGTAATTTTGTGAATTGCAAATAATATGGCTATGATATCATTTTTTAAGACTTCCACAGGCTCATACTACGCTGTGGAGACAGAGAATGCGTTAAACGCACAGGATTCAGAGAAACTTGTATGGCTTTTTGACGGAGCCACCCCACTTGGTTGTGCAGCCATAGACGGAGACTTTACAGGTCCTCGCCGTGAGATGATAACCCCTTGGAGTACAAACGCCGTAGAGATTACCCAAAATATGGGACTCAAAGGCATCAAACGTATTGAGGAGTACATTCCAAGCAGTCAAATCAAGGAGTTTGACCCTATGCTCCAACGCAAATACACAAAACTTGACAGCACGCTGTTTAAGGTTGACAAAACTCCTGACCCGATAGTCTATATTAAGGATATTGTTGAGTACAACAAGCAGGAGGGTCTTGCCCTTAGTAAGCAGGAGATTGCATATCTTAATGAGGTTTCAGAGAAACTTGGCAGACCGCTTACAGACAGTGAGGTATTCGGGTTCTCACAGGTTAATTCAGAGCACTGCCGTCATAAGATTTTCAACGGACAATACATAATTGACGGTAAGGAGAAGGAACTATCTCTGTTTAAACTTATTAAAAAGACTTCACAAGAAAACCCAAATACACTTGTATCGGCATATAAAGATAATGTGGCGTTCAATGCAGGACCAAAAATCCAGCAGTTTGCTCCTAAGAGCGGTGACAAGCCAGACTTTTTTGAGGTTAAGGAGATTGATTCCGTTATTTCACTTAAGGCGGAAACTCACAACTTCCCTACTACGGTTGAGCCGTTCAACGGTGCCGCAACAGGTACAGGCGGTGAAATCCGTGACCGTCTGGGCGGCGGCAAGGCATCACTTCCTATTGCAGGCACAGCGGTTTATATGACATCTTATCCACGTAATGAGCAACGCAGTTGGGAGGAGAGCATTAAGGAGCGTAACTGGCTATACCAAACACCAGAGCAAATTCTTATTAAGGCATCTAATGGTGCATCTGACTTCGGTAACAAATTCGGACAACCTCTTATCTGCGGTTCCCTACTCACATACGAGCATCAGGAGAATAACAAGATTTACGGCTTTGACAAGGTTATTATGCTTGCCGGCGGTGTCGGGTTCTCATCAAAACGTGACGCCCTCAAGGGTGAGCCTGTTCCTGGAGAGAAAGTCGTGGTTATGGGCGGCGACAACTACCGCATAGGTATGGGCGGCGGTGCTGTATCATCTGTTGATACAGGTCAATATGCAGGAGCCATAGAGCTAAACGCCGTTCAGCGTGCAAACCCTGAGATGCAGAAGCGTGTGTCAAATGTAATTCGTACTCTTGCTGAGAATAACAGTAACCCTATAGTCTCTATCCACGACCACGGTGCAGGCGGACACCTGAACTGCCTCTCTGAACTTGTTGAAAGCACTGGTGGCAAGATAGATATGAGCAAACTGCCTATTGGTGACACTACCCTTTCTGATAAGGAAATAATTGGTAATGAGAGCCAAGAGCGTATGGGTATGCTTATTGATGAGGAAAATCTTGAACTTGTAAAACGTATTGCTGACCGTGAGCGTGCCCCGATGTATGTTGTGGGTGAAACTACAGGCGATATGGATTTTGTGTTTGAGAAACAGAATGGAGAGAAACCTATTAACCTCAAACTTGAGATGATGATTGGCAACCCGCCACGCACTGTTATCAAGGATAATACTGTAGATGAAAAATTTGCAGAGCCTAAGACAAATGTCTCTGAAATAGAAACATACCTTAAAAATGTTCTTACAACTGAAAGTGTCGCCTGCAAGGATTGGCTTACAAACAAAGTTGACCGTTCTGTAACAGGTAAAATTGCCCGTCAGCAGTGTCAGGGAGAAATCCAGTTGCCGCTTAGTGACTGCGGCGTTGTTGCACTTGACTACACCGGAACAAGCGGTATTGCCACATCAATAGGTCACGCACCTGTAGCGGCACTCGCATCGCCTGAAAACGGTTCTGTACTATCTATAGCAGAGGCACTTACAAACATAGTTTGGGCTCCGCTGAGGAACGGACTGAGCAGTGTCTCACTCTCTGCCAACTGGATGTGGCCTTGCAAGAATCCGGGTGAGGACGCACGCCTCTACAAGGCTGTTGAGGCTTGCAGTGATTTTGCCTGCTCTCTTGGTGTGAACATTCCAACAGGAAAGGACAGCCTCTCAATGACACAGAAATATGGCAAAGACAAAGTCTTTGCTCCAGGCACAGTAATAATTTCAGCAGGTGCGGAGGTTAGCGATGTTAAGAAGACTGTATCTCCTGTTATTGTAAAAGACAAGAAGACAGACATTTACTACATAGACTTTTCATTTGACTCACTTAAACTTGGTGGCTCTGTATTATATCAGACACTTCAGGCAGTGGGCTCAAAAGTTCCTACAATTAAGAATGCGGAATATTTTGCCGATGCCTTTGAGGCGTTACAAAAACTTATAAATGACGGACTTGTTCTTGCAGGACACGACATTTCAGCAGGCGGTATTATCACCACACTTCTTGAAATGACATTCGCCAACAAGGAGGGTGGTCTTAAAATCAACCTTTCAGACCTTGCTGAAAAGGATATCATTAAATTGTTGTTTGCAGAGAACCCTGGTGTATGTATTCAGGTTAAGGAGAGCAATAAGGTTGAAAAGATATTGAAGAATGCGGGCATAGGCTTCGCTAAGATTGGCTACCCTGTCTCTGAACGCAAACTTGACATTACAAAAGATAAGTCACACTATAGTCTTGACATTGATGAACTGCGTGATGTATGGTATCACACCTCATATCTGCTTGACCGCCGTCAAAGTGGCGAGCAATGTGCTCTTGAGCGTTTCAATAACTATAAAAAACAACCTCTTGACCTTCACATACGCAACAGTTTCTCTGGCAAACTGTCTCAGTTCGGGCTTACACGCGTACACGGAGAGTCTAAGGCAAAGGCAGCCATTATTCGTGAAAAAGGCACAAACGGCGAGCGTGAGATGGCATACTCACTCTACCTTGCCGGCTTTGATGTTAAAGATGTTCACATGACCGACTTGGCATCAGGGCGCGAGACTCTTGAAGATGTTAATATGATAGTATTCTGCGGTGGTTTCTCTAACTCCGATGTTCTGGGCAGTGCCAAAGGCTGGGCTGGCGGTTTCCGCTATAATGAGAAGGCTAAAAAGGCTTTGGAGAATTTTTACAAACGCCCCGATACACTAAGTCTTGGTATATGCAACGGCTGTCAGCTTATGGTTGAACTTAACCTTGTAAACCCGGAGCATAGCAAACGCACAAAGATGCTTCACAACAACTCACATAAATTTGAATCAGAGTTCATCGGGGTGGAGATACCAGAGAACAATTCAGTTATGTTCTCTTCTCTAAAGGGAAGCAGACTTGGTATCTGGGTGGCTCACGGAGAGGGCAAGTTCTCTCTGCCTATGGGTGAGGACAAATATAACATTGTGGCTAAATACTGCTACAGCGGCTACCCTGCAAACCCTAACGGCTCTGACTTTGATGTTGCAGGTATCTGCTCTGCTGACGGGCGTCACCTTGCTATGATGCCGCACCTTGAGCGTGCCATTTTCCCTTGGCAATGGGGCTGCTATCCTGAGGGCAGAAATGATGAAATCACACCTTGGGTTGAGGCGTTCGTCAATGCAAGACGCTGGATTGAAAATAAAATCAGTTGACAATTGACAGTGGACAGTGGACAGTGAATCTATTTACGACATTTTTCAAAATCGGTCTCTTCACCTTCGGTGGCGGGTATGCAATGATTCCGCTTATGGAAGATGATGTTGTGAACAAGAATCACTGGCTTACTAAAGATGAATTTGTGGATATGCTTGCTGTGGTGCAGTCACTACCCGGTCCCATCTCAGTAAACATATCTCTTTTTGTGGGCTATAGAGTTAATGGTGCATGGGGTGCCATTCTATCACTCTTAGGCATTGTGATTCCCTCTTTTGTAATAATTCTGCTTATTGCGGCGGTTTTCACAGACTTTACTGACAACCCTACTGTAGTAAAGGTGTTCAAAGGGGTGAGGCCTGCCGTTGTGGCACTCATAGCCGCCCCTATTGTAAGAATGTATAAGACAGCGGGAATAACGCTAAAGAATGTCTGGATACCTGTAGTGGCGGTTGTTCTTATAGGTTTTTTAGGGGTGTCACCCATCTGGGTGATACTTGCAGCCGCAGTTTTTGGAATATTGTTTAACCTTTGGAGGCCATCTCCGTCAAAACCCGATGAAAAATGAGCCTCTACCTGCAACTCTTCCTTACATTCTTTAAGATAGGCCTTTTTGGATTTGGAGGGGGCTACTCTATTGCGGCGCTTATTCAAGATGAGGTGGTTAATGTTAACCATTGGCTCTCTGTGGCTCAGTTCACAGACATTATGGCAATTTCACAGGCGACACCTGGTCCCATTGCCATAAACTGCGCCACATACGTGGGTTTTTCTGCCACAAGTTCTGTCTTGGGTGCAATTCTTGCCACATTTGCCGTAACGCTTCCATCAATAATAATTGTGGGACTTATCTCTGTTTTCTATGTAAAGTTCAAGCAAAACAAGTATGTGGAATCAGCGATGACAGGCTTAAAACCTCTTGTTGTGGGTCTGCTGGCATCGGCAGCCGTATTACTGTGTACAAAAGAAAATTTCATAGATATCTATAGTTATATAATATTTGCAGTGGTTGCCACGTTATCTATTATGAAAGTCAATCCAATAGCACTTTTATGTGCGGCTGGATTGGTTGGTGTTATTATCTACTGAAAAATGACAAAAGAAGAGAGACTAATATTATTACTTGCCACGCAGAGAATTACGGAGAGTGAAAAGAGTGAGATTGCGTCATTGGCGGCATCGTCTGACATTAGTTGGTCACTGTTTCTCCAATTGGCGTCGTGGCATAAATTGGAGAATTTTCTCTACAGCAACATACGCACAAACCTATTGTCTGGCGTACTGCCCGGCAAGGTGGAGAATCATTTAAAGAGCATATACTATCAGGTTTCCATTCGTAATTCAAATTTCAAGAGTGTTATTGAGAATATCTCATCACTGTGTTACCAGCATAAGATTCTGATTGTGAAGGGCTCTGCTCTGATTTCTGATTTCTACCAGGACATCGGGGCGAGACGACTTGCAGACATTGACATTCTTGTTGGCAAAAATGAGCGTGAAGCCGTTTGGAACGCTCTTACAAAGGGTGGGTGGAACAGCGACAACTGGCCTGGGTTCAAATCAAAGGCACACTCTCTTGTCAATGACAAAATGTATAAGACTATGCATTACCTCTACTACGGCGATGCATCCAACCAAATATTTGTTGATATTCATTGGAAGTTCTACATAGGTGAGAGTGCCGACAAGGCGGCGGAATACGCACTGCAGAGCAGCCGCAAACTGCGTGGCAACATCTATGTCCACTCTGATGAGATGCAACTCATTCACCTCTGCTGCAATAACTATCTTGACTACAACGCTGGCGGAGCAATGTACCTTAGGAATATTTGTGACATCAGGGAACTGCTTATTTGCAAAAACATAAATTGGAACAAGGTGGAGCGGATATTCCAACTGTCTGGTACTGATGACTTTATGAAGCGTGCCGTAGTTGTCACTCTCAATGCCATAAACCGCCTCTTCGGGACAGTGATACCCGTCCAATTCAGAGAAGAGATATTTGACGGCACTGAAATAACCCCGATGTCAATTCTGAGGCTTCCCGTAACAGTTTTGAAAAAAACGGCGTGGGAATCTCTACGTGAGAAGGTTGGCTCACTTGACTCAGCGTCAATGAGGCTTCTATTTCTGTTCAAGGAGATTATACCAGACCGCAAATGGCTCAAAGGAACTTACACTGATACGCACTTCCCTCTTGCGGCATATTGGTCATATATGTTGCGCCGTCACATATTCCACAAAAATATTAAATATAACGGGTAGTTGACAGTTGACAGTTGACCGTGGACTTCCTCCCGTCATATCGAGCGTTAGCGAGATATCTTTTATTTTTTCTTATTCCACTTTCAATTATTTTTTGTACTTTTGTAGTTTATAACAAACTAAACGCATTTATCACTTTTAAATTTATATAATAAAATGGCTAAAGAAAAGAAATTCTTGACCTGTGATGGTAACCAGGCAGCCGCGCATGTATCATACATGTTCTCTGAAGTAGCGGCTATCTACCCTATCACACCGTCATCCACAATGGCGGAGTACGTTGATGAATGGGCTGCGGCCGGACGTAAGAACATCTTCGGAGAGACAGTCCTAGTACAAGAAATGCAATCAGAAGCAGGTGCTGCAGGTGCGGTACACGGTTCACTACAAGCCGGTGCGCTTACAACAACATACACAGCATCACAAGGCTTGCTGCTTATGATTCCTAATATGTATAAGATTGCAGGTGAGTTGCTGCCTTGCGTATTCCACGTATCAGCACGTACACTTGCGTCTCACGCACTCTGTATTTTTGGTGACCACCAAGATGTTATGGCTTGCCGCCAGACAGGTTTCGCTATGCTGTGTGAAGGCTCTGTACAAGAGGTTATGGACCTTGCCGGTGTGGCACACCTCTCTACAATAAAATCAAGAGTGCCATTTGTAAACTTCTTTGACGGATTCCGCACATCACACGAGATTCAGAAGATTGAGGCGCTTGACAATGATGATTTGGCTCCACTTGTTGACCGTGAGGCTCTTGCTGAGTTCCGTGCCCGTGCTCTCAACCCACAGAACCCTGTAATGCGTGGTATGGCAGAGAATCCAGACCACTTCTTCCAGCACAGAGAGGCTTCAAACCCTTATTACAATGCTGTTCCTGAGATAGTTGAGAACTATATGAAGGAAATATCAAAGATTACAGGCCGTGAGTATGGACTATTCAATTATTATGGCGCACCTGATGCTGACCGTGTTATAATTGCAATGGGCTCAATAACAGAGGCTATCCGTGAAACTATTGATTACCTTACAGAGAAGGGTGAGAAGGTAGGACTTGTAGCGGTTCACCTTTATCGTCCGTTCTCTGCTAAGCACTTCCTTGCCGCTCTTCCAAAAACAGCAAAGCGTATTGCCGTGCTTGACCGTACAAAAGAGCCTGGAGCAAACGGAGAGCCTATGTATCTTGATGTTAAGGATGTTCTTTACGGAATGGAGAACGCTCCACTTGTAGTTGGCGGTCGTTATGGTCTTGGTTCTAAAGACACTACACCAGCTCAAATCCTTGCAGTTTATGAGAACCTTGCAATGAAAGAGCCAAAGAACAATTTCTGCATAGGTGTGGTTGATGATGTAACATTCACATCACTTCCTAAGAAAGATGAGATTGCTCTTGGTGGCAAGGGTATGTTTGAGGCTAAGTTCTACGGACTTGGTGCTGACGGTACCGTTGGTGCTAACAAGAACTCAGTTAAGATTATTGGTGATAACACTAACAAGCACTGTCAGGCATACTTCTCATACGACTCTAAGAAGTCAGGAGGTTTCACATGCTCACACTTGCGTTTTGGTGACACTCCTATCCGCAGCACTTATTTGGTTAACACACCAAACTTTGTGGCTTGTCACGTACAGGCATACCTCAAGATGTATGATGTTACACGTGGTCTGCAAAAGAACGGAACATTCCTTCTTAACACAGTTTGGGACGGTGACACACTTGCCGCCAACCTGCCCAACAAGGTTAAACGCTACTTCGCTCAAAACAACATAACTGTTTACTATATTAACGCCACTCAGATTGCACAGGAGATTGGTCTTGGTAACCGTACCAATACAATTCTTCAATCAGCGTTCTTCCGTATCACAGGCGTTATTCCTGTAGAACTTGCGGTTGAGCAGATGAAGAAATTCATTGTTAAGTCATACGGCAAGAAAGGTCAGGACGTTGTTGACAAGAACAACGCCGCTGTTGACCGTGGCGGTGAGTACAAACAACTTACCATTGACCCCGCTTGGGCTAACTTGCCTGATGACGCCGCAGAGGCAAACAATGATGCAACGTTTGTCAGGGAGATTGTTCGTCCAATCAACGCACAAGACGGTGACCTTCTACCTGTATCTGCCTTCAAGGGAATTGAGGACGGTACCTGGCAACCAGGCACAGCCGCTTGTGAGAAACGCGGCGTAGCGGCATTTGTTCCTGTATGGAACGCTGACAACTGCATACAATGTAACAAGTGTGCGTTTGTATGTCCTCACGCTTGCATACGTCCGTTTGTTCTTGATGACAAAGAGGCTGCCGGTCTGAACGCAACTATGATTGAGATGAAGGCACCTCTTGCTATGAAGGGAATGAAGTTCCGTATGCAGGTAGGCGTTATGGACTGTCTTGGTTGCGGTAACTGTGTTGACGTATGTCCGGGTAATCCAAAACTTGGTGGTCCCGCTCTTAAGATGGTTCCTCTTGAAGGACAACTATCAGAGGCTGCGAATTGGGATTACTGCGTAGCCAATGTCAAGACAAAGCAAGGCCTTGTTGACATTGCCTCTAATCCAAAGAACTCTCAGTTTGCTACTCCACTCTTTGAGTTCTCAGGTGCTTGCTCAGGTTGCGGTGAGACACCATATCTTAAACTTATCTCCCAACTGTTCGGAGACCGTGAGATTATCTCTAACGCCACAGGTTGTTCTTCAATCTATTCAGGTTCAGTTCCTTCAACTCCTTACACAAAGAATGAGAAGGGTCAGGGACCTGCTTGGGCAAACTCTCTGTTTGAGGACTTCTGTGAGTATGGTCTTGGTATGCAACTTGCAAATGAGAAGATGCAGGCTCGCCTTGTAAAGATTATGACAGAGGCTCAGGATTGTCCAAAGTGCACCGATGAGATGAAGGCTCTATACCGTGAGTGGATAGAGAATCACAATGATGCAGCCAAATCAAAGGAACTTGCAGAGAAGATTATTCCTGCCTGCAAGGCTTGCGGTTGTGACTACAGCAAACAAATTCTTGAACTTAGCGGTTACCTTGTAAAACGCAGTCAGTGGATTGTTGGTGGTGACGGTGCTTCCTACGATATAGGTTACGGCGGTCTTGACCACGTAATTGCATCTGGTAAGAATGTAAATATTCTTGTTCTTGACACAGAGGTTTACTCAAATACAGGTGGTCAGGCTTCTAAGGCTACTCCTCTTGGAGCAATAGCCAAATTCGCCGCCGCTGGTAAGCGTGTACGTAAGAAAGACCTTGGTATGATTGCCACTACATACGGTTATGTATATGTGGCACAAATTGCAATGGGTGCAGACCAGGCTCAATGTTTGAAGGCTATACGTGAGGCAGAGGCATACGATGGTCCGTCAATCATCATTGCATACGCTCCTTGTATCAACCACGGTCTTAAGAAAGGTATGGGTAAGGCACAAGCCGAAGAGGCTGCGGCAGTAGCCTGCGGTTATTGGCACTTGTGGCGCTTCAACCCTGCACTTGAGGCTGAGGGCAAGAATCCATTCACACTTGATAGCAAAGAGCCTAATTGGGAAGGCTTCAAGGAGTTCCTGAAGGGAGAGGTTCGTTACGCATCAGTAATGAAACAATACCCTGCTGAGGCAGAGGAACTGTTCCAGGCTGCTGAAGATAACGCTAAATGGCGTTATAACAGCTATCTGAGAATGCAGAATATGCAATACTAAACTGCAATTCAATAAAGAGAAAAAGGCATTCCAACGAATGCCTTTTTTTTGTACCTTTGCAACCTAAAATTTGAGTTATGGTTTACAATAATATTGTTGATTTGATTGGGAACACCCCTCTGCTTAGTCTGAAGGAGACTACTGGTTTTGAAATCTATGCTAAAGCGGAGTTTCTGAACCCTGGTGGAAGCATAAAAGACCGTCCAGCCCTGAATATGATTCTTGCGGCAGAGAATGATGGCATTCTTAAACCTGGTATGACTATTGTGGAGCCTACATCGGGGAACACAGGCATAGGTCTTGCATTAGTAGGAGTGAGAAGGGGCTACAAAGTAATTATTGTGATGCCTGAGAATATGAGTGAGGAGCGTAAGAAGATTATAAAATGCTTAGGTGCGGAATTAGTTCTGACCCCTGCAAAAAAGAGTATTGACGGAAGTGTCAAGGAGGCGGAGCGCATTGTTTATGAACTTGGGAAGAACGGATTTATGCCACAGCAGTTCATCAATAAAAACAATCCGTTAATCCACTATAAGACCACTGCGGTTGAGATGGTGGAGCAACTTGGCAAACCAATTGACATATTTGTATCAGGTTTGGGTAGTGGCGGAACTCTGCAAGGTATTGGAATGTACCTGAAGGAGAAAAACCCGAACACAATGATTGTTGCCGTTGAGCCTAAAGATGTATCCGCTCTTCTTGGTGATGAGCCTGGACTTCATCAGATTCAGGGCATAGGAGATGGATTCATTCCGGAGATTCTTAACACAAAGATGATTAATGAGGTGGTGACAGTCTCTGATGAAGATGCAATTAATACAACTCGTGACCTTGCCCGTGTTCAAGGAATTATGTGCGGTACATCTTCAGGCGCCAATATTTGGGCAGCCATTCAAATGGCAAAAAAATACGGCCCGGACAAAACTATAATCACTGTTCTTCCAGACCGTATGGAGCGTTATTTCTCTACAGGTTTGCTTGATTAAACAACCTGTTATTTATGTTTACTGCTGAATCTTAATAGTGGTGCCGTCTGACATTTCGGCTATTCTTACGCCTTTGTAATCTTCAGGAACAATTACACCAATAAGATTCCTATATCGTAGAACATACGCCTGAGCCTTAGTTTCAGGAGTTGACGTTTTAAGCGGAGACACATCTAATTTTATTGTATCATCATTAATCACGGTCAATGTAACTATAACATTGTCTCCTGAGTTAAGACCATCTGCAATGGTAAGATTCTCATCTCCCGCCGGATACCAATCCTGCTTAATCAAATTACTTCCACTATAAACATTCAACCCGGAACCTTTACCCCATATACTTTGAAGAGTGAACACGCCGTCACCCTTTGATGTCATATTTTGAGTTGTCCAATCACCACCGTTCCAATCAGACTTGACCTGCCACTCTGTATATTCTGTATATTTATATTGTATATCTCCCTTACGCTCAGCCACCGCACTACCCTCACCTTTGCTTAGGTCTAATGTGAAAGTTACAGTATATGAGCCATCTTGTGTAATGCTGAGTTTATAGTTTGAATCATCGGCAGGAATCCTTACCTTCCAATCACCGTTAGCGGCAAACTTATACTCGTACCCTGCACCCTCTGACTTAACTTTCAAAGATACGTTCTCTTTAATCAACTTATATGTGCCGTCACTCTGTTTGGTCATCTTGTTTGCATCAGCGGTAACATCCCATTCATAACCGGTAAGCATTGACTCTCCAGCCACCCTCCAAACCTGCTCTTCTGCAAACTCAGCATATAGCATATCATTCTCAGGCTCTAACTTAATATATAAATCATATTCGCCTGTCTGTGCAACCACGTATGCTCCGTCATTAACCGTTATTCCTGTTTCACCCTCTACGCCTCCAACCCACGATATCTCCTTAGTTATATTGTACATTTTAAATGTCTGACCTGCCGTTAATGAAACATTCAGCACCTCCCATTGAGAAGAATACCCCTCCGGATTGAAATCAGACCTGATACCTTGAATAACTTTATCAGAGCCTACCACTACTCCAAACTCCTCAGGAGTGGTTTTCCAACCGAAAACTTTAACATCAATCACACCATCTTCATCAGGTTCAACTTTAATATCTCCATTTGGGGCGGCATTTGCGTCATCAAATGATGCGTTCCAAGAAAATTGGTAGCCCCAACCTATCTCTGTGGCATCAGGGAAATTAATAGTAAAGTGGCTGTCATCAACCTTATTCATTAGCACCCACTTATTATCTGACATAGCCCCATTGAAATAACATTGTGGCGTAACCTTGTCATCAGGCGTCTCAACATTAACAGTAATACCCTCCGCACACACAACACCTGTGGCAAACAAACCAAATAGTATAAAAGAGACCTGTAAAATGTTTTTGCGTAATATATTCCTCATAAACATAGCATTTTATATAAATTCATTCTGCAATTATAATAAAAAATACTCTAAATAACAAAAGAAAATGAATAAAGATTTCTCGCTTCGCTCGAAATGACGATATGTGGCGACATAGCCGTCACTTTCAAAAACGCACTATTAATGGAGTGCGTAAGCCGCCAATTTCAAAAAATCGCTTGTCGCGGGGGATTGGGGGTGTCCCCCAATAAACAAGGTG